>CAYRFP010000010.1:0-57083 GCA_964423675.1 uncultured Oscillospiraceae bacterium
GCCGATATACAGTTCGCCGTCGGAGATTTCTTCCAGACCGGCCACCATCCGCAGCGTGGTGGACTTACCGCAGCCGGAAGGACCGACCAGAACGATAAATTCCTTATCTTCGATATCGAGGGTGAAATCGCTCACAGCGGTGACGCCGCCGGCATAGACCTTATAGATGTGTTGCAGAGATACGCTGGACATGGATAAATCCTCCTTCAAAAATTAGATCAGAGTTCAGCAAGAAGGTGAGGAAGAAGAAGCCTACTCATCTTCTTTGTGCCTTAATTATACTTGTTTTGGCTCAAAATAACCATTCTCAAAGTTTCACAAATATTCTTGTGTTTGTTTATGCACAAGTTGTATTTGCTGGTTTTTTACAGGCCGAAACGGTTAAGAATGCTTGACAGCACGCTTTCTGTGCGCGATAATATGCACAAAGGAGGCGAAAGAGGATGGATTCAGTTGCGCAGCTTCAGCTGCTTTTGAAGGGGAAGAAGCGGACAGTATTTTTTGGCGGCGCGGGATGCAGCACGGAATCCGGCATTCCGGACTTCCGCAGCACCGATGGCCTCTATCACCAGAAATGGGCGTATCCTCCGGAAACCATTCTCAGTCAGGATTTCTTCTGGCAGAAAACGGAGGAATTCTATCGCTTTTATCGTAAAAAAATGCTCTTCCCGGCAGCGCAGCCGAATGCGGCGCATCGAGCGCTGGCGCAATTGGAGCAGCAAGGGATTCTTTCTGCCGTGATTACCCAGAACATTGATGGACTGCATCAGGCGGCGGGAAGCCGGAGCGTGATTGAGCTTCATGGTTCCGTTTTGCGAAACTTCTGTACCCGCTGCCATCGCTTTTATAATATGGAAGCAATTCTGCAAAGTCAGGGCGTGCCTCGGTGCGATTGTGGCGGTGTGATCAAGCCAGATGTGGTACTGTATGGAGAGCCGCTGGATTCCAGCGTTACGGAGACGGCGATGCGTGCCATGGATGCAGCCGATCTGTTAATTGTGGGTGGAACGTCCCTTTCGGTCTACCCAGCGGCATGGTACGCAGCGGAATACAAGGGTCCTCTGGCGATTATTAACAGAACCACCACATCTATGGATCAGCGGGCGGATCTGATTATCCGCGCGCCGATAGGGGAAACCCTGGGCGAGCTGATGGAGCGGATGCAGCGCGAATAAATTTACACGCCGGATGCAGCGGAATTGGTTGACAATTTGTAATATATTTGATATAAATATGTAGGAGAATTGTCTCTATTCCCGCGTGGGGAAAGAGGCGAGAAAGCCGCGGAAAAAGCGCGTTATGGAAGGTGAAATGCAATGGCAAAAAAACGCAGCGGAGATGCCTATAAGAAGCTGGGGCGCGTTTTGATCGTGCTGCTGGTGCTGTTGGTGGTGTGCGGGGCGGGAGTTTTCCTGATGGACCAATCCATTCAGGCGCAGCAGGCGGAGAACGCCCAGCGTGCAGCGGAGGAAAACGCCCTGCTGGAATCCCAGTATCAGCAGGCCAAGGCGGAGGAAGCCGCAAAGCAGCAGCAGGGCGAAAGCGTTCAATGGCCGCAGCCCAAAACCGAGGACTGGGATGTGGTGGATCTAACCGAATTCCCGCTGACCAATACGTATACCGCCACAGTGTCTCGGCATGAATTGACCATGGGCGGACTGATGTTGCTGAATCAGTGGCATTCCTTGCCCAGTGATTTTTCTGAGGACGAGTTACTGGCTGTCTACACAGTAGATAAAACCATCCCTGTGTCCGGCGCTAAGGTGCGTCTGTTCCCGGCAGCTATTTCCGCGTTGGGCGAAATGCTCAGCGCTGCGAAAGAGGAAGGGCTGGAAGGCTATGTGGTCAGCGAAGGCTACCGCACCATGGAGGCGCAATCTTCCTATTATAATGAAGCGGCGGCTAAGTACATTGAAAAATACTCCGGTGAGGCGCTGATTGAAAAGGTACGCACGGCGGAAAACGTGAATTATCCCGGCACCAGCGAATATCAGTCCGGTTTCTCGCTGCGGATGGATCGGTACAGCAAAACGGATAAGGAACTGATGGATAAAAAATTCGTGGATACGGAGCTGTCCGATTGGTTGGTGGCAAACAGCTGGCAATATGGCTATGTGTTCCGCTTCCCTGTGCAGGGCTATCCTAACGATACTGTGACGGATAAATCCTACAAAACCGGCGTGAACAGCAAGCTTTGTATTTATCGGTACGTGGGCAAGGGCCATGCCGCTGTGATGCATGCGCTGGATATGTGCATGGAGGAATATGTCGAATATCTGATGCAGCATCCTCACATTGCCGTGTATGAAGACGGGGAGCTGAAATACGAGATCACCCGGATGGCTGGCGGCACAACGGCGGCAGATGTGCAGGCGCAAATCAGCATGGCGGCCACGGATTACACGGTGTCCACGGATAATGTGGGCGGCGTGGTGGTATGCATGAGTTACTAATTCAATACAAAAAAACAGAACGCCCGAAACGCGAATGAAGCGAATCGGGCGTTTTTTTCTCCTTTTTTTAAATGCTTTTGCGCAATAAAAAAACGGCACTTTCCACGGGGAAAGGCCGGTTTATGAGGAGCAGATTAGTCCGCCTGTTCGTAGAAGGAAACCTCCACACGGGGATAGTTTTTTATGGTTCCGCCTTCCACCAGCACGGTGTATGTTTCCGATGCCGTGCCATATAGCACAGCCTTGGAACCGATGGAATAGGGCGGCTCCTCGGAAGATATAGCGTAGACCACCTGCTTGTAATTCTCGCCAGATTTAGTCAGTGCGAAGGTGGTCACCCATTCGCCGCCCCGGGATTCCGTACCGGTAATGTATCCGGTCAGCTTAACGATCTTTCCCTTGTTGCTTGTCTTGGACAGGTTATCATAAGAAATGTTTTTTGCGTTGCCTTTCATTTTTTCTATCCGTTCCACATCGTTATAGGTTCGGGTGGCAGTATAGGTGAAGATTCGTTCCTGCAGCCCCTTTTTGGTGACGGTAAGCACGATGTTATAGGTGCCTTCGGCGCTGGTATCCAGCTTAATGTTGAACTCCTGGCTGGTGTAGGTTTTGGTGTAATCCTTGGGGCCGGTCATGGAAACCTTGGTGGTTGCCCCGGCAATGGTGGAGCCGGAGATGAGCGTCTCATCGCCCAGAGTTTCGCCGGGATAAGCAGTCAGGCTGACAGGAAGAATGCCCTGCTGGAAGGTCACGGAGAAGGAACGAGTGGCGTCCAGCGCGCCCTCCGCCTGGGCTGTAACAGTGACGGAGTAAACGCCCTGGCTGGGCAACGTTACCTTGATGGAGAATGCGCCAGAACTGTTCGCTGTATCAGAATAGATCTGGCTGCCAGTAGAACCCAGAGAGAACACCGTGGCTGTGACGGTGGCCTTGCGTTCGGTAGTGCCCTTAATGGTAAAGGTTTCGCTGCTGGTTTCTGTGGGCGGCGCACTGGAGAAGCTGAGTTTCACCGGCAACTCCGGCATGGGCAGAATCTTTGTGAATTTAAAGGTCTTCATGATGTTTTCCAGCACCTTGTCATCCGCTTCTTTGGCATTGCGGCCGGTCACCTGAAGATCCAGGGTGATGGTGTAGCCATTTCGGATGGTGCGCCGCTGATATCCGGTGCAAAGCAACTGCCCGCCCTCGCGCAGGGTGTAGTTGGTTACCAGGAAACGCAGAACATCACCGCCATAGTTTTTCCATTTGGCGCTGGAATAGGCATAGCCCAGCACGCTGTAAGCTGTACCGTTGGTATGGGATAAGCGGTATTCCTTGCGCATATCCTCATCCTGGTTATTCAGGTCAAAATAGGTTTGCGCGTCCAGATCCTTCAGTGCGGTAATCACCAGAGTGCGTCCATTTTCTTCGTCCACCGCTTTCAGTAGAATGCCTTCTTTTTCGAAGGTGTTCTGCACAGCGTCTGGATCCTGCCCTTGGCTGGAAAGCCAATCGGCATTGGCGCTGAGATTATAGGGGGTGAGCACCACATCAAACGTCCCGGAATCCAGATCCACAGTGGCGTTGATATCCGAAAAAGAGTAGGTCTGCGCCAGCGCGGGGGAGACGCAAAGAAGTATCAGCAGGGTCAGCCCCGCCACAGCGAGAATGAATTTACGCAAGGAAAAAGCCTCCCTTCAAGCATGCAAAAAATCTTCACCATATTGTAACATAAACTACATAAACTTTCAATGCTTTTTGAAGGAAAAAGAGCGATTTCTGCCAATCGTTTACAATCTGAAAATGGGTTGAGCAGAAATCGACAGGAAACGTGCTGGCGTTCTTGACAGTAAAATATGAACGTGCTATTCTTTTGATGTAGGATGATGAGGAGGAAAAAAACAATGGGAAAAACATTGGCGGATTTGCTGCCCGGAGAAAGCGGAATTGTGGAACAGGTGGGCGGCGAGGGCGCGCTACATCGGCATATCCTGGATATGGGGCTTACGCCTCGAACGCTGGTGAAGGTTGGGAAGCTGGCGCCAATGGGAGATCCGATGGAGATTCAGCTGCGGGGCTATTCGCTGACGCTTCGCAAGGCAGACGCGGCGCAGATTACCCTTCGGGAGGAATGACCATGCAGCATTATGTATTTGCATTAGCAGGCAACCAAAACAGCGGAAAAACCACGCTTTTTAATCGCTTAACTGGCTCGAATCAGCATGTGGGCAATTGGCCGGGCGTAACAGTGGAGCAAAAAACGGGCACCATGATCCATCATCATCATGGTGGCAGCACCCATTTTGGTCCGCCTCTGCTTCGCCGCAAGGAGAATGCAGCGGAGAATACCGATGTGCAGATCGTGGATTTGCCGGGGATCTATTCTCTCAGCCCGTATACTATGGAGGAAGTGGTTTCCCGGGATTTTATTACGCTGCAAAAGCCTGATGCGGTGATTAATATCGTGGATGCGACGAACCTGGAGCGGAATTTGTATTTAACGCTGCAGCTGGCGGAACTGGAAACGCCGATGGTGGTGGCGCTGAATATGATGGATGAAGTCAGCAAAAATGGGGACACCATTTATGTAGAAAAGCTTAGTCAGGCGCTGGGCGTGGCCGTAGTGCCAATCTGCGCGCGCAAGGGCGATGGCATGGATGAACTGGTGCGCCAGGCTATGCTGGCAGCAGAAAAAAAGCAGCTGCCCAGAAAGCTGGATATCTGTCATGGAGAAACCCATGAGGCGCTGCACGCCATCGTGCATTTAATTGAAGATTATGCAAGAAGCAAGGGTCTTTCTCCCCGCTATGCCGGCACGAAGCTGCTGGAAGGGGACGAGCGGATAGAAAAACTGCTGGGCCTGGACGAAAACACGCTGCATATTATTGGCGAAATTATCGCCCGGTTGGAACAGAAGGAGGGCATGGAGCGGGCAGCCATCATGGCCGATGCCCGATATACCTTCCTGGATGGGGTGATGCGACAATGCGTAGTGAAGGCCAAGGAAATGCCCGAAAGCGTCAGCGCGCGGATTGACAGGGTAGTCATGCATCGCGTTCTTGCGTTCCCGATCCTGATTTTGACCATGCTTCTGGTTTTTTTCATCACCTTTGGCCCCATTGGCACGGCCATTGCGGATGGCTTCGCGGCGCTGATTGATCAGGCGATTGCATGGATTGATGCGGGGCTGACCCAGGCAAATGTTGCAGCATGGGTGCATGATTTGCTAGTGAACGGTGTGCTGGCCGGGGTGGGCAGTGTGCTGGGCTTTTTGCCAACTATCGTGATTTTGTTCCTGCTGCTTTCTGTCCTGGAAGATAGCGGATACATGGCTCGGGCGGCGTTTTTGATCGATAAGCCCATGCGGAAGCTGGGTTTAAATGGACGCAGCTTTATTCCCATGGTGATGGGCTTTGGCTGCACAGTGCCCGCTGTGATGGGCGCGCGTAGTATGCAGAGTCAGCGGGATCGGCGGTTCACGATTATGCTTACACCTTTTATGAGCTGTGGTGCAAAGGTTCCGATTTACGCGCTGTTTACCCGGGCATTCTTCCCGCAGCAGGGCGTGTTGGTCATGTGCTGCCTGTATGTGGGCGGGATGGTCATGGCGGTGCTTAGCGCGCTGGTGCTGAAGCGGACGGTATTCCATGGCGATGCTGCGCCATTCATTATGGAGCTTCCTGCTTATCGACTGCCCACTCCGGGAAATGTGTGGCGCACTTTGTGGGACAAGGCCAGGGATTTTCTGCAGCGGGCATTTACGATCATTCTGGCGGCTACTGTGGCAGTCTGGTTCCTGCAAAATTATACCTTCTCCCTGACCCAGGCGCAAACGCTGGAAGAAAGCATGATGGGCGTGATCGGTGGCCTGATTGCGCCGCTGTTCAAGCCGCTGGGTTTTGGTTCCATTGCGCCGGCCACGGCGATTATCACCGGCGTGATAGCCAAGGAAAGCGTGGTGTCTACGCTGTCGGTGCTTTCGGGTGTGGAAGTGACCAGCGATGCAATGCTGACCGCATTGCAAGGGATTTTCCCCACTACCATGTCCGCCGTTTCTTTCCTCACGTTTGTTTTGTTGTATATGCCTTGTGTGGCTGCTTATGCCGCCATGCGCCGGGAAATGGAAGGCAAGGGCGTGGCGCTGGCCAGCGTGGTGGCGCAGACTGCTTTAGCCTGGGTGACGGCGCTGGTGGTTTATCAGGTGGGGTCGCTGTTTGTTTTCTGAGGAGGAGTTATGGACTGGAGCGTTTTGCTTGGCGCAGCCGTGATTGGCTATGCCGCGTGGATACTGATTCGGCATGCTCGCCGTATGCGGCGGGGCGATTGTAGCTGCTGCTCCTTTCAATCGGGCTGCGATGGACATTGCAAAGACCGAGAAAAGAAATAAAACAAAAGCGTTCGCGCGGTAAGCACGAACGCTTTTTTTATGCTTGTTTTCATCAAAAATCCCCTATCCATCAACGGATAGGGGGAAAATTGGAGATTACATTTCCGGGCCAAACACTACAGCAGCACCTTCCGGGCGCACATCCAACACGAAGCAGGCATTGGAACCGAACACTTTTTCCATCTTCTGCACAAACGTATCCACCATATCGTTGGGCACGAAGTTCAGGGTAGTGCCGGCAAAGCCGCCGCCATGCACACGCCAGGCACCTTTATTCTTGAGCATATTGGAAGCTATGGCCAGCGCCAGCGCCAGCGGTTGCTGCACGCTGCTGCTGGGATAGACGTTTTGCAGCAGCATCCAGCTGCTTTCGCCGGACGCCTTGATGCTTTCAAACATAGCGCCCAGATCGTTCATCCGAATAGCATGCACCTGCTGCTTAACCCGCTCATTTTCTTCAAAGAAATGCATGGAACGGAGCACGGCGCGATCACCCAGCTTTTCGCGCAGTTCGTTCATATGTTGCCAGAGCTGCTCAGGCCGCACCTGACGCAGCACTTTTTCGCCCAGTTCCCCTGCCACAGCCTGCATTTCCTGGCGAATGGAGGCGTATTCTGCCGTCAGGTTATCGTGGCTGGAGCCGGTATTGACGACTACCAACGAGTAGCCCGCTTCCCGGAACGCAAAGGACAGAGACTGCACCTGCGGCTCGCCCTTGAAATCAATGGTGACCAGGCCGCCAGTGCTGGAAGCCATCTGATCCATCAGCCCGCAGGGCTTGCCGAAATAGACGTTTTCAGCATACTGGGCAATTTGTGCCCGGGGCGTACTTTCGATGGTAAAGCCGTTATACAGCGCATCCTGAATCGCGCAGATCAGAACTTCATAGGCGGCCGAGGAGGAAAGGCCGCTGCCGCTGAGCACATCCGAAGTGATCGCGGCTTCGAAGCCGCCAATTTTAAAACCACGCTTAACCATGCCGTCTGCCACGCCGCGAACAAGCGCAGCCGATGTACCTTCCTCGTCTTTCCGGGGCGAGAGATCATCTATGCTCAATTCAATAACCGGAAATCCCTGACTGTGGATTACCGCCATATTATCATCCCGGGGGGAGACGCAGGCAACACAGTCCAGGTTCACGGCAGCGGCCAGCACGCGGCCATTATTATGGTCGGTATGGTTGCCAGCGATTTCCGTGCGGCCTGGCGCGCTGACCAGATACAGAGGGGACGCATTGGCGTGGAAAATATCCTCATGCAGCTTGACCAATTGGGAATAGCGGGTCAGTTGGCGAGCAAGTTCGCCCTCCCGGCGGCCGTAAAGGCGGGCAAAGCGTTCAGTGGCGGGAGCACGGCGCAGCTGCGCCAGCATGAGAGCATAGCTGTCGGTCATGGTTTCGTTTCCTCCTCATTGTGTGCTGAGAATTTCCTGCCAGAAAGCCAGGAAATCGTTCAGGCCCATTGCATCCAGCGTAGTCTTGAATTCCTGAAAACTCGCATCGGAGATTTCCGTTTCGCCCAACACCCATTGGGCAAGCTGCATGTCTACGTAATAACCAATTTGGTTTTGCAGGGGCGTAATATAGTCCACCTGCTCCTGCGTCAGGCTATAATAAGGGAAGGGATGAACCAGCGATTCCTTCACTTGATCCTGCTTTTTCAGGGTTTCCAGCATGGTGGAATTGCCGCTGTAGCGGCGCTGGAAATCGTCTGCCAGAACGCCGGGGGACGTGTTGCCGCCATCCAGCAGATTATTGACGGTAAAGAATGAATCGTTTTGCGCAGAATCCGTCAGCCGCCAGGTGCCGTCGCCATCAATAACGAAGTCTTCATTTTCCAGGCCGACGGAGGTCAGGATAGATCCTTCTTCCGAATAAAAGTAATCCACCCATTGCAGCATTTTCTCCGGTTCCTTGCAGGCGCTGGTAACAGCAAAGGTTCCCCGCAGCACTTCGCCGGCGAAATCCCGATATACTTGCTGCCCGTTATAGGAAAGCGGAGCCAAAATGGTGTAATCCGACGACCAGCTGACCCGGAAAACATCCGCCGCGATGGGGGCGAGGATCATGCCGTAGGTTTCTGTGGCATTGCTGTCCGTCACCTGGCGCAGGCTGCTGGTAGTGGTGAAACCATCCTGATCCAAGAGCCCTGCCTGATACAGATCGCGGCACCAGGTGACAAACAACCGATAGTTTTCTTCCAAGGGCATGAATTTGACTTCGCCATCCTGAACGAACACGTTATAATCGTTTGCCACCAGGCCGAAAGCGTGAGCTAGGAATTTCAAATCAAAGGAACCCAGGAAGCCCAGCGGAATTTCGTCATTCTTGCCATTTTGGTTGGGATCCCAGTTCTGGAAAGCGGTCAGCACATCCACCAGTTCCTGCGCGGTGGTGGGCGCTTTCAGATTCAGCGTTTTAAGCCAGGCCGAATTGATCCACATGTAGTTTTGCAGCGGCGTGGTGGTCAAATAAGGGAGAGCGACGATGCTGCCATCCGGCAGGGTAATCGCGTCCAGGTATTCCGGGTTTTCCTGTAAAAGCGCCCACAGGTTGGGACAGCAGGATTCCAGATAGGGCTTCAGATCAATCAGTACGCCAGCTTCCCGCATGGCAATGCATTCGGCAGAGGAAAGCCCTGCCTTGAACAGCACATCGGGCAGATATTCGCCCTGCAGCATATACTCCTTGGCCTTTTGCCAGTCGGCATCGGTGGTATACTGCTGATAGTTGAATTTCACGCCGGTTTTCTCTTCCAGGCGCAGGAACAATTGGTTGGAACTCCATTCCCGGTATTGCGTGTCATCAAAGCCCGCCAGCGTATAAGGGGGCATCGTGGACGCTTGTTCTCCCAGAGCACAGCCGCATAGGCAAAACGCACAGCAAAGCACCACGCAAATGAATCGTTTCAACAAAATCCTGGAGACCTCCTTTACGATAACTGCATATATTATACAGGATTCTGTCTGATTTGACCACCCCTAATTTATGGCCGAAGGATGGCAGGACGATGAAAAAAGACGAAATGGAAAAGAAAATGCAAGCCGTCAATGAACGACTTGCAAAGGGAAGGGAAAAGCAAGAAAATCAACATAGAAATTGGTCACATGTGCAAGATGTTCAATTGAAATTGCCATTTTCTTCAAGAAATGCGCAAAATGCGTCAATTAATCAGATGCAAGAATTTCCTGAAGCTGAGGTGAACGAAGGGTTTCGTGGGTTAGCAGCGCTTGAGCCAAACGCATCAGGCGTTCCTTTTCTTTGTTTAGACAGGCCAGCGTTTCCTCCCTTCCCTGTCGGAGCAGGGCTTTTATATCGACAGCGACATCGCCAGTTTCGCCCATGCCGAATTCTTCCGCCATGGCCTTGGCAATTTCCCGGGCTTTTTGCAGATCGTTGGAGGCCCCTGTCGTCACGCTTTCTGCACCGAAAACCAGCTCCTCTGCGCATCGCCCGGCCAGCGCCGCGCAGAGCATAGCCTTTAGCTCGCTACGGGTATGCAGAACACGATCCGGCGGAATACTCATGGAATATCCAGCCGCGCCCCGGGAGGAGGGAAGGATGGTTACGCGGGTCAGCTGGGAAGCAGGCAGCATGCAATGGGTGATCAGCGCATGGCCCGCTTCATGAAAGGCTGTGATGCGTTTTTCCTCCGGGGAAAGCGGACGCATGCTGTCTTCGCCCACTGTGACGGCCAGATAAGCCTGTTCCAAATCAGCCGGTTCCAAAGCGGTGCTATTTCGTCGGGCGGCACGGATGGCCGCTTCGTTAAGCAGCGTTTCCAATTGAGCGCCGGAAAACAGGATTGTCTGCCGCGCCAGATCGGTTAAATCCACCTGGGGACTCAGCGGCTTTTTTCGGGCATGCACCTTTAGGATTTGCAGCCGCTGTGCATAATTCGGCAGCCCAATCTCAATGCGTCGATCAAAGCGCCCTTCCCGCAGCAGCGCAGGATCCAGCGTGTCGATGCGATTGGTGGCAGCCAAGACGATGATTCCATCTGCGCCGGAAAAACCGCTCATTTCGGTCAGCAGGGCGTTCAGAGTTTGCTCCCGCTCATCGTTGCCGTTATCCCGCTTTTTGCCGATTGCATCGATTTCGTCAATAAAAATCACGCCGCCTCCGTCCTTTCGCGCTTTTCGGAATAGTTCCCGTACTCGGGACGCGCCCACACCTACGTAAACCTGAACAAAGTCTGCGCCGCTCATGGCGAAGAAGGGCGTGTGCGCTTCGCCGGCCAGAGCACGGGCCAGCAGGGTTTTGCCGGTGCCAGGCGGGCCATAAAGCAAAACGCCTTTGGGCGGACGTGCTCCCATTTTAGTGAATTGATCAGGCGACTGCAGAAAGGCTACCAGATCCTTCATGCTATGCAGAGTTTCCGGGGCGGCGACTACATCGGAAAACGTGGTGGAGGGAATCGTGCAATCCGCCTGAACAGCGGCATATCGAGCCAGTCCTGCTGCTCCGTGCCCGCTTTTCCTTTTGCGCAGCAGAACTGCTGCAAAGACAACGATCCCGCCTAGTGCCCATCCTGGCAGGGGATCAGCGGCACTTTCCTGTACGTCAATCTCCAGCGCCAGAAGCCGTTCCTTGGCGGTTTCGGAGCGTGGGTTGGGCGTTTGCACTGTTTGCCCGGATTGCAGCGTGATCCGCCATTCGGGGCTGTCCTGCATCACCACGGCGGCAATCTGCCCTTGCTCGGCCAGTTGCCAGAATTCTGGATAGCTGAGCTGCTGCACGGTTTCTCCTGTCCCCTTCAGGGCACAGGCAAATATCAGCGCGCCGAGCATGAGGAATACAAGTAAGCCCTTCCATTTTCTTTTTTTCATAATTAGCACCTCCGAAAGCCATAAAAGCCGATCCGTTTTTTATGCACTGCCAGTATACAATGCAGCCAACGTTGCTGTCGATGGTAATTGTCGGCATGTTTCCATTATTTCTCTGCTTTGCGGAAAGGTCTGGCTGGAAAACATAGCAGAGAAGCGGCAAAAGGGAGGCAGCGAAATGCGCAAGGAAAAATGGGGTAGTGCCACAGAAAAGATGCGCCGAGCGCAGGAAAAGGAGGCACTAAAGGAACTTCGCGCCCTGGACGAAAAGAAGAAGCGGCATACAGGCAGGAATCTGCTGGTCGCTCTCGCTGTTTTGCTGCTGGGCGGCGCTGCTGCTGTTTATTTCCTGTTTGACATGGGCGAATGGCAGCAGATTGATTTGAACAAAATGCGCGATATTCCCCAGAGCGGCGCGATTTACGATCGGGACGGAAATTTTATTTCCCGGATTCAAAGCAGTCAAAACCGGGTGAGCATTCCCCTGGAGCAGGTGCCCAGGGAGGTACAGTCGGCTTTCCTGGCTGCGGAGGATCTTCGGTTTTATCAGCATCCAGGCTTTGACTTAATCCGGATTTTCGGCGCTGTTGTTTCCAATTTGCAAAGCGGGGATTATACGGAAGGGGCCAGTACCATCACCCAGCAGCTGGTGAAGCTGAGCCATCTGACCACAAAGAAAACGATTTCCAGGAAACTGGAAGAAATCTATCTAGCTGTACAGCTGGAAAGGCAGTGTACCAAGGAAGAAATTCTGGAAATGTATTTGAACTTTATTTATTTCGGTCGGGGTGCTTATGGCATTGAAGCGGCAGCTAAGGTGTATTTTGGTGTTTCCGCAGCCAAATTGACAGCGGCGCAGGGCGCATCTCTGGCAGCGATTATTAAAGCGCCCTCTCTTTATGCGCCGCATCTGCATCCAGATGCCAATCGCCAGCGGCAGGAATATATTTTACGCACCATGTGGGAAAATGCGCTGCTATCCGAGAAGGACTATCAGGCGGCGCTGGCGCAGGATGTGACGCCCATTCCGGCTGAAACCATGACGGCTTCCTATGGCTGGTATACGGATGCAGTGCTGGATGAAGCGGAAAGTCTTCTCAATTTGCAGGCTGAAGCGTTGCTGGGCGGCGGATATCATATTTATACGGCACTGGATACCGCGCAGCAGGATATTATCGATACGCAGTTCCAGTCTGCTTCTAATTTTCCGGCCGATGCTTCCGATGGAGAGCAGGCGCAGGGAGCAATGGCCAGCGTTGACGTGCAAACCGGGGCGGTTCGAGCCATTGTAGGTGGGCGCAAATACACGGTGCAGCGGGGGCTGAACCGGGCTACACAGCTGCGGCGCCAGCCGGGCTCGGCGCTGAAGCCATTGGCGGTTTACGCTCCGGCGATTGAGTCTTATGGCTATATGACGGCCAGCGTTCTAAATGATACGCCCCAGAAGTTTGGCACGTATTCTCCGCGCAACAGCGGTAATCTATATTATGGAAATGTCACGGTTCGTACTGCGATTAAAAACAGCCTGAATGTGGCGGCGGTTGCTTTGCTGGACAAGATCGGCGTGGCAGCGGCACGGAATTATCTGACCCGGGTAGGCATTCCTCTGGATGACCGGGATTGGAACCTTTCTCTGGCGCTTGGCTCCATGACCTACGGCGTGTCTCCTGCGCAGCTGGCGGCAGCCTACGCGCCCTTTGCCAATGGCGGCATTTTCTATTCGCCGTATTTTATCGAACGCATTGAGGATAGAAACGGAAACGTGGTTTATCGCCATGAGGATGCGGGCACACAGGTGATTTCCGCGCAGACGGCCTATCTGATGACCAGTTTGCTCCAATCCGTCACATCCGCAGGCACTGGAGCCAAGCTGACGCGCGCGGGTGTGCCGGTGGCGGGAAAAACCGGAACGGTGAATATGACGGGTGGCGGGAACCGAGATATTTGGATGGCCGCTTATAACAGCGAACTATCCACCGCGTTTTGGATGGGCTTTGATAATCCGGACAACAACCATAAATTTCAAAGCTGGGTTTCCGGCGGGGATTATACCGCTGCCTTGGCCGCGCAGTTTTTTAAGGCGTGCTATCAGGGCGTTCAGGAAAAACCGCAGTTTGCCAAGGCAGATGGAATCGTCTGGCTCAAAATTGATACGAAATCCATCGAATGGGCGGGGGAACCTATGCTGGCTTCTTCTTTGACGCCTCAATCATATTGCTATTCCGAGGTCTTTCTTTCTTCCAATCGTCCCACCAAGGAATCCACTGTTTGGTCTGCGCCTCGGTCACCATCGGCATTCTATGTGACGCATAACGCCTCGGGCAATCCTGTGCTGGTAATTACGGCTTCGGATGCGGGGTTATATCGGATTCAGCGGGATGCAGTGGGGGAATGCATTATTCTGAACGAACTGTATGGCAACGCCGGAGAAACGCTTTATTATACGGATAAAAAGGCGCAGATAGGCGTGGTCTATACCTATCGGATTATCCCGATTAACTCGGAATTGCTCAATAACGGTGTGCTGCTGGAGGGAAAGCAGGCGGTGCAGATTGCCCAGGCAAAAGCACCTTCCGCCGGGCGTACTCTCTGGGAGGATATTACCGACCGGCTCTTTGGCGCGGCGCAGAAGGAGGAAAGCAGCACGGATGCCCTGTCGTTGTTCTGGCAATCTGGGGATTAAGCTTGCGCGGTAAGGAAGATCATGCTATACTACCATACAGCAAACCAAGGAGGAGATGCGATGAAGCATTATATTATCGTGAAGTACACAGACAATGTTCTGGATAAATCGACGCTGGAAGCGCAGGTGCGGACGCTGTTTTCCAAAGCAGCGGAAATTCCTGGCGTGTATGGCGCGGACGTTGTTCCCTGCTGTATTGCGCGTCCCAATCGTTATGATCTGATGATTATTGTGCGAATGGATAAGTCGGCGCTGCCTGCCTGGGATGCAAGCAAGCTGCATCTGGAATGGAAGGAACGGTTTGGCCAATTTGTGACAAAAAAGGCTATCTTTGATGAAGACGAGATCGGCGGATGCTGATACAGCCTGAACAGAGAACCTGCAGGAGCAATAAAACATTAAAAACCCCGTTCGCCTTTACATAAAAGCGGAACGGGGCTTTTATTATTGCGGTTCCTGCTCAGGAACCGGCCAAGGATAATAAAGAATATCCAGGGGCAGAAAATCGATTTTGGCATCTGTCAGCGTTGTGAGGGATTGAATCACGCTGTCCATGTCCTTTTTCCGGATCAGTAGCGTGGCCTCCACGGATGCGCCAAAGGAGGTATCCTCTGTGATTTGCGGCAGGCTTTTCAGCGTATGGTTTACCTTATCCCACAGCGGATAGGGTACGTCCAGCAGCAGCCTTTGGCTTTCTTCCATGATCGCCACCTGAGCAGCGCGCAACGCTAAAACGCAGCCGTGACTATAGGCGCGCACCAGCCCGCCGGCCCCCAGCAGAACGCCGCCAAAATAGCGGGTGACCACCACGCAGCAGTTGACCACCCCCTGGGCCTTCATCACCTCAATGATGGGCATGCCTGCCGTTCCGCCGGGTTCGCTGTCATCGCTGTAGCGCATGATTCCGGCGTTGGCCCCGATGATATAGGCGTAGCAGTTATGGGTTGCATCTTTATGTTTTTCGCGGATGCGCCGCAGAAACGAGAGCGCTTCTTCCTCTGTCTCACAGGGAGCTGCATAGCCGATAAACCGACTTTTCTGAACGATAAAGAAATCGCTGGCCTCCTGGCGTAGGGTTTTATAGGAATCGGCCATGATTATTTCAGCACCACGCGACAGAAGTTTTTCTTACCTTTGCGCAGCAGCAAGCCATCGGTGGGAATCATATCGGGAGTGATCACCGTATCGATGTCCGTCACTTTCTGGTCATTCATCACGACTGCGCCCTGCTGTACCTGCTTGCGTGCATCGCCGCGACTTACGCATAGGCCGCACAGGTTCAGCAGCGTGGTCAGCCGGTTATCCTCGCTCATTTGCGCTGTTGTCCAAGTGAAGGTGGGCACATCTGCCGCAGCGCCGCCAGCAAACAGCGCCGCCGCCGCCATCTGCGCTTTTTGAGCTTCCTCTTCGCCGTGCACCAGTTTAGTGCATTCGAAGGCCAGTGTCTTCTTGGCTTCGTTGATTTCGCTGCCTTCCAGCGCGGCCAGTCGCTTCACCTCGTCCATGGGCAGGAACGTCAACAGGCTCAGGCACTTTTCTACGTCCTGATCGGCGATATTGCGCCAGTATTGGTAGAAATCGTAGGGAGAGCAAAGGGCGGGATCCAGCCAGAGCGCGCCTTTTTCCGTTTTGCCCATTTTTTTGCCTTCGTGGTTCATCAGCAGCTTAAAGGTGCAGGCGAAAGCAGCCTCATGCTCCTTGCGGCGAATCAAATCCGCGCCGGAGAGCATATTGCTCCACTGATCGTCTCCGCCCATCTGCAGCCGGCAGCCGTAATTCTTAAACAGCTGCAGGAAGTCGTAACTCTGCATGAGCATATAGTTGAATTCCAGGAAAGTGAGGCCGCGCTCCAGACGTTGCTTGTAGCATTCCGCCGCCAGCATCCGGTTGACAGAAAAGAGGGAACCTACGTCTCGGATGAAATCCATATAGCCAAGGCCCCGCAGCCAATCAGCGTTATTGACGATATGAGCCTTACCCTCGCCGAACTCAATGAATCGCTCCATCTGTTTTTTGATGCAGGAAACGTTATGATCGATGGTTTCTACGGTCATCATTTTGCGCATGTCGGTTTTGCCGCTGGGATCACCGATCATGGCCGTACCGCCGCCTACCAGCGCAATCGGAATATGACCCGCCCGTTGCATATGCGCCATGGCGATAATCGGGATGAAATGCCCGAAATGCAGGGAAGTGGCCGTGGGGTCAAAGCCTACGTAGAAGGTGGTGGGCTCCTTTTCCAGCTGCTTATACAGCTCGTCTTCAAAGGTGATCTGAGCCAGGAATCCGCGCTCCCGCAGGGTATCGAGTACGTTTTGCATTTTGATTTCTCCTTTAAAATTATGATGAAAGGTTATCGCTCAGCCTTCGCCAAAGATCTGGGCCAGCTTGCCCATGCCCAGCCGAATCTGTTCCAGGGTTGGCATAGAGAAATTCAGCCGCAGGGTGTTTTCATGGCCGCCGAAGGCATAGAAATGTGTACCGGGCACATAGGCCACGCCCTGTTCAATCGCTTTTTGCAAAAGAGTTGTAGCGTTCAAATGCGGCTCCAGTTCCGCGAAAATGAACAGTCCACCCTCCGGACGGGTAAAATGCGCCGCGCCGGGGCATTCTTCCAGCAGTGAAAGCATTGTTTCCAACTGCTGCTTATAGCTGGCGCAGATTTCTGTCACGTGCGGTTCTAAAAGCCCGCGGCGCAAATAAGCGTCTACAATCGCTTGATTCAGCAGCCCCGTATGCACATCACTGGATTGCTTCCCGATCGTGCATTTGCGCAGCAGCGCTTTGTTAGCCACCAGGTATCCCACCCGCAGCCCGGGCGAAATTACCTTGGAGAAGCTGCCCATAAACGCCACCCATCCTTCCTGATCAAAGGACTTGATGGAGGGCAGCGGATCGCCGCTGTAGCGCAGATCCCGGTAAGGGTCATCCTCAGCTACAACCACGCCATATTGCGCCGCCAGCTGCGCAATTCTTTTACGCCGTGGCAGAGACAGGGTGCGTCCCGTGGGATTTTGGAAGGTGGGGATAACGTAAAGCAGCTTGGGATGCTGGGTGCGGAAAACATCTTCCAATTGGTCTACGTCAATGCCCTCTTCATCGCTTGGCACGGGCACCAACTCTGCCTGATAAAGCTTGATGCATTGCATATTGCCAAGGAATGTTGGATCTTCCACTACGACTTTGTCGCCTGGATTTATCAGCGCTTTGCACAATAGATCCATGGCCTGCGTGGAGCCAGTAACAGGCAGGATTTCATCGGGGCCGCATGTGAAGGAAAACTGTTTTGCCACATAGGGGACAAGGCTTTCTTTCAGCGGCGCATAGCCCTCCGTTGCGCCGTATTGCAGCAGCGTTTTGCCGTTGCTTAGCAGCACCTCCTGGGCCAGCTGGGCAACCTGCGTATCTGGCAGCGCAGCGGCGGCGGGATTGCCGCCGGCAAAGGAGATCATTCCCGGCACAGCCAGCAGCTTAAAAATCTCGCGAATAGCGCTGCCAGATACGCCGTCAAACCGATGGGCAAAGGATAATTGGTCAATGTTCATGGGCTGCCTCCTTCCTTTGGATGCAATAAAAAGCCGCCCGCCCCAATTGGGGAAGGCGGATGATCGCGGTACCACTTCCGTTCAGCATGCAAAGCATGCCCTTTGGGCGCTGTATCCGGCGCACCGGCGATAGCCTACATGGGCGGCTGCTCCGCTTTCGGTATCGAGCTCGGGGAGGTATTCACCGCTGTGCCTGCCGCCCCCTTTCACCGGCCGGGGGCTCTCTGGAGACGATGCACACAGGGTTACTTGTTCCCGTCTTCGCTATTAAAATTATTATAATGAAAGATGAGCCAGCTGTCAAGCCTGAATGAGGAAAAGAAAAACGGAAAACGGAAGCGAGGAAAACTGCTAAAAGGCGCGGAATTTTCCCTTTCGTCTTCGCGTTTTCCCTTGCAATTCTGTGTTAAAACTGATACACTTAAAACCAGCATATTTCGAAAGCAAACGGAGGCGTTCGCCATGATGAACAAACGATACCTGGTGGCTTTGGATCAGGGAACCACCAGTTCCCGGGCTGTTGTATTCACTTTGGAGGGCAGCATGGTAGCCTCGGCTGCCCGGGAATTTCCGCAGCATTATCCCCAGCCTGGCTGGGTTGAGCATGATCCCAGCGATATTCTCCTTTCACAGATTGAGGCACTTCGCGCCGCCGTGCGCAAGGCGGGTATTCCGGCTCAGGAAATCGCCGCAATCGGCATCACCAATCAACGGGAAACCACGCTGGTCTGGGAGAGGGAAACCGGGCGCTGCGTTTATAATGCCATCGTATGGCAGTGCAGGCGCACGGCGGATCGAGTGGAGCGGCTGAAGACAGAAGGCTACGGCCCCATGATTCGGGAAAAAACTGGCCTGGTTCCAGACGCTTATTTTTCCGGAACCAAGCTGCAATGGATTCTGGATCAGCTGAAGCTGCACGATCGCGCGGAGCGGGGCGAACTTTGCTTTGGCACGGTGGATTCCTTCCTGGCTTATAATTTGGTGGAAGGGCATCCCCATGTGACGGACGCTACGAACGCAGGCCGCACCATGATGTTTAATCTTCATACGCAGGATTGGGATCCAGAACTGCTTTCTATGCTGAATATTCCCCGTGCCATGCTGCCTCGGGTGGTGGACAGCGCAGAGGTCATTGGCGTTTTGCGCAGCGATATTATTGGCGCACGGGTGCCGGTCGCGGCGCTGGCAGGTGATCAGCATGCTGCGCTGTTTGGTCAGGCCTGTTTTGAGGAAGGCATGGTGAAAAATACTTACGGAACCGGATGCTTCATGCTGATGAACGCAGGCGATAAATTCAAGCTGTCCAGAGCGGGCCTGATTACCACCTTGGCCTGGCGCTTAAACGGTAAGCCAACCTACGCCTTTGAAGGCAGCGTGTTTATGGCAGGGGCGACAATTCAATGGCTCCGGGATGAAATGAAAATGATCTCCACGGCGGCAGAGAGCGAAGGGCTGGCGCTGTCTGTAGGCAGTACGGGTGGGGTCTATCTGGTGCCCGCCTTCGCCGGGCTCGGAGCGCCATACTGGAATATGTACGCCCGGGGAACACTGGTGGGCATGACCCGGGGAACGGGCCGGGCGCATATCATCCGGGCGGCGCTGGAATCCATCGCTTATCAATCCCGGGATCTGTTTGCTGCCATGACCGAGGATTGCGGCAGGGAAAGTGCAGCGCTGCGGGTGGATGGCGGCGCTAGCGCCAATCGGTTTCTGATGCAGTTTCAAAGCAATATGCTGGGCGTGCCGGTTGTGCGTCCTGCCGTGCTGGAAACCACGGCACTGGGCGCAGCATTGCTGGCGGGACTGGCTGTGGGGCTGTATAGCAATCTGGCTGAAACGGCAGAGGGCTGGCACGTGGCAGATACCTTTTCGCCGCAGATGCCCAAGGCGGATCGGGATGCACTGCTTCGGGGATGGAATCAGGCGGTGCAGGGTGCGATTGCCTGGACAAAAAAGGACGAATGACACATGTATCCCCCTTGTATCTGGCTAGGGCTTTAGTGGCGCTTCGGCGAAGCCAGCCATGTGTTGACAGAAACACCGCGTTTTTGGTATCATAAAAAAGCTTGTTTTCAGCAACAGGCTCGGAAGGAGAAGACAGATGGGGCGAATGAGTTTCAGGCTGCTGGCAATCACGCTGGCGTTTTGCTGTGTGTGCAGTGTGGCGCTGGGCGCAAACCCAACGGCGATCCCTGCGGCTACGCCTACCCCGGCGCCCACCACGCCGGCTCCGGTGGTCACGCCGGAAACGCTGTTTTATGAAGCCCCAAAGCAGGTAAAGGTCACGTTCGTAGGGGATTGCACTTTGGGTTGCACCTCATCCGAACGGGAAAAATCCAGCGGCTTTGAAGCCTTTATCGCTCGTTATGGGATGGAATATCCCTTTGCACAGGTAAAGGATATTTTTGAGCAGGATGATTGCACGGTGATCAACCTGGAAGGCGTGTTTTATGATTACGACGCCAACAAGGTGGATAAAACCTATAATTTCCGTGCGCCGATGTCGTTTGCGGAGATTTTGCCCCTTTCTTCTGTTGAAGCGGCTTCTATTGCCAATAACCATACCGGGGATTATGGCTCGTTTGGTATTAAGTCCACCGTTCTGGCGTTGCAGGATCAGGACGTGAATTATTTTGGCACCACCGAGGATACTGATGCTACGTATATTCTGGAAAAGGACGGCGTGAAAATCGGGTTCGTGGCAGTGTATATTTCCTATTGGTGGGGGCATAGGCAGCAGGTTCGGGATAATTTTGATTATCTGCGAAGCCGGGGGTGTGAAGTGATCGTGGCCTGCATGCATGGGGGCGTGGAATATGATACGCGCCATGACATGCATCAGGAAAATTTGGCCAACGCGCTGATAAGCTACGGGGCCGATCTGGTGGTGGGGCATCATCCGCATGTTTTGCAGGGAGTGCGGGTGCATAACGGCGTGACCACACTGTGGAGCCTGGGCAATTTCTCCTTTGGGGGAAATTCCAAGGTGCGCTCGATGAACTCTGTGATTGCCCAGGTGACGTTTTCCTTCGACCAAGATAATAACTATCTGGGACATCAGCTGAATCTGATTCCTGCTCATATGTCCGGCACGGCAGAATACAACAATTATCAGCCGGTGACGGTAACCGGTGCGGCGGCAGATCAGGTGATTGCCGCCATCCAGGAGGACACGCCCTTTACCCTTCGGCCGTATCTGGAAGGGATTGGCGCGGTGCAGCAATTCGTGCCCGCCCCCAGCAAAGCGAATGAATGAAAAGCCGGTTTTTCTCTGATTTTTTGCGCCGAAGCAGCCTGGCTGCCTTGCAATGCGGCGCAGTTCGCGGTATAATATTTTTTATCCTCAAGCCAGAAAATGGAGGCATTGGATGATTAACGCACAGGATTTTATCAAGGCGCTGTCTTTGCAGGTGCTCAGCCCGTCTTCTCGCCAGGAATGGGATATTCGTTCGGCTGAGTTGAATCGTCCGGGATTGCAGTTCGTGGGTTTTTATGAGCATTTTGCGGATGAACGGCCTCAGGTTGTGGGGCTGACGGAAATGTCCTATCTTGAATCGCTGCCTGAAGAGGTGCGCCGGGAGCGGCTGGAAATGTATTTTTCCTATGCCATTCCCTGCGTGATTCTTTGCCGGGGAATGACGCCCACAGAGGATATGCAGGAGCTGGCTCGGATGCATGATGTGGTGTTGCTGCGTACTGAGCAGATTACCACGCGCTTTACCGTTAACGCCATTAATTATCTGAACCGTTGCCTGGCCCCTCGGGCTACGTTGCATGGTGTGTTGGTGGACGTTTACGGCGTAGGCGTTCTGATCACTGGCGAAAGCGGCGTGGGCAAAAGCGAAGCGGCGCTGGAACTGGTAAAGCGCGGCCATCAGCTGGTAGCGGATGACGTGGTGGATGTTTGCCGGGTGACGGATAATCGGCTTACCGGCGAATCTCCGGAAACGGTGCGCCATTTTATGGAGATTCGAGGCATTGGCATTATCGACATCAAGGCGATGTATGGCGTTGGTGCGGTGCTTATGTCCAAGAGCATTGATTTGGTAATTCACCTGGAGGCCTGGAAGGAAAAGAAGGCGTATGATAGGCTGGGCCTGTCGGATGATTTCACCACGATTATGGACGTGCGGGTGCCGCAGCTGGTGCTGCCGGTGCGTCCGGGACGCAATCTGGCCATTATTATCGAAGTAGCAGCGCGGAACTTCTCGCTTAAACACATGGGCTATTCCGCTGCAAAGGAACTGGATCGGCGGCTGAACGAAATGATGCTGGGCGCAGGAAAATAAAAGCAGGCATAAATCATTACGGAAGGGAAGAAGGCATATGGTATACATCGGCATTGACCTGGGCGGAACGAATATCGCAGTAGGCGTGGTAACGGAAGCAGGGTCTATTCTGGCCCAGGCATCTACTAAAACCCTTTATCAGCGGCCCTATCAGGAAATCGTGAGGGATATGGCGGATTGTGCGCAGAAGGCGCTGAAAAAGGCAGGGATAACGGTGGACGATGTGAAGAGCATCGGCATTGGCATTCCCGGCGTGGCGGATCAGAAGGAAGGCCGTGTGATTTTCTGCACGAATCTGGGCTGGCATGATATTCCGTTGCGGGCAGAACTGCAAAAGTATATAAATAAGCCTGTTTTCATTGATAACGATGCAACGGTGGCCGGCCTGGCGGAAAGCTATGCGGGCGTGAGTGCGGGTTGCCAGAGCAGCGTGTTCCTGACTCTGGGCACAGGCGTGGGCGCAGGCATCGTGATTAACGGCAAGCCCTGGAGCGGCGC
Source organism: uncultured Oscillospiraceae bacterium (assembly GCA_964423675.1). Lineage (GTDB taxonomy): Bacteria > Bacillota > Clostridia > Christensenellales > Aristaeellaceae > RUG563. The sequence continues at coordinate 22,659 of CAYRFP010000010.1, forward strand.
GCATGGCGTGGGTACCGAACTGGGACATATGACACTGGTGGTGGATGGCGTTCCCTGCACCTGCGGCAATGATGGCTGCATGGAGCGCTATTGCAGCGCCACGGCCATCATTCGCATGGCGAAGCAGGCGTGCCTTGGATACCCGGAAAGCGATATTATGACGCGCGCTGGCGGGGATCCGGAAAAGATTAATGCCAAGATCGTTATCGATGCAGCCAAGGCCGGAGATCATACGGCGATGCAGGTGTTTGAGCGGTACGCGAAATATCTGGCCATTACAGTGAATAATATCACGGCGTTCCTGGATCCGGAAATGATCGTTCTGGGCGGCGGCGTGAGCAGCGCGGGTCAGTTCCTGCTGGATGCGGTGCAGGAGAAGCTGCCGCGGTATTTGATGTATAAAACGCTGCCAAGCCCCAAGCTTGTGCTTGCGCAGTTGGGGAACGAAGCGGGCATTATCGGCGCGGCGCTGCTGGGAAAAGCCATGTAAAAAAACGCCTGAAACGGGGCAGAACCGCCGTCGCATTCAAACGGGCGGGTTGAGAAAGCAGAATTAAGAGATTTTGGAGGCAAAGAAAATGGAATATCTGGTTCGGCAATTATTTCGGGAGACGCCGACGGATGGCACGGAGGTGACGGTATCCGGCTGGGTGCGCACATTGCGCGACAGCAAGGCGTTTGCGTTTATTGAACTTAACGATGGCAGCTTTTTTAAGAATGTGCAGGTGGTGTGCGAGGAGACGCTTCCTAATTTCAAGGAAGTGGTGAAGACCACCATCGGCTCTGCTATCACGGTAACGGGTGTGCTGGCGCTGACGCCTGAAATGAAGCAGCCCTTTGAAATCAAAGCTACGGCAGTGGAAGTAGTGGGGCTGAGCGCGCCGGATTATCCGCTGCAAAAGAAGCGCCATACTGTGGAATTTTTGCGCACACAGGCCCATCTGCGGCCGCGCACTAATCTGTTCAGCGCGGTGTTCCGCATCCGCTCCATTGCTGCGCAGGCAATTCATGCTTTCTTTGCCAATCGGAATTTTGTTTACGTGCATACCCCGATTATTACCGGCAGTGATTGCGAGGGCGCGGGCGAAATGTTCCGGGCGACTACGCTGGATCTGAACGATCTGCCCAAGGACGAGCAGGGCCGGGTATTGGATAAAGCAGATTTCTTTGGCAAGCCTGCCAATCTGACTGTTTCTGGTCAGCTTAACGCCGAATGCTTCGCACTGGCTTACCGCAATGTATATACCTTTGGCCCCACCTTCCGGGCGGAAAAATCGTATACGCCCCGCCATGCAGCAGAATTCTGGATGATTGAACCGGAAATTGCTTTTGCCGATCTGAACGATGATATGGAATTGGCGGAGGATATGCTGAAATACGTGGTGGCAGACGTACTGGAAAAAGCGCCGGAAGAGTTGGAATTCCTTAATCAATTTGTGGATAAGGGATTGATTGAGCGTCTGCGCAAGGTGGTTACTAGCAAGTTTGCCCGGGTGAGTTATACCGATGCGATCGATATCCTGCAAAAGGCGGATAAGGAATTTGAATATAAGGTGTTCTGGGGCATGGATATTCAGACCGAGCATGAGCGCTATCTGGCAGAGCAGCATTTCGGCTGTCCGGTGTGCGTATACAATTATCCCAAGGATATCAAAGCTTTCTATATGCGCATGAATGAAGACCAGAAGACGGTTGCGGCGGTGGATGTGCTGGTGCCCGGCATTGGCGAATTGATTGGCGGAAGCCAGCGCGAAGAACGGCTGGATTTGCTGGAAAAGCGGATCGACGAATTGAATCTGGGCCGGGAGAACTACTGGTGGTATCTGGAACTGCGTAAGTTCGGTTCCGCGCCGCATGCGGGCTTTGGCATGGGCTTTGAACGGCTGATTATGTATTTGACCGGCGTGTCCAACATCCGCGATGTGCTGCCCTTCCCCCGCACGACGGGCAATGCGGATTTCTAATCGAATCGGTCAGTCAAAAAACTGCGAACGCGTCAGAGAAAAACGAGCATCGTTTTCCCGAAAGACGTGGGAGCATGGACAAAAAGAAAACAGAGGGCGAATTCCCGACAGGGCAATCCGCTCTCTGATTTTTTATAAACAAAATCGGCTGCCACGCGATGTAGCAGCCGAAACTTGGAAAGGCGCTTTACTTTTCGCAGAAGAATTCCACTTCTTCTCCCGCAGCGCCCCGGCAGAAGGCCAGACGAACCGGCAGCGGCGGCTGGGAAGCGATTTCCATGTCCGTGGGTTCTTTAATGATTTCAAAGCCCGCTTCGCGAACCAGCTGGACGCACCGGTCCACATCCCTGGTTTTGAAAGCAATATGCTGGATCATGCCCATGGGCAGATCGCTGCCGCTGTTGCCGAAAAGCTCCAGAATGCCACAGCCAGTGTCCACCATCACGATGGTGTTATCCCCGCCCTGCCCCCAGGAGCGAATGGGCTTCATGCCCAGCAGGTCGCAATAAAAATGCAGCGCTTTTTGCAGTTGCTCATATCCATTGCATTTGATGGCGATGTGATGAACGCCCTGAATCAGTTGTTCCATAAGTATGTTTCCTTTCTTCTTTTCAAAATTTGCATTATGCCGCAGTTTGCTCCAATGCATCCAGATGCTTTTTCCCTCGGCCAAGAATAATCAGTCCTGCCAGGAACAGCACGATCAGGCATAGAACACCGTAGCTGCTCCGTCCCGTCCAGCCACCAATCAGCGAATAAAGGAAGGGCCCCAGCACCGAAGCAAACTTGCCGAAGATATCAAAGAATCCGAAGAATTCATTGGAACGCTCTTTGGGAATCAGCTTTCCGAAATAGCTGCGTGAAACCGCCTGAATGCCGCCCTGTACTGTGCCCACCAGGAATGCCATGCACCAGAACAGCACCGTGGAGAAGGAAATGGCTTGCTGCAGAGCCTGGATCGTTTCCGCTTCCTGAGAAAGGAATTCTTCCGCTGTGGCCAGCACAAGCGCGGCCTGTGCGTTTTCCTGCTGCTGGGCAGTCTGCTTATCGCGAAGGGCTTGCAGCTTTTCTGCGCCATCCTTCTGGGAAAGATAATCCGCGCATTCGTTCCGCAGCTCCAGGGCATAAGCATCGTCCAGCCCTTCCAGCTTCTGTGCGTATTGCTGTGCTTGCGCCTGATCGAACTTTTCTTGATGCGGTTCCAGCGAGAAGCCCATATAGAAGCCCACGCAGCAAATCAGCGTGTAGATCGCAATGGCGCCCATCAACGCCTTGCGAGCGGTAATCTTCGCGGCTAATTTGGAGAACCAGATGGAGCAGGGAACGGCCACAATCTGCGTTACCAACAGCGCCAGAATCATGCCCACCGAGCCAAGCCCAAGCACCGTTCCATAGGCGGTGGAAATGCTGATGATTGTGCCAACGCCGTCAATATAGAAGAAATATGCCAGCACAAACAGGAACAGTCCCTTGCGCTGAAAGATTTCTTTGGCTGTGTGGCCGATGTTACGGAAGGTCTGGCCAATGGAATGCGCCCCTGTGTGTTCAATATAGTGCGTCTGCTTCACATTTTTGAGGAACGGCAGAGAGAAAACCAGCCACCAGATGCTGGTGATCCAAATGGAGAATTTCTGCGCGATCGGGCTGCCATACCCAAGAACCAGCAACATGACGATGGACAATACGAAGGGAATGGTACTACCGCCGATATAGCCCATGGCATAGCCCCAGGAGGAAACCTGATCCATTCGATCATTATCGGTTACATCAGTCAGGAAGGAGTCGTAGAAAAGATTGGAGCCGGAGAATCCAATGCGGCTGATAATATACCCAATCAGCATTACCTTCCAGTTATTTGTCAGGGCAATCAGCGCGGTAAACGCAACGCCGGCAAGCATAAAGCCGGTGAACTGCTTTTTCTTCATGCCCTTATAATCTGCCACCGCGCCCAGCAGTGGAGCCAGCACCGCCAGTGCAAACGTGGCGATGGAAGTGGCGTACCCCCCACCAAATGTCTCCGGCTTCGCCGGCCACGCTGACAAAGATTGTGGGGAAGATTGCGGCCATGATGTTTGTGGCGTAAACGGAATTCGCCCAGTCATACATGATCCAGCTCCATTCTTTGACGGTAAAACGGCGCTTTTTTTCTGCTTTTTTGTTTGACACAGAAAACCCTCCTTTGTGCATGCGTTGAAATGAGCGGTTTATTTCTTATTATACAGGCTTTATGGGCCGAACGCAAGAAAAACATGCATGGATTTTGCTGTATCGTATTCAAAAAATATCGCTGTCAAACGCTAAATTACGGTACAATGAACACCGATTATTGAAAAGCACATCAAAGCTATGCTATAATGAGCACGCATAATGCTGTCGGGGGCTTAAATATGGATTGTAATGAATGTATGTCATGCTTAAGGATAGAAGGCCACAAGGTTGCATTGATGTCAGATATACACTCCAACTATCATGCGTTTAAGGCGTGCTACGAAGATGCGGTTAAATGTGGTGCTGCTTGTTTCATTTTTCTTGGAGATTATATTTCTGATCTTGCCGAACCACAAAAGACAATGGATCTTGTTTATAAAATACAAGCTGATTATCCTACAGTTGTCTGCGCGGAAATCGAGAAAGATATATGTTGGATTGCGAAAGTGGTGTCAACAGCTTTGTTCCGGGTTCAAAATCAGGTTCCCTTTTGTTTACATACGATCATTTGCGGAAGAGAGATATGGATTTTTTTAGAGGATTGAAAATATCGGATACCATAGAGATAAATGGCATTCGAATTGAAATTGCCCATGCGGCTATGGATAACGATAGATATTATTTTGACAGCGACGATGGCCATACTGCGGAAATTTTTTTGCAGATGAAGTGCAATTATCTGTTTACTGGACACAGCCACAAACAGTATATACAGCAGGACTTTGAAAGGACGATTATCAATCCTGGCTCCGTGGGCATCCCTCAGAGTGGAACAAAAAATCCTCAATATGCATTGTTGGATATAAGCAACGGTGATATTTCTTGCGTGTTTCGTGAAGTGCCATATGACATGGAGCGTGTTATTCATTCACAGTTTGCAAGTGGACTTGTGAACTATGCGAAGTATTGGGCTATTGGCATTCTTTACGATATCATCACAGGTGATGAATGGGTATTAAAGCTTTTGAGGTGCATTCAACAAGCTGATGGTATCTATGACGAGAAAGTATGGCATTCGTCAGCGCTTTGTCTTGGTATGAAATTAATAGAGCAGGAAATTTTGGATTTTTGTCGAGACCAATAAAAGGGTTCCATCTGTTCTGCTTGCTATTCCTCCTTTCCGTGATAGCAAGTGCTGTTTTAAATGGAAATCGGCGGCATGGAGTCCATGCGGATGAACTGACAAAAGCGGAACAGGCATGACAGCACTCATGCCTGTTTTTGCTGTGCTTATGAGCAACGAACCTTCTACAGCGTCTTCCTGTTTGTTTTTGCGGCATTTTTTGAGAGATCGTGTTGGAAATATGTGAAAATGTTCACATTTCCCGAGGAAAAAGAAATGGCTTGCTGCTTGATTTTTTCGTTCTTTTCTTCAGGCTGGTGCTGGAAATATTAAGAAATCAAAAGAAAAAGTTCCAACAAATACCAGAAAAAACAGGAACAAGAGGGGGTGCCCGGTCGTATTTGTGTTGTACGGCGATGGCCGCAACATATTCTTTATTCACTAAAGGAGGAATTCCCCATGAGCAACTCAAAGACGACCAAGCGTTTGCTGACCGCGATGCTGTCGCTGTCCTTGTGCGCAGCGCCACTGTGTGCCGGTCATGCCAGCGAGTATGCCACCGTCAAAGGAGGCGGGCTGAACCTGCGGCAAACTGCGTCCCTGGATGCCAAGGTGCTGGGCCAGTATTGGACAGGTACCTGGGTGGAAATCCTGGAAGCGGGCGACACGTGGTGCAAGGTCAAGGTGGGCGGCCAAACGGGCTACATGATGACCAAGTATCTCAAGGGTGCAGCCACAGGTTCCGTTCTCTATGTGCGCACCAATACCGGCATCGGCCTGAACCTGCGTCAGGGTCCCAGCACCGATTCGGCAATCATCACCTCTTTTCCCATCAACACGGCTGTGACCGTGCTGCAACGAGGAAATGGCTGGCACAAGGTGCAGGTCAGCGACAAAACGGGCTATATGTCCAGCCGTTACCTGGTTTCCTCGAAGGCTCCGACCTATACCAAGCCCGTTGAGAAGCCGTTCACGGCCACGCTGAAGAATATCAACGGTGGCAGTGTGGTGAATTTCCGGCTGTATCCCGGCATGAAAACAAAGGTACTCAAGGTTGTTCCTGTTGGCACGAAGGTGACGGTGCTGGAAATGGGCGAAAACTGGTCGAAGGTGGAGCTGGACGGACAGCAGGGCTATGTGAGCACCTACTTCCTGAAATACTAAAGAAGCATCGTCTTAACTGGTCTTGAAAATGGAAACGGCTTGTGCAATCCGTTTCTAAATACGGAACATCAATGGCAGGGCGGCATGGCGAAAACGCTATGCCGTTCTTTTTTGCGGATTTTTCTTAAAAAAGTCTGAAAAGGGCTTGCCAAAACGCTGCGATTCATGTTATAATTTCACGGATAACGCACGCGCGCTGATCTGCCGCTTGTGCCGCCGATGTGGTGGTGGCTGGCAGAGGTGACGCGCACGGAGGAAAAAACAAGGAGGAATCTCATCATGGCTGTCATCTCTATGAAGCACCTGCTGGAAGCCGGCGTACACTTTGGTCATCAGACCCGTCGGTGGAACCCCAAAATGGCTCCCTACATCTTCACCGAACGCAACGGTATCTACATCATCGACCTGCAGAAGACTGTTCGGAAGATCGACGAAGCTTACATGTTCATCCGCAACCTGGCGATGGAAGGCAAGACCGTGCTGTTTGTGGGCACCAAGAAGCAGGCCCAGGAAAGCATCGAATCCGAAGCCAAGCGCTGCAATATGTATTATGTGAATAACCGTTGGCTGGGCGGTATGCTCACCAACTTCCGCACTATCCGTACCCGCGTGGAACGGCTGAACGAAATCGACAAGATGGAGCAGGCCGGTCAGTTCGAATTGCTGCCCAAGAAGGAAGTTATCAAGCTGCAGCATGAACGGGAAAAGCTGGAAGTGAACCTGGGCGGTATCCGGGAAATGAAGAAGCTGCCTGGCGCACTGTTCGTTGTGGATCCCCGCAAGGAACACATCGCTGTTGCCGAAGCTCGCACTCTGGGCATTCCGATCGTTGCTATTGTGGATACGAACTGCGATCCCGACGAAGTGGATTATGTGATCCCTGGCAATGACGACGCGATCCGCGCCGTGAAGCTGATCGCTGGCAAGATGGCCGATGCTGTGCTGGAAGGCAAGCAGGGCGAGCAGAGCGATGCGGAAGCCGAAGAAGTGGCTGCCGAAGAAACTGCCGAATAATTTTTTCTGATTCTCTGATTCAGATTTTTCGAGGAGGTATTCCCATGGAAATTACCGCTGCAATGGTAAAAGAACTGCGCGAACGCACCCAGGCCGGCATGATGGACTGCAAAAAGGCGCTGGTGGAAACCCAGGGCGATATGGAAAAGGCGGTTGCCTATCTGCGGGAAAAGGGTCTGGCTGCTGCTGCTAAGAAGGCTGGCCGCGTGGCTGCTGAAGGCGCTGTGGAAAGCTATATCCACATGGGCGGCAAGATCGGCGTGCTGGTGGAAGTGAACTGCGAGACTGACTTTGTGGCCAAGACCGAAACCTTCAAGAATCTGTGCCACGACATCGCGCTTCAGATCGCCGCTGCGAATCCCCTCTACGTGAATAAGGAAGATGTGCCCGCAGAAGCGCTGGAAAAGGAAAAGGAAATTCTCCGTGTTCAGGCGCTGAACGAAGGCAAGCCCGAAAAGATCGTGGACCGGATGGTGGAAGGCCGTATCGAAAAGTATTACAAGGAAAACTGCCTGATGGAGCAGGCGTTCGTGAAGAACCCTGATGTTTCCGTGGGTACCCTGGTTAACGAAGCAACCCTGGCTTCCGGCGAAAAGATTTCCGTGCGTCGGTTCGTCCGCTTTGAGTGCGGCGAGGGCATCGAAAAGAAGGAATCCGATCTGGCTTCCGAAATCGCCGAAATGACCAAGAAGTAATTTCAAAGAAAATAGGCGGCCTTGTGCCGCCTGTTTTTTATGAGAAAATGTGTGCAGGGAGGACGAACCCCGTGAAGACGGAATACAAGCGAGTGCTGCTGAAACTCAGCGGCGAAATGCTGGGAGAAAACGGACGGCTTTTTGATCATCAGGTGATTGACTGCGTGGCAAAGGTGCTGTGTCAGATTACGCAGATGGGCATTGAACTGGGCGTGGTGATTGGCGCAGGAAATATTTGGCGGGGACGCCAGGGCGGCGAAATGGACCGCGTGGCGGCGGATCAGATGGGGATGCTGGGTACGGTTATCAACTGCCTGTGCATGCGGGACGCTGTGCAGCGAGCCGGGGGAAAGGCTGTTGTTATGAGCGCCATTGAAATGCCCCGGGTTTGCTCGGTATATAACACCCAGGATGCGATTCGCCATATGAAAAAAGGCCATGTGACGCTGTTTGCCGGGGGCTCTGGCAATCCGTTTTTTTCTACGGATACTGCCGTGGTGCTCCGGGCTGTGGAAGTGGGTGCGGACGCGATTCTGCTGGCCAAGAATATTGATGGTGTGTATGACGACGATCCTCGTAAGAACCCCAATGCTAAACTGATTTCTGAAATCACCTACGAAAAAGCGCAGGATATGCGGCTCAAGGTGATGGATAGCGCAGCTTTTGCGCTGTGCGCGGAAAACAGGGTACCGGTGGTTCGGGTGTTCGGCCTGTTTGAGCCGGAGTTTATTCTGGAAGTGCTGGCTGGCGATGAAATGGGCACAGTGCTTTATCCGGAAAAGTAAGTCTTTCGGCGCTGGAAATGAGGCAGAGCTCTTTCTAACGCCGATTTCTTCATCACTTGCAATTTTGCGGGAAATCTGCTATACTATATTTCCAGATAAAAGAAAGGGGCGCGGGCTGTGGCTAAAAAGCTGGGGATTAAACCGATTGCGCAGAACCGCAAGGCGCGCCATGATTTCTTTATCGAGGAAAGCATCGAATGCGGCATTGAACTGAAGGGCACAGAGGTTAAGTCCATGCGCCAGGGACGGGTTAATCTGAAGGAAAGCTATGCCATGGTGCGTCAGGGCGAAGTCTTTGTGGAGGGCATGCATATCAGCCCCTATGAGCAGGGAAATATCTTTAACACGGATCCCTTGCGCCCAAAACGTCTCCTGCTACATAAAAGCGAGATCCGCAAGCTGGGCGCACAGGTGCAGCGTCAGGGCTATGCGCTGGTGCCGTTGGATGTATATCTCAAAGATGGGCGAATGAAGCTGAACTTGGGGCTGTGCGTAGGCAAGCACTTGCATGACAAGCGGGCCAGCGAAGCGAAAAAAGACGCTAAGCGCGAAATGGAACGAGCGATGCGAGGCAATCACGGCGATTAAGCCGTATCAATGGGGGTGCACTGGTTTCGACGGGGATCGTCGGGGGCATGGTAAGCGAGCCGCGGACCCTGGCCGCGTAAAAACGGGGAACTTAAAATTAACTGACAATAATCAGTACGCTTTCGCTGCTTAATGCAGCGCGTCGGCTCTAAGCTGCCTACGGCTTAGATTACCGGCGTCAAATAGTAGGGAACGGGGCTATGTAAGCTTTGCCATAGCCCGGCATCATGAAGCTACCAATACCGGAAGCCTGGCATGGGGCGGTCGGTAGCGGGAATTTCAAAACCTTGCCTGCGCTCGGAGAAAACTGTGGTTCTGAATCTTCGGACAGGAGTTCGATTCTCCTCACCTCCACCAAATCACGCACATCCGAACCAGTTAAATGGTTCGGATGTGTTTTCTGTTTCGGATATTGCGTGTTTTGCTCCACCAAACAGAGAACCGTTGTAAATCAACGGTTCTCTGTTTTTTGTTGGAATTCCTACGTTTTTAGGCTCTAAAATTTGGAGTACTATGCAACACGGAATGCAACACGGATGTTCCTGCTACCGTCTGAGGATATCCGACCAGATTTTCGCTTCCTTTACGCGCTTGAGCATGCCGGGTGTGGCATGCCCCATGCGTTCCATGGCGTACTTATCCTCGATCCCGAGAGCCTTTAGAAATTTCCTTGTAAGTGCCATGACACATTCTCCTTTTCTTCGGGGCATTTCTTCGCCCGATGTGTGATAATATGCAAACAGCCGGGGCGTTTCTTCGCTCCGGCTGGATTTGCCGATGATGTGAGGGGTTAGAACCCCTGTTTTAGATACGCTTCAGCAACAGTTTTCAGATCATCCGCGCCTTTCTCGATTGCGTCCTTGATATACGGGCGACCTTCCAGTTTGCTTGTTCCCTCATGCACAGGGACTGCGTATTCCAACGTATTGCCAACTTTCACACCGTAATTCTTTCCGCCGCCGATGACCTCATACGTTACATCGCCTTCCAGCGCGCTTGTGTCTCGGATGGCCGTATGCGTTCCGCCGCCTGTGAGCCATGCTTTATACTCGCTGCTCATCAGTTTTACGCCGAAAACATTCATCGTTTTTTTGCCTCTAAACTTTTCATCCTTTGAATGCTTCCTATTGGCGTGCGGGGTATGATAGCCATGCTCCATCTGGTCAACGATCAGATTCACGGCCTTGATGCCCATGGCCTTTGCCGCGCTTTTGCAGTTCATCCGAAGCTGATCCAGCACTTGTGCGCTGTTGTCCGTAAAAGTTATCTTCGTTGTATGTTTCCCCATCCGCTTCCCCTCCCCGCAATCTCGTTCAGAAATTGCAGCGGGAGCAACACGAGATACCGTGCCCCCGCAAGGCACCAGGCGATGACCAGCACCGCCCCAGGCACTGCTACACCGTTCGCCATCAGGATATACAGCGCAAGAATAAATTTCAGCATGGTTTTCCTCCTTCCGGGCATAAGAAAACCGCCCTGCCTTTCGGCTGGACGGTTTGCATCTTTTGTTTTCTCTGCGAAGAGAGTGATGGGCGGGAGTACCGGCCCCGCATTTCTTTACTACCAGGTTTCCCTGGCGCGTAGAAGTACCATATCTCTACTTCCACCACTCCTTGCGCACTTTTATTTTACCACAATTAATCACGTTTGTAAAGTAACGGATAGGATTTTACAAGCCTTCGAATACGCTTTTCTCCGCAACGATACATCGTTATAACGGAAGAAGAAACGTCTTCTGCATCATTTATAAACGCTATCTTCACAACAACAGAAATAGACGAATCGTCTGCTTCCCCGATATACAATGCAGTGCTTTCGTTTTTTCTATCTTCCAGAATGTATGTCGGCGATTCGATTACATGTCCTATGCAACCTCCATACTTTTCAAAATCCTCCTTGTGCCCTTCAAGTATATGGTTCACGCGTTCATCTGTCAGAACAACCCTCGGCTTAATATTACTCCATTTTTGTTTTAGCATATCGGGGTTCAGATTTCCGACATGATTCACGTAGCTCGTCTCCATTTCAGTATTTTCCGTTTCCATTCTACCATAACTTCCAATGTTTTTCAACCTTTCCCCGGGCATGAGCACATCGGGAACAAGCACACAATGGCAGTTTATCACCTCTCGGGCGGGCGCGTCCGGGTTGCCGGGATAGGCCAGTTCATTGCCCCAGATGGTTTGAAACTTCTCGTTTTCCATCACCGTCTTGCCATTCAGCGCGGCGTGGCTGTCGCGGGTGTTCCGCATCCGGGCAGACCATGTCTTTGTGACCACAATCCCCATTTCTGCCGCCTCATGCAGCGAGTCCGCCCGCGCCTGAGACTGCACCCGCGTCCGCTCCGTCTGCGCTACCCGCTGCGCCTGATACTCCGCCATGCCCGTTACCTTGGCAATGCGCTTCATGATCTTCTTCTGCCCCTCGCCCAGAAGTGCAGCCTGTGCCATCTCATTTTGCAGGGTGCGGCGTATGCTGGTATTCTGCCCCAAATGCTGATAGGCGATCTTGGAGAACGCCGGGCGCTTATCTTCCAGAATAATTTCGATCTGCCGCTTGGGGAGAAGGGAGAAGTGCTGGTTAATGGTCTGGGACAGGGCTTCAAACGTCGCGTCGCTGTTGACCTTGTAAACCTCCACCATCTGCGCCTTGATCTCTGGGGCGATGGTATTGCTGGGCGCTTCCATTCGGTTTCATTATAAAGCAAAGCGGTTTAAGAAAAGGTTTTTAGCAGCCTTGAATGAATAACTTCATTTTTGCAGAGCGATTCATTAAACAAGGGTTCAAACAGCTGCTTTTCTGTCAAATAAAGAGATAGATCATGTTTTTGGCTAGCCCGCAAGTTTTTCGATGATTCTGGGCGTTTCCGCTGCATAAAATTAGCATGAAAATCATGTTTTTGTATCTTGATTTATGATCTGGCATGATTAATTCTGAAATTGACAAAGAAAGAACAAAGGGGAGATCAATGATGCGTTCTTCCATTTCAGCTTGCAGGCTCATTTCTCGCAACAAAAGCTTCTGGCGGCGTGTTAAAAAGCATAAGCTGCATCTTCTGATGATTCTATTGCCGATTGCGCAGTTTCTGATCTTTAAATGGGGTCCTCTGTACGGCGTTTCTTTGGCTTTTAAGGAATTTCAGATTCTTCGCGGAATCAACGGCAGCCCATGGGTAGGCTTGGCCAATTTTGAACGACTACTGTCCAGCTATGATTTTAAGCAGGTGTTTGGCAACACGTTGATTCTGGCCCTGATGAATTTTGTTTTTGGCTTTCCTGCGCCGATTCTGCTGGCGCTGATGCTGAATGAACTGCGGGGCAAGACGTTTAAGCGCATAACGCAAACGCTCAGCTATCTGCCGCATTTCCTTTCATGGGTTATCCTGACGGGCATTTTCATGGATGTGCTTTCTCCATCCCGCGGCCCGATTGCTGCGCTCTTTCGTTTCTTTGGCGCAGAGCCTATTTATTTTTTAGGCAATCCCAAATACTTCCGGGGAACGCTGGTGGCAACGAACATTTGGAAAGGCGTTGGATGGGGCTCCATCGTTTATCTGGCCGCGCTGGGCGGCGTGAACGAAGAACTCTACGATGCCGCCCGTGTGGATGGCTGTGGTCGCTGGGCGCGAATTTGGCATGTCACGCTGCCGGGCATTACGCCGACCGTAACCATTATGCTAATTATGGCGGTGGGCAGTCTGGTGGATGATAATTTCGACCAGGTGTTCAATATGCTCAATCCCGCCGTTTACAGCGTAGGGGATGTACTGGGCACATATGTTTACCGCCAGGGGATTACGAATATGGATTACAGCTATTCCACCGCCGTGGAGCTGTTCCGCAATCTTCTTTCACTGATTCTGGTGGTTGGGGCGAATACTGTGGCCAGACGAGTGAACGAATATGGCCTGTGGTAAGGAGGAAACGGGCATGAACGCAAGAGAACAAAGTGCCGTTTACAAACACGGAAATCGTATCTATGAAAGCAGAGGAGAGCCTTTTTTTCAGGGCGTACTGATTCTTTTGTTCCTTTTGCTGAGCATAACATTTGTTTATCCTTATTGGCATGTGCTGGTCAATTCCTTTGAAAGCCCGGATTTTGCCTCGGCTTCCGGCTTTCGCCTCTGGCCTCGGCGCTTCACAACGGATGCATATACGCACATGTTCCATACGGATTATCTCTGGCGCGGATATCTGAACACCATCAAGGTTTGCGCGCTGGGCTGGGCGTTGAGCATTTCTGGGGTGGTGCTGGCAGCATATCCGCTTTCCAAGAAGGATCTGCCCCTGCGTGGCGCGTTTACCGCAATTATCGTGTCCACAATGTTCGTTTCAGGCGGTATGATCCCCACGTATCTGCTGGTAAACAACACACTGGGGCTTCGCAACACGTATTGGGCTATTTTGTTGCCTACCTGTATTAGCGCATCAAATGTGGTGATTTGCCGAAATTTCTTCATGAGTCTGCCTGGAGAATTGGAGGAGGCCGCCACCATTGACGGAGCCAACAGTTTGCAGATTCTATTCCGGATCATTCTTCCGTTGAGTACACCGATACTGGCCACGATCAGCCTGTGGGTGACTGTGAGCAATTGGAATGCTTATTTCAATTGCCTGCTTTACATCTCGGATGCAAAAAAATACGTGCTGCAGGTGGTGCTGCGCCGCATTATTCTAACGGATTCTTCAGAGATGGTCAGGATGGAGGAGGAGATTTCCACCACCCTGAATACCGATAACACTACGCTTCGCGCTACATCGATCATTCTGGCAACTGTTCCCATTCTCTGTGTATACCCCTTCGTGCAGAAGCATTTCGCCAAGGGGATGCTGATGGGCTCTTTGAAGGGATAAGGATTGGATGGCGCTGTGAATGCGCCTGAAAATAGAAAACAAAAAGGAGGATATCTCAATGAAAAAACTGGTAGCTCTGGCGCTGGCAGCATTGATGCTGCTGAACTGCACGGCTGTTCTGGCCGAGGTGGATCTATCCAAGTATGTGGACGACGAGACGCAGAAGATCACCATTGCCTGGCTGGCTGGGCACGACACCGCGGAAGTGGACGAAAACGATCCAATTCTCCAATGGATGAACGAGAAATATAATGTAGAAATCCAGCCCTGGTTCCTGGATCGTTCCAGCTACGATGAATTACTGACCACCCGCATCATCGGCGGCAAAATTCCCGATGTGTTCCTGCTGGAGGATGCGGCGCAGTTTTCCAAGTATATTCGTCAGGGCGTGTGTCTGGAAGTACCACTGGAGCTTATTCAGGAGTATATGCCCGAATCCTATGCCTGGCTGATGGAGTATGATCCCAACTGCTTCAACAATGTTTCCTACAAGGGCGTCAATTACGGCCTACCCCGGGTGAACGGCGACGGCTTCTACAATTACGCTCCCTTCTGGCGGGCAGACTGGCTGGAGAAATTCGGCTATACGGACGGCAAGGTGCCCATGACGCTGGAAGAATGCGAGGAAGTGTTCTACAAATTCGCCGATGAAGATCCGGACGGCAATGGAGTGAAGGATACCTACGCCCTGTCCAACACGGGTATGCTGCCCATTTACGGTTGCTTCGGCGCGATTCCGGATCGCTGGATTGAAGACGAAGATGGCAAGCTGGTTTACGGCGCTGTGTATCCCGGAATGAAGGATGCGCTGACACTGCTGGCCAAATGGTATAAGGATGGGCTGATTGATCCTGAATTCATCACCGGTGAAAATCAGGGCGGTCACTGGTGTCTGTCCGTTCCTTTTGAGCGGGGGCAGATCGGCTTCTCTTCTTCCGGCGCATTCTATCAGCTGATCCCGGACTTTGACGGCGAAGAAGGCACGAATTTCAAGGTTGGCAAAACACTGCGCACCTTCGCCGCCACCACCGGCTATGACAAGGTGGTTATCGGCTATAATCCCACCGGCTTTTCCACGCAGTATGACGGCAAATACGCCCAGTGCCAGGGCGGCGATTCCTGGGGGAAAACCACCAGCGAAGCGGTCGTGTTCAGCTACAAGCTGAAGGATGACCCGGCCAAGCTGGTTCGTATCCTGAAGATCATCAATGATATTGGCTCGGATTATGAAACCTGGCTGAAGATCTGGTCCTGGGATCTGAATATTCTGGATACCAACTGCTATGAATACGATGAACTGAACGGTTATGTGGAAGTGAACGGCTACACCCGGGATGAAACCTATGATTCGCACGGCAATCTGTTTAATACCCTGCAAAATCCCAATTTCCGTGCAAAGTATGATCCGGCACAGTACACCTGGGCGAATTCCATGCCCATGTTCCATACCGGCGGCTATTCCCGCGTGACCCTGGCCATTACCACGGCTTCCCAGCCTCAGTATTGGACAAGCCTGGAAACGCTACGGGAAACCACCTATATGCAGATCATTACCGGCGAAAAGTCCATCGATGCATTTGATGATTTCGTAACCGAATGGTACACCCGCGGCGGTCAAAGCATCACGGATGAAGCGAATGAATGGTATCTGTCCCGGTAAAACGAAACCGGAAAAAGAGGGGGAAAGGCTTGCGGGCTTTTCCCCACCTTTTCGTATCCTGGGGCATAAAGCAGCCTTGAAAAAATGGAAATATGGTTTATACTATAGGGGAATGCATCGCGAGGAGGAGATTCCCTATGCGCAGCAAGAAAAAAATCAATAGTGCCAGCTTATGGATCATTGTGATTTTTACGGTGATTGCGATTACCGTTGCGGCGCTGTTTGTTTTGGTGTATCATTCTGCTTTGCAAAAGGAATTGCATGCGACCCTGCGGGATCAGGCGGATATGCTGGTGGACAATGCGGACGCCAAAATAGTGGATGTGGTGCAAAACCAGGTAGCGCAGCGGCTGGCGGCGAAGGATCAGGAGACAGGATATATCCACGCTTTTGCTTCTGAAATGCCGTCCTCGGCAGAAATTCGTGCGCTGACAACTTATTTTACTGAAATAAATGCTGCGTTTTCGCAGACCGATCGGATGGAAATCTATTTCCCGTTTCATCGCATGATTGTTGGCTCACAGGGCGTTCGTTTTTTGAACGACAAGAAATATGAACGACAGCAAACAGAATACGATTATCTGCTCCAGGAAGCCAACTGGGATATGAACTGGCGCCGTGTTTCTTTTGCCCAGGAGGGCGGAGATGAGCCTTACATTCTGTTCATCCGCGCCTATCCCGGCGTGTATGCCGCTGAATGCCAGCCACTGTTGATTCTTTCTGTGTCGGAAGCAAGCTTCCATGCCATGCTCCGTTCTTCTTTGCGTACGCTGGGGCAGGAGGATGCCATTCTGCTGGTGGATACGGCGGGAAAAGTCTGGTCTGCAACGGATGAAACGCTGATTGATACCGTTCTTCCTGTTCCGGAATTCTCCATGCAAAGCTGCGTTCTGGCCAATGGGCAAGAAGTGGTGCTGGCAGAGGCTGCATCCGCGGCAACGGGTTGGCATTATGTTCTCGCGCATCCCAGTTCGGGCCGCATGACCGGCTATGATGCAATTTTCTTTGTCTGGGCATCCGTTTGTCTGTTGCTGCTGCTTGCGGGGCTGGTTTCGGTTTTGTGGGTTTTGATGAAGCATTACGCACGGCCGATGCGTCGTCTGATTCATGCGTTTCCTATGGTGGCAGAGGTGGAAGATGGAAAAAGACTCTCCGCGCCCATCGATCATTTTCTGAAGATTGAAACGGCGCTAAACGATATGAGCAAGATAAAGCAGGAACAGGAAGCCTTTCTTTTGGAAAATCGGCCGTTGCTGCGGGAAGCCTGGCTGAACTGCTTCATTCGCGGGGAAGCGCATTATCTTGCGCCCCAGCCGCAGCTGGAAATTGATTTTCCTCATACGTCCTTTCAGGTGGTGATAGCGTATCCTGCCGTTTCGCCCCGGGAAAAGGAGCAGATTCTGTCTGCATTTGATGCAGGGGCGTGGGCTGTAGCCGCTTTCGAAAGCCGGGAAAAGGAAAGTGTATTTTTATTCAATCACGATTTCGACGAAACTGCGCTGTCAAAAAAGCTGGAAGAATTAAATGGACCGTTGGAAAAAATGGGAAGCACATTGGTTTTGGGCGTAGGCATTCTGGCAGCGCGGGAGGATCTTGTTCCGGCCAGCTTCCGTTGCGCCCGGCGTGCTTTGTCCTCGCGCTATTTTGAGAAAAAGCAGCGAGTATCTGTTTTTGATCCTGGCGCGCACCACACGGAAAACGAAAACGCCATGACGCAGGTGATTTCCCAGCTAACGGAATTGACCAGCCTGATTCGCCACCAGTCGCTGACGGCGGTGAACCAGCGTATTGATTCCATCGTGCAGCAGCTGAAAGAAAGCACCCCCTATCCCACCGTGATGCGCAGCATTATGCTACTGTCCGCAATGTTCCTTGCTAAGGTGGTTTATGATATGAAGGGACTTCCGGAGGAGGTTTATGGCGACGATCTTTTTAATGTGTATTATCACATCGAGGGTATCAGCGAATTTTCCCAGCGCCTGAAGCAGGACGGCGCTAAGCTCAGCGCTTATCTTTCTCGGGAAAGCAGTGCCAGCAACCGCAGCGTGGTTCAATACGCCATGCATCATATCCGCAATTGCCCGCCGGATCAATTATCCGCCCAATCCATTGCTGATGCGCTGGGGATCAGCACGGGGCATCTGAGCCGTATGTTTCATCAGGAGACTGGGCGGAAATTGGTGGATTTTCTGCAGGAGGTTCGCATGGAGCATGCAGCCCGCCTGCTGGCGGAAAATTCTTTGACCAATGAAGAAATCTGTGAGAAAGTCGGGTATAGCAGACTCCCATATTTTTCTCTGAAGTTTAAGGAACATTATGGACTTACGCCTAATGAATATCGTCGCAAATGCCGCTATAGCCAGGAATCGATTTCAGGCTAACGCATGGAGCAGGAGGAGCAACGTATGATTCGACGAATCACCCGGGATCATCCTTTGAAAATCCTTAGTTTTACCGACACTCATTTAGATGACCGGGAAAATGCCTGCTATTGGACTATGCGCCTGCTCAGAGAAACTATCCAATCCGAGCGGCCGGATCTTGTGCTTTTTTTAGGAGATAACGTAACCGGTGGATCGAATCGGGAGCGCCTGGATGCTTTTACGCTGCTTTTAACGCAGCTGCAAACGCCCTGGTGCGCCATCCTGGGTAACCATGAAGGGGATAATTCCTATTCGGAATCGCGAAGCGAAATGGTCCGCAGCTTCCGCCGTTCCCCTTTTTGCCTTATTCCGTCACAGCCAGCTTGCCTTGCAGATGGAACGGCGGTTTTCGGCGAACTGAATTATGCAATTCCGCTGTTTAATGAGCAGGGAAAGATGTGTTACAAGCTGATTTTTCTGGATAGCGGCGCAGAAACGGCGGCGTGGGATAAGAAAAAATATGAATCTGATGGTCAGGCCGAAGCAGTGGATGATTATTTAAAGCAATCGCAAATTGATTGGTATCGGGAACAGGTGCGCAAGGATGATTGCCCGTCGATGGTATTCAGTCATATTCCGCTCCCGGAATTTCGCGATGTTTGCCGCACAGGGAAAGTGCTGGCTGGCAGTCAGCGGGAAAGCGTCAGCGCGCCGCGACATAACAGCGGCATGCTGGCTGCGATGATTGAGGAAGGAAAAAGCAAAGCTTTTGTGGCAGGGCACGATCACGTAAATGACTTTCGGGCGCTGTATCAGGGCATTTATCTGCTTTATAACAGGATGGGCGGCCTATCCTCCTATAATGTGATCAGCAAGAAAATGGGGGATAGGCTGATACAGGGGGCATCGGTTTTTTACATCGATGCGGAAGGCCGGACCGGCTTTGGCGATGTTTTTTATGAGGATCGTTTCCCGTATTATCAAGGCGAAATCTATGCTGTAATTCGAAAATGAGAGTCACAAAAGAGGGGGAAAAACTATGCCGTCATCTGCCCGTTACAAACGTGCATGCGTTTCTGCAATTCTTGCCGCAGCTTTTTATGCCCTGAATGCGCCGCTTTCCAAGCTTCTTTTGAATACGGAGCCGCCAATCATGATGGCAGCGTTTTTGTATTTGGGGGCTGGTCTTGGCGTGGGATTTTTACAGGGAATAGGGGGCCGGAAAAAGAAGCCCCTCCGGGAACAGCGCCTGACGAAGAAGGATCTGCCCTATGTAATCGGCATGGTGGTTTTGGATATCGCCGCGCCCATTGCACTGATGATTGGCCTCGCCCAAACATCTGCCGCTAATGCATCGCTGCTGAACAATTTTGAGATCGTGGCCACTTCTTTGGTTGCCCTGCTTGTTTTTAAGGAGGCCATATCGCCAAGGTTTTGGCTCGGGATTGGCTTAGTGACGCTTTCCAGCATGATGCTCTCGGCGCAGGATATGAGCGGCTTTTCCTTTTCTGCTGGCTCGATTTTTGTCTTGATTGCCTGCGTTTGCTGGGGCTTTGAAAATAACTGCACGAGGATGCTGCCTGCTAAAAGCCCATTGCAGATTGTGATTATTAAGGGAGTCTTTTCGGGCCTCGGTTCACTGGGGATCGCGTTGTTCCGGTGCGAGGCTATCCCGGAGCCTGGGAGTATTGCCTGCATGCTGGTGCTTGGTTTTGTGGCCTATGGCCTGTCCATTGTATTTTATATTTATGCTCAGCGGGATTTGGGCGCGGCAAAAACCAGCGCCTATTATGCCATTTCGCCGTTTATCGGGGCGGCGCTGTCGCTGGTGATTTTTGCTGAATGGCCGTCGCTTGTTTTCGTGGCCGCCTTGCTTGTGATGATCGCAGGCACGTGGCTGGTTACGATTGCGGATAATGGCTGAAGAAAAGCAAGGAGCAATGCTTACAGATTATTGCATGCAAAAAGCCAGGGTCGCGATGACACGCAGCCCTGGCACAGTATTATGGTAAGAAAACGAATATGATTAAGCACCCCAAAGTTGCAGCATAACAGCGATGACGCCGAATTGATCGCAAAGCAGGCCTTCATATCCGGTGGGCACGCCGTCCCATGTTTTCCAGTCGATGCCGCTGTTAACGCCGCCAATGCCGAGTTCATCCTGCATGCCGGAGGCCATACAGGTCATCACATAGCGCGCCTCTTTTTCCATGCCAACAGCTAGCAGACCATTCAGGAAATGGCAGCTTTGGGAAAGCGTGATGCCGGCGTTCTCATAGCCGCTGAAGGGGTACTTCTGTTGCGTGAAGGCGAGATCTTCCAAGGGAATGGGATCGACATTGCCGGGAAGCCCCAGCTCGAAAGTGTCATAACCGGAAGCAAGGAGCGCATTCCACAGTCCTTCGATGGCTTGGCGCGCTTCGTCTTGGGGAATCAGCCCGCAGGCAGCAGCCAGACCGTTAACGGCCAGGAAGGCGTGATCATGCAATTGGCCATCCGTGCTCTTCCATCCAGCAACCCGTCCATTTTCGGAGCGGAAGGTGTCCCAGTAATGCGCCTTCATTGTCTGCGCCCATTCTTTGCAGAAGGAAGCAGTTTCCGTATCCCCGAAACGGGCAAAGCCTTTTTCCAAAGTGAGAAGACCGCGATAGAGCATGGCGGCAGCCCAGGCGTCTTTTCCGCCATAGGAAATGACATCGTACCACGACGTGCTCCACTGCCCTTCGCCCGAAATGCCTCTGCGATAGGGAGAGGAAGGGATGCCATCCTCATCTGGCACCTGTTTTTTTACTTCCTGAAGCTTTTCAATGAGTAGCGGCCGGAAACGGTTAAACCATTCTTCATCAGCAAAATTGCACAGGAAGCGGCCAATGCCTGCCAGCGCGCCAGAACCGGTCATCAGGTATTCATCTTCGTATTTATGGCTTCCATCTGCGTACCAGCCGCTGGCGTAGGCAGGAGCGCCGGAAAGCCAGATTTCAATGGTGCTTCGCAGCATATCCGAAACAGCCGGAAAATGTTTGTCCCCAATGGCTTCGCAAATTTCTGACCAAACATCCAGACACATCGGGCAGCCCATGGAGGAGCCATTGTTGGTAAAGGTGGCAGTATCCATGCGGAAGGGCAGCGCGGTATAAAGGTAACGGGAAAGCGCGTCCTTCACGATTTGCGGCGCGTCCTCGCGGATGGCATGGGGCAGATCGGTATGGAAGCAAAGCGTTAAGTCGCCGCTGTAATCGCCCTTTTTCAGGAAAACCGTTCCATCATCGCAATCCATGTTCGGTAGCACGATATCCAGCATGTTCGTCAAATTGGTGCGCGCGCTGGTCATGCGCAGGGCAAGGCCTTCTCCGCTGCAGCGAATGCTGCCATAGCGGGGGAAATGGAGAATAGCGTCTTTTCCATCCTGGAAGATGATCCGACCGGTTTCTCCGCAGTATTCCGGCACGCCCAGCAGCGTCGGCTGCGTCTTTTCGGGGTCAAGCGCGATGCGGAACAGGGAAAGAAGAGCAAAATGGCAATCCTTTTCCGCATGGGTGTCCACGTGGATTTTGATGGCATCTTCCTGCATGGTAAAGCGCAGGGAGAATTGGAAGCTTCCGTCCGGCTGGAAGAGATGATAGGTCAGGTTATCCGAGCCAATCACGGTTTTTCCCTGAAGCGCAAGCGCAATGCGACTGGTCACATCGCCTTCGCCAAGGGGATATACGATAGGCCCCTGGGCAGAGTAATCCCAGTATTCACGGAACATAATGGACTGATGCTTCAGCAGGTCTTCGTTCAGCTTGCCCAACTGCGCGCAATCGCAGACGAAACGATCCGCGCCGGCGCTCTTCTTTCGCAGACCGAAGGAATAGAACGGCGTCTTCCATTGAACCGAGATGCTGTTTTCCTTCTTAGAAATGTTCTCATGGCAAACGTCTTTATCGGCTGCATTTTCAACGCTCAGCAGCTGGCGCTGCTCCAGCACGGCAGCAGGTTCATCGGCTTCAATTACCACCCCGTTGCGCACTACATTGAAGCAGGGCCAGTAGTTATCCACCCGACTGCGGCGAACGACAACGCAAACTGAACATGTCTGAACGGGAATTTCGTACCAGATGCATTCGTCTTTGCTAGTGGGGTTCAGGTTCTTCAGCGAAGCCCAAAGCTTAGGCTTTCCGTCCTGCTCCACATAAATATCTGCATCGCGAACTGCGTCAAGATATTTTTCAGATCCGCATTTCATATATCCTCGACCCTCGCAGAAACCAACGCGAATGTTCGAGGAAAGACCGCGGAAACGAAGCACTTTGGCATGCACAATGCGTTTCTTGGGGGCATCCGTTTCATCAGCTTTGGGAGAAACCCAGATGCTTTTGATGTTCATCATTTGGGTATTTCGCCTCCTTTTAGGAAGATTGATCTTCTCTATTTTAACATAGGGCCTGATATTTTCAACGATCAGTTATTGAGTTTCTCCCGATCGGAAATTTCTGCTGGTGGGGAAATATGCAAATAGCAGCACTGAAAAGCAAAAACAGGCGCGGCCTGCGGAGGCAAACCGGCCTGATGGCTATTGCAGCGCTTGGGGGGAAGAATGCGTGGGGCCTGTTTTCATCAGCCCTTTCCGCCGAATTCAAGCACACGGAACCTGGAAACTTCTCCGGTTTCCGCATCTACAATCACGCAGTAAAGTGGTTCAATCTGCCCGTTTGCCAGCTGGGCAAAAAAGACCTGATAATACCGGCGACCGTCCACACAGAGATAGCGAAGATAAGGCACCATCGCATCAACTTCCGTTGCATCCTGAGCAAGAAGATATTCTTTGGCGAATTGCTGGGCCTGGGCTGCGGAAAGGACGCTGTCGTCAGGCAGTTCGCCTGCCATAACGCCATAGAGGATTTTATCTTCTACGGACCACAGCGCGGTATGAAGCGCGCAATAAGGGCAGGGGGCGAAGCTCTCCAGCACGTCTTGAACATTCATTTCTGACATCAGGGATTCGTTTGGCGCGGCGGGGCAATCCGGCAGGAAGTGATAAAAGCCATCGCTTGAAGAACAATACAAAACCTGCGCAGCGTTTTTTCTTTTCTGAACGGGCGTTTCCACTGCCGTGCTTTCATGGCTGCTGGGCAAAGCGGAGGTGCCGGGAAGAAAAATATACAAGGAAGCATCCTCGGTGATTTGTCCCTCCCGGGTGAGCAGAACTGCATAATCTGCCGCTTCAGCCTCGGCATGGCCCAGATAGACCCGCCAGCGCGGCGCAGTGTCGGTTCCGAAAATGGTAAAGAACGTCACATCGGCGGCATAGGCTTGCAGGGTTTCCTCGGGCAGGCCATAGGCCTTTTGAATGGCCTGCTTGGCAAGCTGCGCTGCCTGCTCGGGGGATAGATCATTTTTTTCTGGCAGAAGATACTGGATCTGGCCTGTGTATAATCCCTTGGCGCGAAGCGTTTCCCAGAACCATTCCTTTTGTTCAAGCGTCCAAAGAAACGGGTCGCCCCAGTCATGGCTGGCCATTGTATGGGGGCCAAAGTTTTCCGCGCTTCCGTAAATCGATGTGAGCAAACGGTTGGCCGCCTGCTCCTTATCCTGGTCGGAAACGGAACTATTTACGGCATTTCGCAGATCCTGAGGCAGGGGAATGCCCTCTGCATCCATGACGCTGATCAGAGCCAGCTTGTCATCCAGCGTCCATTCCGAAAAAACACCTTTTTCTTTGGTAATGTCCATCGCCTTTTCGATGTGACGGTTCAGCAGCGTTGCTGCCGAAGCGATGGTAGCCATCAGCGCAAAGACGATCGCGAGCACGAGAGCAGCAGAGACTTTCCGTTTTCCTGCGTTTTCGTTTCTGGCGGCATGGAGCACACGCTGAGCCAGGAAAGGATCCAGGGGGATTGAAGCAATGCTTTGATTCAGCGCTTTCTGAACCTTTGCAACGTTTTGCTGGTGTTCATTCATAAAAATCCTCCTCTCCCAGCAGCCCTTGCAGCTTTGCATGCGCTTTCTTGATTCTTCGAGAAATAATGGATGGCGAAACGCCCAGTGCCTGGGCAATTTCTGTCATGGTCATATCCTGATAGTAATACAGGAGCACGGCTTCCTTTAGCTTGTCCGGCAGCCGGTGAATGGCGGCCGCTAGACAGGCGACGTCTGGGTCGTGATTTTCCGGTGCACTCAGGGGCAGATCTTCCGGCGTTATTCGGCGATTGACATGAATGATCCAGGCGCTTTTGCGCGCGTCTCTGCATACGTTGATGGCGATGCGGGTCAGCCAGGTTTTTTCGCTGCTTCCGCCGCGAAAGTTGTTCAGCGCCCTATAGGCCCGCAGAAATGTTTCCTGCACTGCGTCCTTAGCCTGTTCCCGATCATGGAGATAAGCAAAGCATAGGGCCAGTAGCGCGGATTGATGCTGGCTTACCATCTGCGTCAGCTGTTCTTCTGGAGTCCATGCGGGCGATTGTACATCTTCCATCAGTGGATCATCTCCTTCATCCATTAGACGACACTCTGCCTGAATTTTTGACCTGAATTCTCTCTTTCCTGCAAATTTTTTCAAAGAAATCAAAAAAGCCCTTCATCCGAAGATGAAGGGCAGGATGCATGGGTCAGCCGTTGCCGCCCAGCTGAGAATCATACAGGATGTCTTCGATAACGCCGGTGTTCACGTCCACGTCTACCCAATATACGCCGTCCTTTTCTACAAAGGAGAATACGCTGTTATCCTCTGCGGGCTGCTTCAGGATGAGCATGACGGTGAAAATTGTCTTTCCATTCTGAACGTGATAGTACATATAGTCGTGCACTTCATCTATGTCCAGCCCTGCGCCAAAGGGGAAGACCAGCTGTTCGCGCTGCTCCGCCGTCAGGTCATAGGCCGTGGAAACGCCTTCCAGCGCCAGCAGGAGCAGATCTTCTTCTGTGCGCCCAGCGGCATTGCGCGCGGCGCGGGATTCTTCCTCGCTGAGCAAGGCAATTTCCTGTGCGGAACCGATTGCATCCGGCTGCGGCGTGGAGGCGGCAGTGGGCAGCGCCTGTTTTACTTCGGCGATGGCCTTTGCCTGCTGAGAGAAGGCAGAAAGATTGCCATCTTCTGCGGCCAGACGCAGCATTTCCGTCAGCTGCTCCGCGCCCCAGGCGTTCGCTTCAAATAGCCCTTGCGTATCCTCGCCATCGTGGCTCCAGGATGCCGAGGCTTTGCCGCTTTGAATGCCAACAGTATATTCGCCCAGCACTTCATGCAGAAAATCAATGCCGGAATAGGTTACGATGGCGCTGCCATCCTGCTTTTCTTCCACGCTTCGTCCAAAGAACGAGCCCTGCATGGAAACCGTAATACCGTACGTCTCTTCTAACGTTTTTTCTGCCAACTTAACCACATCCATTCGTGCGGAGAACATCCGCTCGGCCGCGAACGCGGTAAGGCTGATGCACAGAATGGCTGCAACCAGGATGAACGTTCTGGAAAACCGTTTCACTGTTTTTTCCTCCTTTTCAATGGCGCGAAGTACCTGCTGGCGCTTGCACTCATCCCATTCAAGCCCGGAAAGGTTCCGGTCAACGAGCCGCTGAAATTCATCATTCTTCATAATACCACTCCTTTAGTCTATCCCGCAAAATTTTGTTAGCCCGGTTTAATCGGGAGCGAATCGTGCCTTCCGAGAGTCGCAGCGCGCTTGCCATCTCTTTCAGCTTGAGCCCTTCATAGTATCGCAGAAGAACCACCTCCCGATATTTTGCAGGAAGACGCATGACCGCAGTCAGCACCGTATCATCCGGAAATGCAAAGGGAACGGGCTTTTCTGGCAGTGTGTCGATATCCTTTCGGCTTTGATGGCGAAACCAGGCGGTTCGCAGCATGTCCCGGCAGACGTTGATGCAAATCGCAGTCAGCCAGGTTTTTTCCGAACTTTCCGCTCTGTATCGGCCAAGATGACGATAAACCTTTACGAACGTTTCCTGCACAGCGTCCTGCGCCAGATCTGCGTCTTTTAAATAAAGCGCACTCATCCGTAAAAGGTAGCTGCCATACTGCTCCATCAGCCGCTCAAGCTCCAAGCGGCATTCCCTTTGGTTTCCCTGCTCCACAGTACCAACTCCTTTCACTTCCTTAGACGGAGCAAACCGAAAAAACTGATGAGCATTTCAGAAAAAGTTTCTTGGCTTTTGCTCTGCCAATGGATGTTTGCAGCACAATTTCGAAATTCATATTCAGTATAAGGAGGAATGCAGCCAGCGTCAATTGCTGCGATTTCGTTTTTCATCGCATTCCTGCGGGCTTTGCTTCTTGGACATGCTGCTCTGCTTAGAAAAAATAAATACTGCATTTTTTTAAAATATCGCTTGACAAATAAACCATATCGTGGTATGATTATATCCGTCGCCGAGAGAGCGGCAAAACAATCGGTCGCATGGCTCAGTTGGTAGAGCACATCGTTCACATCGATGGGGTCACAGGTTCGAGTCCTGTTGCGACCACCAAAATTCCTCAATCTTCGGATTGAGGAATTTTTTATTTTGCTGGGTGGCTATAGCATGGAATATACCAATACTCCGGAAGGAATATGAATTGTCAAGAATAATTTGATTACAGGTCGATCCAAATTCCTTCGTCTCTGATTTCGGCGTTGGGAAGGCTTCGATAAAACCGCTGGGCATCTTCGTTGGAGGCAATCAGACCGATAAGGGTATCGATACCATGCTCTTTCAATTCAGTGCGCAGGGCAGTCATTAGACCCTGTGCAACGCCCTGATGCCGGTAGCTTTTGATGACGCAGATCCAGTCAAGATACGCCTTTACGCTGCCGTCAAAGTGACTGTGGATCATGGCGCAGTCAATTCGTCCCACCACCTTGTCGTCCAGATAGGCAAGCAAAGACAGGGAATTGGCAAATGCGGGATTCTCAAAGCTGGCCGTCACATCGGCTATGTACTTTTCGCCAATTTCCCATCCCCAGAAATCTTCCTCAGAGCGCAGGTCACGCTCAAATTGAAGCACGTCCGCGATGCGTTCTTTTGTGTAGTGTTTGATTTCCATGGTTTGGCTACCTCTCAATTATTCATCGTTTTCAGATAAGATGACGGATTCTCCATCCTTGCAAATCTTCCACCGCTGACGGTCTTTGATCCTATATGCTTCGCCATACAAGGTCACCTTTCCGTCATCAATCAGAACATAGCTTCCGTCGTTCAATGCAAGGATCTCATGCCCAACACTGTCTGCATAGGTAATGTCCTCAATCAGACGCATTCCATCCAGCCAGTCATCCTTCAGGCTTTGAAAATGTGGGAAGATGTTGATATCTGTCAGCCCCACCCCCGGGAGCCAGCGCTGGTAGGAGGGGTCGATGGCCTCGCCCTCCAACTCTGGGCCAGCATATACGATGTCTGCACAATTCATAGAACCTGCACTCCAAGCGACAACGATTCCGTGATAGTCGCTTAGCCGCTCCCTCAAACGGAGCTGCTTCATAAAACGATTTTGCGTGGGAACATGACCACCTGCCAAAATAAGAACGTCAATGCTTTCCAGCGCATCCACCGCACCGGTATTTCTGCTATCGCACTTGTCAATGCCGGAAATCGAAAGGCCACTCATGGGAAGAGAATTTTCAAGGCACGAACAAACCTCATCATTCTTTTTGAAATCATCGGGATCGGCACAGATAATCAGTACATTTGCATTTGGTGTCCAGATGGCTCTCAGATTGTCCAATAGTCCATTGCGCTGAATCAAAACAGAGGGAACTCTTACGCCGTTCACCTTGCTGGATCCGCCCAAGGAGCTTGTCAGCATCACTTTCATATTGCTACCTCTCGATCATAAATTATTCAATATTGTTCAAACCGTTATATAATTCAGTAAAAGACTTCATTTGCTTGCACCGCCCGAAAGATAAGTTCTTGTTCTTGCCAAATTCCAGCAGAAAACATTTGGTTCGTTCTTCTACAGTATGCTCCAGGGTCGTGAAGAAAACTTGATAGCTTATGTGTATGCGGGTATATGGTTTTTGTTGGCGCTGTATTTTGTTTGGAGCCTGTCTGCCAGAGTCATGGATGATCATCCTTTTCCTTCGTCATCAGTGTTGCATATTTCAAGAGCTCCTTGCGGGAACAGACACCCAGTTTGTCGTATATATTCCGGTTGTGATATTTGATGGTGTTCGGATTGATACACAGAATCTCCTGAATTTCCTTACCCGTCTTTCCGCCTAGATAGAGATCAAATATTTCATGCTCCTTGGGTGTCAGGCTGCAAAGGTTATTACAGAAAAGGGCGTAAACTTCGGGATCAATTTCTTGCATGCCGGCGGCTTGCAGATTAGAAAGCGCGCTTTCGGCACGTTCGCGTTCTCGCTGAACACCGGCATTTTCAGATTGCAAGCGGCTGATTTCCTCCTCATGCTGCCGATCCTTTGCGCTAAGGTAGGCAAACAGATCGTCGATCTCAGGAATATGGGTGGGACGATGATCGTTCTCCTTCGTCTTGAGCTCCGAAAGTCCCTGCAGGATGGGGGAGACATAGCGATGGCTCAGATAGATACATGCGGCGAAGAACAGCAGCGTCAGCAGAAGCAGCACGCCCGCCAAATTGAGTTGACTTTGGCGCACGATGCGCTCGTAATAGTTCATTGGCAACATCGCAGCGACGAGATGCTTGCTGTCACCAACGGCGATCTCGTGCGTCAGACCGATAAACTGCCCCTCGGTGCAGTTGAATTGCACAAAGCGCCCCCGGTTCTTGATAGAAAAGGTTTTCTGCATAGGGGTCGAGACAGCCGAGAGATGCCCGGAGATCTGGCCGGTCCACGCGCCGCTACTGTTCGTCAGCAGCGCGCAAAGCAAATGATCTTCCTCGCCGGAATCCGCCGGATAAGCCAGTTGGAAATACAGATCGCTCAATTCAAAGCCACATACGCCGATAACTTCCCCGTCAAGATATACTGGTGCGCAAAGCAGACGCACCCGTTCCCACGAATCTGGCAGGGAACAGACCTGCGTTAAGAGGTACTTGGCATGCCCATCCATAAGAGCGACCGCCTGCGGAAAGGTTTCGGCAAGCGTCTCCAGCCGCCATGTGCTGTAAAGGCTGATGTCGTTTTCCCGGGCCACGGCGTAGCTGCCACGGAACATGCAGGCGCGGTTGTGGATGGTGTTTTCAGCGTAAAGATTGGCATATTTGAGATACAAGCCGTTGTAACTCTTTTCAGGCAACGCATCGTTCACGGTGGAGTTCAGCATATAAAACGCGCCGCTGCAGGTTGCCAGCCGCATGTGGGTATAGACGTCACCATAAAGACTGGACTGGATCTCGCTGAGCACCGCTTCGTTGTTGCGAAGATCCTCAAAGGTCATTTGGTGTTCTCGCAAAACATCGCCCACCGCAGCGGAGATGCTCTCCGAGAGCGAAAGCCCCCACGCTGCGGTATCGTCCGCATCGTGGAGAATGTGCCCGGTGGTCGAATCCAATTGATGAACAAGGGCGCTTTCCAGCTGACGATCTATAGGACTGACGAGCCCCAGGAGATTCAACACAAAGAAGCTCAGCAGCGCCACAGCGCAGCAGAGCAAGATCAGATAGACTGCCAAGCGCCTTCGCATGGAAAGGTTCTGGTGCTTGGCTGCGCGGAGAAATTTCAGAATGCTTTCAGGATGAAGCTGCATTATGCTCGCCGTCCCTTTCATCCTCACTGCATGCGTTCGCGCAATTCATTCAAGGTGAGATCTTCCAATTCATCCATGACGGCTGCGGCATCCTCTCCTGCCTGAACCCGGCGCACATATTCCTCATGGGCGCTGCTCAGCACCGCTTTCACATTCTTTTCAAATGCAGACTGTACATCCGCAGCCGCCTCATAGCGGGGCAGCGCACAGAAGGTATAGGAGCCATTCATGCCGCTGACGGCATCGTAAAGCATGCGGTACTTTTCATTTTCAACTGTGCTGGTATTCGCCAGCAGTGCGCTCATGCTCTCATTCGTCACAGGCAGATAGCCGCTCTGGGTGACAAATTCAGCATTGTGGCTGCTGCGGGTGATCCAGCTTGCAAACAGCGCAGCTGCCTTGTTGCGGCGCTCGTTGTCGCTGCGGATGGCAAACAAGCCCGTTCCACGCTGCACGACGGCAGGCGATGCGCCCTCGAAGCTGGGATAAGGCAGGATGGCTGTTTCGATATCCTCGGTGGTGTTGTCTGAATAGGTGACATAGTCGCGTAGGTACAAAATGCCCGCGCTGGAGCCGATGTTGCTCAGCACCTCAGCGGTCTTCCAGCGGTCGGAGGCATAGCCATCCTGCACACAAAGTCCACCGTAAATACCAGCCCGCGCCATGGGCTGCCACACGCGATGAAAGGCTTCGCTGTCAAATGCGATCTTGCCATTCTTGATGAAAGCATTCCCCAGCGAAGCCACGTTCACCAGGAAGTAGTGGTAGAAATCGTTGATCTGGAACAGCGTTTGACCTTCCGACCAGTCGTAATACGCATTGCAGAGCGCAAACAGTTTATCAAAGTCGCGCATGTCATCGATCGTCGCGCCGTTTTCTGCGGAAAAGCGTTCAAATAGGGTCTTGTTGATGAAGCACAGTTCAGTGGATTTGGCAATGGGCAGCATTAGGAGCTGATCGCCAAACAGTCCTTCATTCAGAAAATCCGGTACGTAGGCCGCCAATTCCTCTTCACTATAATACGCCTTCCAGTCCAGCAGGCGATCGGCTCCAATTTTTTCTGCAATGCGCGGATAGGCTGTGAACAGGTCGGGCAGCGCCACGGAGCCGGGCTCGCTATTGGCGGAGGAAATGAGCGCTGCATCGATGTCGGTAGAATTGGACACAGAAACCACGGAGACGGCCACGCCCTTCTCCTTGCCTTCAGTGCGGTTGAACTCGTCAACTAAATTATTCAGCGGAGATTCGGTCTGGCTGCCGTAGACGTGCCACATGGTCAGCGTCACGGGGTCAGACGCGCTGAGCTGATCCTTGCCGCCGGAGCAGCCGGTCAGCAGGGTCAACATCATCAACAGCATGCTCAGCAGCGCAAGACTTCTTTTCATGGGGAATATCCTCCTCAAAACGTGAATCTCCCCCCTTTTTCCCACCCGTTTTCGAGATTTTTTTGAGGTTTCCCACCCTTTTGGGGCGTTGGTGTGGGGACAAAACGGCAAAGATCCGTATAATGTATTATGGTAAAGTCATTTTTTGAGACAAGCCACCAGCCGGAGTACAGGCTCAGGGTCAATCTGTCCCCCCGTATTCCGATTTTGCGGCTGTATCTGTTTCATTATAAACTGCACCTTTGATTTAGTCAATGATACAATTTGAGTCTTTTGCTGAATCATACATCTGGAGGGATGCTCATGGATCATGATCTGCATCGAACGGCAGCATATCGCATTTTGCAGGACAGCGGCGGAGTGAGGTTTCGCTTTTTTTGCGAGGTATCCGGAGCGGCTATCTGCACTACCGCGCCCGCACAGCCCCAGCCGGTCGGGGCAGCGCTGGAAAAGGCCTGGCTATCGGAGGGGCGGGAACACTTCAGTCTGTGTCACCGCTGCGGCCGGTGGGTGTCCGATCTGATGTACAACCCCAACACGTTTCAGTGTGTAGACTGCTCCCCCTGGGAGGAACAGCCGGCTTTCTGTCCGCATTGCGGCGCGAGGGTTCAGGATGAGCGGCCCTTTTGCCTTGCATGCGGAAAAAGGCTGCAATACGGAGGGGAGGAATCCGATGGAAGCACATGAATTGCCCGCCACCTATTGCTTTGGCACGGAGGGCATGAAGCGGCTGAAGGTTTGCCCCCGCTGCGGCAGCTTGGCCTTTGCCCATTTGCGCGTCTGCCCGGACTGCGGCGGCAGGCTCCCGCAGAGCAATCTGTTTCAGTTCTACCAGCAGAATCACCGTCTCTGCCCGGAATGCGACACGGTGCTGTCTGACAGTATGAAGTTCTGTCCGCATTGCGGAACGAAAATTACGATTCAAGAGTTCTCAAAAAGAAAGGGAGGAACCGAAAAATGAAGAAGATCACGGCAATATTGTTTGCGCTCTGCCTGCTGCTGACAAGCTGTCTGGCCCTGGCAGAGGAAGGTGTGGCCCCGCCTATGGGCGATCCCGTGTGGCTGTATGATGAGTTCGATGAGGCGGCGTATGTAGACGGCGCGCTCAGCGGCGACGTCACGATTCCCGCCGAGGTCGATGGAATGCCGACGTATCGGCTGAAGTTCAGCGCCCTGTGCGACCAGAACGACGTCACCTCGCTGACCCTGCCCGATACCATGATCGTCTTGCAGGAGACTGCCATCGCGAACATGGAAGGGCTGCAATCCGTCACGCTTAACGACGGGCTGGAGGTCATCGACGGCAGCAACTTCAACCGCTGCCCGTCGCTGACGAGCGTGACCGTCCCCGCCAGCGTGCGCCAGATCAGCAGCTCCTTTATGATCTGCGATAACCTGCGCGAGATCCGCTTTGAGGGCGAATGTCCGATCTTTTTGGAGCCGGGCTTCTGCTTCTTCTGGATGCCGGATGATTATGTGATCTATGTGCCGGACGACCAGTTCGATGCCTATGCCGCGGCGCTTGAAGACGCCGGCGACGCGGTGGATCATCTTCGTCCCAGCGGAAAGAACGCTGTCAAGCGAGACGCGCAGGACAGCGAAAGCTGGTTTGAGTTTGACGAAGCGACCGGCACGATCACCGGCTATACCCAGCAGCATGCCTATGTGGAAATCCCGGCGACCATCAACGGCGTGGCGGTGAAGTCCGTCGGCGAAGGCGCGATGAGCGACAATTCTTCGCTGGTTGGCGTCGTTCTCCCCGAGGGGCTGGAAACGGTTTGCGATGCGGCGTTCTATGACGCGAGCAACCTGCTCTATGTCAAGCTGCCCTCCACCCTCAAGACCATCGGAGATGACGCGTTTAACGACATCGCCGGCGTGCGGATCGACTGGAACGAGGGCTTGGAAACCATCGGCGCGCGCGCGTTCCAGAGAACCCGCATGACGTCGCTGACGCTGCCCTCCACGGTGAAGTCCATCGGCGAGAGCGCCTTTGAGCGCGTCCCCTTGGGCGAGCTGTATCTGGGCGGCGCGCTGGAGCGCATCGGCGCCCGCGCCTTTGCGGATTGCTTCCTGAGCTACATGGCGTTTGATCTCTATGCGCCGATCGATATCGCGGCGGACGCCTTTGCCAACAGCAACGTCGCCGACCTCGATCTGCCGTGGGATAGCTCGCTTGAAAACCGCGAGGCATATGCCGCGCTGCTCCGTGACCAGTGCCCCAACTGCACGGTATGGATCAATAATCCGGTTTCCGGCGGCGTGGCGGAAAATCCCACAAACGACGAAGCAATCAGCCGATTTGAAAACGGCGTGCTTACGATGTACAAGGGCGACCAGCCCGACCTGACCACTTGGACGGCTTTCAATGACATCCAAGTGACCGCGCTGGGCGACGGCGTGTTCAAGGGCAACCAGACGCTGCGCTCCTTCTATCCGCATCACTGCGGCTGGTTCACGACCATCGGCAATGAGGCGTTTGCCGATAGCAGCGTGGAATATGTCGAGCCGTTCGGCTCCATCACCACCATCGGCAGCGGCGCGTTCCGCAACTGCCTGAATATCACGGAGCTGACCCTGCCTGCGTCCCTGACCAGCATCGGCGCGGACGCGCTGGCGGGCTGCGATAATCTGCAAAAGCTCACCGTGCTCTGCGATCCTGCGGTTCTGCCCGAAGGACTGCTGGATGAGTGCTTCGCGCATACGGCAATCTATGCCGCGCCGGACGCTACCGATGATCAGGTGCGCCTCCTGAGCGAAAAGGCGCATCGCCCGTGGTATGCGCCGGTTTCCCGCGTCGGCGAGCCGGTCAACGATCTGATTGAAATGCCCTACGCCATGTTCCTGATCGACGATTTCTGGTACGATACCGAGTATGCGCGCCTGGATCGCTATCATGGCTATGAACTGAACCTGTATCTGCCCCGCGAGGCCGAAGGCATGACGCTGGACACGCTGGGTGGCGACATGATGGGCCGCGCGCGCGGCGGCGACAACTATGACATGGAACTGCCCGTGCGCTCCGTGGTCATCCCCG
>CAYRFP010000011.1:0-34966 GCA_964423675.1 uncultured Oscillospiraceae bacterium
TGCCCATGAAGTATAACCAGTGGTGCTCCGTCATGCGCTGGGAAAAGACCACCCGTCCCTTCCTGCGCACGGCGGAATTCTGGTGGCAGGAGGGACACACTGTCCACGCCACGGCGGAGGAGGCTGAGCAGGAAACCCAGATGATGCTCAACGTCTATAAGACCTTCTGCGAAAAGAATCTGGCCATGCCTGTGTTCTCTGGCCAGAAATCGGATAAGGAAAAGTTTGCCGGTGCGCAGGCGACCTATTCCATCGAAGCCATGATGCAGGACGGCAAGGCGCTTCAGGCCGGCACCAGCCATAACTTTGGTACCAATTTCTCCGTGCCCTTCGAAGTGAAGTATCTATCCAAGGAAGGCAAGCTGGAATACTGCCATGAAACCTCCTGGGGCTGCTCCACCCGGCTGATTGGCGCAATTATCATGACCCATGGCGATGAACGCGGGCTGAAGCTTCCCCCCATGATCGCTCCCTATCAGGCGGTGATTCTGCCCATCGCGGCGCATAAGGGCGGCGTGATGGAAAAGTGCGAGGAAGCGTTTGCGGCGCTGAAGGCGGCGGGCATTCGCGTGAAGCTGGACGATCGGGACAATGTGTCCCCCGGCTGGAAGTTTAATGAATGGGAACTCAAGGGTGTGCCTGTCCGCGTAGAAATGGGTCCCCGAGATATTGAAAACGGCGTGGCTACCGTGATGCGCCGGGATACCTTTGAAAAGACCACCATTTCTCTGGCTAACCTGGCGGAGGAACTGAAGACTCTGCTTGCGGATATTCAGGCGAACATGTTCCGCCAGGCCGATGAATTCCGTATGGCGCATACCAAGGACGTGCATTCTTACGAAGAACTGAAGGCACAGGTGGACGGCGGCTATGCCCGGGCCATGTGGTGCGGCGATCGTGCCTGCGAAGACAAGATCAAGGAAGAAACCGGCGCAACCTCCCGGAATATGCCCTTTGATCAAATGCCCATCGGTGACACCTGCGTCTGCTGCGGCCGCAAGGCAACAAAGGTGATGTATTTCGCCAAGGCGTATTAAGCGCGAAAAAAATGGAACCTGCCTTGGATTTTCAAGGCAGATTTCTTTTAATGTATCCCCAGCACTTTGCAGAAAAGAAGAATTATCAGCGGTTTTTGCTGTTGCTTCTTAGAACTGACTGTGGTAGGATAAAGCGTATATTATGTTAGAAGTAAGCGAGGAATTATTCCATGGCGCGCAAAGAAAGATTCCCCTGGAAATCGTTTCTCCGTTCCGTTGCGGTCATCGCCGTACCTGTGGCACTGCAAAATCTGCTGACCACTACGGGCAGCATGGTGGACACCATGATGATTGCTCCCCTGGGCGAAAACAGCGTAGGTGCTGTGGGGCTTTGTGCTCAGTTCACGTCTCTGATGTTTTCTGGTTACTGGGGCTTTGTGGGCGGCGGCATGCTGTTTTTTTCGCAGTATTGGGGAGCTAAGGACGATGACGGCATTAATCGCTCCTACGGCATGACGCTGTGTTGCATGATGGCTGTGGCGGCGCCGTTCGCCGGGCTGGCATTGCTTGCGCCGGAATTCATTATGCGCATTTATACCGATAAAACGGCTATTCAGGAAATTGGTGTGCAGTACCTGCGGGTAGTGGGCTGGGCCTATCCTTTGCAGATTCTTTCCATGGCTATGAGCGCTTTGCTCCGTTCCACGGAGCGAGTGCGGCTGCCCTTGTATAGCGCCATCGTATCTGTGCTGACCAATATTGCCTTGAACTACGTGTTGATTTACGGTCGCTTTGGCTTTCCGGCATTGGGCGTGCAGGGTGCAGCGGTAGCCACGGTGTGCGCGGCAGTGGTGAATGTGTTGGCGCTGGTGGTGCTGGCGAAGATACAAAAGCATCCGTATCTGCTAAATTTTCGCCGCCATTTTCGCTGGACTCGGGAAACGCTGGGCGAATACTTCCGCAAGTGCTTCCCCATTATCTGTAATGAACTGCTGATCGGTGTGGGCAACATGGTAATTAATATGGTGCTGGGGCGGCAAAGCGAACAGGCGATTGCTGCCACTGCTGTGTTCCGCATGCTGGAAGGCCTGGTGATCGGCTTCTTTACGGGCTTTTCCAATGCAGCTTCGGTTCTGGTGGGCAAAGCGGTGGGCGCGGGTGAACTGGAAAAAGCCTATGCTCGGGCCAAACGGCTGGTGTATCTTTGCGGCGGGATTATTCTGCTGTGCTGCTTGGCGTTGCTGGCTGTGCATCAGCCGCTGCTATCCATGATGAGCTTGCGGGGCGAATCTCTGCAAATCGGCGCGGGAATGCTGATGATTTATTGCGTGGCTGCGGTGATTCGTATGTGCAATTGGGCGCAGAACGATACGTTCCGCGCAGCGGGAGACGCCGCATTTGGCACCATTCTGGAAATTTCGTTTATGTATGCGCTGGTGCTGCCTTGCGTTTGCCTGAGCGGCCTGGCGTTCAAAGCACCTTTCCTGCTGATCTTCGCCTGCTGTTATGTGGACGAGCCGATTCGCTTCGTGCTGATGCATGTGCATTTGTATTCGGGGAAGTGGATTAAGCCGGTTACCGATTTTGGTCGGCAGGCGCTGGTGGAATTCCGCAAGCATCACGGCAAACAGGCAGTGAACAGTTGATTGAATTCCAGCAGTCTGGCAAACCTGAGCAAAAGCGCAATGGACGCTGTCTGTAAAAATGAAAAGAACGGAATCAATGTCCTTCCTGCACCTTCTGAACGTACCAACATTTGTTTAACAAACTGAGCGCTGGCAGCAATGCCAGCGCTTTTTGCTATGGAAAGGTGAAAATTGTGGCGCGGATTCAAAGCATGTTTCCGGGTTTGCTGCTGGATGGTTTTTCTGTTCTTATGCTGCTCGAAAGAGCGGCAGGAACACAGCTTCTGGCATTTTTATGCGCGAAATTGCGTGTTTTTTCTGCATAACCGCTGCCAATTCTTCCCCTTTCGCCCCGGCGCATAAAAGCGGTTTCCATGGAAAACCTATGGCTGACACCAAGCAAGGAGGCGCTGAAAACGTGAGAGCAACTGGTATTGTAAGACGGATCGATGAACTGGGCCGCGTAGTTATCCCTAAGGAAATCCGTCGTACCCTGCGTATTCGTGAGGGCGACCCACTGGAGATTTACACCGACCGGGATGGGGAAGTGATTCTAAAGAAGTATTCGCCCATCGGGGAAATGTCATCCTTTGCCAAGGATTACACTGAATCGCTTTTTCGATCTCTGGGGCATATTGCCTGCATTGTGGATCGAGATCAGGTGGTGGCGGCCAGCGGGGTGAGCAAGAAGGAACTGTGGGATAAGCCCATCAGCCCGGATCTGGAAAGCGCCATTCAGGCGCGCCAGACCATGACCTTAAACCGCAATGGCGGCGGAAAAATAGTGCCGGTAACCAACGAAGAGGATGTGTCCGGCTATACGGCTCAGGTGGTTTCGCCGATTATTGCCGATGGCGAGGCAATCGGCGCGGTGCTGCTTTTGTCTCGGGAGCAGGGCGCGCGAATGGGAGACACGGAGGTGAAGGTGGCGGAGACTGCTGCCGGGATTGTGGGCCGGCAAATGGAGCAGTAATCTGCGCTTTGGGCGGTGCTGAGCAGCAGGCATGCAGATGGCGGGAAGACGCTAAAATTGTGGCGTTTCCCGCCATTTCTTTGAATGGAAGAAAATACATAACGCTCCTCCCCGGCGCATAGACTTTGCTGGAAGGGGCGGATGCGGATGAAACGGGGACTGCGGATATTGGGGGCGTTAGCCTTGACAGGAACGCTACTGTGTCTGTATCCGCTGTTGCAGCCCGAGCAGATAAAACCGGAAAAGGGCGTGGGGATTTTGCGGGTCTGGATTGGCGCGGATGGCGCAGCAGCGGGTCCTTGGCTGCGAAAGCAGGCGGCTGCCTATGAACGCCAGGGCGGCAAACGGGTGTATCTGCGCACAGCCACGGCGGCGGAAATTCAGGCGGCAGAAGTAAAAGGGGCTGCTCTCATGCCAGATCTGATTGTTTCCGCAGCAGGCGACACACTGCTGGCTCGGCAGGGCTATGCGCTGATTGTTCGCCAGGAGGGCACGACACCTTCTACCCCGGCACCTACCAGCGCGCTATTTTATCCTCCGGCTCCTTCACCGGGCGTGCTTCCCACCCCGGCGGCTGCGCCGGAAGCGGAAAAGATTGGGTCTGTCGTTGGTTCTCGAGAACTGGCTTCACGGATGGAAAACCTTCAGCCTTGCGCCGATCCTGCGGTAGAGATCCGGGCTGGCCGGTGTTCCGCCGCTATGCTGACCGCAACTCAGGCGGGAACGCTGCCGTTTGGCTATCAGGCGTATGGTCTGAAAAACGCCTGGCTGCCTCTAGCGGCACAGGCAATGACGGAGGACGGGGATGAATTTGCCGCATTTCTTTTGATGGACACCGCCCAGCAGGCGCTGCGGGAAAGCGGACTTTTTGCCGCTTCTGCCGGTTTGAGGCTTTATAGCGAACAGGATTCCCTGCGAGCGCTAATTGAATCTGCAATAAATGCGGCAGACTGAATTGAAAAAGACGGGAAGGAAAAGCGTAGGGGCTCCTTCTCGTCTTTTTGTTTGTGATTCGTTCCCTGCATGCGGAAAAGCTGGGAAGATTTTTGGGGTTAAATCATCTGAAAAAAGGACAGCTCGGGCGATTATACCTTGGCGTTTATCCAATCGCCTTTGACGAAGCGCACATACAGCAGAAGACTGCGCACACCCAGATCTGCCACCATGGCCCACCAGAATCCAGCCACGCCGAAGCCGAGAACTGTGCCGAAAATCCAGGCAAACAGAATGCGCACGCCCCACATGCTCACCAGCCCGTACAGGAAAGGCACCTTCGTATCGCCTGCCCCGCGCAGCGCACCAGCGGTGACGATGGAGATGGCGTTAAAAGGCTGCTCAAAAGCGCAGATACGAATCAGCATTGCGCCGATTTGGCGAACCTCTTCGTCCGGGGTCAACAGGGAAATGAAGAAGGGAGCGAACAGGAACAGCACCACGCCCACGCAAACCAGCAGCAACAGGCACAGCCAATTGGCCCGTTGGCCGCTTTCCCGGGCCTTTTCGGGCTTGCCAGCCCCTAAATTTTGTCCAACCAGCGCAGTAGCGGCGGTGGAGAAGCCGTAAGCGGGCATATAGCCCAGGCTTTCTACCTGAATGGCCTGGTTATGCGCGGCAAAGGCCGCCACGCCAGAGGAGGATACCATCCGAGCAAAGAGAATCTGGCCCAGATTAATGGCAGCCCGTTCCAGCGCTGCCGGATACGCAATGCGCAGAACCCGTCGGGTCACATCGCCGTTCCATTTCTTTTCCCAGCGGATGCGCAGCACACTGCCATTGCGCAGTACGCCTATGATCATATATATTCCTGCCGCGCCGGTGGAGATGGCGCTAGCAATGGCCGCGCCGGACACGCCCAGCCCAGCGCCGGGCATCATAAAGGAAAGCCCCAGCAGCTGGATTGGCCGAGTTTCATAAATCAGCAGATAGTTCATGACCAGATTGGCTCCGGTGGAAATAAGCCCGCCGATCATGGGGGTCTTGGTATCGCCCGCTCCACGTAGCAGCGCACCCATGGCCACGCCAGTAAAACGGGGGATAAATCCCAGGGCAAGATAGCGCATGTAAGCAGTTGCGTCCACATAGATGGAAATATCTGCATTCATCAACTTCGGCACCAGCGGCGCGGCAAAGAGCATGAGAACGGTCAGAAACGAGCTGAGGATCAGCGCCATTTTCATGACCTGGCCGCCAACCCGGGCAGCTTCCTCCTTCTTTCCAGCCCCGATCAGACGGGCAACCAGCGCGGTGCCGCCAACGCCCAGGGACTGCACAACGCCGCCCAGCAGCCAGGAAGGGGAGGAATTCACGCCTACTGCCGCAGTGGCCGCTGGGCCCAACGCGCCGATCATGGCTGCGTCAATAAAGGATACCATGATGTCTGCCAGATTTTCCAAAAAACAGGGGCAAGCAAGACGGAGCACCAGGCGGTCCGTTGCCTGGTGCTTTTTCATCGTCGTTAAATTCATGATGGCTTCAGTGCTCCTTGCCAAGATGGCCTATGGATTTATCGGATTTCCTTATTGGGGCAGCTTCAGGCAGCCGACAAGGCTTTCCGCTGCTGCCAGCATGGCTTCCTCGCTGGGAATTTCATTCTCTGTTCCACGGAAGGATGTGCAATTAATCAACACGGAGGAATCCTTCGCCGTGTCTGCATACATAATCAGCAGAGAGCAGAAAACGGTATCATCGGCGGAATCGGGGTTCATGGTGGCGTAGACATATTGGATGGGCATGCCGGCAATTTCCGCGGTCTTGGCTTCGCTCATGCTGGCATACAAGCCCGAGGAGATGACGGTTTTAACCATTTCAGCGCCAGTCTTTTCCTTCACGCCGGAGAAGTAGACATTCTGGATCGTGGCGGTTTCATCATCGGCATTATAATAGAAGCTCTGCTCTCGGTCTTCCGAGCCAACGGTGTATTCCGCATCCAGGGTATATCCCTCGGGGGCATCCACTTCGCCGAACTTGAAAAACAGGGGTTTTTTCGTTGTGCCCATATTGCGCACCAGCCAGTTTTCCTCCACGCCGATCAGGTTGCCCATGAACATGCGGATGGAGCCGCCGGGGGTATAGAAATAATCCACCGCCACCCAAATCAGCGCGATGGCCACGACAACGGCGATAATGCCGGTGATAATCTGCTTCTTATGGGCAGCATAATAATCCTGGCGTTTTTTTAACTTGAGTTGCTCTTCCTTCTTGCGACGAACGGATACGTGTTCTCTGCGTTGGTGTTTCTTGGCCATGGTCATCAATCCTCCGACTTTTTTCTTTCAGTATACCACATTTTTTTCATTCGCGCTACAATTATCGGAAGGTTCAAGGTTTATTCACAATTTTACTTGCGGGGGAGGGCGGATTATGCTATGATACAGAAGGAATAAAGCGCCGTTGGTCGGCGAAACAGGAGGCGGTTGGAAATGGATTACAGCATTCAGCTTTACAGCGTACGGGACGCTTGGCCAGAGGATTATCGGGGGACGCTGGAAAAACTGGCGAAAATGGGCTATAAGCAAGTGGAACTTTACGGCGGTATGGAAGGCCCCGGAGCAGAAAATCTGAAGAAATGGATGGATGAGCTGGGGCTGAGCATGTCCGGCACGCATACCGGCGCGAAAGAACTGATGCCGGAGAAGCTGGAGCAGACCATCCGGGATCATCAGACAGTGGGCTGCAAAAAACTGATTATTCCCGGCCATAATCTGAAGACCCGGGAAAAGCTGGATGAGTTTGTTGAATTGGTTAACCAGGTGCAGCCGGTGCTGGCGCAGGCAGGCATTACCCTGGGCTATCATAATCATTCTCATGAGTTTGTTCCCAACGAAGACGGCCAGATTATCTACGATGAGCTGCGGGCGCGCACATCTCTGGCGTTGGAACTGGATATTTACTGGGCATATAATGCAGAGCAGGATGTGCCGGCGCTGATGGATGAGCTGCGGCCCCGGTTGATTGCTATTCACCTTAAGGATGGCGTTATGGGCGGCCAGGGCTATCCGCTGGGTCGGGGCACGGCGCCGGTGAAGGAAGCGCTGAAAAAGGCAATTGAATTTGGTCTGCCTGTGGTGGTGGAGAGCGAAACCTGCGATCCCAGCGGCATGGCCGAAGCGCAGGAATGCATTGATTTCCTTCATTCCCTGGAGGCATAAATCGCAGCGCGAACCGAAAAAAATGGGAGGATGCAAAAAGCGTCCTCCCGTTTTCTATTTTGCTGCCCTTCGGCATATGCTCTTTTAAGGGGGGATGAACATGGAAAACGAAGCAGCAAAACGGAGCAGACCCAACCAGCCGCATACGCTGAATCTGGAAAACCGTCAGCGGGCGGCACTGAGCGGAGTAGGGGAGGTATTGGCCTTTGATGAAACGCAGGTGATTCTGTCCACAGAATGTGGGGAAATGGCGTTGACAGGTGAGGGCTTGCATGTGACAAGGCTGATGCTGGAAGAAGGCCAGCTGACGGTGGAAGGGCGGATTGATGGCATCGTTTATACCCAGCGAGGGCCCCGGCGCGGCCTGTTCTTCCGAAAAAGCAAATGACCTTTTTTGAGACAGCGGCACAGGGCCGGACGTTCCTCTGGCTGCTTTATGCAGGGCTGGGGGCGGGCGTGTGTTATGATTTACTGCTGCCGTTGCGGCGGGTACTGGGCGCTTTTGCTCCGGCTGTGGATGGGCTTTGGGCGCTGGCAGCTGGCGCGCTTTGCGCCTTGGCGCTGTTTCAGGGCGGGGAGAATCATCTG
The DNA here is from genome assembly GCA_964423675.1 of uncultured Oscillospiraceae bacterium. GTDB lineage: Bacteria > Bacillota > Clostridia > Christensenellales > Aristaeellaceae > RUG563. The sequence goes on from CAYRFP010000011.1 coordinate 8,312, forward strand.
CGGCTTTACGCGTTGCTGGGGCTGGCATTGGGCGGCGGTCTTTATGCCGGGGGAATTCGGGCAGCGGGAAAAACGGCTCTTCGGTGGATTGCAGGCAGGAAAAGCAGCAGGGCACGGCGAATTGATTCCGTATCCGAAAATGAGGGAGGATCGCCATGCGCCGGAGAATGAAGCTGTTTCCCATGCTGGTGGCCGGCTTTGTGATGATCGCCTGCACCATCATTACCCTGAATCGGCTGGATACGGATATCGCCGCCCTGGAAGACGTGGCCAGGGAAACCAAACTGCGCCAGCTAAGCTTGGAAAGCGAAAAAAGCGCCCTGCGCCAGGAATTGGCCATCAAGGACACAGATTCATATATTATGGAAAAAGCACGGAGCCTTTATGGCTATCTGATGCCGGGAGAAATTCGCTTTGAGGTGAGCAATCCCGAATCCCTTTATGATACGCCAGAAGCTGTGATCGTGGAGGAAGGAAAATAAATATGCGTGCTGCGATTGCGATTGGATCGAATTCCACCCGCATGCTCTGTGCCCAGCCGGAGCAAAGTGGGCTGAGCCGGGTATACCGAGGCCGCGAGGAAACGCGGCTCTTTTTGGGCTTGCAGCCGGATGGCTCCATTTCTCCGGAACGTCTGGAAGAAACGGCGCAGGCCGTCATGCGGCTGCAAAAGCAGGCGCTTGTGCTGGGTGCGGAGGGGGAGATTGCCCTGCTTGCCACCAGCGCCTGCCGGGATGCGAAAAACGGCGATGCGCTGGCGCAACGCATCCAGGCTTTAACCGGCCTGACGCTGCGGATTATTTCCGGGGAAGAGGAAGCGCGGCTGGCGTTTCGGGCGGCGGCCGGGCAGGAGCGGCGGCTGGTAATGGATATTGGGGGCGGCTCCACAGAGTTTACGCTGGGCGATGGCGGACAGATTTTGCTGGCTCAAAGCGCGCAGATGGGCGCATCCCGACTGCTGAAAATGCAGCCCATTGCTTCCTTGGACGATGCGGAAAAAGCCCTGGAAATAGCGGAAAACGCGATTAGACCTCTGATCGAAAGGCTGCGTGGTTACCCGTCTGCGCCGCAGATGATCGGGCTTGGTGGAAGCTGCACCACTGCGGCAGCCATGGATATGGGCCGCGAGGCGCATGGGGAAGAGGTGGAAGGCTATTGCCTTGAGCAGGATACTGTGGAGCGCCAGCTTCTCCAGCTTTCCCCGCTTTTGCTGGAAAAGCGCCGCCAGATTCCCGGTTTGCCTGCTGCCCGGGCGGAGCATATGCCCCACGGCCTGTGTATTCTTCTGGCTGCCTTGCGGCTGTGCGGCCAGAAGCAGCTGATCGTTTCTGGCCGCACGAACCTGGACGGCTATTTGATGGAGCAGGCGGGATTTTAATCCGCCCGAGTCAGGGCTGCGCTGCCGCAGCCCATTGGGCATGGAGCGGCGTGGCGTAGCAGGAAACGCTGTCGGCCTTTACATAGCCGTAGATGCCGTCAATATCCATGTACCAATCGATGGTGTCCTGAGGAACCACCACGTACAGCCAGCTTCCCTCCTGACAAATAACGTGCATCTTCGTGCCCGCATGCAGGGACTGAACGGTACCGGCGAAAAGGCCGGTGCCTTTTTTTAATGCCGTTTCCTGATTTAACGTGGCTACGGTTAGGGGTGCGGTTGTCCGGTAGTTGGAAGGAGAGACAGAACGCTCTATGGTTTCAGCATAGTACGTATATTCGGTGCAGATATAGCCTTTCTTTGTGCCGATTTGGGTTTGCAGCCAAGGGCTGGGATCGCCATCTACTACAGCCTTTACCCGGAATAGAACGCCAGCGTGCAGTAGCCCCAGATCCTTTGATCGAGAAGACGTGCCTGCCCGGAAATGCACGCCAGTCGCCATGGCAATCCCTTCTGGGGGCAGATCCTTTCTGGCCATTGCCAGGGCTTCCTCCAGAGTTTTGGGCAGTTCGGCCAGCGATTGATGATCCAGATATCCCCTAACATCCGGGAACTGATAGTTCTGCTGGGCGGCAGGATCGTAAATTTGATAGTCATTCAGGGCGCAAAGCCAGCCGGTGCTCAGCATGATGGGATAGAGAGTGTAGGTTTCCCGAATTCCGCTGGGGCGTTGATAGGAAAGGGTAAAGTCGGAACTGGCGCTATCGGTGATTATAACGGGATCCTCGCCGGGATACAGTGCGTCCGCGCTGACAGGATACAATTGCCATTCTTCCTCTTCCTGCTGCACCAGCAAAAGCAGCAGCCGCTCATCGCCCTTGCCCAGCACGGAGAGACACAGACCGTAAGCCTTCATCTGCCCCTGTTCGTAACGAAGAATTCCGGTTTTCGCCGCCCCGCTGATAACCTGCCAGCCTTCCAGCAGAGGATGCGTCAGCACGGATTGCAAATCGGTGGGGGCTTCGCCCCGGAAATGCGTAACAGTTTTGGCAGCCTGCGTGTCCAATTGCAGGGCGGTATAGTGGGTAACACCGACAGGCGGAAAATTGGATTCTTCGACGGTTAAGCCGTTTTCCTGTAGCGTCAAATCCCGCCAGGCAATCACCTGGGGCTTCCAGCCGTCCGAATCCCCGTAGCAGGAGGCAAAGAATGCGTCCACGGCGCGGGCAGGGGAAAGGATTCCCAGGCTCAGCCCGGCCTCCATTTCGGCGGTCATGTGTATGCCCTCCTGCTGCATGGCGGCGGCCAGAGCCAGCATCGCATCTGCATCCCAGACAGAAAACCAGCCGTTTTCTCTGGCCTGAGATAACACGTCTCGGATGACTCCTTCTCCGGGATAATGGGAATAGCCGTTGTTGCCAAAGGGCGATTCAGTTTGATAACCGGGATTTTCAGAATAGGAAAGGGTGTAAACAAACTGGGGATACGCCTGATGATAATAGCGGATGATTCCGCCGCCGTTTTCATTTTTCTCGGTTTCAAAAATGAACTGATCCAGTTCTTCTGTCCGATAGCCGTAAACCTCCGTCAGGCTGCTTTTGGCGAAATCCATAGCTTCCATCTCATCCTCCGCCTGGGCGACCGCCGTGCAAAGCAGCAGAGCCAGCAAAATAATCAAGCCTCTTTTCATAGCGCCCTCCTGTTAGCCATTGCCGAAATTGTCTTCGCAGTTTTCTCCATATTCTACGATCCGAATCCGGGGATACACTTCCAGCGTGACGGCATTGACGGTTCCATCCGGCATATACCAATAGTACTGATGGAAATGCACATCGTTGGCAGCGGTTTCTTCGCCGGAGAACAGATTGGCCCCCAGATCCTGAATCAGTCCGTCCATATCAGGGCGTAGCGTATATACGCAATTGCGGACGTAGGCGGGCAGCTTCATCTCGTAATCGCTGTCTTCGTTCAGGGTAGACATGCGGATATCGTAGCCCACGATCACGGCCTGATCCAACCCGGACAGATTGTTTCTAAGATGGACCACGTTTCCCGTATCGTCCATGTGCAGCAGCAGTTCGCCTTTATTGTTTGTGGCCGTTACTTGATGCAGCCCTTCCTCCGTTTGTTCGTAAACCCAGGAAAAATCATCGGCGGCCAGCGTTTGGTCTGTCCAGCGCCAAACATTCTGGGCCTGAGCAATGGCCGAAGTTTTATCCGAAACGGCCTGGAGCGTTAGCGAAGAAACAGTAGGGATGGCAGGATAGGGCTTGAGAGAAAGCCTGAGTCCAGTGGTTTCCGCCGTAGCAAACGCTCCTACCAGCGCCATGCTGGCCAACACCACAAAAGCCACGGAAAGGCTTCTGATTCGCTTGCCCTGGCCGATAATGGAGGAAACACGGGTTTTCAGCTTGCGGCCAGTCATAGTCATGCCGGTGGCCAGCACACCCACGCCCGGGGCATTGCGTCGTGCCGCTGCAAGCACCAGCACGCTGGCATAATCTCGCTTCTGATTGGCGCTCAACGGGGCGATGACCCGATCATCGCAACGCAATTCCGTATCCATCCGGCTCATGGACGCCCCCAGCCAGACCAGCGGATTGAACCAATGCACCACGCAGCATACCAGCCGCAGCAGCGCAAACACATGATCCCGGCCCTTGTAATGGCAGATTTCATGGGTGAGCACCTGAATTGCGCTCTGAGGCGAAGCGGTTAGCGGCAGAGCGATAAAGGGCCGCACTACGCCCACCAGACACGCGCTGGGCAGGGGATCCACAAAGTAAACCGGAATGGGCTTCACGCCTCGCTGCTGGCAAAGCGTCTGATATTGCTCCAGCAATTCGCCGGAGATGGGCTCGATCCGATCCGCCCGCAGCCGAAGCCGAAGCCGCACATTGCAGAAAATAAACCAGACTGCAACCAGTGCTGCGCCCAGCAGATACAGCTTCATTATGTTTTGCGCCAGCATGCCGGAATACATATCGTCCCGCAGCGCGCCGGCCTGCTCGGATACGGCCTGACGCAGCGCGTCCGTTCCCTGAGCATGGCCGGAAAGTTCAATAGAGTGCAGCGCATCCGTGATCCGTACCTGAATCTGCCCTGCGATGGGACGAATGGCCTCGTCGCTTGCGAAAGGAGAGCGAATTTCATGAATGATGGGATTAGGCAGTGCCAGGGGGCATAAAAGCCGAATGGCAATCAGCAGCCAGCCCAGACAGAGAGCCTTGTTGCCCAGAGGCTTTCGCAGAAAGCGGCGGATGGGCAGCATCAGCAAAATGGCGATAGACGCCATGATGTTTGCTTCCAGCAAAAAATTATAGACAAGAGCTGTTCGCATGAGACGATCCTCCTTTTGCGTTATCGGTGGTGCCTTTTGGCAGGGAAAGCGAGGGGATTATTGCGGCTTCTTCTCGCCGTCCTCCCGCTTCATCATATCTAGCAGAGATTGCATTTCGTCCAGAGAGATTTCTCCCGAATCCACCAGATGGTTAATCAGCAGGGATGCTTTTCCGTGGAAAACATGAGACAAAAGCTTCCTGGTTTGGTCGGAGGAGGCTTGCTCCTGAGAGACCAACGGCGAATACAACTTGACTGGCCCGGATTCATCCACCGTGATGGTGCCCTTTTCCTGCATGCGCTTGAGCAGCGTGATCACCGTATGCCGCGTCCAACCAGTTGACGGCTCCAGCGCTTTGGTGATTTCGCTCATGGTGCGAGGAGTATGCTCCCATAATACCTCTAAAATCCTCCATTCTGCCTCGGTGCATTGAACAGGCATGATTCATTCCTCCTTTTAAAGTTGACAGCTGTCTACTAAAGGATACAACTGTCTACCACTTCTTGTCAACCCCTGAATTGTAACAAATAATAAAGAACCGCTCTTTTTGATAGAGCGGTTCAAAAGTAGAGCAGTTCAAGCGTAATTATTGGATGCTCAGCACGTCGTATTCCTCGTCCTCCACGGCTTTTTTCAGCGTTTCGGAGGAGATTGCCTCCCGCAGCGTCACAACGGCGGTTCCCTGCGTATGGCTTACCTGGGCGCTTTCCACCTGCGGCAAGGCTTCCAGCGCTTTCTTTACCGTGGCTTCACAGTGGGAGCACATCATGCCCTTAATGGCCAGCGTTCGGGTCATGGGAATGGGCGCGGTAATCGGCGATTGAGAAACAGCGGGCCGGCGTTTATGATCGTGCTTTGGATCCTGGGGCTTAAACAGATTCAGCCGCAGCGCGTTGGAGACCACGCAGAAGCTGCTCAGGCTCATGGCCGCTGCGCCAAACATGGGGTTCAGTGTCAGACCAAGAGGAATCAGTGCGCCTGCTGCCAGCGGAATGCCGATGGCATTATAAAAGAATGCCCAGAAAAGATTCTGATGGATGGTGCGCAGGGCGGCGCGGCTGAGCCGGATAGCTGCGGGCACATCTGTGAGTTGGCTCTTCATTAGCACTACGTCCGCTGCATCGATGGCTACGTCCGTGCCCGCGCCGATGGCAATGCCGATATTAGCCCGGGTCAGGGCAGGCGCATCATTGATGCCATCGCCGACCATGGCTACCTTTCCCTGCTGCTTTAGCTGACGGATGACTGCTTCCTTTCCCTGGGGGAGCACCCCGGCGATCACCTGATCCACCCCTGCCTGTGCGCCAATGGCCTGTGCGGTTTGCGGGTTATCCCCAGTGAGCATAACCACCCGCAGCCCCATGTTTTGCAGTTCCCGAACGGCTTGGGGGCTTTCTTTCTTGATTACATCTGCCACGGCAATGATTCCCAGCAACTGCGTTCCATGGCTGAAAAACAGGGGCGTTTTTCCGGACTGAGATAATGCATCTGCTGCTTGGCGCATCGCGTCCGGTACGGAAACATGGCTGCTGATCCACGCAAGATTTCCACCGCAAAGAGGCTGACCTTCCCAAATGGCCGTTAATCCATGGCCGGGAAGCGCCTGAAAATCCGAAACGGGCTGAGGTGTTAATCCCGCCTGCTGGCCATGCTGCAAAATGGCGCGCGCCAGCGGATGCTCGCTTTTGGCTTCCAGGCTTAGTGCCAGTTGCATGAGCTGCGTTTCCGAAATGCCGGGGGCGGGGAGCAGATCGGTGGTCTTTGGTTCCCCAGCGGTGATGGTGCCGGTTTTGTCCAGCGCGACGATGCTGATTCGGCCCGCTTCTTCCAAAGAAGCGGCAGTTTTAAACAGGATGCCATGCTTTGCGCCTAAACCGCTGCCCACCATAATGGCCACTGGCGTGGCCAGCCCCAATGCGCAGGGGCAGCTGATGACTAGCACGGATATACCCCGGGCTAGGGCAAAGCCCACTTCCTTGCCCAACAGCAGCCAAACCAGGATTGTCACTGCGGCGATAGCCATTACTGCGGGCACAAAAATGCCGGAAACCGTATCGGCAATCTTGGCGATGGGCGCTTTGGTGGCCGCTGCATCACTGACCATTTGAATGATCTGGGAAAGGGTGGTATCCTGCCCCACGCGGGTGGCCCGGCAGGTCAGGAATCCGGATAGATTTACCGTGGCTGCGGAGACGGGATCGCCAGGAGCCTTGTCCACCGGGATGCTTTCCCCGGTCAGCGCGGCTTCGTTTATCGCGCTGCTGCCTTCCATAACCACGCCGTCCACTGGAATGCTCTCTCCGGGCCGTACCACGAACAGATCTCCGATCATGACCCGGTCAATGGCCACGGTTTCTTCCCCGCCGTCCCGCAGCAGCGTGGCAGTTTGCGGGGCCAGCTTCATCAGCCCCTTGAGCGCATCAGTGGTTTTGCCCTTGGAACGGGCCTCCAGCATTTTGCCCACGGTGATCAGCGTTAAAATCATGGCGGCGGACTCGAAATACAGTTCTTTCATAAACATCTCCGCCCCGGCCAGATCGCCACGGGCCTGCGCCCCGGCCATGGCAAAGAGGGCGTAAACGCTGTATCCAAAGGCTGCCGTGGAGCCCAGAGCCACCAGCGTATCCATATTGGGCGCGCGATGCCATAGGCTCTTATAGCCGCTGATAAAGAATTTCTGATTAATGACCAGAACTACCGTGGTTAGCAACAATTGCAAAAGCCCCAGCGCCATGGGATTGCCTTTGCAAAAGGCAGGAACAGGCCAGCCCAGCATCCCATGCCCCATGGAAACATACATCAGCGCCAGCAAAAAAAACAGCGACCAGCCTAGCCGCCGCTTGATGGCAGGCGTTTCTCTATCTGCCAATTGCTCCGATGCGGCGGTTGCAGTGGTTTGTTCTGCTCCCCGAAGAGATGCGCCATACCCCGCCGCTTCCACGGCTGCGATAACTGCCTGGGGAGAGACGCTGCCTTCCACGCCCATGGAATGGGTCAGCAGGCTCACCGAGCAGCTGCTCACCCCTTCCACCTTGGACACCGCCTTTTCCACACGGGCGCTGCACGCCGCACAGCTCATGCCCGTCACGTTATATTGCTTCATTTTGTTCCTCCTGTGATCATAGTTTCCCTTTTTCTTGCGGTTTATTTCATTAGTTTTTGAATGGTTGCCATCAATTCATCGATTACGTCGTCTTTCCCCGCCAGCACATCCTGCACCACGCAGGTTCGGATATGATTAGCCAGCAACTCCTTGTTAAACGCGTTCAGGGCGGCGCTGGCGGCAGCGGATTGCACCAGGATATCCGGGCAATACGCCCCGGCTTCTACCATGCCCCGGATGCCCCGGATCTGGCCTTCGATGCGGTTCAGACGATGAATGAGTTTTTTGTATTCCTCGGGCGACCGTTCTTTTTTTCGTTGTGTGCAGCAATTGCAGGAATTGGGCATCCTTTGCACCCACCTTCTCAATAATACCCCTTGGGGGTATTTTGATAATATACTTGGCAGGGGTATTTGTCAAGCCTGAAAATGCAGGAGCAGAAAGAAAAAGAAGAAGCCCCGGTCTTCCGCAAAGGAAGCCGGGGAGCGAATGCAGGGATAAGGAATGACCGAAATTCGTTATTGCTGTAACGGCGGGCAGAAGCCCATATCCGCCGGCAGTCGCCAATCTCCCCGGGGAGAAAGGCAGACCGAGCCGATCTTGGGCCCATCAGGCAGGCAATTGCGCTTGAATTGGTTCTGGAAGAAACGGCGCAGGAAGGTGTCCAGCGTCTGATCGATCTCCTCCATTCGCCATGCTCCAAAAGCCCCAGCGGCCAGGAAACGCAGCACGTCCCGGCGCAGACCGTAGCGCATGAAATAGTAAAGGAAGAAATCGTGGAGATCGTATTTGCCAATGCGTTCCTCGGTGGACGCGCCGCCAGGAACCAGTTCCGGGGTAATTTCCGTGCCCAGGATGCTCAGCAGGGTGTCCCGGGTATCCGGAGCGGCAAGTTCCCGGGCATAGGTTTCCACGATGAATTTTACCAGCGTTTTGGGCACGCCGCAGTTCACGCCGTAGTGGGAAATATGGTCGCCGTTATAAGTACACCACCCCAGCGCCAGTTCGGATAGATCACCGGTACCGATCACGATGGCGCCCTCCATGTTGGCAATATCCATCAGCACCTGGGTGCGTTCCCGCGCCTGAATGTTTTCGTAGGCAATATCGGCAGATTCCATGTTGTGGCCAATATCCCGCCCATGCAGGGAACAGGCTTCGGAAATATCCACCTTCCGGAAATCCGTGGCCAGCTGGCGGCAAAGATCCGTGGCGTTTTTCAGGGTGCGGCTGCTGGTGGCAAAGCAGGGCATGGTAACGGTGACGATATTATGCATCGGCAGATGCAGCGCTTCAAAAGCGGTTTGGGTTACCAGCAGGGCCAGCGTGCTGTCCAGGCCGCCGCTGATGCCGATCACGGCCTTTTTGCAGCCAATGCCCTGCATTCGCTGGCAAAGTCCCTGGGCCTGCAAATGCAAAATATCCAAGCAGCGCTGCTTCCGGGCGCTGCCCTCCGCCGGGGGAACAAACGGCGCTTTGCCCACGGGCGCAGGGAAGCGATAGGTAGACATGGAAAAGGGAACTTCCCGGAAACGGGATGCGCTGCCGGAGGAAAAGCTTTTCATTCGGGTACGATCCGCAGCTAGGAATGCAAGGTTTACTGTGGCTGCTGCGTCCGGGCCGTCATCCGCCAATCCAGACCGAGTTTCAGAAAGCAGCTTTCCATTGGCGAAAATCATCCGATGGCCGCTGAAAACCAGATCGCTGCTGCTTTCGCCCGCACCGCTGGACGCATAAACATAAGCGCAGATGCCCCGGGCAGAGAGAGAGGACAGAATGCTCTTGCGATATTCCGGCTTGGCGACTACATCATTGCTGGCGGACAGATTGACGATGATCCGTGCGCCTGCCGCGCATTTTTCCATGCTGGGGGGCAGGGGCGCCCATGCGTCTTCGCATAGTTCCACGCCGATGAGCAGACCGGTTTCCTCCTGCCGAAGCAGCACGTCCGCCCCAAAGGGCGCTTCCTGATCAAAGAGTCGCAGCATGCCGGGCTGGGAATCCAGCGCGGAGGCGAACCACCGCTGCTCATAAAATTCGCTGTAATTTGCCAAATGCGTTTTGGGCACGATGGCCAGAAGCCGTCCGCCCTGGATGGCCAGCGCACAGTTATACAGCCGCTCGCCCTGGCTCACCGGGCAGCCCAGAAAAATTAACTGTCCAGTCTCCCGCGTTTCTTCCATCACTCGCCGTGCAGCTTTCTGACAGGAGGCAATGAAGGCCGGGGACAAAAACAGATCCTGGCAGGAATAACCGCAGATGCTCAATTCCGGGAACACCAGAATGTCCCCGTCCGTTTCCCGGGCGCGGCGAATCATCGCGTCTGCATTCTTTTCCGGATCCCCCAGACAGACTCGCGGCGCAAGCGCACACAGGCGCAGGCAATCCGGATACGCGCTGAGCAGAGAGCCTACCAGCGGCTCCGCCTTTACGGAGGGATCGTGCTGAGCCATTCGCTGACGCAGATTGCTGGCATGAATAGCTTCCGTTCCGGCGGGCAAAGGCAGATAATCGCCCTGCACCCCTGCGGGCAGCGTATGCAGCGCCGGGTCATAGGTGAGCACGATAAACCGGCAGCTTTGCAGCAGTTCCTGCGCATGTGCCCAGCGCGGCAATTCTGGCAGCTTATCTTCGCCGATAACGAATCGCGCATCCTCCTGCCCGTATTTCTCTTTCAGCAGATTTAGGGCATCGAAGGTGCATAAATTATCCTGCAGGGAAGAGCAATCCACCACAGCGTTTTCGATTTTTTCTTTTGCCAGGAATGCCCGGAGAATGTCCGTCCGAACCAGATCAGGCAGCACTGCCTGGTCGGGCTTCCATTTTTTCACAAACTGCGCTCCTGAGGGCAGCAGCACCAGCTGCGCCTGGGAATAGGCCTGCCGCAGCGCCCGAATGGCCGCCTGATGGGCGGGGGTTAAGGGATTAAATGCGCCGCCATATACGATCAGCATGATGCTTCCTTGCCTCCCTGCGCTCGGTGCTCCGTATGGAGCATGTTCATTTTTAACTCATACATTTTGGGGCTCATATCGATATAATGCACATGGGGATTCTGAATCCGCTGCTCCTCTTCCCAGACCTGCTCCCGCAATTGCCGCTGCACATAGGCGCGGCTTTCTTCCAGAGAAGGAAGCGAATAAACGCGCTTGCCTTCCAGGAAAATGGGCTGGAGCAGATCCTCAAAGGTACAATCTTCGAAATACCGCACCCGCCAGGGCCGCACCGGATCCACATACCGATAGGGCTCCTTTCCAGGAAGAGGTTCGGAACGCAGAGTCAACAGATCGGCCACGCTTTTTCCGGCACTGTCGTACACCCGCAGCAGCCGCTTCAGGCCGGGATTGGTGATCTTCTCCACGTTTTCAGAGATCTTAATCCGCGGTACCAGTTCCCCCTGTTCCTCTACGGCGCACAACTTGTAAACCGCGCCGAAGACCGGCTCGGACCGGGCGGTAATCAATCTTTCGCCCACGCCGAAGCCATCCAGCTTTGCACCCTGGCTAAGTAGGGAGGAAATGGTATTTTCATCTAGGCTGCCTGAAACGAGAATCTTACAATCATTCAGGCCTGCTTCGTCCAGCAGACGCCGGGCTTTCTTGGAAAGATAGGCCAAATCGCCGCTGTCGATGCGGATGCCCTTGAGTCGCTTGCCCTGAGGCAGCAGGATTTCTTTGGCCACGCGGATGGCATTGGGCACACCGGATTGCAGCACATCGTAGGTATCCACCAGCAGTACGCAGGCATCCGGATAAGCCTGGGCGTATTTGCAAAAGGCTCGATATTCGTCTCCATAAAACATCACATAGGAATGCGCCATGGTGCCAGACAGCGGGATGCCGAACATCTGCCCGGCCAGAACCGTGGCAGTGGAATCCACCCCGCCCAGATAGGCCGCCCGTGCGCCGTAAACGGCGGAATCCATGTTATGCGCCCGACGTGCCCCAAAATCGGACACGCTGCGTCCCTGCGCCGCCCGCACGATGCGGCTGGCCTTGGTGGCAATCAGGGATTGATGGTTGATTTCCAGCAGCAGCGCAGTTTCCACCAGTTGCGCCTGAATGACCGGGGCGACCACCGTGATAATCGGCGTACCGGGATACATAACGGTTCCTTCCCGCAGGGCATATACGTTGCCCGTAAAGCGGAAATGCGCCAGATAATCCAGAAACTGCTCGTTAAAAATCCCCTGCGACCGAAGGAAGGAAACATCCTCCGGAGAAAAATGCAGGTTTTCGATGTATTCTACAATTTGTTCCAGGCCACCGAAAATGGCGAAGCCGCCCCCGTCCGGGTTCTGACGATAGAACACATCGAAGGCTGCCAGCCGTTCGCCCTCTCCATCCTGAAAATATCCGTTGGACATGGTTAATTCATAAAAATCCATGACCATCGTCAAATTGCGTTCCCGGTTCTGCTCAAACATGGCAGTGCCTCCTTGCTTGCATTCTGCTCTTAGTATACCACCTGGCAGGAGGAGAACGCAATAAAAAAAGCCGAGGAAATCGATACGGATGAAAAAGTCTCTGCACGGCGGGAACTGGCGCCGGTCTGCCGATTTATGATTTTGCGCGGCACTATAAAAAATTGTCGATATTAGTCCTTGCACAGTGCTATAAAATCTGATATATTAGATAGGATCTCAGACGGTAAAAAAACGAGGGAGGACAGGAACGGATGGCAGAATTCTTTCAAAGCCTGCTGGGAAACGCAGGAAACGTCACATGGCAGATGGCGGTGATGTGGGCGATTGGCGGGCTGCTGATTTACCTGGCGATTAAGAAGGACATGGAGCCCGGACTGCTGTTGCCCATGGGCTTTGGCGCGATCCTGGTGAACCTGCCCAATTCCGGCGCGGTGGAAACGCTGACCACGCTGTTCAACGCGGGCATTGATAACGAGCTGTTTCCGCTGCTGCTGTTTGTGGGCATTGGCGCAATGATTGATTTCGGCCCGGTTCTTAACGATCCGAAGCTGATGCTCTTTGGCGCGGCGGCGCAATTTGGCATTTTCCTTACGCTGTCTTTGGCACGGCTGTTTGGTTTTGATCTGATGGATGCTGCGTCCATCGCCGTGATTGGCGCGGCGGACGGCCCCACGTCCATCGTGGTGGCCCAGGCGCTGGGCAGCAAATATCTGGGCGCGATCATGGTGGCGGCGTATTCGTATATGGCGCTGGTGCCCATCGTGCAGCCCCCGGTGATTCGGCTGCTGACCACCAAGAACGAGCGGATGATCCGCATGCCCTATGAGCAGCGGAACGTGACCAAGACCATCCGTATCCTTTTCCCCATCATCGTGACGATGCTGGTGGGCATCATTGCTCCGGGTGCGGTGGCGTTGGTGGGTTTCCTGATGTTCGGCAATCTGCTGCGGGAATGTGGTGTGCTGGATTCCCTGTCCGAAACTGCGCAGAAGGTGCTGGCCAATCTGATCACGCTGTTCCTGGGTCTGACCATTGCTGTGCGGATGCAGGCGGCGGAATTCCTGTCTCCCGATACGCTGCTGATTATGGCGCTTGGTCTGGTTGCCTTTGTGTTTGATACGGCAGGCGGCGTGCTTTTTGCCAAGCTGCTGAATCTGTTCAGCAAAAAGAAGGTGAACCCCATGATCGGTGCCTGCGGCATCAGTGCCTTCCCAATGAGTTCCCGTGTGGTGCACAAGATGGGGCTGAAGGAGGATCCGCAGAATTTCCTGCTGATGCATACCGTGGGTGTGAACGTTTCGGGTCAGATCGCGTCGGTTATCGCCGGCGGCCTGATTCTGAGCTTCTTCATGAAATAAGAAAGGACGGCTGTGAAAAAATGAAAAAGCTGATTGCATTGGCTCTGAGCCTGGTGGCGCTGGCCGTTCCGTCCCTGGCGCTGGCCGAGACGAGTTTCCATATTGATTTTCCCGCGTTTGTGGATTCTCTCCAGTATATGCTCAAGGGCATGGCGGGTATCTTTATCGTGGTTGGGCTGATTATCCTGGTGCTTATCGTGCTGGAAAAGCTGGGCAAGCAGAAAACGAAAGAATAATCAGGCTAGGGAAAAACTAAAAAATATTCGTGCCCCGGGCGGACAGGAAAACGAGTCCATCGTTTCCTTCCATCCGGGGCACGCTTTTTGGTATGGGGAATTCGCAGTTGGCAGAAGATGCTGAAAACACTTTCCGCCACTTTTTCAGTCAGCCCTCTTTCAGGCGTTGGCACAGGGTGGTATAGCGGGTAGCGATATGATTGTTTTGCACCATGGAAGCGATGGCGTCCTCCCGGCCAACCAGCACCACCAGCCGCCTGGCTCGGGTCAGGGCGGTATAGAAAAGATTCCGGGTCAAAAGCCGCGGTGGGCCGCTAAGCACTGGCATAACCACGCAGGGAAATTCGCTTCCTTGGCTTTTATGCACCGACAGGCAATAGGCAAGCTCCAGTTCCTCTAATTGCTGATAATCGTATTCCACGGTTCGCTCATCGTCAAACCGCACGGTCACCACCCGATCCTGATTATCCACGGCGGAAACAAAGCCAACATCTCCGTTAAATACACCTTCGCCTTCCTCACCCCCATCTGCCTTCCAGGGAAGCTGATAATTGTTTTTTATGTGCATCACCTTGTCCCCGGCGCGAAAGATGGTTTCGCCGTAGGTAATTTCCTTTTTCCAGGGAGCTGGGGGATTCAGGGCAGATTGTAAAAGGGCATTTAGATGGTAAACTCCGGTGTCTGTTTTTTTGGTGGGGGAGAGCACCTGAATGTCTCGGGCCGGAGCATCCGAATGCAAAAATGCAGGAAGCCGCTGGGCACAAAGGTTTACGATGGCCTGGGCAGCGTCCGGGGCCAGAGGTCGGCGCTCAAAAAAGAAATCGCTGTCGCGGCGATTGAGAATGGGAGGTTCGCCGTGATTAATTCGATGGGCGTTGAGCACGATCAGGCTTTCCTCGCTTTGGCGGAAAATGTCTGTTAGCCGCACGGAGGGAACCGTTCCGCTTTTGAGAATATCCCCCAGTACGTTTCCTGCGCCCACCGATAGCAGCTGATCGGCATCGCCCACCAGAATCAGCCTTGTTCCGGGCTTCAGCGCCGCCAGCAGGCTGCGCATCAGGAACGCATCCACCATGGACATTTCGTCCACGATGACGCAGCCGCAATCCAGAGGGTTTTGTTCATCCCGCTGAAAATGTCCTTCGTCTCCGGAAAATTCCAGCAGCCGATGCAGCGTTTTGGCTTCCTGTCCGGTGGCTTCGCTCATGCGTTTGGCGGCACGGCCGGTAGGGGCAGCCAGTAGCACGTTTTTGCCCAGTATCCAGAGGATGCAGTTGATGATCGTTGTTTTGCCCGTGCCCGGCCCGCCGGTGATAACCACCAGACCCCGCCGCACCGCCTCGGATACGGCCCGTCGTTGGTTTTCACTGAACTGGATCTGATGTTCCCGCTCGAAAGTCTGGATTTTTTTTCGAATGTCCTGCTCCGGCACACGCTCTTCCCGGCCCATCAGCAGCTTTAAATATCGGGCGACTTCCTTTTCTGCGTAAAAATAGCTGGAAAGCAGCATGGCCTCCTGGCCGTCCACATCCAGGGAAATAATGTCCCGGGCAAAAAGCAGTGCATCCAGAGCATGAGCCAGCATATCGCTATCCACCCGCAGCGCCCGGGCGGCCCGATCCAGCAGCAGCGCCTTGGGCAGGAAGGTATGCCCTTCGCCCGCCGCCGCTTCCTGCAGCACGTATTTCAGCCCTGCCTGCAGCCGATATTCGCTGTTTTGCGGAATGCCCAGAGAAAGCGCGATGCGATCGGCCGAGAGGAATCCTACGCCGTCCACATCGTCAATTAGCCGATAGGGATTTTCCCGGATCTTGCGCTGCGCATCTGCGCCATACGCCTTGCTGATGCGCACGGCCAGGGCGGGAGATACGCCATACGCCTGAAGAAACACCATGGCTTCCCGGGCCGCGTATTGCTCCTGGAAGGATTCGGCCAGCTGGGCGGCGCGCTTGGGGCCAATGCCGGGCACCTCCGTTAGCCGTTCTGGATGCTCGCTGAGTACATCCAGGGTGTTTTTTCCGAATTCCTGCACCAGCAGCTTGGCTGTGGACGGCCCAACGCCCCGGATTAAGCCGGATCCCAGATAGCGCTCAATGCCCAGAAGCGAGGTGGGCTTTCGAATTTCGCAGGCGGTGGCCTTCCATTGCTTGCCGTACTGGGGATGCGCCGTCCAGCCGCCGCTGAGCAGCACCTGCTCGCCCGGCGCCAGCGCTGGCAACGTGCCCACCACGGTCACGCTTTCCCGCCCCGCTTTGGCCTGCACCACAGAATAGCCGTTTTCTTCATTGCGAAAAATGGTTTCCTCGATAACCGCTTCCAATTGCTCCGGCATAGCCTGCTCCCTTCCGAGTCATGCGTACAAAACTCCATTTTCTATTATACCGGATGAGCGCTCGGGGAGCAAGCCGAAAAAACGGAAAAAGCGCAGCAGAGAGAAAACTCCCCTTTTTCAGACGGAGATGGGTTTGCAAAAAAGTGAAAGGTGCGGTATACTGAAAGCGAAAGATTTTTCAACGAAAGAAAGGCAGGCGTTCTCATCATGAAATTTGCGATTGCGTGTGATCCCGCCGGGCTTCCCCTGAAGGGCCCCGTGGAGGAAACCCTGAAGGAGTTGGGCGTAGAATTTGTAGATTATGGAATTCATGAGGGAGATCCCCGGGATTATCCTATCTTTGCTGTTCGTGCGGCAAATGCCGTGGCTTCTGGCGAGTGCGATCGGGGCATTATTCTCTGCGGCACGGGCGTGGGCATTTCCATGGCGGCTAACAAGGTTCACGGCATCCGCTGCTGCTGCTGCTCGGATTGCTATAGCGCCAAGATGAGCCGCGCCCATAACGATGCGAACATGCTGGCTATGGGCGGCCGGGTGGTTGCGCCCGAATTGGCTAAGATGATCACTGAGATTTGGGTGAAGGGCGAATTTGAAGGCGGCCGACATCAGCGGCGGATCGATATGTTCCAGTTGATTGAGGAAGGCAAACCTCTGGAATAAAGCGGCGTTCGGGCGAAAAGGAGCATTTCCTATGGAAAAAACCAACGTTATGCGCATCTTGGATCGGCTGAAAATTCAATACCAGGCTTATAGCTATGCCTCTGCCGGGGCGATCAGCGGGGTAGAAGTGGCCGCAACGCTGGGAAAGGATCCCGCCGCCACCTTTAAAACTCTGGTCACGGAAGGAAAATCCCGGCAGCATTACGTGTTCATGATCCCCGTGGCGCAGGAACTGGATCTGAAAAAGGCTGCGGCAGCGGCGGGGGAAAAGGCACTGGAAATGCTCAAAAGTAAGGAATTGCTCCCCCTGACGGGCTATGTCCATGGCGGCTGTTCGCCCATCGGCATGAAAAAGCCGTTTCGCACCTTTATCCACGTTTCCGCCCAGGAGCAGGAAAAAATCTGCTTCAGCGCGGGAAAAATCGGTTATCAGGTGGAAATGTCCTTGGCGGAACTGCGCCGGGCGATGCCGATTGAAAGCGCAGATGTGATCGTATAAAACCTGTATAAAAAGCAAAAAAGCCTGTCGTTCTGCGACAGGCTTTCTGTTTGTTTTTTGCTTATTCCGCGTCCCGCTTGGGCTCCAGCGCAGGAATGGCGTGGTGGCTTCCCAGCACTCGGGTCAGGTTGCGATCCCGGGCGGTAAAATGGGCAGCATTGCGCAAAATCAGCTGCACATATTCATTATGGAAGGATCCCAGGGTTTCATGGCCGGGCTGGAAATAGAACACCTTGCCGTAGCCCCGGGTGAAACAGCAGGCGGAGCGGAATACTTCGCCAGTTTCATACCAGCCGATGGCCAGCAGCGCGTCGGGAGCGGGAATATCAAACCGCTCGCCGTACATTTCCTCCGCCGGTAGCTCAAACCAGGCGGGCACGCCGCGCATGATGGGATGGCTGGGCTCAATCACGAAGATCCGTTCTTTATCCCGCATTTCATGCCAGCGCAGGGAGCACTGGGTGCCCATCAGGCATTTAAAAATCTTGGATTCATGGCCAGAATGAAGCACGATCAGGCCCATGCCCCGCAGCACACGGCGCTGCACCCGGGCAACAATTTCGTCCGGTACAGCTTTGTGCTTACAATGCCCCCACCAGACCAACACGTCTGTGTCATCCAGCAGTTCATGGGTCAGGCCTGCTTCCGGCTCAGACAGGGTGGTCGAGCGGACAACGAATTCATCCTCATGGCCTTTAAAGGCATCACAAATGGCCTGATTCAGGCCTTGGGGATAGACTTCCAGCACCTGGGGACGTTCGTTCAGCGCCTCCTGATAATTATCCTCAGTCCATACGGTTACATGAATGGGCATGTTGCTTTCCTCCTCTGATTAGGTCTTCCATTTAATTATAGTGCAAATCTGCTTCAAACGCAAGACAAAATCCTGTCACCCGAAAAGCACGTTTTGTCACTTTTCAGCCTCACGAGCGTCTTGGCAAGGGAAAGAAAAGATGTTATAATAAAAAAGGATGGAAAACCTGAGCGCGGAAAAATCTGCGCTCCCATAGCAAAGGAGGAAAAAAACATGGCAAATGTTGATAACATTTTGAACATGTACACGCAGAATGTGGAGCCTGAAAAGAAAGCCTGGGATGGCAAGAAGCTGCGGGTCGGCATTATCGGCACTGGCGGCATCGCTGGCGCGCATATCAAGCAGTATGTTACGTTCCCGGATGTAGAAATTGTGGCCATGGCGGATCTGATCCCTGGCAAGTGCCAGGCGTTCTGCGAGAAGCACGGCGTGGATTATTCGAACATCCATTTTTATACGGACCATCAGTCCATGCTGGACAATGAGCAGCTGGATGCCGTGAGCATCTGCACCTACAACACCACCCATGCCGAGTGCACCATTGCCGCGCTGAAGGCGGGCGTGAATGTGCTGCTGGAAAAGCCCTTTACTGTGACCTTGGAAGAAGCCGTGGAAGTAATGAAGGTCGAAAAGGAATCCGGCAAGCTGCTGACCATCGGCTTCCAGCCCCGGATGGATCCCAACATGCAGGAAATCAAGCGGATTGTGGAATCCGGCGAACTGGGCGATGTGTATTACATCCAGACCGGCGGCGGCCGGCGGCGTGGCATTCCCAACAGCACGTTTATCGAGGAATCCACGGCGGGCATTGGCGCGCTTGGCGATATCGGCTGCTATTCGCTGGACATGGTGCTTAACGCAGTTGGCAACCCCAAGCCCCTGACCGTGACCGGCTATACAAGCGATTTCTTCGGAAAGAACGAAAAGTATATGCGCGCGGATCGGAACCACACGGCCAAGGAAAACGCGGAGCGCTTCTCTGTGGATGATTTCGCGGCTGCGTTTGTGCGGCTGGAAGGCGGCATTATTCTGGACTTCCGTATTTCCTGGGCAATGCATATGGACACCACTGGTGACACCATTATCATGGGCACCAAGGCTGCCCTGCGCATTCCTTCTACGGAATGCTGGAATGGCACGGTGGGCGGCGAAATGACGCTGTATACTGATATGGGCGGCCTGCAGACGGCGACCAAGCTGCCGATCATTCCCTGCAAGACCAATCTGTTCGAGATGAAGGTGCGCTCTTTCCTGGATGCGATCAAGGAAGGCAAGCCGGCGCCCGTGCCGACTTCTCAGATTCTCTACAATCAGGCCATTATCGATGGCATTGCCAAGTCTGCCAAGCTGGGTCACGAAGTGGAAATCGTTATCCCCGAAATTTAAGCCACTTTTTAAACGCTATACGTTTCAAGGGGCGCAGGTTTTCCTGCGCTCTTTTTGAATGATTTTTTGCACCATATGCGCGAAAAAGCAAGCGCTGTAAAATGAACAAAGTTTGCGATTTTATGAAGCAAAGCTCAGGCTCTGCCGCGGGATGCCGCCGAGAACATAGAACCCCGTTAATGTGCCGCGGCCCAAAGATATTATGAACGAAGTCTGGAGGTGAAACCTCTGGCGTTTCTCTCCGGAATCTCTCATAGTCCCGAGGAAAAGAAAGGGCTTGTGGAAACAGGGGAAAACGTGCTATAATTTACAAGTAAGAAACGCGGCAGCGTGCAAGAAAATGGCAGGTTTGGCCGTTGAATGGTTGAAAGCAAAATGGGCTGCGGATTGCCAGCCCGAAAATGGGCGGCATGCCGCCTGTCGGCTTTCGGAAGGAGAAGAGTAAATGAAAAAACTGATAGCTGTTATGCTGATTGCTGTGCTGGTCTGCGCCTGGGTGCCGGGACTGGCTTCTGCGATCGGAACGGGGGCAACCTATACGGGAACGAACACAGGCTCTACGCTGCTTAGCAGCCTCACGCATAACTGCCCCAATACCGGCATTATGCTGCCTGAAACCTTCAGCCCTTACCAGACGACTTATCTGCTGACCGTGGCCAGCTGGGTTTCCCGGCCTACGTTCACGCCGGTGGCGGTGGATCCTAATGCCCGAATCACTGTGAATGGCCAGTATGTGCAAAGCGGCAGCAAGTCTCAGGTCATCCCGATGACGGATAAACCGCAGGTGGTGTATATCGTGGTCAGCAATGGCACGGCATCGACGACTTATACCATCTATCTCCAGCGCCGCCCCAGCGAAAAGCGCACCCGTGTTTCATCTGGTTATATTAATAGCGTTTATCAGAGCGGTACCACCTGGCGGCTGGATGCAGATATGGTGACGATGCATTATCTGGGCGAGGATTATAATAGCGGCAATATGTCTACGTTTACCAATAAGGCCTCAGAGGTCGGCGTGTATGACTATCCGCTGAGCCCCAACTGCATCTTCTATTACGGCAATAAGGAAGCGCCCTATCGCGCCTCTAATCTGCAACAGTTTTTGAGTAACTATACCGCCTATGGCAGCTCGCTGTACACCTTCGTCTATATCGAAAGCGAAATTGTGGCCGTGTTCCCATACGGCGCGGACTATTGAGGGAAAACAAATGCTGCGTGAGGAACGCACATATATTAATCTTTTTGAAGCGTAAATCTCGCGTAAAAGGAAACGCCGCTCGAACAAAACTGTTCGGGCGGTGTTTTTCAATATAAGTTTATTGTCCAAGAAATGTGCTCTGCAACGACACAATAAAAAGCATCCGTACCAAACGAATACGGATGCAGACGTTTTATCGGTAGTATCGCCCTGTGGGCTTAAAGGTGCGCACACGGCGGCGATGATGAACCTTTCCCCGCAGTAGGCGAAGAAGCCGGATCAGCAGCAGCACCGCTGCGACGGGAAGAATCAGATAGAAGAATGCCAGCTCAAAAGTCATTCGTGGGAAGGGATTGGGATCGTTTTCTGCATCCTCGATGATTTGCGCAATGGTGGGAACCAGCTGCTCCCGAGCTGCAATGCTGCGAGAGGCCAGCAGTTCATAAACGACAGGTGTTCCTCCGTCCGGAGGATTATAGGTCAGCGTACCCATCACTTCGCCTTCCTCAATGGGCGCGCGGAATTCCCGAGTGAATTCCGTGACGGTGACGCTGTTGAAATTCTTGATCCAGTAATCTACCTGGGTTTGGGTAGTCACCACCAGGTCAGCCACGGCAGAATCCACCTTGCGCAGATTCAGCGTCAGCCGGCCCACCTCTGGATCATCCAGGTCAAAGCCCAGAATGTCGATGACCCGAGGGTTTTCCATATAAATCTCAGCAATGCTTGTGCTCAGGTATTGCGAGAAGCCGTAATTCATCAGCTTGATGGTATCGGTATAGCGGGCGGCATCCGAGGATGCGCCGAATACGACGGAAATCAGGCTGACCCCGTCCTTGTTGGCCGAGCCGACATAACAGTTGCCCGCCGCGCTGGTGGTACCGGTTTTCACGCCGGTACCGTATTCATAATAGCGGGAGGAGTTTTCGCCCTTTACCAAAAAATCGTTTTTCGTGGAAATAGAGCGGGCACGGTAAATGTTGTCCTTGGGCAGGGTATAGGAGGTGGAGCCTACGATTTGACGGAACGTGGCGTTTTGCATGGCCACGCGGGCTAGCTTGGCCATATCACGGGCAGTAGTGTAGTGGGTATCATCATGGATACCGCTGGGATTGGCAAAATGCGAGGATGTGCATCCCAGCGCCGAGGCGGCTTGGTTCATCAGGTTCACGAAGCTTTCCGTGGTCCCGCCCACGCCCTCGGCAATGGCGTTGGCTGCATCGTTACCAGAAAGGAGCATGGCGGCATACAGCAGGTCAATCAGCCGCATTTCTTCCCCCGCTGCCAGCTTGGCCGAGGATTCATCCGACGCGATATTTACTGCGTTTTCGCTGACGGTGATCTTCTGCTCCAGATTGCCCTCGGCCAGCGACAATGCCAGCCAAGTAGTCAGAATTTTCGTAGTCGAAGCGGGATACATCAGCGCATCCGCATTTTTTTCGAAGATTACTTCGCCGGTGTCTGCCTCTATCAGGATCGCCGCAGTGGCGTTCAAATGGCCTTCGGAGAGTTTTTCTGGATACAGTGGATCATATTCATCCGCCAGTGCCGGGGGCGCAAAGAGGGATACGCAAAACAGGGCCGCCATCAGCAGCCCGCACAGCCTTGCCCCAAGCCCTCGAATCATGCGTACCTCCAAATAATTCGTAAGGAATTCGAAATACATTTTTGATTATATCATAATATTTTCAATTTGTACAGGGGCGCGGGACGTAACAACACAGGAAAAGAGTAGAAGCGGGCAAAAGAAAAGCGAGAAACCCGCAGATTTTTCTGCGAATTTC
The DNA here is from genome assembly GCA_964423675.1 of uncultured Oscillospiraceae bacterium. Classification (GTDB taxonomy): domain Bacteria; phylum Bacillota; class Clostridia; order Christensenellales; family Aristaeellaceae; genus RUG563. The sequence continues at coordinate 30,826 of CAYRFP010000011.1, forward strand.
CCGCAAATTGCAGGCGTTATTAGATCAGCTTCTTGAGGAAATCCACGGCAGTGGCGATGTCTTTTTCAGGCTGATCGCCAACCTCACGCTCAATGGTCAGGAAGCCATGATAGCCGATGGCGCGCAGAGCATCCAGATAGGCCGGGAAGGGCACATCGCCTTCGCCCAGAGGCAGTTCAATAAAGGAAGAATCTACCACGACTTCCGTTTCCGGAATCACGCCGTAAACCTTTTCCGGGTTGCGCACATAAAGCTGACGGCCATCCTTGGCATGGGTGTGGACGATATACTTTTTCAGCGTTTCCACGGCCTTCACCGGGTCATCGCCTACCACCATCACCAGGTTCGCCGGATCCAGGTTTACGCTCACGCCGGTGGAATGGAGAGAATCCAGGAAAGAGCAGAGCGTGGTTGCGGGTTCAGGGCCGGTTTCCACGGCGAAATGCGCGTTCAGGCTGTCGGCATACTGCGCCAGCTGGCCGCAAGCATCCTGCATGATCGCATAGCGGGGATGAGCGGGATCTTCGGGAACCACGCCGATATGGGTGGTTACCACATCGGTTTCCAGTTCCTTGGCCATATCCAGAATCCGCTTGGATCTTTCAATCAGACCGGGGTTCAGCGCGGGATCACCAAAGCCCTTGCCAAGGTCACCGCACAGGGCGGAGATCACCAGGCCGTGATCCTTGACCATCTTCAAAAAATCCTTGCGCTGTTCCGTAGTCAGGTTGTCGGGAGACATAGCCCGGCGGGCGGCATTTACCTGGATGCCCGTCGCGCCAAGCGCAGCGGCCTTTTTCAGCGCTTCAGGGATGGGAAGCCGGAAAGATTCCAGCATGACGCCAATAGAAAAATCTTTCATAAGGTAAGACCTCCTGTTTCTGATTTCTTCTTACAGTATACAGGAAAAAATCAGCTTTGACAAGCAAAATCAATCAAAAAAATGCGAGAAAACAAAATTTGTTCTCTCGCAGAGTCTTTCTATACAGCTTCGATTGCAAAAGGGTGATGCGGAGCCTCAGCGTTCTTCACGGAAGTAGGGCAGACCCAGATGCTGTGGCGGCTGATCCTCCCGCTTTTTGCGCAACGAAGTGATGCACAGAACTACAATGGTGACCACATATGGCAGCATCTTGTACAGTTCCTTTACCGCCAGGTTCATGCCCGAGGGAATATACATATGTAGGATATACAGCCCACCAAACAGAATGGAGGACAGCACACCCACATTTGGCCGCCAGATGGTGAAGATCACCAACGCAATAGCCAGCCAGCCGCGATCGCCAAAGGCGTTGTTGGACCAAACGCCACTGGCATAGTCCATCACGTAATACAATCCGCCCAGCCCTGCGATCATGCAGCCCACGCAGGTGGTGATATACTTATAGCGAGCCACGTTGATGCCCGCGGCATCGGCGGTATTGGGGTTTTCGCCCACGGCCCGGAGATGCAGCCCCGTGCGGGTATGTCTGAGCACATAGGATGCCGCCAGCGCAATAGCGATGGCCAGATAGACCATAAAGCCATAGGAGAGGAATATGGTTCCAAACCAGCCCAGCCCTTCGTGATTCACCAGGGGACGATGAAAATAATAGCTGGTGGCAGACAGGGCGATAGAGGGCACATCGCTGCCGGACAGCTTAATCAGAGAGCCGCCGAAGAAGTTGCCGATGCCCACACCGAAGGTGGTCATGGCCAGGCCAGTCACATTCTGGTTGGCCCGGAGCGTAACGGTCAGGAAGCAGTAGAGCAGACCCATCAGCAGCGAGCCCAGCAGGCAGGTCAGCATCGGGATGCCCACGGCCAGGAAGGCGTTAATGTTTGCCTTGTCGGCCAGAGACTGCTCATAGAAGAATGCTCCAATGACCCCGCAAATGCCGCCCACATACATAACACCTGGGATACCCAGGTTCAGGTTCCCGGTTTTTTCCGTCAGGGTTTCGCCAGTGCTGCCAAAGAGCAGTGGAATTCCCTGCACTACGGCCCGGGGGATGAACGAAACAAAATCAAACATGCATCTGTTCCTCCTTTGCAGCGGACTTGCGGAAATTGATCTTATAGGAAATGAAGAATTCGCAGCCGATGATGAAGAAGAGGATCACGCCGGTGAGAATATCGGAGAAGGATTTATTCAGATTAAATTTGGTGGAAATATCGCTGGCGCCCCGTTCCAGGAACACCAGCAGGAAGCTGGTCAGGATCATCCAGATAGGGTTAAACTTTGCAAGCCAGGACACCATAACCGCCGTAAAGCCGCGGCCGTCCACCAGGGTGGTGGTGAGGGTATGGTTAGTGCTGCCGGTCAGCAGCAGACCCGCCAGGCCGCACATGGCGCCGGAGAGCATCATCGTGCGGACAATGACTCGATCCACTTTGATGCCCACATAGCGAGCTGTCCGTTCGCTTTCGCCCACCACGGAGATTTCGTAGCCGTGCTTGGAATAATTCAAATAAAAATACAGCCCGGCGCACAGGAACAGAACCACGATGATGTTCAGCAGATATTTTTGGCCAAACAGGGTGGGAAGCCAGCCTACGTTGGTTTTGGGGTTGATAATACCGATTTGCCCGGAGCCTTTGGGGGATTCCCAAACGACGCAGAAGTAAGCCACCAGCTGGGTGGCCACATAGTTCATCATCAGGGTAAACAGGGTTTCATTGGTGTTCCATTTGGCCTTGAAAATGGCGGGAATCATGCCCCAGATCGCCCCGGCAACCAGACTGGAAAGAATCATGCATCCGATGACCGCCCAATTGGGAAGCACATCCCGCAGGGTAATCATGCAGGCAGCGGAGGCCAGGCAGCCAATCAGCGTCTGCCCTTCACCGCCAATGTTCCAAAACCGCATCCGAAACGCTGGCGTTACCGCCAGGGAAACGCACAGCAACATGGCCACCTCCTGGAACGTAACCCAGGTTTTCCGGGCCTTGCCGAAGGAGCCGTTGAACATGGTGGCATAAATTTGCAGAGGGTTCTCGCCGGTCATTACCAGGCAGATCAGCCCGCAAGCCACCAGCGCCAGCAGAATAGCCACGGCCCGGATGGCCCAGGCCTGATACCAGGGAAGCGCCGCGCGCTTGGAAATATGAATCAGAGGTTCTCGCTTGGTGTCACGCATCCTGCTTGCCTCCTACATGGGTCATCATCATGCCGATATCCCGTTTCGTGGCGCCCCGGCCAGGCACGATCCCGCTGACCTTGCCGCCGCAGAGCACTAGAATCCGGTCGGCCAGTTCCACCAGCACGTCCAGATCCTCGCCTACGTAAATCACCGCTACGCCGGCTTTTTTCTGCTGGTTGATCAAATCATAAATGGTATAGGAAGAATTAATGTCCAGGCCACGGACGGCGTAAGCCGTGAGCAACACGGTGGGGGCGGAGGTGATTTCCCGGCCTACCAGCACCTTCTGCACATTACCGCCGGACAGCCGACGCACCGGCGTGGACAGGCTGGGCGTGCTGACTTCCAGCTCTCGCACCACATCCTCGGCCACTTTCCGGGGCGTTGCCCGATCCAGGAAGGGAGAGCGGCCCCGGCGGAAGGAGCGCAGCAGCATATTATTGGTTAAATCCATGCTACCGACCAGACCCATGCCCAACCGATCTTCTGGCACGAAAGACAGAGAAACGCCCATGTCCTGGATTTTTAGGGGATCCTTGCCGATCAACTGCTCGCGTTTGCCGTCTGATTCGACATAACAGATGCTGCCGCCCTCGGTGATTTGAAGTCCGGCAATGGCTTCCAGCAATTCCTTCTGGCCGGAGCCGGCAATGCCGGCAATGCCCAGAATTTCCCCGGAATTGGCAGTGAAGGACACATGATCCAGCTTCACGATGCCTTCCTCATTGCGCACCGTCAGGTCTTTTACTTCGATGCGAGGCTGCGGATTCACGGGCTCGGGCCGTTCAATGTTCAGCGTCACCGTGTGGCCCACCATCATGTTGGTCATTTCCTGAGCGTTGGTATCAGCGGTGCGAACGTCGCCGATGTATTGCCCCCGGCGCAGGATGGCCACCCGATCGGACAGCGCTTCCACCTCATGCATTTTATGGGTGATGATAACGATGGCTTTGCCGGCGTTGCGCATATTTCGCAGCACGGCGAAAAGCTTATCCGTTTCTTGGGGGGTGAGCACGGCG
>CAYRFP010000011.1:34976-55213 GCA_964423675.1 uncultured Oscillospiraceae bacterium
AATGTCCGCGCCGCGATAGAGAACCTTGATGATCTCCACTGTGTGCTTCTGGGAAACAGACATTTCATAGATCTTCTGTTTGGGATCTACATCAAAGCCGTAATCCTCGCAGATTTTGCGGATTTTGCGGCAGGCAGATTTCAGATCCAGCTTGCCCTCCAGGCCCAGAATGATGTTTTCTGCCGCTGTCAGCACATCCACCAGCTTGAAATGCTGATGGATCATCCCGATGCCCAGGCGCAGGGAATCCTTGGGGGAGGCGATGGTTACGGCCTTGCCGTTAATGAGAATTTCGCCCTCATCCGGGAAATAAATGCCGGACAGCATGTTCATCAGCGTGGTTTTTCCGCTGCCGTTTTCTCCCAGCAGGGCCAGAATTTCGCCCCGATAGATATCCAGGTTTACCTGATCGTTAGCCACAACCGGGCCAAACCGCTTCGTCACATTCCGCATGCTTACCGCGGCTACGGGGTTGCTCAATCTCGTCACTCCTTCTCTCAGTTCCCTTTGCGCATATTGGGCCGAAAAAGCCTAATACTGCAAAGGTCAGTGCGGCGAATTTTCCGGCGAAATCTCAGGAATTCGGTTCGCTGCATTGACATTTGCAGTACATAAGAAAAAGGGCCAAATACCCGAAAAGGCTGCCCCGGCCCCAATGGGTCGGGGCAGCCGATCAAAAGCGGGAATTACACGCCCAGGATGGAAATGCCGTCGATGTCCAGATCGAAGTAGGGAGCGGAACGGAAATGGGATTCCTGGAATTCGCCGTTGGCAACTACTTCGGTTTCGGGCTGGAAGTCGCCCATGTCATCCACGTCAGCCAGGTAGGAGGTCAGGGCTTCGCCGTTCACGGTGAAAGTGGCGGTATCGAACACCTTCACAGCGCCGCTTTCCAGATCGGCCTTCACCTGCGCCAGGGCTTCCAGGGTGCCTTTCGCGGCGGCGGCTTCGTTCACATCAGACAGTTCCACAGAGCCAGTAGCTACAGTACCGGTCCAGTCCGTGGCGATCTTTTCGCCCTTTTCAACGGCGGTGATGATGTATTCGAAGTAGGGCGCCCAGTTGATGCGGGAGGACACAATGAAGGTGTTGGGGCAAGCGGAAACGGTGCTGCCGTTATAGGAAACGTTGGGAACGCCGGCTACTTCGCAAGCAGTGGGAGCACCCATGGAATCGGCATGCTGACTGATCAGCTTGCAGCCGTTCTGGATCAGCATCTGAGCGCCTTCCTTTTCCAGCGCTTCGTCATACCAGGAGTTGGTGAAGGTCACTTCCATGGTGGCGGAGGGGCACACAGAGCGCAGGCCCAGGAAGAAGGAGGTGTAGCCGGACTTCACTTCGGCATAGGGATACGCGCCCACATAGCCGACCTTGGCTTCGTCCGCGGTAAATTCGCCGTTGGCGATCATTTCGTTCAGCTTCATGCCAGCAGCCACGCCCGCCATGTAGCGGCCTTCGTAGATGGTGGCGAAAGCGTTATGATAGTTTTCCAGGTTTTCAGTGTGCGCCTTAGTGCCGGTGGCATGGCAGAATTCCACTTCGGGGAATTCCTTGGCGGCTTCGATCATGAAGGATTCATGGCCGAAGGAATCGGCGAAGATGATGTTGCAGCCTTCGTCAGCCAGATCGGCGGCGGCGTCATAGCATTCCTGGCCTTCAGCCACGTTGGTGCGCAGCACGTATTCCACGCCCAGCTTTTCGCAGGCTTCCTTGGCGGCGTTGAGGAAGTTCAGGTCGTAGGTGGAGTTTTCATCATGCAGGAAGATGAAGCCGATCTTTACCTTGGTCTCGCTTTCAGAGGCCAGGGCGGAAACAGCGGTGAGACACAGCATCAGGGACAGTACCAGAGCAAGGAACTTTTTCATGGTCATTCTCCTCCTAATTATCCCGTTTGTTTTTTCTATTGGATCAATCGTTAACCAGCTGGATTTTTCCGTCCTCAAAGCCGGAAACGATTGCCAAAGACTTAAGATGGATTCCCTGGGCTCGCAAGGCTTTTCCGCCATTTTGGAACCCTTTTTCCACGGCTACGCCCACACCGACGACCTTTGCTCCCAGCTGGTTGCAAAGCTCTGTCATGCCGTGAACGGCCTGACCGTCCGCCAGGAAATCATCGATGATCAGCACCCGGCTGCCCACCGGCACATACCGTTTTTCTACCCGAATCACCGTTTCTTTCTTATGGGTGAAGGAATAGATAGAAGCCTGCGCCACATCATCGGATTGCACCACCGTTTCGCCCTTCTTGGCAAACACTACCGGCAGATCGCCCATTTCGTGGGCCGCAGCCACCGCCAGCGCAATGCCACTGGCTTCCACGGTGAGGATCATGGTGGGGCGCTCGCCGGCGAATTCATCCGCAAAAGCTTTGCCCATCTGGAACAGCAGCTTTGTGTCGATCCTGTGATTGAGGAACATGTCCACCTTCACAACGTTTTCTCCCAGAGCCCGGCCAAAGGTCTGGATGGCCTGCTGCAGTTCTTTCATGATCTGACCTCCTGAAAACACGAACATTTTTTTAAAAACCTTTTTTATTGTACACTGATTTTCTAATAAAAGCAACCCTTTTTTTGAAAAAAATCGGTTTTTTTCGGTTCGTGTCGTTTTTGAACAAAATGGCAGCGTATTTTTCCGCGCATGGGTCACAATAGCATTGACCTTGAAAAAGGAGGTGAACTGAGAAATGAATCCGACCGGCACTCAAAACAGCAGCCAGCCCAACGTGCCCCAGGCGCGGGCGGCCCTGGACAACATGAAGTTTGAAATTGCCCGGGAATTGGGCATCAACTTCAAGCAGGGCTACAATGGCGATCTCACCAGCCGCGAAAACGGCTATGTGGGCGGCTACATGGTCAAGCGTCTCATCGAGCAGGCCGAAAAGCAGATGGCAGGCAAGCAGGGCTAAGCGGGCCGGGGCGTTTTCTTCTGTCGGGCAATCCGGAAGAAAGCGCTGAGGCTTTGCGCCCTCCAGGCAAATCAGAGCAAAAAATGAAACAGGAGTGAATCGCTATGTACAATTCTGGAAACAACGCTTCTTCTTCCAATAACAGCAACCGTGCCAATGTGCCCGAAGCCCGGGCGGCGCTGGACAACATGAAATTCGAAATCGCCAGCGAGCTGGGCATCAATCTCAAGCAGGGCTATAATGGCGATCTGCCTTCCCGTCAGGCCGGCTACATCGGCGGTTACATGGTTAAACGCATGATTGAACAGCAGGAACGCCAGATGAGCGGCAAGTAAGGCTGCGCAAATCCCGCAGGGCTGTCCTTTGGCAGACAGCCCTGCTTTCTTCTTGAAAGGGGGGAGACGAAATGATCGAGCAGGATACCGTCCGGCTATTGCGGGAATGTGATGCAGGGGTGCAGATGGCGGTGCAGGCCATTGAGGCCGCTTTGCCCCATGCGCAGGCCGCATCGCTTCAGTCACTGTTGGAAAAAAGCAAGAGCGAGCATCAGCGAATAGGTCAGGAAGGTGAGGAACTTTTGCATCGATATCAGGATGAAGGAAAAGGTCCGCCTGCTATCGCCAAGGCTATGGCTGCCATGAAAACGAAAATGCAGCTGGCCATGGAGGAAACGGATGCGCATGTGGCCGATCTGATTACCGATGGATGCAACATGGGCGTGAAATCTCTGAGCAAATATTTGAACCAGTATGCGGCGGCGGATGAGAAATCCAAGGCGCTGTGCCGTCGGCTGATTGAAGTGGAGGAGCGCCTGGCTGTTGCGCTGCGCGATTATCTATAAATGGAAAAAACGCATGCTGTTTGCAGGCATGCGTTTTTGCCTATTTGGTTTAGATCGCCAAGGATGTTACCGGGATGACCGCCAGCGCGGCATGACGATGCACATCCTCTTCCCGGGAGGCGGTGCAGGATACAAACAGCTTTCCGTTCCATTCTAAGGCACAGGGATAATGCCAAAGCGGCCCGGCCGCCTTTTCCGCATCCTCATCGGCAAAGAGCGTGTAAACCGCTTCAAACGGCGCGTCACAGCCCCGGCGCAGAGCAATGACCAGTCGGTTTCGGCTTCCCGACGCGTTTTTTTCATTATAAATTAAGTATTGCTGGCCAGTGGAAAGCGTGCCTCCGCACAGCTTCCCATCCGTGATCGGCAGTCCCACGTCTCGGCCCTCGCTCCAGGTTTGGCCTCCATCAGCGCTTTCAAAGGCCTGGGCGGGGCCGTCATCGTTCCGAGTCACGGCAGTGAGCCGCTGACCGGCGATGAGGAGGGTGGTTTCGGGATACTGGAATGGCGAATTCCCCTGCACCCAAGGGCCGGGCAGGGGACAGGCGCGCCAATCAATGGGTGCTTCGCCTTGGCCGAAAAACACGCAGGGAATCAGCGGAAGTGTTCCGGGCTCCCGGCTGATGCGACCGGCGCTGATCCAGGCTCCGTCTTCCAGCTGCTGGGGCTGATGATTCAGCAGCGCAGGCAGATCCCGGCATGCTATCCGTTTCCAGCCGGTTTTTGCATAGCGGTAAACCGCATAACCAACAGGCAGATCATGCCCCACCATTTCGGTAACATAAGCATAGAGCACGCCTTTTTCCTGAGCAAACACAACGGGCACCATATGCACACCGCTGCCGGGGGCGGCATGAGCAATTTCCTCCGGCGGGCCCCAGGTTTCTCCGCCATCCTCAGACCAGCGGCCCCGGATGACAGTTTTTCCTTCGATTTCATTTTCCGTGCAGTTATACCAGGCGCAAAGCAGCCGCCCCTCAAACGCCGTAATCATGGTATCATGCAAGAAGGGATATTCCGCATCCGCGCGATGCAGGATGCTGCGTCGAATGCCCTGGGGCGCAGGCGAAGCGACGGGATAGGCGGCGTCAGTCCGCCAGGCAAAAGGCAGAAAGGAAAGGCAAGGTGTCATTTTTGCATCCCTTCCTTTTCGTTCGCCATGATTTGACCATTTTTCCAGACGCTGTCGGGAATCGTCGCGCCCTCTGCCGGGTCGCTGATAGGCGGCAGCACATTGTAGAGCCATCCTGCCCGGCTGCCCTGAACGGTAATTCGCCCGTCCGCTGTCAGGGTGATGATAGCATTGAGCGGCGCATCGTAAAACCATGTGTTCCGTCCCTGGGTCAGGCTGTCCAATTCAATCGTTTCCTGACCGGTCACCGTTCCATCCGAGGCGCAGATAGCCTGGGGCGAGGTCTGCCTCGGGGTATAATGTGCATCCGTCTGATTGCCGCGCCAGCAGCCATTGCGAACGCAATTTACATTGAGGTAAACCACGTCATCTCGGCTGCCCTGAAAGAAGCGGTGATGATGGCCGTTAATCGCCAGGGTTACGGTTCCGGGGTGCAGGGCGTTTGCACGGGCAAACAGCGCACGCACTTCCTCCGCGTCCGGCGAGGAAGACCATAGCCCGGAGAAGCCTTCATGGCTGACGATGACGCAGCGGTATTGCTGTCTGGCCGCATCCAGCAGCCGTTCTTCCAGCCATTGCTTCTGCGGATTTCCCAGAGAATAGGGCCGCTCGTTGCCTTCCGGCGGCCCCCAACTAGCTTCCTGATTGTGCTCATATTCCTGCGTTTTCGGATTCCAGGAATAGCAGGTGTCCAGAAACAGGAAACGGAAGGGGGAATAATCCACCTCATAATAGGCGCATTGAGGATTGGGCTGGGCGAATCGGGCGGCTGGATCGGTGGTTAAAAAGGGCGTGACAAATTCCATGGTGTTGCCTTTGGATTCCATTTCGTGGTTGCCATAAACGTTATAAAAGGGCATGCCGCTTTCCTCGCGGATCACCCGCATCAGTTCCGGAGAACCCATATAATCGTTGCATAAATCGCCGGCATGGAGCATAAACTGCGCCTGCTGCTCTCTGGCGCGGCGTATGATCTGCCGCATGTCTTCCAGCGTTGCGGCATACATGCCTTTTTTGTAATGCAGATCGGTGGATACAGAAAAGGTGAGCGTTTCCCACATGGTTGCGTTCCTCCTGTTTTGCGTAAGCGTTGCCTGGGGTAAGGCGCGGTTTCAATCTTGGGTTTCCGCATTCTTTTCTAATATTCTGCACGCCCGTCTCATCCCCTGCTTTTTCGGCAGAAGGGTTTCTTTTTTTGCTTTTGTCTGTTATAATGAAGTCGAAATTGGTTTGGAAGGAAAATGCCCTGCGCTTTTTGGCAAAGGAGGAGCAAGATGAAAAACGAACTGTATCTTTATGATGTCTATCCCAAGGTGATTTCCGTTGGCAAGCCGGTTCAGATTACCATCCAGCCTCTGGGCCGGCAATCAGCGTTTTCGCCGGACACGCTGGTGGAATTGAAGCCTTATAATGACCGAAACCTGTATGGCGACGGGCGCGAAGACATTCGTGTTTCTATGACGCTGTCCCCAGAGGCGGACGGCTGTCTACGCTTTGAATACACCTTCCCCATGGAAAGCGAATATTCTATTGTTTTTGAAGGCCGCCGCAACACGAAAATGCGGCTAAATGTTTATGCCGTGGATGAGGATCTTCAGGGCCGCTATCCTTTCCTGGGCGACACGCATGTCCATTCCATTGATTCTGATGGCCGCCAGGCGCCGGAAATCGTGGCTGCTGATTATCGCCGTCAGGGCATGGATTTCCTGGCCATGACAGATCATCGCACTTATGTAGGCTCGATGCATATGATCGAGGCGTATAAGGGCGTGGATCTGGATCTGGAACTGGTGCCGGGAGAAGAAGTGCAGCTGCCCAACAATGTGGTGCATATTATCAACTTTGGCGCAACCAGCAGCGTCAATGCCATGGTGCAGTCTATGCGGGATAAGATGGAAGATAACTTTCCTGGCATTACCAGCCTGCCTGCAGAGAGATGGCGCGGCGATGAAAATGCGCCCTGTTATTCTGATGAAGAGTACGAAGCGCAGGTTTGGGCGCTGGCGGACAGCCTTTCCATTCCGGAGGGTCCGGGGCGGTTTACAGTAGCCGCCTGCATCTGGGCGGCGCGGAAAATCCGGGAATGGGGTGGACTAAGCGTGTTCTGCCATCCCTATTGGATTGCTAATAATGCCTTCCATGTTCCGCCCTATGTGTCTGACGCGATTTTTGATACCAATGAATTCGATGCTTTTGAACTGTATGGCGGCGAGCTGTATATGGATCAGAACGAATCCCAACTGTTGCATTATATGGAAGCAAAGGCTCGGGGCACGAAGCTGACTGCTATTGGCGCCAGCGATTCCCATGGGGTGTATAATAATCCGGGGGCATATATCAGCAAAACGCTGGTACTGGCTGCGGAGAATAAGCGCACGGATCTGATAGATGCCATACGGACGGGCTATTGCGTGGCGGTGGAATGCATCAGCGCGGAATACCGTACCTTCGCCTCTCTGCGTCTGGCCCGGTATGGCCGATTCCTGCTGGATAATTATTTCCCGCTGCATGATGAGCTGTGCGTGGAGGAAGGCCGGCTGATGAAGGCGTATGTCTGCGACGATCCATCTGCTGCGCAGGAACTGGCGCGGCTCAAGGGCAGAACGGGCAAATTGTTGGATAAGTATTTTGCTTTCTGAGAAATCGCCTATCCCTGCGTTTAAAAATAAAGCCTGCAAACGATTAAATGACGTTTGCAGGCTTTTTCTATGCGGGAAGCGCTGTGATGGAATTAAATCACTTCCCGTGCGTCCTTATCCGGAAAGACGGGGAAGGAAACAGTGGGCAGTTCCTGATACCAGAATGCCACAGAGGCGATATCATCCTGCAGGGGGAGATAGCGCCCTCCGCTTCGCCAGCCCAGCGCCTGAATGGTCACGCGCAGATTCTGTTCAAAGCAGACCGGATCGGTAATATGCCAGCGATACATGCCAAAACGGGTTTGGCTTCGATACAATCCATCCGGACGAATCACCTGATGGAATCCGGCATAGGCCGTGGAAAAGGCTTCATATTGACGGGTGACTCTGTTTTCAAAGTCATAAGAGCCGCAGAAATAATCTTCTGTGCCAGTGCCACAGATGGTGGCTCCATCCTGGTCGCCGTCCATATAGAATTTAATTTCGCCTTCGCCCCACCAGCCGCCATTATTGCTGCCCCAGGCCATATACGTGCCAACATACCGGCCGCGGCCCTGCACACCGTCCAGAATGGTATATACTTCCTTGTATGGCAGAGGATTGACCCGGCGGAACTGAGCATGGAAACGCCCTTCATCCGGGGCCACGGGACGCAGGCAATAATCGATCTGATAAAACAGCGTCAGGGGCTTGGCGCCTTCGTTGGTCATGGTCATTACCGCGCTGCTGCCAAAGGGCATGGGCCAATAGCAATTAAACGCGCTGCCGGGATTGACGCATACAGCCAGCGAATTCACCGGCGCATAGCTGTTCCATCCCATGCAGAAAAAATCGCCCACGGGGCTTTCCACGCTGGGGTTTTCCTGGCCGTCCCAATAAATGCGCAAAACGCTTTCGCGCCAGGAGCCGGTGGGGGTCATCCAGATATGGTTGATGCAGCCAGAACCATCGATCTTCGCCATAGTAAAGGTCTCACCGGGATTGATAACCACGTAGGGGTTAACCTTCCATCCTTCTCCCAGTTCTCGTGCCGCTTGGGAAGCGGAACCTTTTTCCAGCGGGCAAAGGCCGCCCTTTCCCTTTTCTCCAGTCGGATTTTCCGGCGAGATGGAGCGAGTGACTTCGTGGGTAAGCCGGGCCAGATTCTGCATATCCATTTTTGTTCTCTCCTCTTTTTAATAAGGAATCCGTTGCACGCTGTCGGTGGCCACGCCCTGTGCCGAAAAAAGGCTGGGCAGGGAGCTGCTTCAATATCGTGTCGTTGACAAATACGGAACCATTGGGTACATTATACCATTTATCATTGGGGGGCGCAATAGGCAAACGCCCAGAAAACGTTGCCTACGGAAGAGGACTCCCTATTGGTAGAAGGCTTAAAGCGTCACGCCGTTTTTGAAAATGGCCATATCATGATAGCCATTTTTTTCACTGCAAACTAGTTCGCCCCCTGCCACGGCCAGCACATAATCCATCAGTTCCTGGCTCAGCTGGGGCAGACTTTTTTCGCACAGCAGCCGTCCGGCGTCAAAGTCGATCCATCCATGCTTCTTTTGGGCCAGGACGGAATTAGAAGAGATTTTGACGGTAGGCACGGGAGAAGCAAAGGGTGTGCCCCGGCCGGTGGAAAACAGCACGATCTGCGCGCCGGCTGCTGCCAGCGCCGTGGAGGCCACCAGATCGTTCCCCGGGGCGGAGAGCAGATTCAGCCCCGGCGTTTTCAGCCGCTGGCCATAGGCAAGCACATCTCGCACCGGCGCAAGCCCGCTTTTTTGGGTGCAGCCCAGCGCCTTGTCTTCCAGGGTGGAAATGCCGCCCGCCTTGTTTCCTGGCGAGGGGTTTTCATAAATGGTTTGATGATGGGTCTGAAAATAGGCCTTGAAATCGTTGATAAGTTCAACTGTTTTCTGGAACAGTTCTTCGGTTTCGCAGCGAGCCATCAGCAGCGTTTCTGCCCCAAACATTTCAGGCACCTCGGTCAGAATCGTGCTGCCGCCCTGGGCGATCAGCAGATCTGAAAAGCCGCCGATAACGGGGTTGGCCGTGACGCCGCTGAATCCATCTGATCCGCCGCATTTGAGCCCGATAACCAGCTTCGATGCTGGACAGGGCACTCGCCGCTGCGGGCGCATTGCATCGGCCAGCGTTTGAAGAATAGCCATTCCGGCAGAAATTTCATCCGTTTCCTCCTGGCAGACCAGATACCGTATCCGCTCGCCACAGCCGGCGGGAATGTGCTTCCGGATCTCCTCTACGCCGCTGTTTTCACAGCCCAGCCCCAGCACCAGCACGCCCCCTGCGTTGGGATGGCAGGCCAAATCGGCCAGAATTCTGCGGGTGTTTTCCTGGTCATCCCCCATCTGGGAACAGCCATAGGGATGAGAAAAGGCGTGAACGGCCTCCACACCTCCGCCTACCAGCACCTGTGCTTTTTGCTCCAGCGCCTTGGCCACGCTGCTGACGCAGCCTACTGTGGGCAGAATCCACAGCTCGTTGCGCACGCCCACGCTGCCGTCTTTCCGGGGATAGCCGGGAAATTCCCGGACGGGAAGGGACACAGTGGGGCAGGAAATGGGCTGATAGGTGTAATGCAGGGTATCGCCCAGCAGTGTGTGTAAATTCTGCACATGCACATGGCCGCCTTGGGGAATTTCCGTTGTGGCCTGACCAATGGGAAAGCCATATTTTATGACCGGGTCGCCAGGGCGCAGTGCCTGAAGCGCCGCCTTGTGTCCGGCGGGAATGGCGTCGTGTAGCGTCAGCGCTTCGCCGTTATCCAGAATAATGGTTTCACCGGCGGCCAGCGGACGCAGGGCTACCGCCACATTGTCTTCTGGGTGAATCTGTAAAAGCGTTGAATGCATACCATCCTCCTGAAAACGATGAATACCGTTGCTTATTGTACCCTTTTTTCTGGCATTCGTCAACAGAAAAACAAGAAAAAACGCTTCCTTCCAAAGAAAGAAGCGTTTTGGCTTTATTTGATGTCAGGTCTGCGCCGCACCATCGACGGAGATCACCGCGCCGGTGACATAACTGGCCATATCGCTGGCTAAGAACAGGAACACATTGGCCACCTCTTCCGGCTCGCCGACCCGTCCCAGCGGGATGGGGGCGGAAATGCGCTGCACCAGTTCCGGCGGCAGGGCGGCTACCATATCCGTGCGGGTGACGCCTGGGGCCACTGCGTTCACGCGGATGCCTGCCCGGCCCAGTTCCCGCGCCAGGCTGCGGGTCATGCCGTTGACGGCGAATTTGCTGGTGGGATAGCCCACGCCGCTGGGCTGGCCGTACAGGCTGACCATGGAGCTGGTGTTGATAATGCTTCCGCTGCCCTGCGCCTTCATCAGCGGCTCTACGGCCTTGCAGCCGTTGAACACGGCGGTCACGTTCAGATCCATGATTTTCTGGAATGCTTCGGGTGTATATTCCGAAAGCGGTTCCCGGGCGGAGATGCCAGCATTGTTGACTAGAATGTCCACCTTGCCCCAGGCGGCCGCCACCTGATCTACAGCAGCCCTCAGTTCATCATATTTTGCCAGATTTGGAGCCATGCCCAGCACGGACCAATCTGGATTCTCGACCTTCAGTTCGTCCAGCGCTTTGTTCACCGTTTCCATCCGGCTGCCGAACAGCGCCACTTTTGCCCCGTTTTTCAAAAATGTGCGCACGATGGCCAGGCCAATTCCCCGTGTTCCTCCAGTTACGATTGCAGTTTTTCCTTGTAGCATAAACATTTCTCCTTTCTAATAATGGTCAACCGGGATACGGCTGAAACAGCAAAATAAAGCTGGAATAAGAAAGGAACGTCTGTCTGCACAAACGTTCCCTCTTCGATTATTTAATTACGTCCACGCCCATATATTTGCGCAGCGCTTCCGGAACGGTGACAGAACCATCATCGTTCTGATAGTTTTCCAGAATAGCGGCCACCGTGCGGCCCACGGCCACGCCGGAACCGTTGAGTGTATGGCACAACTGCGGCTTTCCCTTGGCCCCGTCCCGATAACGGATCTGGGCACGGCGCGCCTGGAAATCCTCGCAGTTGGAGCAGCTGGAGATTTCCACATATCGGTTATAGGAAGGCATCCAGACCTCGATATCATAGGTCTTGGCGGCGGAGAAGCCCATATCGCCGGTGCTCAGGCAAACCACCCGATGGGGCAGCCCCAGCAGCTGCAAGACTTTCTCGGCCTGACGAGTCATGGATTCCAGTTCGTCATAGCTTTGCTCGGGTTTGGCGATCTTCACCATTTCCACCTTGTTAAACTGGTGCTGGCGAATCAGGCCACGGGTATCTCGGCCGGCACTGCCAGCTTCGGCGCGGAAGCAGGCGGAATAGGCGCAATGACGGATGGGCAGCTGATCTCCGTCCAGAATCATATCCCGATACAGATTCGTTACCGGCACTTCCGCAGTGGGAATCAGGAACGTGTCCTGGTCCACATCGGTTTCGCCCTGCTTGCCGGTAAACACCTTGTAAGCGTCCTCTTCAAATTTGGGCAACTGGCCGGTACCTGTCATGGTAGCGCGGCTGACCATGTAAGGCGGCAGCACTTCGGTGTATCCATCGGCGGCGTGGGTATCCATAAAGAAGTTGATTACCGCGCGTTCCAGCCGTGCGCCCAGGCCGCGATAGACGGTG
The DNA here is from genome assembly GCA_964423675.1 of uncultured Oscillospiraceae bacterium. Classification (GTDB taxonomy): domain Bacteria; phylum Bacillota; class Clostridia; order Christensenellales; family Aristaeellaceae; genus RUG563. Next base: position 47,136 of record CAYRFP010000011.1, read on the forward strand.
AACCGCGCGCCAGAAATCTTTGCGCCCGCTTCAAAGTCCAGAATGTTCAGATCGGTGCCGATATCCCAGTGTGCCTTCGGCGTCCAAGCAAACTGCCGCGGCTCGCCCCAGCGACGCTGCTCCACATTTTCGCTGTCGTCCTTGCCTACGGGCACGGAACTGTGGGGAATATTGGGCAGACGCATGAGGATGAAATTGATCTTTTCGTCAATCTCGCCCACCTGCTTATCCAGCGCCGCGATTTCATCGCCCACTTTGCGCATTTCTTCCATCACAGGGGACGCATCGCCACCGGCCTTTTTCACCTGGGCGATTTTCTTGCTTTCCTCATTGCGCCGGTTTTTCAGCGCCTCCACCTGGCCCAGCAGCTCCCGGCGGTTTTCATCCAGGCTCAGCAGTTCGCTCACATCGATGGGGGAATTGCGCTTTTGCAGCGCGTCGATCAATTCCTGGGGATTTTGACGAATCCGTTTGATATCCAGCATGGTGTACATCCTCCTTGGGATTTTTTTCAATAAAAAAAGCCGCCCACTCACAGGGACGGATTCACCGCGTTGCCACCCCGATTGACCCGCCCAATTGGCGAGGCCCACCTTGACTGCGCGATAAGGGGCGCTTCCCGGCGGCTTTCGCCGCCCGCTCCCGGGTGGATCGCAGGAACGCTTCGCCGGCTTTCACCACCCGCCGGCTCTCTAAAGAGGCGTTCTCCCGCTTGTTCCCGTTCTTCGCGGTATGTATTCATTATAGAACGAATAAACGAAAAAATCAAGAGAAAAGTATGCCTCTGTAATGGGTACGATTCAGTATCGGATTTCAGTCGAAAATGTCTCGGAAAAACAGTATGGATCATCTATATAACTTATGCTATAATAAACAATATGCAGATATTTCGGTCTTCGAAGGGGGAGAACTATGCGCAAGCGCGTGGATATGCATACCGTCAATACATTTTCTTTTCGCGAAAACGTGGAATTTTCCATGGATACGCCTCACTCCATCCGCATCAAGCATTTTCCCTATGATGAGATCGTTCCGCTCCATTATGCAGACACTATTGAAATCCTTGTGGTAAAGGATGTGGAGGGACATATTACCCTTGGACGGAAGAACCGTGCATTTTTGCCCCGGGATGTGATTGTGATTCCGCCTTATTGCGTACACGCAACGAACTGCAAGCAATGCGACGGAGAATTACTGAATTTTAAGATTTCCATAGAAAATTTGAAAGCTTATCTGGACATAAACGCCATTATTCAATTTGCTAACAAGCAAATATTTGGAAAGTGTTTTGTGCCGGAACTGTATGATGAAATCTATCCGGTGATGCAGCGGATTATCGAAGAGGACGAAAATATATTTTCCAGAATCCACTGCATTCTGGCGATCGTGGAAATGCTGGCGAGGGTGAATGAAGACGCGCCCAAGCCGCCGCTGACAGGGACGGCAGCGGAAGAACATCGTTTGCGCAAGCTGATTCGTTGGACGCATGAGCATTGCTGTGAGCATATTACGCTTGACATGGCTGCGGCACAGATGAACATGAGCAAGTATTACCTTTGCAAATTTTTCAGGCAATATGCCCATATGACGTATGTTACGTATTTGAATCAGGTGCGCTTGGAAACAGCAGCACAAATGTTGATGATGGGAAAGAATGTGACCGAGACGGCAATGGACTGCGGCTTTGAGAGTGTGTCCTACTTTGTGCAGTTGTTTAAACGGGTCGTTGGGTGTACGCCTGGCCAATATGTTAAAGGAAAAGGGTTGGCAGGGAAAAAAGAACAAGATTGAAATAGAATAAACCAATATAGAAACAATTTTTGATATACAAAACGAATAAAATAAAGATGACGCTTGATCCGCAATGCAAAAGCAATGAACGTTCCTTTTCAGGAGGCAAAACGAATGAAGGAGCAGTCGATGTATGGGCGGGTCTTTGATGTAGAACGTTTTTCTACCAAGGACGGTCCCGGGATTCGGACGGTGGCATTTTTGAAGGGCTGCAATTTGAATTGCGCATGGTGCCATAATCAGGAGGGCATTCATCCGCAAACGGAATTGGGCTTTGATGCTACTCGCTGTATTGGCTGTGGAGCTTGTTTTGCTGTATGCCAAACGGGGGCGCATCGCATGGAAAATGGCCACCATACGCTCGATCGTTCCGTCTGTACGCGATGCTTTGCCTGCACGCAGGCTTGTTTTTCAGGGGCAATCCGGCAAATCGGAAGAACCTATTCCGCTTGGGCGTTGGCCGAAGAATTGGCTCAGGATAAGCCATATTATGATGCATCCGGTGGGGGCGTCACCCTGTCTGGCGGCGAAGTAATGATGCAGGCGGAATTCGCGGCAGAAGTGCTATCTATGCTGAAAAAAGACGGCGTTCATACGGCGATTGAAACAAACCTCAGCGTCCCCTGGCGGTTGTATGAAAAGACGCTTCCTTTTGTGGATCTGGTGATGGCCGATGTAAAAACCCTTCGGGAAGACACGATGCAACGCTATATCCAGGGGAATCTTCAGCAGGTGATGGAGAATCTTCGCTTTTTGCTGGAAACGGAAAAAAATGTGATTATCCGAACACCGGTGATTCCGGGCGTGAATGATAATCTACAGGAAATTTATGGAATTACCAAGTGCATTTCTGGTGGAAAACGCCTGCTTTATTACGAACTGCTGAGCTATCATCCCATTGGAACAGACAAGGCGCGGCTGATTGGAAAGCGTCCGCAGGTTTTCCGGGTTCCATCGGCGGAAACCGTGAACGGGCTGGCCGGAGCGGCACAAAAATGTGGCGTGACGGTATACGCAGATGGAAAGCAATATCTTCCTAATATGTAAAAACGGAGGTTTCCCATGCTGAGTTACGAAGAAAGAATTTTGCATCTTCGCCAGGCCAAGGAAAAGCAGACGCAGCAAAAGCTGCATGACAACGGCTCCTATATGAACGAGGATGATTATGGCAGCGTACCTCCGCCGGCGGACTTTCATGTAGATATTCAATACAACGATCTCGTTCATCATACGTTTTATGGGGCAAAGCTGTGGGCTGAGAATTTTGCAGCATTGCTAAAAAATCACCCGATCTATATCGATCCGCAGGATGCGCTGGCGGGCAGATGGATGTTTATTCTCCAAAGACTGCGGCCCTTTAAAAGCGCTGTGTCTAACAATAACATGGAGATGGCCCCTGTTTTCAATTATGATTTTTTGAAACCAACACAGGAAAAATACGGGATCATTTCCGGTATTGGAAAAATGCATCATTTTGCGCCGGATTATCAGATTGGTCTTGATTTGGGCTGGGGCGGCATTCGAAAGAAGGTTGCGCGTTATCGGGCAATCCATCCGGAATCAGCCTGGCTGTATGATGCAGAGGACACCGTGCTGGACGGTATCCGCAACTGGATGGAACGAACAGTTCTGGAAATCCGACGGATGGAAGCAACGGAGCTGGATCCGCAGCTGCGGGCGAACCTGCATCGCATGGCGGAAATGAATGCGCATATCGTGGATGCGCCGCCGGAAACGTTTCTGGAAGCGTGCCAGTGGATGGCGTGGTTTAATATGCTCAATCGCACCTATAACCGCGCTGGCGCAGGAACGCAACTGGATGTGATTTTGCAGCCCTATTATGAGCGAGACAAGGCCGCTGGCCTGCTAACAGATGAAGAAGCAAAATTTATCATCGCCTGTCTTCTTCTGAACGATACCACCTACTATCAAATTGGCGGGCCATCGGCCGATGGACGGGATTTAACGTCCCCGTTGTCCTTTTTGATTCTGGAAGCTGCGCATATGTTGAAAACCAGCGTCAACCTTACCATTCGTGTGCATGACACGCTGGATCCCAAGCTGCTTCGCCGCGGCATTGAGATTCTAGTGGAAGATAAGAAGGGCTATCCCAGATTTTCAGGGGATCAATCGCTGGTTCAGGGCTTTATGAAGCATGGCTATCCGCAAAGCCTGGCCTGCCAACGTATCGCGGTGGGGTGCCATTGGATGTCGCTCCCGGGAATGGAATACACGCTAAACGATTTAATCAAGATCAATTTTGCTAAGGTGATGGAGGTTTCTCTGAATGAATACAGGGATCAGCCTGCGCTGGAGCGCACCGTGGAGGAACTCTATCAGCGCTTTTTGCAGCATCTGAGTATAGCGAGAGATTGCGTGGCAGAAGGAATTGATTTTCATCTGAAATATCAGTATCTCAATGCGCCGGAACTGATGCTGAATCTTTTGTCCCACGGGCCACTGGAAAAGGGGCTGGATGCATCGAACGGAGGGATGGATTATTACAATATCTGTGTGGACGGCGCGGCATTAGCTACGGTGGCAGATTCCTTTGCGGCGCTGGAACAGCGCATTGAAAAGGAAAAGCGGCTTTCCTGGGGGGATTGCTTTGAAGCGCTCCAAAGCAATTTTGCTGGGGATAAAGGGCGATACATCCAAGGCATGCTCAGCGCGTCGGATCGCTTTGGCCGCGGGGGATCGTTGGGAGATCAGTGGGCTCAGCGAATTTCCAAGGATTTTGCCGGGATTATTGTTTCAAAGCGTACACCGGGCGGGATTTTGATGATTCCGGGGCTGTTTTCTTGGGCTAATACCATTAATCTGGGCAAGGAAGTGGGCGCTACGGCAAATGGCCGCTATGCGGGCGAACCTATTTCTCATGGGGCTAATCCGCATGCGGGTTTTCGAAAGGATGGGGCGCTTACGGCGCTGTCCACTGCGGTTGCCTCTGTTCAGTGCGGTTATGGAAACACGGCGCCGATGCAACTGGAATTCAATCCGGCGGTGCTAGGAGATGGCCAGGCGGTGGACGCGATTGAAGCGATTATCAAAACGCACTTGGCTTTGGGCGGAACGCTGATTAACGTCAATGTAGTAGACAAGGAGATGCTTCTGGATGCGTATGACCATCCGGAGAAATATCCTGATTTAATTGTACGCGTAACGGGCTTTACGGCTTACTTCTCGGTGCTTAGCCCGGAATTTCGGAAGCTGGTGATTGATCGAGTAATTTCTTCGTAAGTATCAAAGCACTGCAAGCAAGGAGGGAAACGATATGATGAAGGAAACGTTGCGTACCGGGAACAGGGCCAAACAATTGGGCCGGCGTATTGTTCGGAACCGATGGGTTTATGTGATGATGCTGCCAGTGGTGATTTACTTTATTATGTTCAAGTATATCCCCATCAGTTATTTGCGCATGGCCTTTTATGATTACAAAATCCTCAAGGGCTTTGACGGGAGCAAATACGTGGGACTGCAATGGTTTAAAAAGTTTGTAGGCTCCAGTAATTTTGGCCCGTTGATCCGCAACACGATTTCCTTCAGCATCGGTGCAATTTTCTGGCAGACGCTTGCTCCCATTGTTTTTGCGCTGCTGATTAATGAAGTGCGCAGCCAGAAAGTGAAAAAGGTTTATCAAACCATCAGATTCATGCCGTATTTCATTTCCACTGTGATCGTGGTGACTATCATTAACAGCTTTATTTCCCCATCGATTGGGATGCTGAATAGTCTCCGGCGCACGATGGGACTGGAAAATGTCTATTATTTAGGTCAGCCAGAATATTTCTTTGCAATCAATTATATTTCCGGCGTCTGGTCCTGCATGGGGTGGAATTCGGTCATTTATATTGCGGCGCTGACGGGCGTAGACGCGGAAATCTACGAAGCAGCGCTGGTGGACGGAGCCAATCGTATCAAACGCCTGTGGTATATTACGGTTCCCTGTATCCGCCCCACCATCGCGATCCTGCTCACCATGTCCGTGGGCAGCTTATTGGCAGGCGGAAACCTGGATAAGGTGCTGCTTTTGCAGAATTCGTTGAACTATGGTAAATCCGAAATGCTGAACACCTATACCTATAAGCTGGGCTTGGTGAACGGGAAATACAGCTATGCTACCGCGATTGAACTGGGAACATCGCTGATCAGCCTTGTGCTGGTGCTTCTGGCTAACGCGGCTTCCAGAAAGCTGTCGGATACCAGCGTGTTTTAACAGGGAAAGGGGGAGAAACCGTGAAAAAATATAGGAAAGATAAGCACCGGGAAAACAGAGCAATCCGCGGGCGGGACGACGTGATCTTTGACGCTGTGACGAATATTGTGCTGGTTCTCCTGTCACTATTCTTCCTGCTGCCCTTTTTAAACGTGATCGCGCTTTCGGTCAGTTCATCGGAGCATGTGATTCGCGGCGACGTTTATTTCTGGCCCAAGGGGCTTTCCGGCGCGGCGTATGCTTCCGTGATGTCGGGAACGAAGGTAATAAGGGCGTTTTTTAACAGCATTTTTCTGTCGGCGGTTGGCTGTGTGCTCAGTTTACTGATGACGGCTGTGGCGGCTTATCCCCTGGTGTTCTCCGATGCACCGGGCAAGAAGCTGTATAACCTGCTGATTATGATTACGCATTTTTTCAGCGCCGGTCTGGTGCCAACCTTTGTGGTGGTAAGCAAGTACGGCTTGGTGAACTCCTATTGGTCGCTGATTCTGCTTTCGCTCATCAGCGCCTATAACGTGCTGGTGATTAAGGCGTATTATGTAGGGCTGCCCAAATCGCTGGTAGAATCTGCCCGTATTGATGGGGCAAATGATTGGCTGATCCTGTTTCGAATCATTATTCCGTTGGCCAAGCCTGCGTTGGCCACGGTGGCGATGTGGATTATCGTGGGGCACTGGAACAATTATCTGGGCGCTGCGATTTATATCAAATCGCCTGAAAAGTATACCTTGCAGCTGGTGCTTCGGGATATGCTTGCGCAGTCCAAGCTGGTAAACGGCGAAGGATCGGATATCGGGGAGAGCGAACAGCTGCGATACGCGGTTTGCACGGTGGCCATGCTTCCCATGCTGGCGATTTATCCTTTCTTCCAGCGGTATTTTGTAAAAGGCGTGATGATCGGCGCTGTTAAAGGTTAAACAATGCTTGAAGCGTTTACGGCGGATTCGGCTGCTGCAGAAGCCGAAGAAGGCGTAGGCAGAAAGCGTTGAAATAATTTAAGGAGGTTATCCCATGAAGAAATTGATGACTATGGTGGTTGCCCTCGTTCTGGCGTTGTCCCTGATTCCCGGGGCGATTGCCGAAGAATCCGCTCCCTTCCAGTTTACGTACATGACGATCACGTCGGACGTATGGTCTGTGGACGATGCGCCCATGCAGGAAGCAATGTGGCTGACCAACACCGATATCACCTTTGAATTGGCTCCTCTGGATTCCTACACCAGCAGCCTGCAAACCATGCTGGCCACGCAGAATATTCCCGATGTGATTCAGTTCCGCGGGAATGAGCAGATGAATCTGCTGCTGGATCAGGACGTGCTGCTCCCGCTGGAAGACCTGATTGAGGAACATTGCCCCAATCTGCTGGCCTTCTTCGGCGAGGAAAACTGGAAGCTGGCCAAGGCTTCCGTTGGCGACGGCCATGTGTATTACATCCCCTTCGTTGGCACCACGCCGATTACCAAGAGTTGGATGATCCGCAAGGACTGGCTGGATCGTTGTGGCCTGGATGTGCCCAGCACCTGGGACGAATGGGTGACGGTTCTCAAGACGTTCAAGGAAATGGACGCTAACGGCAATGGCGATGCGAGCGATGAAATCCCGCTTTCCGGCCAAGTGGATCGGCTGCTGTACACCTTCGATATCTATAACAGCGACATCTTCTGCCTGGATCCTGATGGCAATTATATCCTGGTATACGATCATCCCAATTACAGGGCCTATCTGGAAACCTTAAACGATCTGTATACCAACGGCCTGCTGGATAAGGAATATCTGGATCGGAACCTGGAAAGCAACGAAACCAATCTCCAGGCGGCCATGGCCAATGATCTGGTGGGTGTCTGTTTCACCTTCATGAATAACATGCATTACGTGGATACCATTGACGGTGCGGAATACATTTACATTGCGCCTCCCGTGGGTTCCTCCGGCACGCAGAAGCAGCCCGGCCGCGGCCTGGGCTACGGCAATGGCAACGCTGCTGCGATCACCATTGCGGCAGAGGATAAAGCGGTTGAGATTCTCAAGTGGTTCGACTGGATCTTCAGCGAAGAAGGCCAGATGGTGTTCT
>CAYRFP010000012.1:0-52267 GCA_964423675.1 uncultured Oscillospiraceae bacterium
AGCGGCCTGCACCGCATCATATACCACTGCGGCGGGATCACTGCCCTCCTGATGGCGAATGATGGGCACCTTGGCCCGCTCCGCCCAGACGGCCAGTTGCTCATCTGCAGCCGCACGGAAGGTATCCGCCGCCGCCAGCATCACGCTACGGCCAATTTCCTGAAACCGCAGGGCCAGTTTGCCGATGGTTGTGGTCTTGCCCACGCCGTTGACCCCTACCACAAACATCACCATGGGCCATTTCAGCGGCGGGCGGGGGATATTCATTTCTTCAACCAGGATTTGCTTGAAGATTTCCTTGGCCTGATCCGCATCCTTGATTTCCTGCGCCTGCACGCGCTGGCGAAGCTTATCCATGATTTCTGTCGTAGCCGCCATGCCCACATCCGCCAGAATCAGAATATCCGTCAGTTCGTCATAAAAATCCTCGTCAATCACCCGGGTATTCTTCACCAGTTCGTCCACTTTTTCCGTCAAGCCGCCCCGGGTCTTGGTCAAGCCCTGCTTAAGACGCTGAAAAAATCCCATATTTCCGCCTCCCTCTCCTGTGGTTCTTATTCATAATCCTGCAAATTCACCGACACCATGCCGGAAACTCCGCGCTCCTGCATCGCCACACCATACAGGGAATCGCATCGTTCCATGGTGCCCTTGCGGTGCGTGACCACAACAAACTGGGTCGACTTGGCATATTCAGCCAGATAATCGGCGAAATATCCGATGTTTGCTTCATCCAGCGCCGCTTCGATTTCATCCAGAATGCAAAAGGGCGTTGGTTTCAATTTGAGCATAGCAAAGAGGATAGCGATTGCCGTCAGCGCCCTTTCGCCACCGGAAAGAAGGCTAAGCAATTGCAGCTTCTTTCCCGGGGGCTGCGCAATGATTTCAATCCCGCAGTTTAGCGCATCGTCCGGATCGGTCAACTTCAGTTCCGCCTGCCCGCCGCCAAAGAGCCGTGCAAACGTTGTCTTGAAATATTCGCCCAACTTGGCGAATTCCTCCACAAACTGCTTTTCCATCTGAGAAAGCAACCGGGTAATCAGCGCCTGTAAATCCTCCTCGGCCTTGGTCAAATCCTGCTGCTGGGTCGTCAGATCATCGAAGCGTTCCTTGGTCGATGCGTACTCCTCGATCGCGCCCACGTTAACCGGCCCCATATCCCGAATGCGTCCTCGTAGCCTGGCCGCTTCCTTTTCGCTAGACGAAAGATCAAATGCGCCTTCTATCCGGAATTCCTCGGCCCCTGCGTAGGTCAGATCGTAGGTGTTGAAGATATGATCCGTCATTACCTTTAAATCATTCTCTGCCCGGTCGCGAGACAACTCCGTGCGATGCAGCTTCACGCTGTCTTCATCATACGATTTATGGATTTCCTCGCTCAGCCGCACGCATTCCCGTTCCTTCGCAGATTGCTCCTGCCGGGTTGCTTCCAGTTTATCTACCTGCTCGCGCTTTTTTTTCAGCGCTTCTTCCAGCTGGCGACAGCGTGTTTCCTGCTCGACCAGCTGCATTTTTGCTTCCTGCAGAACGCTTTCCCGCTCTGCCTGCTGAAGCGAAAGCCGTTCCATGGTTCCACCCAAAGCCAGCAGTTCCTGGTCCCGGCGCTCCTTATCCCGACGCAGCGTATCCAGCGTATGGGTCAATTCGGCAAACTTCAGGCGCATTTTGGTCACCAAATCCCGCTGATCGTCTGCCCTCTCGCGCGTTTCCTGCAACGCCTTTTGCAGTGCCTCGGTTTTCTGATCCATGGCCTCCCGGTCGATTGTTTCCGTTTCAGCCCGGGCCTGAACGGCGGCCAAATCCCGCTCGATTTCCGCGATACTCTCTTGCAGCTGCGTCTTGGCCGCCTGGGTACGAGTCAACTGCTCAGCAGCAGCGTTCAATTCCGCCTTGGCGTTAAAGACTCGCTCCTGCTCCCGGGCAACGGCGATTTCTTCCTGATGCACCCGTTCCAGGGCTTCATTGCGAAGACGCTTCAATTCCTCCCTCTGCGCCTGCATGCCGGCCAATTCCTCCCGCAAGGCGGAAAGCTGTTCTTTTTCAGAGGAAACTGTTTTCTGCAATTCCTTCATTTCCCGCTCACGGCCCAGCAGGCTCACCGCGCTTTTCTGCGCCGTACCGCCGGTCATTGAACCTCCGGAATGCATTACATCGCCCGAAAGCGTCACCAGTCGAAATGCATGACGGCCAGCTCGCATGATCGGAATACCGCTGTCCAAATCCTGAGCGATAATGGTTCTTCCCAGCAGATTCTCCATGATTCCCCGATATTCCGGAGCATAGGAAATCAGTTCGCTGGCCACGCCCAGACATCCTGGCATCGTAAGCACCCGCCGCTCCTCGCTGCTGAGCACCCGTGATTTTACCGTGGTCATGGGCAGGAATGTTGCCCGCCCCAGCCGATTATTCCGCAGATGGTCAATTAGCCGCTTGGCTGCATTTTCATCCTCCGTGACGATGTTTTGGAGCGCGCCGCCCAGAACCATGTCAATGGCGGTCTCCAACTTTTCGGGAACCTGCATCAGCCGCGCTACCACGCCTTTGACACTTTTATCATTCTGCGCAAAACTGAGTGCCCGGCGAACGGATTGGTTATACCCTTCCATTTCCCGGGACATTTCATCCATAAGCTTCAGTCGGCTCACATCAGCCTGGTATTTCAGGTTCATGCTCTGCGCCTTTTCTGCTGCTTCCTGAGTCTCCTGGGTCAGCAATCGAAGCTTTCCTTCGCATTGCGCCGCGTCATCCTTCAGAGCCTGCAGCCCGGCATCCACCTGAGCAGCCTGGCTTTCGGCGCTGCGCAGCGCGGAAACCAGCATATTTTGCTTTTCTGCCGCGTCCCCCAGCCCCTGCTCAATTTCGCCCAGACGCTTTTTCATCTGACTGCAAATAGCCTGCTGGCGTGCCTGCTGATTTCGAGCGTCAGACAGCCGATTCACCGCAGAAAGAATATCCGCCTTGTGCTGATCCAGCGTTTTTTCCCTGTTCTGGGCTTCCAGCAAATACTGTTCCAGCTTCTGCTGTTCTCCGTCCAGTTCCTGCTTGGCCGCGGTCAGTGCCTGGTCTCGCTCTTGCGCATCCTGTTCCCCCTGGGTAAACAGGGTTTGCAATTCATCCCGTTTTCTTTGCGCCTCCGTCATTTCCCCGGCGATCCGGGTTAGGTTTTCCTGAGCGGATTCAATTTGATGCTGAATGCGCTCCCGCTGGTTCTGTGCCTCATGCAGCTGCTCAGATGTATCCAAATGCTCCTGACGCGCCTTAGCGAGTTCTTCCTCAAGCAGACCAATCGCCTGCTCCAGTTTCTCCCGCTCTGCGGCGGTTTCATTTAGCCGCGCCTCATGGTGCAGCAGCACGTCCCGAAGCCCTTCCAGCGTCTGATCCAGCGCTGCGATACGTTCCTTTACCTTGTCATGGCGAATCAGGAAAATATTAATTTCCAGGCTGCGCAGCCGTTCTGCCAATTCCAGATATTCCTTGGCTACTGCCGCCTGCTGCTCTAACGGCCCCACCCGAGAGGCCAGTTCCTCCAGAATGTCGTTCACGCGGCTCAGGTTATCCCGAGTTCGTTGCAGCTTGCGCTCAGCTTCCTCCTTGCGCACACGATAGGTCATCACGCCAGCGGCTTCCTCAAAGACCTGCCGCCGATCCTCGCTTTTCACGGAAAGAATCTCATCGATCCGGCCTTGGCCAATCAGGGAATAGCCTTCTCTGCCGATACCTGTATCCCGGAACAATTCCAATATATCCTTCAGCCGGCAGGCGTTTTTGTTCAGGTAATACTCGCTGTCGCCGTTGCGGTACACACGGCGGGTGACCATTACCTCAGCAAAATTGGATTTCAGCGCCCCATCCTCGTTGTCAAACACCAGCGAAACCTCGCAGTAGGAGGCCGCCTTGCGCTTGGCCGTGCCGTTGAAAATTACATCCTCCATTTTGGCACCGCGCAGAACACGGGCGCTTTGCTCGCCCAGCACCCAGCGAACTGCGTCGCCGATGTTGCTTTTTCCCGATCCATTTGGCCCCACAATGCCCGTGATGCCCTGATTAAAGACGATCTCCGTCCGATCGGCGAAAGACTTGAAGCCATGGATTTCCAGTTTCTTTAGACGCATCTGCGTTTATTCCCCCGAACCCTTGATGAGTTTCAAAGCCAATCCTGCGGCTTCCTGTTCCGCCCGCTTCTTGCTGGTTCCCCGGCCCCGCGCCGCTTCCTTGCCTTCAATAAGCACCGCCACCTCAAATACCCGCTCATGAGGTGGCCCCATTTCCGCCACGGTTTCATAGATCGGCGATGGCTGACCCCGAGATTGCAGAAATTCCTGCAGGGCGCTTTTTCCATCAGCTACCCCGGTTTCCGAGCAGTCGCCAATCAGCCGCAGAACCATGGCCTGTGCCGCCTTCAAGCCGCCATCAAGGTAAACAGCCGCCAGCACCGCCTCAAACGCATCACAAAGCACGCTGGGATTTTTGCGGCCTCCGGTAATCTCACAGCTTTTATCCATCAGCAGCGCATCTCCCAGACAGATTTCCCGGGCAGCCTCGGCCAGCTTTTCTTCCCGTACCAGCTTCTGCCGCAGCTGCGTCATTGCCCCCTCATGCATTTCCGGATGCTTCTCATAAATCTTCTCGCTCACGCAAAGCTCCAGCACCGCATCGCCCAAAAATTCCAGCCGCTGGTTATGCTTCTGGCCAAGAGACGGATGGGTCAGCGCCTGCCGAAGCAGAGCCACCTCCCGAAAGGAGTGACCAATCGCTTTTTCCAGCTGCGAATAATCCTGCATGATTTACCTCATCCCTCATTACATCAGTTTGGCGCGCCCACCCGTTTGTGGACGCGCCTCGCCGACGTGAAATTACTGCTTTGATTCGATATACTTCACCACATCGCCCACGGTTTTGAGCGTAGTAATAGCAGCATCGTCCACAGTCATATTGAATTCGTCTTCCAAATCCATGATCAGCACCATCACGTTGGCGCTGTCCGCCTTCAGATCTTCCACCAGGCGCTTGTCGGCGGTCACATCTTTCACGTCCATCTTCAGCTGCTTGGCAATCATACCGGCTACCGTTTCAAATACCATCGTTGCTTCCTCCTTTTTCGCTCTGCTTCACTTCCTGAAGCTGACAGGTGATCTCTTTTTCAATGGCTTCTACCAGACCCTTTCGGGCCATCAGCGCTGCCTGGCCAATCGTACAGGCAATGGCGTGAGCATTGCTGGAGCCATGCGCTTTTACTACCACGCCTTTAACCCCCAGTAGCGGCGCGCCGCCCACCTCGGTATAATCCATGGCTTTTTTTATCCGCCCAAATGCAGGCTTGGAAATCAGCGCGCCAATCTTGCCCCGCGTGTCCGCCAGCAGTTCACGCTTCACCATACCCAGCAGCGTGCCTGCTACGCCCTCCATAAATTTCAGGATCAGGTTTCCAGAAAAGCCATCGGACACCACTACGTCCGCCATATCGGCGGTGATATCCCGACCCTCGATATTCCCGACAAAATGGAAGGGTGCTTTTTCCATCAGCGGATAAGCGGCTTTGCTCAGCGCATTTCCCTTTTCCGCCTCTGCACCAATATTCACCAGACCAACCCGCGGCTTTTCCATGCCCCGCACGCAGCGCATATACGCGCTGCCCATCACGCCGAACTGGGGCAGATACTGGGGCAGGCAATCCACGTTCGCCCCACAGTCAATCAGGCAGAAAAAGCCTTTGCCATTGGGCAAAAGCGGGGCCAGCGCCGGTCGTTCCACGCCGTTAATCCGCCCCAGACGGAACATGCCTCCCGCCAGAGTCGCGCCTGTAGAGCCAGCGGAAACAAAGCCGTCCGCTGCGCCATCGCGCACCGCCAGCATTCCCTTTACTACGGCGGATTCTTTCTTCTGGCGAACCGCCATCACCGGTGCGTCATGGTTGGTAATGATCTGTGGAGCATCGTCCAACAGGATGCGGTCGCGCACGTCTTGGGCGTCCTTAAGCAGCGGCTCCAGCTGAGAAAGCGGGCCCCCCAGCGTAATCTTCAGATCCTGATCTGCCCGAAGCGCTTCCAGGGCTCCTTCCACCGTGCATTGCGGCGCGTTGTCGCCGCCCATGGCATCCAGATAAATGTGGGTCATTGCTTTCCTCTCCCGTTCTACGGCTGAATATAAGCCAAGATATTTTACCACATCAGGTGAAAAATAACAAGCTTTCCCTATCTTTTTCCGCCTAAACCTGCAAAAAACCTTTTTTCTCCTTTGAATGCTTTACAGTCCGTTGCCAATTCGTTATAATAGATGATGATCTATCGAGAAATATAGGAGGAGTTTTATGCCTATTTTTTATGATGACAGCAAGCAGCTGTTTCACCTGACCGATAAAACCACCTTCAGTTATATTCTTCAGGTGGCGCAGGATCCAAATGGCCTTCCCTCTCTGCTGCAAACCTATTGGGGCGCAGCGCTGGGCGATGCGGATTTATCGTATCTGGAGGACACTTGGCCGGCGCTTGCTTCGTTTGACGCTTTTACGCAATGCGCTTCTTACGCTTATCCAACCCGCGGCATGGGCGATTTTCGTCCCGTCGCAGTGGAAGCCCTGGGAGCGGACGGCATGAACTGCGCTGTGCTGTGTTATCAGGGCCATGCGATTCTTCCCGGCAAGCCCCGGCTGGCCGGTCTTCCTGCCGTATATACTGAAAATGAAGCCGAGGCGGACACGCTGTCCATTCGTCTTTTGGATTCAGTGACCGGCCTGCAAGTAACGCTGCGCTATACGGTTCTAAACGATCTGCACGCAATAGTGCAAAGCGTTTTGTTTGAAAATCAGGGCAAGGAAACCATTACGCTGCGCAACCCTGCCAGCGCCTGCGTTACGCTGCGCGGCGCTTATGATGTGGTACATCTGCAGGGGGCATGGGGCAAGGAACGCGCCGTAGAGCGGGTTCCTGCTATGCATGGCATTCGAGAAATTGGCAGCTGCCGCGGTGCCAGCGGACATCAGCATAACCCCTTCTTGGCGCTTGTGGCCCCGGATACCACCGAGCACACCGGCGAATGCTACGGCATGACGCTGCTTTACAGCGGCAGCTTCCGGATGTTAACGGAGCAGAATGCGCTGGGCTCTACGCGCTTCGTGGGCGGATTAAATGAATGCGTTTGGCAGCTGCATTCCGGCGAATCCCTTCAAACCCCGGAAATGGCGATGGTCTATTCCGCGCAGGGCTTGAACGGCATGTCCCACACCTTCCACAAAATGCTCCGCACCCGGGTTTGCCGCGGAATCTGGCGTGACCGGGAACGGCCGGTGCTTGTGAACAACTGGGAAGGCACGTACTTTAACTTCACCACTGAAAAGCTGCTGGGCATTGCCCGCAAGGCAGCGAACATCGGAGTGGAGCTGTTCGTGCTGGATGACGGCTGGTTCGGCAAGCGGGATCACGATAACTGCTCTCTGGGTGACTGGGTTGTAAACGAAAACAAGCTTCCCGGCGGCCTTGGCTATCTAGCCAAGGAAATCAACGCCCTGGGGATGAAATTCGGCCTGTGGTTTGAGCCGGAAATGATTTCTCCAGATTCCGATCTCTATCGCGCGCATCCAGACTGGTGTCTACATGTTCCTGGCCGAGATCGCAGCGAACGGCGGCATCAGCTGATTCTGGACATGTCCCGCCTGGATGTGCAGGATTATCTGATTGATACGGTGAGCAACGTGCTTTCCTCTGCCCCTATTGAATACGTTAAATGGGATATGAACCGCAACTTTTCCGAGGTTGGCAGCGCGTGTCTGCCTGCCGCGCAGCAGGGCGAAGTGCATCACCGGTATATGCTGGGGCTGTATCGCGTGCTCGAAACCATCACATCCCGCTTCCCTCAGATTCTTTTCGAAAGCTGTTCAGGCGGCGGTGGTCGGTTTGATGCGGGTATGCTCTACTATATGCCCCAGACCTGGACCAGCGACGACAGTGACGCCGTTGAGCGGCTGATGATTCAATATGGTACCTCCCTGCCCTATCCCACCTCGGCCATGGGCGCCCATGTAAGCGCCGTGCCCAATCATCAGATTGGGCGGACAACCACCCTGAAAATACGCGGCGATGTGGCCATGAGTGGAAATTTCGGCTATGAATTGGATTTAACCAAGCTTACCGAGGAAGAACTGGCGCAAATGAAAGCGCAGGTAGCCTTTGTCAAGCAAATCCGTCATTTGACCCAGCAGGGGAATTTCACGCGGCTCCAATCTCCCTTTGAAACGGATTATGCTGCCTGGCAGTTTGCCGATGAAAAAAAGGACGAGATCCTGGTCTGCATTTTCCGCCGATTTGCTCGCGCAGGAGCGGAGTTCAATTATGTTCGCGTGATGGATATTAATGAAAACGCGTGGTATGTGGATGACAGCGGGCGCGAATACCACGGCAGCGTTCTGCGTCATGTAGGCATCCGAGCCATTTTTGTGGGCGAAAACGGTAAAAGGCCTGAGGATGCCGCCAGTATGGTGGTGCATCTGACCCGGAAGAAGTAAATAAATCAAATACAAAAACCGCTCTTTCCTGAACGCTGGGAGGGCGTAAACCAGTAAAATTTAGACCGGCAAAATATTCGGGAAATTTTGATTTTGGGGAGGTACTATGATTGAGATAAAGCGACTGAATGTAGAACATATGCGTCAGATTATGCTGTTTGATAAAATTTGTTTTCCGACTGATTTTTGGAAAGAAGAAGACTGGAAAGAACTTCTTGCAGATCCAAGAGTAATTTATTACGCTCTGCTTGACGGAGAAGAAATTGTAGGTGATGTTTTTATTTACAATTGGAAAGGCGAAAGAGACTACATAAAGATTATGAACATTGCGGTTCATGCTGATTACAGAAATCATGGTTTGGCACATAAGTTACTAAAGTATGCTGCAACTGAAATGAAGGAAATTGGTATGCATCGTTTTTGCGGTGAAACAAGAGCATCAAATCATGCAATGCAACATGTTTTTGAAAACTGCGGTTACATATTAAACATAATTGAAGAGGATTATTATGATAATCCCAACGAAAGCGCCTATAAGTATGTTTTGCAAATATAACAGCAGTGTGTCAGGAATTGCGCACCTCTATACACCTTCGCATGTGGCGTATTAGGTGATGTGCTTGACTCCCCTATGAGGGAGTCAAGGCTGCGGACTTTGCCAGATTAAAACAGTTTGTGGAGCGTATCAATGCCGATACGCTCCACAAACTGTTTTATGCGCACCTGACGAAAAAGAGCGGTTCTTTTTTACCAGACCGGCGGCTCCCAAAGCACAATTTTTCCCTGTGCCAGCGTTTTTTTCACATCAATCAACCGCTGATTGCTGCTGCCGCAATAGTTTAATTCCAGCGAACGCCGGGCCAGAATAAAAGGCCCATCCACCAGCACATCCACCTCGCCCAGCAATTCCATCTGATCCTGCTTCTTCGCTTCCATCAATTGCTCCCAGGTATAGCCTGTATAGGCCCAAACGTTCAGGCCCAGCCGATGCGCACCTCGGGCAATTTCCAGGCAGGCAGCGCTTTGTTCCAGCGGATCGCCCCCAGAAAGCGTCACGCCGCTAAGCAGCGGATTCTTCTTTATTTGCGCCAGAAGTGCTTCCGAATCTTCCTCACGCCCGCCGTTTGGATCATGGGTTTCCGGGTTCTGGCATCCGGGACAATGATGTGAGCAGCCCTGCGTAAACACAGAAAATCTGAGTCCTGGTCCATCAACAATGCTGTCATTCACGGTGCCTGCAATCCGAATCTTCATTTGGCAAGCGCTCCTTTTCGGCGTATTTTCATTCTGATTGTAAAAGAGCGCCCGCGATTTTACGGGGCGCTGCGATACGAGAGAAAAGCGTTATTCAATCCATTCCGGCTTTTCGCCGCGCCCTGCCTGAAGCAGCGCATTAAAGAAGGGAATCACGTTCTCGTCGTTTTGGTTGTTTGCCAGAATAACGGCATATAGCCCGCGGTTATCCAGCTGCATACCGTCCATATAGCCATAGAAAGTATCCAACGGAATACCAAAGAGCAGCTGCTGCGAGTAGAGCGCGGGATTACCCTCATCGTCATATTCCTCGATCATGGCCACACGGCCCTTGGATAGATCAATATCGCCTACGTCAAGCGTACCGTCCGCCACCAGTTCATCCAATTCCAGGAACGCGCCCTGGGAGGCAAAAGACTTGAAGTATTGCTCCGTCACAAAATAAATGTCGCCTTCGCTGGCAGCAATATAGGTCATCATCTGCATGGACGCGGTATAATCATCACTGGTCATCAGCGCCACGCCATAAACCGTTTCCATTTCAGGAACCACTTCATGCCAGAGCGGCTCAAGAAAAGCGTTAATAGTTTCAGAGGATGCCGTATTGCTCTGTACATACAGTTCAATCCGCTTATTCTCCGGAGAACGATAGGCCGTGGTGGTATAGATCAGACTCCAGCCAAAGATCGCCAGCACCACAAGCACCATATATTTCCAGGTGCTGTAGGTTAAATGATTGTGAACCCGTTCCTTGTTAATGGGGGTATTAATGCGCATGGACTTCTATTCTCCTTGATGCTCAGGCTCTCTGCCGGTTTTCCTGATTCCCGACGAAAACCCAAAGAAATTTTTATTTCCCGCTTGCCGTCTTTCGGCAACGTTTTTTGCAAACAGCGCTGTCCCGCCGCCGTGGCAGCGAGCCCAATCTCGATGTTTGCATCTGTCGTTCCTTATGGAATCACAAATCCTTTCATTCTCCAGGAAAGACGTACATAGTATAGCATGCCCCTGCAGATTTCGCAAGTCCGTGGCAATTTTCTGACATATTGTTTTGTTCTGCCCCGCGCACTTTATTTTCGCAAAAATGCCCGTCCTTCCAAGGAAGAACGGGCAATGCAATTTATATCATCGTTTTATTTTACGCTTTCAACCAGCTTCACCACTTCGGCGTGGACTTCCTGCGCCAGATTCATGCTGATTTCCGTGCAATTCTTCGCAGCATCTTCTCCAGCCGCAGCGACCTTCAACGCGTCATACGCATCATAGGCTTTCTGCTGCAGTTCGGCCATCTTTTCATGGATGGAAGCTACCTGTGCTTCTTCTAGACCACCGAATTCCGCCAGATTGCTCAGAGCATCGAAAGACCAGTAATAGGAATCCGCCCAATTTTCCGGCAGCACCTTGAAGCCCTCTACCTGCACCCGCTCGCCCGCTTCATTGCGCACACGAGCGGTAGTCGCATAATACAGTCCCTCCGTAGGCTGTTCCTGCGTAAACGTTGCAGCTTCTGTGCCCAACTGATAAGCAGCGTAGGTATCCGTGGTCAGCATAGGATAGTAAGGAACGAACACATTGTAGCAACCATCGTCCATAGCCACCCATTCCACCGTATCGGTCAGGCTGTCCTCGGCAAAGGTCTGGAAAATGTGGATTTCCAGGTTGCTTGTGGAGCCGATGCCGGGGATGGCATAATAAGCCACCATGTCCTTAATCGAGAAGACGTGATCAGGAGCAATGTTCGTGTAAAGAGGCACCACGTTGCCCTGCGCATCTACGTTGGAGATAGCATAATCTGCTTCCACGATTTCTTCCTGTGCCTTCGCAAAGGAGCCGTCAAAATGCATCAGCGCACTGGCATAGCGGCTGTTCGCCTGCTGATCAGGCAGATAGGAAGCGATATAATCGATGGTGTTGGCCGCTTCATCGCCGACATAGGTGCCCGCAGCCTTCGCCGTTTCAATCAGCTTTGCGGAGGCAATAACATTTTCCGTGTCGTCCAAGTCAATCAGGCCAATTGCGCTCTGATTGGGAACCGCGAAAGCCATGGTAGCATTCAGCTTCAGGGCAATGTACTGCGTCCCGGTGGTATTTTCGATATACCAGGTTTCGTTGTTATCTGCGATAAAGATGCCAGAGCCGCCCTGGCAGCCCACGTTATCATAGATGCTCAGCAGCAGAGAAACAGCTTCCTTGGCTGTGGCGCATTCGCTAAGCAACACCGTGGGAATTTCCGCTTCTTCAATGCCGGTATCTTCATTGAAGGGATCCAGCGCCTTAATGGCTTTGGACGCACCGCCGAGGGTTTCAGTGGCGGAAACCGTCAGGCCCATTTCATTGGTGCCGCCGGCCTGATAGGGAGTGTGGGCATGCTCGAGGCCACAATCGGGGCAATAACCGGAAAGGTTGTCATCGCTAAAGGCCGTATAGGAATAGCTGTCCTTGGTAAAGGTGTAAGTAAAGCCGTAGCAGCCCTGGTACACCTCGCCGGCCTTATGCACACCGGCCGGTGCCACATAGAAAACCTTGTTATAGCTATTGGAAATATCCTCGCTGCGGGCAAACATGGTGGAGCCATCCTCCGTCAGATCGGCACCGACATAAATCGCCGTGCAGGCCAGAGCGTTTACAGAAGACAGGCACAGAACCAGTGCCAAGGCCAAAGCGGAAAGTTTCTTGAAATACTTCATGGAGTGAATCCCTTCCTTTCGGATGTGATGGACAAAGCATAACTCATTTTTATGCGTTTGTCAAGTATATTTATTCAAATAAATTTGATTTTTTCGATTTTTTTGTATATTTAATCTTTGCAGGTCTCTATCTGCAATCAAAGAGTCTTTATTGAAAAATACCCCTGACATAGTGCTTTTCTTTTGTCATTTATCTTTTCTTTTTTGCTACATCTTGACAATGCGGCTATGAAACATTATAATAAATTATGCGTTTTGTATCATGCGTTTTATAACCATTTATACAAAACGAAAGACTAACTCTACCATCTCATCTTGCCATACACATAAAAGGAGGAAAAACAATGCGTGTTTCAATCTGCGGCATCAATTGCAATGAATGCTCTTTTAAGGATGGCTGCAAGGGGTGCGCAGAAACAAACGGCTGCCCCGGTAGCAAACCCTGCATGATTGCCCAATACATTACCATTGGTGGAATGGACGCCTATCAGGAATTTAAAAAAACGCTGATTGACGAAATCAACGGTCTAAAAATCCTAGGCATGGATCCCATCGATACCCTGTACCCATTGGTAGGGCGTTTTGTCAACCTGGAGTATCCCCTGCCAGGTGGGCAAACAGCAAAGTTCCTGGATGACGATGAAATGTATCTGGGAGCGCAGACCACATGCTGCTTTGCTGACGATGCTAAAAAATGCTTCGGTGTGATCGCCAACGCAGTCTTCCTGCTGGTATGTCAATACGGCGAGAACTGCGCGGATCCGGAAATCCTGCTTTTCAAAAAGCGCTGATTGTCCCCCTACGTTCTTCAGCCAGCAGAAGCAATTTTACTTAATAAAACAAGCGATACCCAGCTTCAACGCCTGGTATCGCTTGTTTGTTTTCAGCGCCTGTCGAGCAAGCAACTTGTTTCCCGTCCTTATTTTTTCTGTGCGGGATACACCTTATAATGATGACAAATATTCAGGTCTTCTTCCATATCCAGCCCATGCGAGCCGCTGCCGCCATCCACCTCATGACAGCCATGATCCATAGCAAAGCCCAGCAGGGTGTTATGCTTCTGCCAGTGATTCTGAATCAGATGGGCAAAGGTAGCGTAAGCCTGAGCGTTGGTGCGCAGAGCGCCCAGAGTAATAGCGCTTTCCGGCCCATTTTTGTGCATCACGGAATCATAATTATCATTGTAAACCACATAGAAATCATACTGATCCTGGATAATCAGTTCCGCCGCCTTGGCATTGACTTCTTCCATCGTGGGATAGATGAAATAATCCATTTCCCGCTCCAGGAAGATTTTGCTCAGGCTGGAATTCTCATGCGCCACGATAACCGGCTTTTTCCCTGCGCGGATCAATGCGTCAAAAATGCTATCCAGCTTGATCACAGGCTTTTCATACCGACGAATGCCGTGCACGGCCGGCTGCGCGCCGGTATACATCGTTCCAAAGCAAACAGGGGTAACAGAAGGCATCACCGCGCAAAGAGGCAAATCAATATCCTTGTTTGCTGTCACTTCCTGAATAAAAGCGGGATATTTATCCTCGATCCATTGCGCAATCGCATCGGGGTTATACATAAAAATACGATCGGCCTTTTTGCCCTGCAGTTTCTCGTCCACAAGCTTGCACAATTCCTGGGAGGCTGCTGCTGCATGCTCCGGAGCATCCACGCTCATGGCATAGCAAAGCGCGGCGCAGACCGTATCCAGGCTGTTTTCATTAATTTTTTCGTTCATTTTCTTTTCCTTCTCTCCGCATCTGCAAAGGGTCATTTCCGAGTACGCCAGCCGTTATAGGCCATTTTCGGATACCAGACCTGGCCGCCCCGGCAATCCTGCAAATAGCGCAGCGCCCGCGCCTGTGCGCTCCATTCCGCGTCATCGTAGAACACCGTATCATGGTATCCTTCGATATCAATAGCGCCCTTATAGCCATTTTGCATCAGGATCGTGATCAGATCGCACCAATTGCAATCGCCAAAGCCCGGTGTGCGATCCCAAGCGTAACGATAAGGTGAATTAATGCCATGAGCGCGGATAACATCCCAGGCAACGGTTGCATCCTTTCCATGGACATGATACACCTTCTTGGCCCATGCGCGTAGCTGCGCCACCGGGTCAATCAGCTGATGCATGGCATGGGCAGGCTCCCATTCCAGGCCCAGCGCATCGCTGGGCACTGCGTTAAACAGCCGCTCCCACGCATCCCCGTTCATCGCCAGATTGGATTCACCCTTTTTCCAGTTGCCGCCCATCGCGCAGTTTTCCAACGCAAGGCGAACGCCGCAATCCTCCGCCATGGCGCACAATTCCGTAAACACCTTCTGGAACAACGGCAACGCATCTTCCAGAGGCTGGCCCTTTAACGCGCCTGCGAACAGCCCTACCGTCTCACAATTCAGCAGACGAGCGTTCTGGATGGCAGCTTCCACGTTCTTGCGCACCTGTTCGCTTTCCAGAGTGTTTCCATAAACGCCAATCGCAGAAATAGGCCTTTCTTCCAGCATCGGCAGCAAATTCTGCGCCAGCTGCTTATAATCCGCTTCTGCATTGGAATCCATATGCAATTCATAGCTTTCAAAGCCCATCTGGTTCAGCGCCGGGAGCATCTCCTGGAACGCCCTTACAGGAACCATGGTGCCAATCTTAATATCAAACATGCTTTTCTCCTTAAAAAGGCCGACGCGCATCAAGGGAGCGTCGGCCCGATTTGCTTTTATTTATCCAGAACTTCCTTCGCAGCCGCTACGACCGCATCCACCGTGAACCCATATTCCTTAAACAGAACAGCGGCAGGAGCGGAAGCACCGAAATGATCCATGCCCAACGCCTTGCCATCCAAGCCCACAAAACGATACCAAGGCATCGTCACGCCTGCTTCCATGGAGATGCGGGCGCGCACAGCAGAGGGAATAACTGCCTCCTGATACGCCTTATCCTGCTTGAGGAAAAGCTCCATGCAGGGAATGGAAACCACCCGAGCATCCACGCCTTCCTTCAGCAGTTCCTCCTTCGCGCCCATCAGCTGCTCCATTTCGCTGCCCGAACCAAGAAGCAGAAGATCCGGCGTTTCTTTCTGGCTATCCGAAAGAATATAACCACCCTTCATGGCCTGGCAGCCGCTGGTTTCATAAAGTGGCAGAGCCTGGCGGGTCAAAATCAGGCAAGTAGGCAGACCAGAGGTCAAGGCCGTCATCCACGCGGCCGTGGTTTCCTTCCCATCTGCTGGACGGAACACCAGCATATTCGGGATGGAACGCAACCCGGCCAGCTGCTCCACAGGTTCATGGGTCGCGCCGTCCTCGCCCACGCCGATAGAGTCATGGGTGAGCACATAAGTGACCGGCAGCTTCATAATCGCGCTCATGCGCATGGCATGCTTCATATAATCGCTAAACACGAAGAATGTGCCGCAGAACACACGAAGCCCGCCATGCAGCGCGATGGCATTGCAAATTGCAGCCATCGCATGCTCGCGCACACCGAAATGCAGATTGCGGCCCGCGCGGTTTTCAGCGCTGTAATCGCCGCCGTCCTTAATATAGGTTTTGTTGGACGGAGCCAGGTCAGCGCTGCCGCCCACCAGATTGGGCAGAAGCTTCGCCAGCCTATTAATCATCACGCCGGAGCAATTTCGGGTAGCGTCCTTGCCTGCCCATTGCCACAGTTCGTCGTTCATCATCACGTCATCAGGCAGTTCTTCGCTGTGCCAGCTTTCCCATTCCTCGGCCAGTTCCGGATATGCCTTGCAGTAATTGACAAACAGATCATTCCAGGCTTTTTCTGCCTGCTCGTTTTTCTGCATCATTTCCTGGCAATGCTGATAAACTTCAGGCAGCACGGCAAACGCTTCCTCGGGCATACCAAGATTTTTCTTGGTTTCCGCCAGATTTTCCTGGCCCAACGGTTCGCCATGAGCTGAAGCCTTTCCTTCCTTTGCCGGGCAACCAAAACCAATCCTGGTGGGGCAGATAATGAGGGTCGGTTTTTCTGTTTCCCGCTTTGCCTCTTCCACTGCGGCGATGATAGCGTTCGCATCATTGCCATCCTTCAGCCGGATCACCTGCCAGCCGTAGGCTTCAAACCGCGCGCCCACATCCTCCTGGAAGGTAATGTCCGTGTCGCCTTCGATGGAAATTTCGTTGTCATCGTAAAGCAGGGTCAGCTTGCCCAGCTTCAGCGTGCCCGCCATAGATGCGGCTTCGCCGGAAATGCCTTCCATCAGGCAGCCATCACCGCAGAAAGCGTAGACCCGATGATCCACCACCGGGAAATTCGGTCGGTTAAAATGGGCGGCCAGCATGGTTTCAGCAATCGCGAAGCCCACCGCATTGGCAATACCCTGCCCCAGCGGGCCTGTGGTGGTTTCCACACCAACGGTATGACGATATTCAGGATGGCCGGGGGTCTTAGAGCCCCACTGGCGGAACTGCTTAAGATCTTCCATTTCCAGGCCGTAGCCCGTCAGATGAAGTAGCGAATACAGCAACGCACTGGCATGACCGCTGGAAAGCACGAAACGATCCCGGTTGCGCCAATCCGGGTCTTTTGGATTGTGCTTCATTTCCTGCATCCAAATCGCATAGGCCATGGGCGCCATGCCCATCGGTGCGCCCGGATGACCGCTGTTGGCCTTCTGCACCGCATCGGCGGCCAGCACACGTAGGTTGTTGATCGTCTTTTGCTGAATATCCATTGCTTTTGTCCTCCCGTATTTTTTTACTGAATAAACGCTTCCAGGCGGGTTAAATCCACGCCCTCAGCGGAAGACAGCACACGATATAATCCCCGGGCCAT
The DNA here is from genome assembly GCA_964423675.1 of uncultured Oscillospiraceae bacterium. GTDB lineage: Bacteria > Bacillota > Clostridia > Christensenellales > Aristaeellaceae > RUG563. The sequence continues at coordinate 17,234 of CAYRFP010000012.1, forward strand.
TTCCTTTACGCCGCCCTGCACATTGCTTTCCAGATTCAGCGGCAACACAGGATCATGCACCGAAAGCCGCAGCAGGAACCAGCCGTTGTTCAGGCCACCGTCCAGATCAAAATTGATACGTACGCCCTCCCGATTATCCGGCGCAATATGCCAGCCAGGCGTGAATGCAGCATGATCCATCACCTTTTCAATGGCAGATTTGCCCGCCGCCCGGAAATCCTCCTGGGTAATATCCAGTCGCATCTCAACGCTTTCCATAGGCTCCTGCAAATCAGCAATCAGCGAAGAAAGATCCTTTCCCTCCTGCTTAAGCAACATGGCTTCGCAGATCAGCCGCGTAACCAGATACATGCCGTCATCCAGGAAATGATTCTCCCGCATGGCGGCATGCCCACTGGTTTCAATTGCCAGGGGGCAATCCAGCCCCGCCTCGTTCAGGCGTTTGGCTTCTTCGATTACATTGCGATATCCGCGCTTATAGCGATAATGCTCTCCGCCCCACTCCATGATAAACTTCGCCAGGCCGGAAGATGTAACCGAGTCGGTCACAATGGTAATCCCCGGCGTCTTGTCCAGAAGCACGGCGGAGGTCAGCGCAATCAGACGGTTGCGGTTAATTTCACGCCCGTTATGATCCACAATGGCAGCCCGATCACAATCCGCGTCAAAGATCACGCCCAAATCCGCTTCCGCTTTCACCACCGCTTCGCTAAGCGAACGCATGGCTTCCGCATTTTCCGGGTTGGGAATATGATTGGGGAAACGTCCATCTGGCTTCAGGAACTGGCTTCCTTCCACCCATGCACCCAATTCTTCCAGCATCTGCGCATAGAAGCCGCCCACACCGTTGCTTGCATCCACCACCACATGAAGCCCCAGCAACGGCTTTTGCACATCCGTATCCAACCATTGACGCACAAGTTCTTCCAGCCGCTGGCTATACACCGGCAGAAACTCCCGCTTCAACATGGGCGTGCTGCCGCCCTGCAGCGGCAGATCGCTCTTGGCGATTTCCAGAATTTCATCCATTTGTTCGCTGGAAATGCCGCCCTCCGGGATAAAAAACTTCATGCCATTGCGCTCCGCTGCATAATGGCTGGCCGTCACCATAATAGCGCCATCGCAGGAAAAGCCCTCGGTCATCAGGCTCATATACATCGCCGGGGTGGTACACATCCCGTAAGATTCTACCTGGGCGCCCGCCTGACGGCAGCCTTCCGCCGCAGCGCTCAGAAGCGTTTCTCCCGTCAGCCGGGAATCGCGGCCCAGGGCGATTCTGGGATTATCCACGCCCCGCTCCTGCAGCCAGTGAACAAAGGCCCCTCCTATGCGGGATACCGCATCCTCCGTTAATATAGCCTTCTCCCCCAGCGCAATTCCTCGCACGTCCGTTCCGCTTTTGAGTGCGCTCCAGATACTCATACCTTCCCTCCCTGCTGATCCCATTGGTTCATTGCTTCTTCCACGCAGCCCCGCAGTATCTGATACAGCGGCGAAATCGCTTCAAAATCCGCATAGATTCGATCTACGATCTGCGGCGTATGAATGATCTCCACGGCCTGCGTCTGCTTCTCTGCGTAGATTTCCCGTTTCATATACCAGGGAATCAATTCCTCCGGCAAGCCATCTGGCGCCCCAAGCTTCTTCCATTCCCTTCCCCCCAGCGTAAAGCCCCGGCGCTGCAAAATAGGCAAAACCCGCAGATAATCCCCTGGCCGTGCAGCCATGCGCCGACGCATCGCATCCATGAGTTCCCTGTTTTCTCCCCACACGCCCAGACCCCAGTTCACACATTCCGGGCGAATCTCCACCCAGTAAAAGGGCAGACCATCTTTGTCCATAGCCGCCTGCCGAAAGGCGACCCACAGATGATCTCGATAGGGCGATTTATCCCGGGAAAAACGGGTGTCCCGATTAATACGGGACAGGCATTTGGCAGGACGAATTTCAAATTCATCGTCAATCTGCTGCATTTTCGGGCCCAGCGCCTCAATAAATGCGTAAAACGGCGCCCGCACCTCCTTCTGATACCGTTCCCGGTTCGCATCCATAAATTCCTTGCTGTTATGAAAACGAAGATCCAGGAAGAACGGAAGCAGGCCTTTTCCAAATCCCGTAAACACCGTTGCAGCCTCCTCGCACAAATTACCCCATATATATTATACTTGAATCCCCGTCCGATTTCAAGCCTTGCCATGCAACCAAATTGTCCAAATCTCCGAAACATAAAAGAAAGGGCGCCTACGCTGCCGCAAGCGCCCCTTCTTCTGGTTTATTCTGCCAGGTGTTCCATGGTCTTTTCCGCCCGCTGACGGATGCTGACCGTGCCTACACCGAACACGGCAGTACGCAATTTGTCGTGCACTGGCTGCGTCCATTCTGGGCCAATGGCCGATACGCCATTGCGCATTCCCAGAACCGAGCCAACTGTCGCACCATTGCAGTCCGTATCAAACCCAGTTTCAACAGCCATGCAAATGGACTTGCCATAATCCCCACCGCCATAAAGCAGGGCCGCCGTTACAATCATTGCATTGGAAATGGTGTGACACCAGTCGTGGCCGTCATGCTCGTCATAGATCTTATGAATACCAGCAAACGCTTCCTGCTGAGATACGCCTTTGTGCCAGTCCTCCATAACGCCGCGAACCTTTTCATACAGCCGAGAGGTGGCCGGAATCTGGGACAGGCCAGCTTCGATAATGGCCGGAATATCCTGTTCCACTGCCGCCTGCGCAATCATGGCGGAAGCAAACATTTCCCCGTAAATGCCGTTCTTAACATGAGAAATAGAAGCATCGCGCCAGGCCATTTCCGCTGCCATGACGGGATTGCCCGGATTGATATAGCCGAAATAATCGCCGCGAATTTGTGCTCCAATCCATTCCCGGAAGGGATTCTGATACAGCGCCGTGTTGGGCGGCCGATAGCCCTTGATGATGTTGCAAAACGCTATGCGCTCTGCCGTGCAATAGGCGCTCTTGGGCTGCAGGTCAATCCATGTCTGGGTCACATCTTCCTGTGTAAAATCCCGACCGCAACGGCGAATCAATTCCTGCGCCAGAACGATGTAATTGGTATCGTCATCCGACGGCATACCATTCACCCGGTCTGCCCAGCAGCGATCGGAATACTGGCCAAACTTCTCCATCACGGCTTCATCATTAAAATCAGTGCTCAGGATATAGCGATGCATCGGCCAATTGCCCGTGGCCTGCAAAAACGGATGCAACCAATCCGTTTTCCGCCCCTCTACGGGCTTGCCCAGCAGACAGCCGCAAACGCGGCCCAGCCAAGCCCCATGAATTTTTTCCAGCAGCTGTTCCTTGTCGGGAATTGGCTTTTTCTCCGGCTGCTTTTCCGGGCGAAGCGCCCGAATCTCTGGCAGCGTAGACGGCTCCTGATACGGATAATCTGCCCGCATAGGCGCAGCCTGTACCATATCAAAGATCACATCTGCCAGCCGCGTTTTATGAACACCAATCGGCAATGCAGTCACCGCCTGGAACAGCCCTTTCAGATCGGCCACATCCTTGCCCTCTTCCACGCTCTGCCGGTATTCCACCATTAGTTGCGCCGCATAGGATTCCCAGGAAGGAATGCTGATATAGTCCGGCTGAATCAGGCCATCATGCTGATTTTCCTGCTTCATGCGCATGCCTTCGTCCAGTACTAATGCATCCATGCTCACCTGAAACCGCTGGGCAATACGAATCAGATTCTCCAATTCCGGAACGCCCGTGCCACACTCCCATTTCTGCACAGCCTGCCGGGACACCCCCAGCTCTGCCGCCATCTTTTCCTGCGTCCATCCCTTTTCCTGCCGAAGCCTTGCCAGTTTTTCGCGCAATTTCATTTCATCGTCTCCTTTCCAGAATGCGTTGCTGCATTTATTATAGCAAAAAGCCCGAACACGAAGCAAGCGCGTTCAGGCAGCATCTTTCGCCACGATGCGTGGCAATTGCATCATTCTGTGTTCCCGGCGCTTATCCCAGGTCCGCTTCCAAGCGAACGCAGCGGCCCACAAACGTCAGTTCATTATAGTTCTTAATCTCGCTTTCGCAGCTATCCTCGTAGCGCTGCAGCATGGCCTGATAATCATTCAGACGCTTCACCTTCCGCAGCACACGGCCTTGAGGCGTCTGCAGCAGCATAATCGCCCCGTCCACAGCGGCCTGCGCAGGAACCACAAGCAGCAAATCCCCACGCTGCACCCGGAAGCCCCGCAACTGATTATCCGGCGCCATAAAATAAAACACCTTGTCTGGCGATGCGCCCTCAATTTTCCCGCCGGTAATAGGCAGCAGACGATGCCCCACTTCCTTCATCACCGCGTTATAAATCGGCACATGCTTGAGAACGCCGCTAAGTGCATCTAGCCAAATAGAGCCCTGTACGCCGGGATCCGTTTCTGCCACTGCCTCCTGCTTTTCGTTCTTAGTATTCTTCCGCGTCTCCACCGCCTGAACCACCTTGGGCACAGCGGATTGCAGATCCACCGTGGCAGCAATATCGTCCAACGAGAAATCTGCCTCCGTGTGCTCCTGCATGCCCATCGTTTTTAGAATACGCCGCGCCTGATCATCCGCAATAATCCGTGTTCCAGCTTCCACCTCCATCAGATACTTATCGCTCACGCCGCATTTCCGGGCCACCTGCTTATGCGTCAGGCCCTGGCGCGTCCGCTCCAAGCGAATTAAATCGCCCAATCTGCTCATCTGGTTTCCTCCTTCATCAAAGTGCGTTTTCCCGCATCGTTTCTGTTATTTTATAAAATCCACATTTCCCGGATACAGCGACACCTGGAAGTCCTGATTTTCCGCCGCATCTAGCAGCACGGCCGCAATTCCCTCCCAGGCGCTGCCCAGCTGCGCCGCAGCCCTGGCGCATTGCTCGATGCGCAGATGCGTAGGGGGCAGTTCCCCTAGGCAATCCGCCAAAGCATCCAGGTTGCAGCCATAATATACCGGGAATGCCAGCGCCTGCGCCAAAGCTTCGTGCGCTTGCCTGGGGGTTTGCCAGGTCTCGGCCGAAAGAGAAACATCATTCATGGCTTCATCTCCTCAAAGGATGCATAATGATCTCCTGTGTAATAAATCAATCCATCGTTACTGTAGATAATCCGTTTTCCATTGCGATAGGTTCCGTCAAAATCAATATCACATTCCCAATAGCGTCTGCCATTCTTTTGGGGGAGCAACCCCTCATAATTGCCAAAGCTGTCGCCACCGATGCTTTTTCCCGGTGCCACGCGGCCCAGATTGCCTTCGCTGCTAACCCAGCCCAGTTTCTTGGCTTGCGCCTTGGTAATGTAATTGGGTGGCAATTCGCCAAACATGTGCAGATAAGCCGCCACATGCTCTTTGTCAGAATAAATTTCGCCCTGGACAACAAAGGGGGCCTGCGTCTCTTTCGGTGCTTCAGATGGCGGTGCTTTTCCGTCATTGAGTTCCGTCCACAAAAGCAGATACGCATCATAATCGATTGCACCGGTCTGCTTAATATCCAGATCCAGCTGGAAGGCACGAACGGCCTCCTCAAAAACGCGACTGAAATTCCCGTCTGTTTTCCCATCGTAATATCCCAGTCGCTTCAACGCTTCCTGCATTTCCCGCACGGCTACGCCTGAATCTCCCTTTTCCAGCAGAACGAAATCCTGCTGGGAAATCGGCTGGCTTTCCGAACGGCCATTGGGAATCAAATAGCCAAAGATACTGCCAACGATTACAGCCAGCGCCAGCAGCAGCAGCAGAATGCGTTTAAGCGTACTGGTTGGCTTTTTCTCCAGCCTATTATTTTTCTGTTCCTGCATGTGCTTCCTCCTTCGCCACCCAAAGGGTGCGCTTTCCATAGATATCCACAATCAAAATTGCCGGTGTTCCCCGAAGCTGGGGCATTTGCAGCATCGGCTTGAGCACAGGCGTCTGCTTGCGCCGAGCCGCACTGGCCTGGCAGAAAAACCGTCCGTCCTTGTAAAAACCCACTGACCATTGATCCACAGCGTCCAGCCCCTGGATTTTGCCTTTTCCCGGCACGTAATCCAGCAGCGTGATATCATAAAACGCAATACCGGGATCAATCCGCGCCTCCATGGCAGCTCCCGTTTCATCGCAGGGCACGGAAAAACGCATATCCTTTTCCAACAGCCTCTTGCGAATCACGCTCAGCGCCAGCAGACTCACATCCCCAATCAAAAATCTGCGTCCCAGCTGCGCGGCAGCCACCGCCGTAGTGCCCGAGCCGCCGAACAGATCGCAGACCAGATCGCCCGGTTCCGAGCTGCTAAGAATGATCCGGTTCAGCAGCGCCTGGGGCTTCTGGGTGTCATAGCCAGTACGCTGAGGATCCTTCTGTTGCAAGTGGGATACATCCGCCCACACATCGCCGGGATATACCGGATCATCATCGTAATATGTATAGGTTTTGCCGCTGGATTGGATCGTGCGGTAGGTTCGGCCATTCTCATCCACACATCGCCGCATATGATTGCTGCGATTTTCGCTGCGCGGAAGGGGAACAGCGGTAATGTTAAAAAAATGCTTGCGGGTTTTTCGATAGAACAAAATCACATCATGCTTGCGGGAAAAACGCTTCATGCTCCTGCCCCCGGATTGATATGCCCAGATGATTTCGTTCACAAAATGCTGCTCCCCGAAAATCTCATCACATAAAATCCTGGCATAGGCACTCATACGGCTATCCAAATGCAGAAAAAAGGAGCCGGTATCGTTCAGCAGCATCCGGGCATTTTCCAGAGCCGGGCGTAAAAGCGCCAGATACTCGCTTTTGCCGGAAAATCGGTCGCTGTATGCCGGCAGGGTCAGTGTGTCTCGCCCGGTGGCCCACCCCTGTTCGCCCACTCGCATGCGCAGGAAAAAATCCTCGCCAGTCATAAACGGCGGATCCAAATAGACGCATTGCGCCTTGCCTGCGTAGGCGGAATAATCGCCCCGTGCGTCCCGCAGCAGCGCATGGCCCCCTTCGCCGCTTCCGTGCAGTTCCTCCTGGCATGGCATCTGCGCCCACTGCATGAAAGGCCCTCCTCTCTCAGAATTGCTTCAACTTTTCCATATAGTCATCCAGCGCCTGTAAAAACGCCGCGTGCTCCGGGCAGGAAAACAGAATCGTTCCCGCTTCTTCCACTGCCGCAACAAATTCCCTGGAAAGCCCGGCTTTTCCGCCCTCCATCAGCGGACAGACAGCCCAGGCCCGGCGATCCATTTTCGCGCCGCCTGCCTTGGGCAGCATGGGAAACAACCGACAAGCCAACGGTCGTGTTTCTCGATCGCATTCGCCGTTGCAGATCAACAGCTTACCATTCTCTGTGACGCTGTCGTCCCGCACGATGGAAAAGCCCTCTGGAAGCGGTCGATACAACGCTTCCTCCCCAGGAAACAGCAGCATGCCGCCCTGACCGTCCTCATCGCATTGGCAGCACGCGCCGCCGCAATATCGGCCGCAATCCGTTCGCAGCGGCGTGATCTGCGACAGAATTTCCCGCGCTTTTTCCACAGCCTGCAAGGCATCCATCCGCTTGTCCCCCTCATTTTCTTCTTGTATTTTATTTTACCACGAATTCACAGGATTGACAAGGCAGCTTTCCCGCGGTAAGATGACTGCTGGAAAGGAGCGATCGCCATGTCCTTTGAATTGCCATCCACGGTATCCCAAGCGCTTTCCCGGCTGAATGCAGCAGGTTTTTCAGCCTACGCCGTGGGGGGATGTGTGCGAGACTGGTTTCTTGGTCTCGTACCCCATGATTATGATATCTGCACCAGCGCCTATCCAGAAGAAATGAAGCGCGTTTTTCATGCCGATCGTACCATCGAAACTGGAATTCGCCATGGCACTTTAACCGTTCTGCTGGATGACATGCCGCTGGAAATCACCACCTTCCGGGTGGACGGCGCTTACCTGGATGGCCGGCATCCCACGTCTGTTCAGTTCACTCCCAGCTTGGAAGCGGATTTGGCACGCCGGGATTTCACGATCAACGCCATGGCCTATCACCCAAAGGAAGGCTTCATTGATCCCTTTCATGGCCAGGAGGATTGCCAGGCGGGCCTCATTCGCTGCGTGGGTGATCCCACGCTGCGCTTTCAGGAGGATGCACTGCGGATGCTTCGGGCGCTTCGTTTTTCCGCGCGACTGGGCTTTCCCATTGTTCAGGAAACCGCTCAGGCGATTTTTCAGTTGTATCCGCATTTGGAATGCATTAGCAAAGAACGCATCGCCGCGGAATTAAGCGGGTTGCTACTGGCTGATCATTGCGAAGCTATTCTCGCCCATTTTGCGCCGATTCTTTTTTTTCTGCTGCCCGCATTAAAAAACGAGGCCTGGCCCCGCGTCCTTTCTTCCATCGCGCTGCTGCCCGCCTCACTTCCGCTGCGCTTTGCCGGGCTTATGCAGGGTTGCTCCGCTTCATGCGCGGAAATGCTTCTGCGAGATCTTCGCCTGCCAAACGCTTTGACGGACGCCGTTAAGACGCTGGTCGCCTGGCAGGATCAGACCCTGTCGCCGGAAAAAATGCAATGGCTGATGATGAAGCTGGGGCCTGAACAGGCGCGACATCTGCTCCTGTTCCAACGAGCACAAAAAAAAGCGGCTGGCGTTCCTGAAGCAGACACGCAGACGCAAGCTATGCTTTTACAATTGGACGACCTGGAAGCACAGCAAGCTTGCTGTTCATTGAAGCAATTGCGTTTGAACGGACGGGACTTATCCGTGCTGGGATACCAGGGGGCCGCTATCGGGCAGGAGTTGAACCGATTATTGGAAAAAGTGACACTGGGACAATTGCCTAACGAAACGCATGCCCTGCTCCTTGCCGCAAAATCAGACGTAAAATAAAAACAACGCCAGCACAGAAACGTATTTTCTGCACTGGCGTTGTTTGTTTATCCTAATTTGCTCAGCATTTCCAGCAACGCCCGGGTCATTGCAGCAGGATATGCCGCTTCATCCCGAACTCGGAAAATAAGCCGCTCCGGGCCAGTTGTTTTTCCATATGTCCATCGGGCTGTATCTGTACATCGGATTTCCGCCGGTTCAAAGGAAAACACCTCTTTCTCCGGGCACTGCCCTAGCCGTGCAATCGTTCCGTCTATCCAAACGCTGAATCCAGCGCCATGAAGAAAGCCGGCCGTACACCACATATTTCGCTGGCCACGTCCCAGCTTCTCAAGGCTTTCAGACGAAACAGGCTCTGTCAGTTCCTGCAGCCAGTGTTTCCCATCCCGTTTTTCAAGCATGCTGAGAAAATACTGCTGCAATGGCTGCGAAATTTTTTGCAGTACTTCAGCCTCGTCAAAGTGATAATACGTTCCGTTTTCTCCCGACTGCAGGGGCTGATGAAAGCAGGGCATCCAATAGACCGGACAGGGTAAAGAAAAAATGGCTGCATAGGAAGCCGGATCCAGCGCCTCATTGTATTCCCGCTGTTCACTGGCCACTGCCTGCCCTGCGTTCAGATACACCGCGTGGACTTTTTCACGGATAACACAGGGATTAGTCTGCCCAACCCGCGCCAAATCCCGGCAAGAGCCCACCACATGCACCATAACCTGCGCCGGCGCATCCATCAGCATTCGCTCCAGCATCAACGGCTGAGCGCCCGGATCATCCGGCGCGCCTACTGCTGCCGGAACAGTCAGCCTGGTCAACCAATTCATCTGCGCCACAGCCTGCATGTCCGGATCACCCAGACAAACATCCTGCAGCGGATTATCAATCAGCACGCCTGCCAATAAAATCCAGCCCCGCTTTGCCAGCGCGAATTGACAGGCCAGATCATAGTGGTCATCCGGATCGTTATGTGGCCGAAACAGATCCGTTCCATGCAAAACAAGCGGACGCATTTTTCTTCCTCCTCCGTGCTGCATTTTAGCCCCAGGCGTCACGCCGCGCCACAACTTCCGCCATCAATGCTTCCAGCTCCCGGCGAATCTCCTCCGGATCCCGATTGGGAAGCAGATAAGTATGCCGCCCCTGCTCCTGGATTTCCCACCGCGTAACGCCCGAATCATCTACCGTGATTCGGCCAAATGGATGCATCGTCCAGTTCTTCGCGTCTGGTCGCACGGCATACAGCACCGTGGCCAGATCCCAGCTATCCCGTCCAGCCTCTCCGCATACAATTTGATAGGCCCTTCGAATAGGATTATCTTCCTTTCCCTCTTTCACCAGCGGAATTCCCGTCAGCATCCCCCAGCCAATTTCATAGCTGCAATAAATCATTTCGCAGGGCCATAAGCGGCTAAATGTCTGGGCGGCTGAAATATCGGCCTTCATGTTGAATTCCGCATCCACCACATAACCATTATCCAGCACGTAGGGCTGCGGCCAGCTTTCATGGAAACGACCGCCCATTATCACTGCGCACCGCACTTTCTGTTTTGCCAGCGCAATTCCGTTCAGGGGCGAAATATCATCCACGGGGCTTTGCAAAAAAGCCGCCATGGTCCCCATCGAGCCAATAACCACGATGGTAACCAATTCCTATCTTTGCGCCAGCGCTCTGCGCATTACCCGCACACTGCTTTCTGCTTCTCTGCCGCAGGAATACGCATTGGGGAATTCGCTGCAAAGCGCAGAATCATAAACGTCTGTTCCCGGAATGTTTTAGCTTCCCTTGGCATCACGCCAATGGGAATCTCCGGCCGACGCAATAGGTATTTACTGCGCTGATGCAGCCCGCCAACTCGGGCGCGCTATAGCAATGTGTCACGGCCAGAAGTTCTGCCTCGCCGCGATCGCAAACCGCATGCAGCACCGCCAAAGCGCCCGCATCATCGCAATCGCCGCCTATATCGGTATCCAAGATCACCGGAACGGGGATTCGTCTCTCATTCATCGTTCTCCACCTGCCTTATCAGCCCTTCAGGCCGGTTGTTACAATACCTTCCACAAGATAGCGCTGTAACACAAAGAAAAGAATAACCACCGGGATGCTGAACAGCACGCATGCCGCCATCACCACGGGCTCCAGCGTCATCTCCCGCTTTCCTTCCAGGAAATAAACATTGCCAAACAGCGCCGTGGACAGCGGCATCTGCTTTCCACTCAGGAACATATACGGCCCCATGTAATCATTCCATGCGCTGCAAAACTGGTTAAACACAATCAGCCCAAGAATCGGCTTGGAAAGAGGGACGAAAATCCGCAGAATCAGTCCAAAGCGAGAGCAGCCGTCGATTTTCGCCGCTTCCTCAATTTCTCTGGGGAAAGCGGTCATAAACTGTTTCACCAGAAAAATCAGATAGGCATTGCCGCCGATTCCGGAAAGTACCCAGATCCAGAACGTATTCACCAGCCCAATCTGCTTGTAAAAAACAAACTGAGGAATCTGAATAGCAATATACGGGATCATCATCTGCAAAAGCACCAGCTTGAAAATCAGTTCCTTTCCCGGCGCACGCAGCCGGGCGAAGGCGTAGCCATACAGGAAATCAAACACCACACTGCATCCAACCACGATCACCACCAGCTTGAGCGTGTTGCCTAAATACTGCCAGAAAGGGATCATGCTTACCGCCATGCCGTAATTTTCAAAATGCCATTGAGAGAAAAACAGGATGGGCTTGGACGACATATAATGCCGCAGCGAATTCGCCAGCAAAAAGATCAGCGGATAGCCAAATACCAGCGTAGCTACGGCCAGCATCAGCCAGGTGAGAACATCGAAGGGTTTAAAACGTTTTGAAAGGTGTTTCCCGTTTTTTCCCGTCATTTTGCCTCGCCTCCATCCGCATAGAACACCCAGTATTTCTGCGTTTTGAAAACCAGAACGGTGAGAATATTAATGAGAATAACCAGTACCCAAATCATGGCCAGCCCATAGCGGGAATAGCCCAGAATTTGCTGATAAGCATGCACCATGTAGGTCATCACAGGCCGAAGCGGCGTATTCAGCACGCCGTTGGAGCCTTCGCTCAGCAGCACAGGCTGAATATAAAGCTGCAAATTATTGATAATCCCCATAATCAGATTGAAGAACAACACCGGAGAAATCATCGGAATGGTGATCTTGAAGAATTTCTGCACGCCATTCGCTCCGTCAACTGCCGCAGCCTCATAAAGCTGTTCAGGAATATCCTTCAGAGCCGCCAGATTGATCAGCAGCGATCCGGTTGAGCCCCACGTCATCATAATCAGAAGCGACCAGAGGATCGCGTCATACCCCAGCCAATGCACCGGCGAAATGCCCACAAGTTCCAACTTCTTGTTCAGCAGGCCGGAATCCTTATTGAAGATAATGCGCCACATTAAGCCGGTGGCCACAGTTGGAATAATCGATGGAAGATAGGCAATCGTGCGGAACACATAGACGCCGCGTCGGGCACGGTTCAGCAGCAGCGCCGTGAACAGCCCCACAGCCAGACCGACCGGCACAGTAATTAAGCCAATTTTAAAGGTCTGCCATAGACAGCGCATGGCATCGTTGTCCTGAAAAACACGGATATAGTTTTTCATTCCAACTACTTTCAGACAATTGTAATTGTATCCCGCGTAATTTGTAAAGCTTAAATACAGACCATTAATCAGCGGCACCAGCTTAATCAGAAAAAACATAATCAGAAATGGAGCAATGATTGCATAAAACATCAGGGCTTCCCGCTTTTGTTCTCCCGCCAGATGCTTTCTTTTTTTCGAATTGAATGCCGGAACGCGCTTTTTCACTCCTTCTGGCCCCTCAGGGCGTTTGGTCGTTTCAGTTTTGCAAAGCAGGGGAGCAACCCCAGGCCGCTCCCCGCTTTTTCTGTGTCTGGGAAATACGTCAGTTGAGGATAATGTCCCGGCCTTCCTCATAATGTCATATTCCTTTTGCATGCCTTCCAGCACCTCGTCCATGGTCATGCGATCATAGAGGTATTCGTTGAAATACTTGCTGAAAGTAGCTTCCACGCCCTCGCTGGTGATATAGGGATTGGTAATCAGAGAAACCATCGTGCTAATCGCCTGCGCATTGGATGCATAGGTCTGCTTTTCAAAGTCCGTTTCATTGGGCATATACTGCATATGCTCAATGATGGAAGGATTGCCCCAGCCCAGCTTCGTGCGTTCTTCCGCAAATTCGCCGCCCAGATACAACTCCAGCAGCTGGAACGCTTCATCCTTGTGCTTCGAGCCGGAATAAATGCTGCCGCCCACGCCGGCCAGGCAAGCGCTGGTGGGGTTTTCCTTGTCAAACACAGGAGACTGAATCAGCACGAAATCATCCAGCCGATCCTTGCTGTCCTCGTACTGCTTCAGACTGGCCTGGAACCAGTGGCCCAGCATCAGAATGCCCACGTTATCGGACGCAAAGGAATCTCCGCCCTAATCGCCCGGAGAAGTAATGCCAATCGCCGCGCCGGATTCATACATATCTGCCCAGTATTCCAGGCACTGGCGCAATTCGGGCGTATTGATATTGCCCGCAGTCAGATCATCCGAATACATGGAAACGCCCAGCTGGGAAAGCATGAAGGTCAGCATCTGAGACTTATTATTGCTGGTACCAAAACCCCAGCGAACCTGATTGCCATCCTCATCGTATTTCACGATAGCCTTGGCCCATTCGCGCATTTCGTCCCAGGTATAATACGCCGTGGGATCCGGGATTTCCAAGCCAGCGTCCTCAAACACCTTTTTGTTAATGAACAGCTGGGTATCCACCGACCAGTCCTTCACGATGCCGTACACAGGTCCTTCACCCAGGGTGCCGGTTTCCGCATCAAAGCGGAACAGATTCTGCACAGGATTGAAGGTATACTGGCTAAACACAGGACTGTTGGCGATGTATTCATCCAGAGGCTCATAGAGCCCACGAGCAGCATACATGCAACCCATATGAAATGCGGAAAGAATCCAGATATCCGGTGCGTCATCTGTTGCAATCATAGACATGATTTTCACGCTGTCCGCTTCCACCACTTCGTAATCCATCCAGGGATACTGCGCCTTCAGCAGATCATAGAAGACTGCGTTGTTGAGCAGATCGCCTCCCCAGACGCGCAGGGTGACAGGCTCATGTTCTTCCGCCAAAGCAATCGTCGCATCTGCGGTGGAAAAGAGCAGCAGGGCGCTGAGCAACAGGCAATCCATTTTTTCATAGTTTCTTCCTCCTTGTTTATTTATCTACGCACATCCGTGCGTAAATTTCATCGATTCAACCAGGCCAGTTCCTTGCCTGCCATCGGAAGAGCAATCGGCTGGCCAAATTTCGTTGCTATCCGAATTTCCAGTTTTGTTTCCCCCTCCGGCCAATCTGGCGGCAGCGTAAGGGGGGTATACCAGGCCCGGCTTTCGCCCTGGGAAAGAACGCCAAGATCCACGTCCTGCACGACCATTTCCTTCCGCCGCTGGCCGCAAACCAGAGCAAAAAACAGGTTCACCGGCTCACATAACCGCCCAGCGCCGCTGTTACGCCAGACATGCCGAAGCGTAAAACTCTCGCCCGGCTTAACGAAATCCGGCACCTCTGCCATTTCCGGCAGCAGCCGATAGCCCATTCTCCGAAGCCCCATGGCCACCAAATCCGGCCGTTCCCGGCAAAAAGCTACAGAATCCCACATCAGCATCATATAATTAGGGTGTAGCATCAGAGCTTCCTCGATGGAATCCTCCACGAAATATCCCCGCATACCCTGCGGTGCGCGCTTTTGATTATATCCGCCGAAGAATTCACAAATCATGGGGCGACGGCGGCGGGCAGCATAATAATCCTGCATCAGCTGCGCATCCCATATTTTCACTGTCCCGCCAATTCCATCCCGACGCAGGGACACATTTTCATAAGACAGCGCGTGATCAAAAGCAGAAAGATAGCGATATTCTTCATGGCTTTCCGGGCAATGCAACGGAAGCGGAAGATCGGGCCGCCATTCGTAGGAGCAGGAAAGCATCAGCGTTTTTCCCGGAAACGCCTCATGCCAGATATCCACAATAGCGCGTAGCGCCTGCACATGACGTGCCTTAGATTCATGGATATATCCCGAATGCCATTCGCCCTATTCCCCATATCCCCGCAAATCCACCGTTTCCACGCAGGGATTATCCGCCACCTGCGCCGCCAGCGCATGTAGAAACGTTCGAAGCTTTTGCTGATAAATGGGGTTCAGATAATCTGGATAAATCATTTCCAATCCATAATCCTGACGGTGTTGCGTGGGAATGGGATAATTCTGATAGAGCCACCCAGGCGCTCCGTCCGCACTGCCATCATATATCATTGCATCAGTTGAAATTCGCAGCTGAAGCCGCTTCCCCAGAGCCGTCCATTTGCGAATGGAGGCATGCAAATCGTCAAAAAAGAATTTTCCCTCCTCCGGTTCAAAATCCGCCCATCTGGATAAAAGCGCCACGTTGTCCAGCATTTCATAGGTATCCGGTTCATTTGCATCCCGATGTCCCGCCCGAATATCATGGTGAATCACCCAGCCCATTCCGGGATTTTGCAGCACAGCGCCTGTGTGTTCATGGTGAAAAATTGCCATACTTCTCCCGCCTTTCTTCCAGCAATGCCCAATCATGGATATTGACAACCTCGCCCCGTTCCGCCACGGCAACCAGTTTGCGGTATTCAGCTGGTGTCACATAGGTTCTCTGTTTGAAAGCGACGATGAAATTGGGCAAATCCTTAAACCCGCAGCGCAGGGAAACCTGCTTTACCGACAGGCTTGAATTCGCCAGCAATTGCTTTGCATGGGCAATTCGCAGCCCGATTACATACTGGGTGGGCGATTGACCGGTGTTTTCCTTAAACAGGTGTCGGAAGCGATCATAGGAATAGCCGATGCTTTCTGCCACAATATGCAAATCCACGCCCCGGTTTGCGTTTTGAAATAGAATTCGTTTGGTATAATCGATAATATTAGCGTTAGTTCGTTTTTCACCCAGCATTCGCTCCAGTAGCACCACCAGTTCTCCCAGCTGATAGTTAATCATTTCTTCGTATCCAGGTGCCTGACCCCGCAATTCCTCCTCCATGCGGCAAAGCACATCGTAAACACGATCCGTGCCTTCTCCGGTATCGGGCAGAAACGTGCTGCAAAAAGACGCATGGGCATTCTGCAGTTCAAAAAAACAAAAGAGAACGTTCGACCCGGTGTCCGATGTCTCATCGTGGGCGTCTTCCGGTGCAATCAGCATAATGGATCGATCGCGGTACTGGTAAGCCACATGGTTTACCGATGTGGTTCCGTTGCCGTTCAGGTACATCACCAGTTCATATACAGTATGCGTATGCTCAACCACATGAGCCTGCGGCGGATGATAATACCGAAGTAGCGTGTGTAATTTACAATTCATGCTCTCCTCCCGCCGAAAATCCGCATGTTTTTTCCCTTCCAACGATTGTATAATACCATAGCTTTTATTTGTAAATGTGGCTATCTTGCTTATAAAATTGGCAATTTTTCATTTTTCCATGCCTTGATTAATCAGCGTTTTTTCTTCTGCTTTTTGTAAAAGGATTGTATTTTCCAATTTTTTCATTTGCAAAACTGGCTATTTTACTGTATACAAAAAACTCAATAAAAAATCCTCCGCACGCTTCCCGTCATGCGGAGGATTTTCTGTTTTGCAAAGCCCCAGCAAAAGCGGCTGCTTCTGCCTTGTCTGCCGCCGTGATCCGGGATTCCGTGTCAATCCGCAGCAGGGATCATCGCCTTGGCTGTCTCCCAGGCAGCAGCCAGCTGGGAATCGCTTAAATCACCCAGTTCGAAATAAACGGTCGTTTGTTCCTCAGGCATTTCGGAAATCACATCCGGCGTAATGCCGATCTTATGTACTTCCGCGCCCGAGGGCAGGAAGTATTGCGCGTATGTCATCTGGAAGCCGGCCGTGTTATCATCCAGACCAATCACCGTCTGCACAATGCCCTTGCCATACGTGGTACGGCCCACCACGGTGGCGCGGTTCAGATCCTGCAAACCGCCAGCCAGTATTTCCGAAGCGGAAGCAGAATTTTCGTTTACCAGGAACACCAGCGGAATATCGTCCTTGCCATCGGTGGTTCGATAATCTTCCCGGTTGCCATAGCGATCCTGAGAATAGGCCAGGATACCTTCATCCAGGAACAAATCGCCGATAGAGATGGCCGCGTCCACCCAGCCGCCGCCATTATCCCGCAGGTCAACCACCAGGCTCTGGGCCCCCTGCGCCCGCAGCGCCGTCAGCGCTTCGCTGAATTCCTCCTGGCTTTCGCCGGCAAATTCATACAGCAGAATATAGCCTACGCTGTCTTCCAGCATGGTATATTCAATCCGGTTCACGTGAATCTGCGCCCGGGGAATATGGAAGGTTAAAAACTCATCTCCCCGCTTCACCTCGATTTCCACTTCCTCGCCCACCTTGCCTCGCATCACGTTCACCGCGTTTTGCATCGTGTAGGCGTCTACCTCGATGTCCTCCACCCGAACCAGCAAATCCCCTTTTCGAAGGCCAGCCTGCTGAGCGGGCGTATCTCGAAACACCTGCGTCACAGTAACGGAATAATCCAGATAATTGCCCAGAAGCTGAATGCCAATCCCGGCATATTCGCCCTCATCATCCTCCCAAAGTTCGATCCATTCCTCCTCGTTGTAATAGAAGGAGTAAGGATCCTCCAGGGCGTAAAGCAGCCCGCGAGTGGCGTTTTCAATCAGCGCATCCACATCTGGCTCCTGATAATACCACGCTTCCACATATTGAAGGATCTCGTCCATCCGCGCATAGCGGCTCAGACGATCGTATTCTTCCTGGGAAATGGTTACAGTCTTGTTTTTCTTCCCCGTAAAATCAAACAGCCCCGCCGCCTGGCCTGTCACCATCAGCCCAATTGAGAGCACCAGGCATGCGGCCAGCGCCGCCAGCACGCGCTTTTTCATATGTTCGTTCCTTTCCGACGCCGTTCAGCGCCCCTTTTTGCCCTTCGTTTTATTGTTCCCGCACTTGCGCATTTCAAGCAGCATTTTAAAGGTCACCGCATCGTCAAACCGTCGCAGATCCAGCCCCACCTGCCGCTGGACCTTATCCAGCCGATAAACCAGGGTGTTGCGATGGATATACAGCTGCCGAGCCGTATCAGAAAGATTCAGATCCTTCTTAAAGAACATTTCAATGGTATAGAGCATTTCCTCGCTGAAAAGCCGCGCGGTAGACCGATTAAACAGCAGATTATGATAATGCTCCGCCATGTCGGGCGACAGATCCGACAGGAACCGTTCCAGCATCATGGCGCGATACACATGGATGGTTTCGTCCGGCGAGAACACCCGACCGATTTCCATGGCGCGTCGCGCCTGACGATAGGAGGAATGAAGCTCTCCAACGCTGTGGGCCACCTCGCCGATGCCAATAGTTACCGTCAGGGCGATTTCCGACAGTAGCGTTTCCTGCATAGCGCAGGCCAACTGCCGCAGCTCATCCTCATCCTCCATGCCGCTGGTATCTTTGATATACGCTGCGGTATGCTTATCCATGGCCACAAGCATATCTGCCCCGCTGCGAGGCAGGATTTCATCCAGAATCTCATAGGCCGAACGCTGATGCACCTGCACCATATGCATCAGCAGCACGCATCGAGGCTGGCCGGTGGGAATATGATGCTCATCCACCATCGCATCCAATTCCGCCAAAGAAAGTTCATTTTGCAAAATGCGCTGATAAGCATTGTTCAGGTCGTTCCCCGCTTCGCTGGCAAGGATAACGGCGGAAATCATCGCATCGCATAGCGTAAATGCATCGCGGGCGGTGGGCGTATCCTCCGTAGTTGCCATCAGCACCCATTCATTCTGAGAAACGCACTGCTGATAAAGCCGCCCCTCCCGGTATACCGGCATGCCCGCTTCCGCCAGCGGCGGCAGTACGAAACGAATGTCCTCGTTGGGAATCAGGCTGTTTCCCTCCGTATCCAGCAGCGAAATAGGCATATGCAGATTGCTGATTACCTGCTGAAGCTGAAACAAAAGCCGATTATCCATGGAAAAGCTTCCCCCTTCCAATCCTATATGGGAAAGATAATTCATAGCTGAAAATATAAAATTCCGATTTTTAGTATATCACAATTTGTCGCATTCGTAAACGGTTTCAAGAAAAATAGCTTTGGTGCGTGGTGCTCTTGCTCCCGGATTCGATGCCGGCCCGAAACCGATCTTTTTTTGTTTTTTCCTTTACAAATTTCACTTTTTGCGGTAGATTATAATGTAAAATTTTTTTCTCGGGACGGAGCATTTATGATTTATGCAATCTGCAATCCCACTGCCGGACACGGCCGCGGAAAAAAAATCGGAATGGAAATCGAAAAGCGTCTGCTAGCTCTGCATTATCCTTGCCATCTGGAAATGACCGCCGGGCCGGGGCATGCCACGGAGTTAGCTCATGCAGCCGCCTGTGCCGGAGCGGAAACTGTGCTCTCCATTGGTGGAGACGGAACGGCTGCAGAAGTTGCACGTGGGCTGATTGGCACATCCACGGCGCTTGGTATTATCCCAGCCGGGACGGGCAACGACTTTATCAAAACCCTGCGTTTACCCAAGGATCCCTTTCAGGCGCTGGACTTTGTTTTAAGCAGCAAGCCCCGCCCTACTGATGTAGGCCAGGCAAACGGCCGACTGTTTCTGAATGAAATCGGCACTGGCTTTGATGTAATGGTGTTAGATTATTCCCTGAAGGCCAAACGCTTTTGTAGCGGATTGCTCCCCTATCTCTACGGTGTGCTGCAAACCATGTATCGCTTCCGTGGCATCCATCTGACCTATGCCGCCGATGGGGGCGAACTGATTACAGAGGATGTATTCGTCATTGCCGTAGCCAATGGCGGGGTAATTGGCGGAGGCATCGTTATTGCCCCGGACGCCCAAGCGGATGATGGGCTGCTGGATATGGTGGTGGTACGGCAGGTTCGGCCGCGGGATCTGCCCTCCCGGCTTATCGGCCTGATGCGCGGCAAAATTCTTTCCTTTCCAGAAACGCATTTTATCCGCGCCAAGCGCGTCTTCTTTTCCGCAGATAATATGCGGGTAGACGTAGATGGCGAAGTCGCGGATGAAAAATCCATGGATGTGCAAATCCTGCCCAAAGCGCTACTGATTCACTGGTAAAAAACAAAGCATAAAAATGCAGCCAGACAAAATGTCTGGCTGTTTTCATTGCAGAAAATTTGCGAAGAAACCGCTTCAAGCGCTGTTTCACCGCCATGATTTAGATTACCCGCAAATTCTTCTTATTCAGTTTTCCCTCCCGGCCTAATGCAATCAGCCGTTCATAGCGTGCAACCGCCTGTTCCATAATCTGCTCCCAGGGAACGGGAATGGTTTCCTGAGCACGCTGACCGATTTTTCGTGTATTCTCCGGTTTTTCCATTGCCTGCAGAATGACTCGCGATAAATCCTCCGCACTATTTTCACACAGAAAACCATTTTCACCATGCTGCACGATCTCCGCAGCGCTGCTTCCCCGCACCATCACCGAGGGTGTGCCCATCACTGCTGCTTCGCGAACCACCATAGGCGCGTTGTCATACAGCGAAGGAAACGCGAACAGCGAGGCTCTGGCATATAGCCCGTCCAGCAGCCGGGAATCGGTGATATGGCCCGCCAGATGCGTACAATCGTCCAGACCCAGATCATGAATCTTTCGCTCGATTTCCTTCAGGTCTGGCCCCTGCCCCGCCATCACCAAATGAAACCGCTCGCCCTGCGCATGCAGCTGCGCGCAGGCTTCCAGAACGGTCAGGATATTCTTCTTCCAGTTCATCTGCCCAACAAACAGAATCATCGGATCCCTGCCCAGCCCCCAGCGGCGTTCCGCATCAGCGATTGCATCCGGCTCTGCCTGACGAATGCTCACCCCATTGGGCATCACCTGAATCTCGCCCTCAAAGCCATATTCATGCAGCACATCCGCCGTGGCCTGCCCCACAGCCCAAACCTCATCGCAGCGATCATAAAAATCCACCACGAATTTCACGCCCACCTTCGCCAGCTTTTCGGACTTGGTGGCCTTCAGAAAATCATCGTAATACTTGGAATGGAACGTGCCCACCAACGGCAGCTTGCGCAGCACCGACAGCCGTAGCGCTTCCGAACCAGAGGTAAACGGGCTATGCGCATGGAGAATATCCAGCGGAATCATCCGCATCCGCTTGCGATAATGCGGATCCATCGGTGCCTCGCCCTGCTTATATTGCTTCATGCCGGGAAGCGGCATAGCCTGAAAATCTACTAATTCGAAAGGATAACCGCCCCGATAACCGGTATCATACATCGGCGAAACCACCGTCACCTGGTGGCCCATCTGGCACAACGTATCGGCATAGGCCAGTGCAACACGTCCCACACCATCCACAATCGGAAGAAAGGTATCCGTAAATTGGCCAATTCGCAGCATGTTGTCGCCTCCTTCCTTGCTATTATCGCATAATTTCCTGCAAAAATCAACCAGAAACCTATGTACGAATACGGCAAGAGGATGCCTTCTCGGCGAAAGCATCCTCCTGCTACGGTTTCATTATTTACTTTGCGTTTTTCACCTGGCTCCACAGGGCATTATAAACCGTCAGGAAATTCTCAGGGATATCATGGAAAAATTCGCAGCGGTCAATAATTTCCTGAGAGGGATTAATGGTCAGATTCTCGGTATAATCCTCGCCCATCAGCTGGATCGCGCCAGCGTTGGGAGAAGAATACCAAATATATTCACAATTCATCTGCGCAATATCGGGGCGGCAAAGGAAATTAATCAGCTTTTCGGCGTTTTCTTTATTTTTTGCGCTGGCGGGGATGACTGCCGGATCTATCCACACGTTGCTGCCTTCCTCAGGCACGGCATACGCCAGCTTGTCATTCAGCTCCATAGCATAGAGCGCGTCGCCACTCCAGACCACGCCCAGCGCCCCTTCGCCAGCAGCCATCTTATCCTTGGTTTCGTCCACCTGATAAGCCTTAACCAGGCTCTTCTGCTCGATCAGCTTCTGCGTGGCTTCCTTCAATTGCTGCGGATCCCGCGTGTTCATTGAATAGCCCAGATACTTGAGGGTCAGCCCCATGGTGTCGCGGATGGAATCCAGCATGAAGATTTCCTTGGCATACTTTTCATCCCAGAGAATACCCCAGGAATCTACGGGATCATCCAACTTTTCGGTGTTATACAGAATGCCCACGGTGCCCCACATGAAGGGAACTGAATACTTATTCTCCGGATCGTAATCCGGATTCTTCAGGCTGTCCAGGATATATTCCATGTTCGGCACATTGTCGAAATTGATTTCAGCCAGCAGGCCCTCGGAGATCATCCGTTCCACGCAATAATCCGAAGGAAACACTACATCGTATGCCCCGGGGCTCACCCGAATCTGTACCATCATATCTTCGTTAGTGGTAAAATACATGCAGTTAACCTTGATGCCTGTTTCCTGATAGAACATGTCGAACACACGCTCGTCCATGTAATCATACCAATTGTAGACATTAACAACCTCTTCCGCCGACGCAGCGGGGACGAGAAGCACGGAGAAGCACAGAACCAGGGACAGAACCAGCGCCAGCTTTTTCATGTTTCTTACCTCCATTATTTGCAGCATTATCCTTTTTCCGTTTTGCCGGACCGCTTGTTGACCACAAGCAGCAATACCAGCAGGGAAACGAACATCAGCGCCGACAGCGCGTTCATGGTCGGCTTAATGCCCTTTCTCGCCTGCGAGTAAATGAGGGTGGAAAGGTTTTGAACCAAGGGACTTGTTGTAAAATAGGAAATCGTGAAATCATCCAGAGAGAGCGTAAAGGACAGCATCGCGCCGGTAATCACGCCCTGCATAATCTCCGGCAGGATCACATGAAACAGCGCATACGTGGGCGTAGCCCCCAGATCCAGCGCCGCTTCATAGCTGTGCTTGTTCATTTGCTTCAGCTTGGGCATAACCGACAGAATCACATACGGTGTGTCAAACGTAATATGCGCCAGCAGCATGGTCACGTATCCGCGTTCCACCTTGGTAAAGATGAACAGCAGCATCAAAGAAATGCCCGTAACAATATCCGGCATGGTCTGCGGAATATTGGTCATGGTCATCATCAGAGCCTGGGGCCGCTTTTTCATAGCATGGATGCCGATCGCGGCCAGCGTACCCAGGATGGTAGCGAAGATCGCGGCCAGCACGGCCACGCTGACGGTCACATACAGGGCATGCATAATCGACGCATCATGAAATAATTCCTGATACCAGCGCAGGGAAAAGCCTTCCCATTTTGCCCGGCTTTTGCCCGCATTGAAGGACTGCACAATCAACAGCACAATAGGCACATAAAGGAACAGCAGAATGATGGAAAGATAAAATCGCTTCAGGAATTTCATCATATCATGCTCCCTCCTTCCCCATCCGGGTCAACCTTACGCAACAACCCCAGCGACAGCAAAATCAGCACCATCATAATCAGCGACAGGGCACTGCCAACGTTCCAGTTATTGGCTGTCAAGAAAGTTCGCTCGATCAAGTCGCCAAACATTTCCGTGTTCCCACCGCCCAGCATCCGGGGAATAAAAAACGTGGTTACCGCAGGCATAAACACCATCGTGATCCCGCTTACCACGCCAGGAAGCGAAAGCGGAAGCGTAACCTTGTAGAACGTGCGCCATTTATTGCATCCCAAATCCATCGCCGCTTCGGAGAGCTTATAGTCCATTTTGCTAAGCACATTATAGATCGGAAAAACCATAAAGGGCAGATAATTGTATACCATTCCCAGCAAAACTGCTCCGGAATTATACATCAGCTGCACTCGTCCAAACCCTAACCATTCCAGCATATTGTTAATCAATCCACTGTCTTCCAGCAAGCTCATCCATGCAATGGTGCGCAGCAGGAAATTCATCCACATGGGAATAACAAACAGAATCACCAATGTGGAGCCCAGTTTGAATTCCCGATCCGCCATAATATGGGCGGTCGGATAGCCCAGCACCAGGCAAATCACCGTACAGAGGAATGCCATCCACAAGGAATACAGCAGCGTATCCACGTTGACTGTGCCGCGGGAGAAGCCCAGTTCCTCGGCACTAAACCCCATGGCCGCCAGTTCCTTGTTCATGTCGTAATTGCTATCCCAGAAATTCTTGAAATTATCCCAGGTAAACTGGCCGTTTACATCCGTAAAAGCATAATACGCCACCAGAAGGCAGGGGACGATGGTGAACAGAATCATCCACAGGGTATAGGGCGAAGAAAAGAGAGGGCGGTTCAGTCCATGGTTACGCCGGAAATAGCGCACCAGCAGCAGAATGAACACAACCAGCCCTGCGCCCATCACCCATAATCCCCAGGAAGGAAGCTGGGTATTTTTCATGCCTGCGCGGCCTCCTCCTGCATGGGATGCATAATATGAATGTTAAACGGCACAACCGCCAGCCCCACCCGGGAGCCTTCAGGCTGCATGGTGGTGGAATGCACCTTCCAAGTAGAATGGCCAGCATCGATGATCATTTCATAATGCACGCCCTTAAACAGCACGCTCTTGATCACGCCCGTCACCTGCCCTACATCTTCTCCTACCAGCAAAACATCTTCCGGACGAACCACCACGTCCACCGGCTTATCCTCGCCAAAGCCTGCATCCACGCAGGGGAAATCCGTACCGCAGAAATGCACCAGTTCATCGCGAATCATGGTACCTCGGAAAATGTTGCTTTCCCCGATAAAATCGGCCACGAAAGCATTCTTGGGCTCATCATAAATGGATTTCGGCGTACCGATTTGCAAAATATGCCCGCTTCGCATGACCACGATGGTATCGCTCATGGTCAGGGCTTCCTCCTGATCGTGAGTCACATAGAGAAAGGTAATGCCCAGCCGCTGCTGCATGGCCTTGATTTCCAGCTGCATTTCCTTGCGCAGCTTCAGGTCCAGCGCGCCCAGCGGCTCATCCAGCAAAAGCACCTCCGGCTCGTTTACCAGTGCCCGGGCAATGGCAATGCGCTGCTGCTGCCCACCGGAAAGAGATTCCACGCTGCGCTTTCCATACCCGGATAGATTCACCAGATCCAGCATTTTATCAACTTTCCGAGCAATTTCGTCCTTGGGCGTTTTCTTCAGCTTCAGGCCGAAAGCAATGTTATCCCGCACGTTCAGATGCGGAAACAAAGCATATTTTTGAAACACGGTGTTAACCCGCCGCTTGTAGGGCGGCAGATCTGAAATATCCTTGCCATCAAAAATCAGACGGCCACTATCCGCCGTTTCAAAACCGCCGATGATGCGCAACGTGGTAGTCTTGCCGCAGCCGGACGGCCCCAGCAGCGTTACAAATTCCTTTTTGCGGATATATAAATTGATATTGGAAAGGACGGTCACCCCATCGTATTCCTTGCTGATATTTTCCAGCGTAATCAGACGCGGCTGTTCCTCCATGACGGATTCCTCCTGCAAAATAAAAATTAAAAATTGGGCGGAGTCGATACCCACAGGAATCGTGCCGGACGCTTTCCGGCATTGCGGATGCGATGGGGCGTACTTGGATGCAGCGAAAAGCTCTCGTTGGTCTTTATCTTATACTGCTTCCCCCCCGCCAGCAGAGTCACTGTTCCGCTGAGCACAAACCCAAATTCCTCGCCTTCGTGGGGCGGAATTTCCTGCGTTTCTCCGCCCTCTCCCAGTTCCACCAAGATAGGCTCCATTTCGTTTTTCTGTGCGCTGGGCACCAGCCAGGTAATGCTGCCCCGGAGAGAATCCGCATCCTCTTTCACGAACATATCCCCTTGGGCAAAAACCACCTTTTCGTCTCCCGTCTCGGAAAAGAAATCCTTTAGATTGCTGCCCAGACATTCCAGCATGTCTGTAAGCGTGGCGATAGACGGCGAAGCCAGATCCCGCTCCACCTGCGAGATAAAGCCCTTGCTCAGCTCGCATCGATCCGCCATTTCCTCCTGGGTCAGATTTCGCTGCAGCCGCAATTGCCGCAGCTTTTCGCCGATGTTCACGATGACTATCTCCTTGCCTTCAGTTTTGTTTCATTTTACTAAACTTGCAGGCGATCTGCCCCGTTTAGAACCACTAAACTTTCAATCGTTGTCGGAAGTTTAGGAATTCTAAACCTCAAAGCAGAAAACATTAAACCACAAACCCTATTTCTTGTCAATAGGTTTTATGAATAATCTGTCGAAACGAGACGATTTTTCTTTCATTGCAGCAAGTCGATGCGCAATGTGCCCTCTTTCCGCCCTTTTCCAGCGTTCTTTCCTTGCATTTTGCGATAAAACCGTGTATACTATATTTGGTCAAAGAAAGACTACTTTTCTTTGGAGGCATGCATTATGCGACTAAGCGATACAATCGAAGCTTTTATCAAAGCCATGCTGCAGGAGGATCAGCCCGAGGTGGAACTCAAGCGTAATGAACTGGCAGAATATTTCCATTGCGCCCCCTCGCAGATTAACTATGTGCTTTCCACCCGCTTCACACCCGATCATGGCTATGTGATTTCCAGTCAGCGCGGCGGCGGCGGATATATCCGAATCGTTCGGGTGCAATCCTCCGTTGGCGACCATCTTTCATATTTATTGCGGGATCGAATCGGAGAAAGCCTGGATGCGCAAACCGCGCAGGTGCTCTGCACGCAATTGGCAGAGCGGCGTGTGGTTTCCCCCGAAGAAGCACATCTGATGTCCGCGGCCGTTTCGCCCCAGGCGCTATCCGCTCCTGCGCCGGAAGCAATAAAGGATGCGCTTCGGGCAAAAATCCTTAAATCTATGCTGCTGGCCGTGGCACAGCGACGGCAGGAGCAAAACGGATGATTTTCCCGCCGTCGCCCAGCGGCGAAACGGCGCATACTATGAGCATGGAAATGCAAACCAGGAGGAAAGCAGCATGCAATGCGAAGAATGCGGAATTCGGCCGGCAGAGGTGGTTATGACCACCGTGATTGGCGGCCAGACAACCACACGGCATCTTTGCCGGGAATGCGTAAAAAAATATAAGGCCGGGGATGTACAGGCAGTGCTGGCAGCTGTTTTATCCGCCATGGGGCAGCAAAAGAAGGCCCCGGATATCACCTGTCCCCATTGCGGCGAAACCTATGCCGAATTTCAGAAAACCGGCATGCTGGGCTGCGCGGAATGTTATCAAGCATTCCGGCAGGAACTCACGCCCATGATTACCCGGGTGCAGGGACGAACGCAGCATGCAGGCCGCCGTCCCCCCGCCAGCAAAGAGGAGCAGGAACGGTTGGCACGTATGGACGCACTGCGGGCTGAGATGGAAGCGGCAGTGGCCGTTGAGAATTTCGAAGAAGCGGCACGGCTGCGGGATGCGCTGCGAGCGCTGACGGAAACTGAAGCTGCCGCAAGCGCGCCCGCGCAGGAGGAACAGCATGAGTGAAATCGTGGTTTCATCCCGGGTGCGGCTGGCCCGGAATTATGCAGATATTCCATTTCGCCCCAAGGCCTCTGCGGAGCAGGAGGAAGAAAGCGTCCGCCGAACGCTGGACGCCCTGCGGGAACTGCCGGAAATCTATCGTTTCGTGCAATTGCGCAGCGCCGATAATCTGGAAAAAGCGGCGCTGGTGGAAAGCCATTTAATCAGTCCTGATCTGACAGAGCATGACGCGCAGGGCGCAGCGCTAATCCGGCAGGATCAGCGAATCTCGGTTATGATCAACGAGGAGGATCATCTTCGGATTCAGGCGTTTGGCACAGGCGAGCAATTGCAGCAGGCTGCGGAAGACGCTTTCGCCATCGAAGATGTTTTGCAGCGACGACTGACCTTTGCCTTTGATCGGCAACTCGGCTATCTCACCGCTTGCCCCACCAATATCGGCACGGGGCTTCGCGCCTCCGTGATGCTACATCTGCCAATGCTGACCATCCTCAAGCAAATGGGCAAGGTTAATCAGCTGGCGGCTAAGCTGGGCCTGACAATCCGCGGTATCTACGGCGAGGGCAGCGAAGCCCGGGGATATCTGTATCAGCTGAGCAATCAGGTGACGCTGGGACGCACGGAGCAGGAAATCCTGGAAGCGGTTCAGGCAGTAGCCAAGCAGCTGACAGAAATGGAAAAAACTTTCCGTGAAAAAACCTGGGAAAAGGACAGTGTGGGCTTTGCCGATCAATTGCAGCGTTCTTATGGTCTGATGCGCTTTGCAAGGCGGATGCCAGAAAAAGAATTTATGGTGCATTGGTCTAATCTGCGAATGGGCGCCGCCATGGGTAAGCTTCCCCTCTCCCTGGCAGATTGCGATCGCATGCTGATCAGCGCCCAGCCAGGTCACGTGCAACAGGCGGCAGGACGAACGCTGGAACCTAAAGAATTAAACGAAAAACGAAGTGATTTTATCCGTGACCTGCTATTGGCGGCTGAGGCCGGGCAATAATAAAACAGGAAAAGAGCTGCGGCCCCCTGCCGCAGGAAACCAGGGAGGTTATTATGGCGATTTTCGGTCGATTTAACGAACGGGCGCAGCGGGTAATTGGCGCTGCTCAGCAGGCGGCCATGCGTTTAGGCCATGCTTATGTGGGCAGCGAACATTTTTTGATTGGTCTGCTGCAAGAAGCGAGAAGCGACGCTCCAGCACTGCCCGACAGCGTGACGGAACAGACTGTTACCGAAGCGGTCAAACAATTATCCGGCATGGGCGATCATGCGCCGGAGCAATTAGAATTAACGCCTCGAGTAAAAAAAATGCTGGAAACCAGCATTCGGGAAGCGCAACGGCTGGGGCAGCCCTACGTAAGCGCCGGGCATTTCTGGCTGGCGCTGCTGCAGGATACCGAAAGCGTGGCCATGCGAGTGCTGGTCAGCTTGGGCTGCGATATTGAAAAGCTGAAAAAAAGCGTTCAGGAAACCCTGGGCAAAGCAGATGCAGAAGCCGGGGCAAAAGCGGAAGCAGGGGATTCCTGCCTGCAAAAATACGGACGAGATCTCACCGCCGCCGCAGAGCATGGCGAACTGGATCCCGTCATTGGCCGCGCCAACGAAATCGAGCGGATCGTGCAGATTCTATCGCGGCGTACCAAGAATAATCCCGTTCTAATCGGGGAACCTGGCGTGGGAAAATCCGCCGTTGCGGAAGGGCTGGCTCAGAAAATCATGCAAGGCAGTGTGCCGGAAACACTGAGCGACAAAAAAATCATTTCGCTGGACATGGGCGCTATGGTTGCCGGCAGCAAATATCGGGGTGAATTTGAGGAACGGCTGAAAAACACGCTGGACGAGGTGAAAAAGCGTGGAGACGTGATCCTTTTTATCGATGAACTGCAAAACATCATTGGCGCAGGAAAAGCCGAAGGATCAATGGATGCAGCAAACATATTAAAGCCCGCCCTGGCTCGAGGCGAAATCCAATGCATCGGCGCAACCACATTGGATGAATATCGAAAAAACATCGAAAAAGACGCAGCACTGGCTCGGCGTTTTCAGCCTGTCACGGTCAACGAGCCAAGCGAAGAAGAAACCATCGCCATTATGAAAGGCCTGCGGGACCGCTATGAAGCGCATCACAAGGTGCGCATTACCGATGAAGCGCTGGAAGCGGCGGTAAAGCTGTCCAATCGCTATATTGCTGATCGTTTTCAGCCAGATAAGGCC
This sequence comes from uncultured Oscillospiraceae bacterium, assembly GCA_964423675.1. Classification (GTDB taxonomy): domain Bacteria; phylum Bacillota; class Clostridia; order Christensenellales; family Aristaeellaceae; genus RUG563. The sequence continues at coordinate 46,767 of CAYRFP010000012.1, forward strand.
ATCGATCTAATGGACGAAGCCGCTTCGCGGGTACGCATTCAGGCGTTTACCGCTCCGCCGGACGTAAAGGCTCAGGAGAAAGAACTGGAAGGAGTGCTTCTTGAAAAGCGGGAAGCCATCGACAAGCAGGACTATGAAAAGGCTGCGGCGCTGCGGGATCATGAGCATGCCCTGCGCGCGGAAATCGAAGAAAAGCGTAGCGTTTGGGAAAAGCAAAAATCCGCTGCCAAGGATACTGTAGGCGAAGAGGATATCGCCCAGGTTGTGGCGGGATGGACCGGCATCCCCGTCAAGAAAATGACTGAGGAGGAATCCCAGCGGCTGCTGCAATTGGAAGCGCTGCTGCATACCCGGGTAGTGGGCCAGGAGGAAGCCGTGTCCGCCGTCAGCCGAGCCATCCGCCGGGCACGGGCCGGATTAAAGGATCCCAAGCGTCCCATCGGCAGCTTCATCTTCCTGGGCCCCACCGGCGTTGGCAAAACGGAACTCTGTCGAGCGCTGGGCGAAGCCATGTTCGGCGATGAGAATTCGTTGATTCGGTTGGATATGTCCGAATATATGGAAAAGCATACTGTATCCCGAATGGTTGGCTCACCTCCGGGATATGTGGGCTTTGAAGAGGGGGGCCAACTGACCGAGGCTGTTCGGCGAAAGCCCTATTCTGTGGTGCTTTTTGACGAGATCGAAAAGGCCCATCCGGATGTATTCAACATGCTCCTGCAAATTCTGGAGGACGGTCGGCTAACCGACAACATGGGCCGCGTGGTCAGCTTTAAAAACTGCATTATCGTGATGACAAGCAATGCCGGCGCGCAATCAGCACAGCGGGGTGGGCTGGGGTTTGGCGCAGGGCGAAGCGACGCCATGGACTATGAACGTATGCGGGAAAAGGTCCTGGCAGATATCAAGAATGTCTTCCGACCGGAGTTTCTCAACCGTGTGGACGAAATCATCGTGTTCCATAAATTAGAGCAAAAGGACATTGAACAGATTGCCGGGCTGATGCTGGGTCAGGTCGCCAAGCGGCTCAAGGAACGGGAGATCGATCTGCGCTACGGGGACGATGTGATTGCGCATCTGGCAAAGGCCGGCTTTGATGAAAGCTATGGCGCGCGTCCGCTGCGCCGGGTCATTCAGCGAACCATCGAGGATTCTCTCAGTGAAAAACTCATCGCTGGTGATATCCATCTGGGCGATCATGTGCGGATGCGGATGGAAAACGAAGAAATCCTATTTGAAAAGGAACCTGAAGTCTGATAAACTGCCATGAAGCCAAGTGAAAGCGCTTCTTCTCCAAGTCCGAAGGAGAAGAAGCGCTTTTTCTTTTCCACACGAATTGACAAATAGATTTCGCATGCCTATAATGAATTTTAATAAATGCAGCGAAAGGTGGAAAGTCGGCTATGCTTTTTTCATTTCCCTGGGTATTTTTGCTGATTGAAAACGACGAAGACCGGCTTTTTCTGGAAGGCCTTTATATGGAATATCATTCGCTGCTGTACGGTCAGGCACTGCGCATTTTAAAAAAACCGGAAGCGGCCCAAGACGCAGTCAGCGATGCAATCCTGGCGCTGACGAAAAAAATTTCGCTGCTGCGTACCCTGCCCTGCAACAAATTGCGGGCTTATCTTGTCATTACAGTGAAGCATCAGGCCATCAACCAGTATCACCGAGCCAAACGCGAAACAACAGGCGGTGAAATCGTTCTGGAGGACTTGGCTGCTCCAGGGCGCACCGAAGATGCACTGCTGGAACAAGCAGGCGTGGAGCGAATCAAAAACGCCATTCTTGCCCTGCCGCCCCGAGAAAAGGACGTAATGCTGATGCGCTATTTCCGGGAAATGACGGATGAGGAAATGGCGGCGGAAATGGGACTGCGGCCCGTGTCCGTGCGCGTGCATTTAACCCGGGCGCGAAAACATTTAGCCATTCTTTTGCAGCAGGAGGAGAGAGTGCAGTGAATCAGGGCGAAGAATTTCTGCGGGGAGCCTGCGCGCAAATTGCTCAGGATGAAACAGAGGATCTGGCATGTTCCCTCTCCCCTGCGCAGATACGCCAGGCTGAAAACCTGTATCATCAGCATCGGCGAAAAATCTTTCGCCAAATCGAACGAAACAGCAAAAAAACAGCTTCCGCCATCGCGCCCTGGCTACGGACCGCTGCCTGCCTGACGCTGGTGGTAGGCGTTGCTTATCTGGCGCTGCATCAAAGCCCTCCAGATAATCCGCCCCTGTCCTCCGGGAGTACAGCCTCGGTCGCTCCTTACGCGCAAAATCCATTTCCCTCCACATTTGAGAAAAAAACAGATGGTTTTTCAACACTTTACACCACTCCAATCAATAATACAACAGAAATCAAGGCAGAATCTCCCACTGCATCTCCAACATATCTTCCCATCACAGAAATTCCGCTTACGCCTGCGGATGTTTGGCCCGGACTTTTCTTCCCGGAGTGCATGCCTATTTCTGCGCTTAACCAGCTTTCCATCGCGGAAAATCAGGCTTCCTTCTCCTTTATGACCGAACAGGGGGCAGGTATCTTTACAGAATGCTTCTCTGCCGTTCTCTTCTCTCCTGTTCCGGAGGCGGCGCAGGATTATGTGCAGATTGGGGATTGGATCGCCCTGCGGGAAACGTCTGGCGATCAAATTGTACTCACATGGGTGGCAGATGGACACACACTGAGGCTCTCCGCTCCTGCCGCTGCGGCCGAAAGCATTGCTGAGTCGGTTAAAAAAATAGTAAATCAATGAAACATTTCGCATCTGGGGCGGGTCATCATAAGCGAAACCGCTTAGAAAGGATGAGATTTATGAAACGCTTGCTCTGCCTGCTGTTTTTGTTCCCGCTTCTGTGCATTGTCCTGCCTGCCCAGGCCGGTGCTGGCGCGTCTATTTTCGCTTCCATGCCCGTGGAAATCGCAAGCTTTTTCACGGATTCCAAGTATGCAGACTGTACCATCTCCGCCAATGCATATATCGCCCTGGAAAACACGCCAGGCGGAAGCTTCGCCTTCGCCGTTGCTACCAGCGATACCGCCAACACCCTTTATGGCTTTCGCAAGGAAAACGGGAGATGGACCTATTATTTGAAAACTTCCTCGGCTCTTCCGCAGGAAAAAGGCGTTTTTTTCCTGCACAACGCGAAGGGAACGCAGTTGACCAATACCGTGATTACTCACGACATGCTGGAAATCGGATTCCAGCTGGATGGTGTGGAGGAATACTGGTCGTTCTGGGAATTCTTCGCCGTTAATCCCGCCGGTCAATGGCAACTAAGGCAAATTGAATCGTATCTAGCAGACGCATCCGTTTTCGCTTCGGTCAGCGAAACGGGCATCGCTTATTATGGCGATATCAGCTATTTAGAAAACTCGCCCTTTCTGCAAGCTGTGGAGGGAACAGTAGAAACCAATCTGCGATACTTCGATTGGTCAGCCTTTCCCAAATCACCAGCTCAGGCCAAAAGCAAGCTGTCTACTCCGCCGTTGCTCCCTGCTTCCAGCGAATTAATCGCCCAGAACGTGAAGCTAACCGGCGGACAGAAGTTTCCGGTTTATTCCGGCCCCGGGGAATGGTATTTGCGCGGCGCGAACGGAAAGGCCGTTGTGTCCACCAATGATTGGATTCAGGTTTTCGGCGTGGATAGTGGCTATCTGCTGATTCAATATGCCGTATCATCGGATCATATGCGCTTTGGCTATATCCCCGCCAGTGCCGCGCCGAATTCTGTTTCCTCTCTGGATTTTTCCTATGCCGTGGCCTATGTAACCGAAACTGCCGCTCTCACCGATGATCCGCTCTATTCCAAGCAAAGCCTTGGCATGATTCAGGAAGGGCAGCAGGTGCAATGGCTGGCAGCGATGGGGGATTATGCTTACGTGGCAACGCAGCTTGCGGATCAGCCCGTCCGCGGCTTTCTCCCCAAGGCCGCCGTAAATAGACGCGCAGAGGAAACAGAACGAACTGCCTCGGGCCAATTTTCCAGTTACTCCGCTTTCTGCACATTCTCGATTCTGGAAAACAATCATTTCTATGCTGTTGTGAATACCACGCACGATCTCTTCACCCAGGGAACGGAAGACACAATTACAGGCTACGTGCTTTATGCCAATCAGATTCCTGTTACGGATTGCACCTGTGTTTCTGGCGGATGGAGCCAGGATGCTAACGGCCAATGGCATCAGCAATTTGTCATCACCGGCTCCCTGCCTGCTGGGACAGCACTGGTTGGCTTTTGCCCTGTCCGGCAAACATTGCTGCCTGCAGAAATGCTGATCATTTCTCTGCAATAATCCCTGAACAGTGTGCAATAGACCGCGTTTGACGAAAATTCGGTAGTCACAAAGCAGTTGACAGCCATAACAGTTTTATCTGTTGTGGTTGTCCGGTGTGATAGTATACTAATGAAACAGAGCGTTCTTTAAGACGGAGGAGAGTTGTATGAGGCTGAGGCCTTACATAAAGAGTAAAGATTTCAAATTCATAGCGGGTTGGATTGACAATGAAAGAAGTCATGCATTATGGTGCGCCAATCATTATCCGTATCCTCTTACGGCAGAAGCGTTCCACAGTTTCATGGAAAAAACCATGGAAGAATGGGCTGTATGTGCTTTTACCGTAACGAATGACAGCGGAACCCCAGTGGGCTTTTTTCGTTATTCAGTAAATCCTGAGAGCAATGTGGGCTTTTTGGCATCAGTAATTATCGATAATAAACTGCGTGGAAAAGATTATGGCAGAGAAGTGACGCAGATAGCATTGCGATACGCGTTTGAATTTTCAGGTGCGGAATTGGTACAGCTTAATGTTTTTGATGAAAACATATATGCAAAACGTTGTTATAAACAAATTGGTTTTGCGAACAGAAGTGTAAAAAAGATGCATATCTATGGGGATGAGGTATGGAGCATGTGTACCATGGCAATATCGAAACAGTAGAATGATAGTTTATCGAACCGATACCAGGGCGCACCTTCTGGCTCTTCCTTTGGGAGAGCTGGCGGCGAAGCCAACGGAGAGGGCAAGATATAGCCATACCAAAAGATAGTAGTCAATTAGAAAACGCACGACGGCTTCGCAGAGAAATGACTTCTCATAAGCGTAAGCTCTGGTATCAGTTTCTCCGAAAATATCCGATAAAGATTTATAAACAGCGGATCGTCGGCAGATTTATCGCGGACATTTATTGCGCATTTGCTTAAAACCAGCTGCAAGCCCCTCTCAGTCACTTGCGATGACAGTTCTCCTAAAGGGAGAGCTAAGGCCATGGGGCACAATTCTGACACAAAAAATTGGAGCGTATCGATATCGATGCGCTCCACAAACCGTTTTACGAACGCCTGCCCCAAACGCAGGTTTTGTTTTTATGCTGCCTTATCATGCTTCTGCGCGGTGGTCAGCATCCATTCAATATAAACGCCAAAGCCCTGAGTGGGGTCATCCACGAAAACATATGTAACTTGATGATACCTACACCCCAAAGTCCTCAACACTCAGCTAA
>CAYRFP010000013.1:0-47855 GCA_964423675.1 uncultured Oscillospiraceae bacterium
AGATGCTGTCCCGCGCCGTGGGGGAACAGCCGCGCTGCGTATAGCCGATCACCGTGCTCCGGGCTTCCACCATGCCGCACTTACGCTTGAGTACGCTGGCGAAGCGGTTAGCAGTCATGGGTTCGCCCTCATAAACCTGCTTGCCGTAAGGCTTGAGGAACTTATAAACATCAAAGGGCTTCATGGAGGCCCAGCAACCTTCGGCCACGATAACGGTGGCGCGGGTATTGCCTATGGCGATCTGCCGGTTCAGCTTCTCCGCCACATCGTCCACCTTCCACTTCACCTCAGGCACTACCACGATTTCCGACCCGGTTGCCGCAGCAGTAGACAGCGCGATATCGCCGCAATCGCGGCCCATGACTTCCACCACGTGGGGCCGGTCATGGGAACGGGAAGTTGCGCGGATGGCGCGCACTGCGTCCACACAGACGTTCACAGCAGTGTCGTAGCCCAAGGTCATTTCTGTATAGGCCAAGTCGTTATCGATGGTGCCGGGAATGCCGATGCAGGGGATGCCCAGTTCACAAAGGCGCATAGCGCCCTGGAAGGAACCGTTGCCGCCGATGACCACCAGGCCGGCCACATCCATTTCCCGCAGCCGCTGTGCGGCCTTTTCCCGCACGGCAGGATCCATAAACTCGGTGCACCGAGCAGTGCGCAGATAGGTGCCGGGCATATCGGCGATATCCAGCACAGTGTCCAGATCCAGCCGGATGAAATCATCCTCCGCCTTTTCGGACTTGCCAAGCAGACCGTTATAGCCCCGCTTGATTCCCAGCAGGTTCATGCCATACAGCGCCGCATTTTTCGCCACGGACATAACCGCCGCGTTCATTCCCGGGCTGTCGCCACCGCTGGTCAATACTGCAATATGAGACATAGTTTTTCCCCACTCCTTTTTCTTATGCAGGCTCAGAGCAGCAGATTTCGCTCAATAAGAAGCTGCTGAGCTTCCTGCGCCTCCGCTCTGGGCACCATAATTTCATAATAATTATCTTCCGAAGAAACGGTGCGATAAACCTGCCGACTGCGAGCCAAAAAGCCCTCCTGCTCCAGAAGAGCCAGGATTGCGTTGGCAAGCTTTTCGCTATGCGCCATGTGGATCACCATCCATCCGCTGGTTCGCGCCATGGCCGCATTCCTCCATTTCTTTCGAAGATGCGCTTCATTATAGCATATTTGTGAAAGAGACGCTATATCTTTTCAAAAAATTTCTTGGCTTTATGCGCTTTTTTTGCAGGGAATAACGATTAAAGAGAGAAGTATATTCTGATTAACCCCTGCAATTCTTTTAAAGGAGGAGCCAGCGATATGCTTCAGCCGGGCGCGGCCGAAAAACGAGTGGCTCGGGCTTTGTCCCTGGCCGTGCAGCAGCCCACCCTGGCGCATGGCCCGGAAGCGCCTTTTCTTCAATTACATACTATCCTGCGGGAGCTTTTTCCGCAGCTTTTTTCTTTAGCCTCTGTTCAGCGGGTAGATGGCCGGGCGCTGCTTTTGCATTTGCCCGGTACGGGTGCGGCCCAGCCCCTTTTGTTTTTGTCGCATCTGGATGTAGCCCCCATCCGCAGCCCGGAAAGCTGGGCCGTGCCGCCCTTCTCCGGCGAAATTCGGGATGGCTTTGTTTATGGCCGGGGCACAGCGGATATGAAGGGCCATTTGATCGCCCTGCTCACGGCGGCGGAATCGCTGCTCAACGAAGGCGTACGTCCCCGGGCGGATCTGTATTTCGCCCTGTCTTGCGATGAAGAGATTCGCGGCCCCAGCATGCAACATATCTGCCAGCTGCTGATGGCACAGAACGTGAAGCCCGCTTTCGTGCTGGACGAGGGCGGCTCCATCTCTGCTCTCCAGGCATTCACCCAAACGCCCACTGCCATGGTTGGCGTTTGCGAAAAGGGCCGCATGAGTTTTACCCTCACAGCCGAAGGCGAGGGCGGCATGGAAGCGCTTCTGCGGGCATCTGAACGGCTGCTGCGGGTGCATTTTGCTCCCCGCATCTGCCTAGCCACGGAGCAAATGCTTTCCGGCCTATCCGGAGAAATGACAGGCTACGCCCGGTTCTGTGCCGCCCATCCCCGGATGATGAAGCGGCCGCTGCTGCGTCGGCTGGACAGAACCCACTACGGCCGTTCCCTGACCCGCACACAGCTGATGATCAGCGCCATGGGCGGAGACGCGCTGCGAGGCGAACGGGCGCGGATCGCGTTCCAGGCCTCCATTCTCCCCGGCGACAGCGCCAGCGAACTGCTTCGGCGGATTGAACGTGTCATTGGCGACACGCGGATTCTCATCACCATCGATCGCATGGATGAGCCCAGTGTGCTTTCCCCCATTCAGGGTACCGCCTGGGAAGCGCTGACCACCGCCATCCACGTGCATTTTCCCGGCATGGCCATTGCGCCATATTTGCTTACCGGCGCATCCGATGCCCGGCGTATGGAGCCTATCTGCCCCTATATTTATCGCTTTAGTCCTTTCCTGTTGCCCCCGGATGAGCTGAGCCGGATGCATCATCCCAATGAACGCATCAGCATTGAAAATCTGCTGCGCGGTTCCGCGTTCTTCCGGCAAATGCTGATGGCATAATACGCCTCCCGCCCAAATAAAGCCCGCTTCCAATGATCGTTGGAAACGGGCTTTTCTCTTTATTGTTTTCTTAAAACCAATTCCGGAGATAGAAGATAGGGGCGATAATAGGCCAGGCCGCCAGAAAGAGGGAGCACATCCGGCGAAAGTCGAATGCCCAATGCCTGCAGCATATAAGCGCGCCGAGCCTGCATCCGCTGATACAGCACAGGATATTCCCGTTCAATCGCCCTGCGTAGCGCTTCATCCGCCAGGCATAATCCATCCTCGCAGCCCACGCGGCCAAGCGGCGGCCGGGACGGAATCAGATCCAGCTGAAACAGCATACCGCTTTCAAGCCTTTCCTCCGAGCCTTCGTAAATCGGACTGGCCAGCCATTCTTCATCCGCCGTTAAATGCCCCGGACACAAATGCCAATGATAGCGTTCCCTGGGTAGCACCCGCTCCATGCTCACAGCGGTTTCTCCCAGCGAACGCTGCACCTGCTCCCGGGCGATAGTGATGCTTTCATTGGTTTTCAGAACATACAGCCGCTTCCACTACCGCTGATGATTTACCAGCGGATGGCAGGAATCGCTGATGGATGCGGAATGGCCCCTTGTATGCTCGCCGTACAGCATCATATTCTGTTCCGCCGCTGCATAATGTGCTTTGCCGCCCAACGTTTCCGTATATCCCGAATCCATATGTGATTTATAAAGTACATAGAGTGTAAACATCGTTCTGCCCCACAAAACATTTTTCCCATCCTTATAATGCTCTGCCTGCGTTATTTAATCTCCCATAGCCACATTCTTCATCAAATTCTTTGTCAACAGCATTGCGCATCCGAAGCGTCACAGCAATTCGGGTGGGAAGGCGAAGAAACGCTACGCCTGGCGTGGAAGGGTGACGACAAAGACCGTTTCATCTGGCCCGCTTTGAACCGTCACCTGGCCTTTATGCAACTCCACAATGGTTTTCACCAGCGCCAGGCCGATACCGGTTCCCTGGGCAGCATGGGAGGAATCCCCCTGCCAGAATTTATCGAACAGCCGCTTCTGATCCTCCGGCGGAATTTCCGGCCCATGATTGCGCAGCAAAACCCGGATGTTTTCCGGTTCCTGCTCCATTTCCAATGCAATCTGCCCGCCCACAGGAGAAAACTTGATGGCATTATCCAGCAGATTGACCCACACCTGCTGCAACAGTTCCGGATCGCCCGAAAGAAAAAACTCATCCATCTGCGTGTCAAAGAAAAGGCCCTTTTCGCTCCATTTCTTTTCCAGTAGCAGAATACATTTGCGAAGCTGCTCGGATAGATTGAAGTACTGGAGATTGGTTAGAATTTGCTGATTTTCCACCTTCGTCAGGTTCAGCACGTTGGTGGCCATATTGGCAAGACGCATGGATTCATCCGCAATCACATTCACCCATTCCCGCTGGGCAGGGGTAAGCTTCTCCTTTTGCAGCAGGGAAGCAAAGCCATGAATGGAAACAATGGGGGTTTTGAATTCATGAGAAAAGTTGTTCACAAAATCCGCCCGAAGCATTTCGGTGTTTTCCAGTTCGCAGGCCAGGGTATTGAAGGTATTGGCCAATTCCTGCATGGGGCCCTTTTGCGGAAAGGCAAGCCGTTCCTCAAAATGCCCCTGCGCCAGGCGATTCATGGCTTGAATCAACTGCTTGATAGGACGCATGGGATACCGCAACAGCAGAATGCCAACGCCCGCTCCAAAGGGCAGAATCACCAGGGAAGTGAGCAACATCGGCGCCGCTTTGGCCACAGAATCCACCTCGCCCAGCAGTCCCATATCAGCCAGCACCAGCTGCACGCCCGCATGAAAGCCCACGCTGCATGCAATGATTACAATGAACCAGACCGTGAAGCCCTTCCGGATTTTCCCCGCCGCCGAGGACAGAGCAGGCCATTTTTTCTTCATTCCTTCTTCACCGCCTTATAGCCAAGCCCCCGCACAGACACGATTTCAAACTCTTTCCAGCCCTCAAATCGCTTGCGCAGCCGCCCGATATGCACCGTCACCGTCTCCCAGCCCGTCTCGGTTTCCTGGCCCCAGATTTCGTCCATCAGGTCGATCCGGGTGAAAATCCTGCCGGGATAGGACAGCAGCTTATACAGCAGCAGAAATTCCTTCTGCGGCAGCGTCTGGGTTTCCCCGCCTCGGGAAACGCTATGCGCATCATAGCGCAGCGTCACATCGCCGATATGCAGTTCCCTCTCCGTGGCAATTTTGGCCATCCGCAGCAGATTTTCAATCCGCAGCAACAGTTCTTCCCCGTCCACCGGCTTGGTCATAAAGTCATTCACGCCTGCCTGATACGCCTGCTTACGATCCACGGGCAGTTGCTTAGCCGTCACCATCAGCAGGGGCAGGGCGCTGTTTCCGCTGCGCAGTTCCTGCGTAAAAGCGAGCCCGTCCATTTTCGGCATCATTATATCCACGATCGCCAGATCGATATGCTCCTTGTCCATCACTGTCAGGGCTTCCTCCCCGTTCTGCGCCAGAGCCACGGTATACCCCGCACCCTGAAGAAGCGCCTGCATATACAGCCGGGTGCTTCGATCATCATCCACCACCAGAATATGAACCATCTTTTTTCACCTCAAACCAGAAAAAGCCGAAAACCTGCAAAGAAGCGCCTTCGCGTTTTCGTCCCGCCATTTTCCCCTCTGCTTCTATTGTAAAGCAAAATGCTCCCTGTGTAAATTGTGTCCATGCATTTTTTCGAGAAAAGTTTCGTTTCAGTTTAGCTTTCCTGGCTATGCTATAGACGATGCTACTCTTGGATTCGCTGCGTCAAAGGAGAAACCATGACAGAATATATCCGCGAAGAAGACAAAGCCTTTCGGGAAAAATTCTTTTCCCTGGCGGATGAAGAAACCATTGCCTGGGTCAGCGAAAAATCCAGCGCGTTCATCCGCCTGATGTCCTATTACCGCTGCGCCATGATGGAGATCGAAACCAAGCTGAATGTGCTCAACGAGGAGTTTTCGCTTCAGCAGGATCGCAACCCCATCAACAGCATCAAAAGCCGCCTGAAATCCTTGCCCAGCCTGCGGGACAAGCTGGAACGAAAGGGGCTGCCAATTTCTCTGCCCGCCATCGAAGCTGGTGTGGAGGACATGGCGGGAATCCGCGTGGTCTGCTCCTTCCCCGAGGATGTGTATGCCGTCGCCGACGCCCTGCTCAAGCAGGACGATATTACCCTGGTTCGGCGCAAGGATTACATCGCCCATCCCAAGGAAAACGGCTATCGCAGCCTACATCTGATCGTGTCCGTCCCCATTTTTCTGGAAAACGAAAAGCGCGCCATGAAGGTGGAGCTTCAGCTGCGAACCATCGCCATGGACTGCTGGGCCAGTTTGGAGCATCAGCTGCGTTATAAAAAGCAGCGGGAGTTTTCCTCAGCCATGCTGGAAGACCTGAAAGCCTGCGCGGAGCTGAGCGCGGAATTGGACGCGCGGATGGGCAGGCTGCATCGGGAAATCCTCTCTGCCCCCGAAACGGACGCAATGGAAAAGGGCTGATCTGTCCCTGGCCACTCCCCGCATCCCGGTGATTTCTGGTTGACCGGAAGCCGCAAAAAACTTTGTTTTTCCTAAAATATTTCAATACAAAGGAGCGATTTCTATGTCCAAATTCTTCAAAAGCCGCACGTCTGTATGCAACCTGATCAGCGTTGTGCTGATGATCGTCCTGCTGGTATGCCAGTTCATGCCTTTTTGGACCTACGGCGAAAATGGCGAAACGGCCAGCATCCAGGACTATATCTGGAACCCCTCGGGATACAGTGCCCTGGAGAAGTATTTCAAGGCCGAGGTAAGCGCGGATTACGATATCAATTCCATTCTGCTCATGCCCATTCTGGTGCTGGTGCTCTGCGTTGCCGGAGCGGTGCTGGGCGTAATCAGGGGTAGCCACGCATGGGTGGGCGCATTCCCGGCATTCTGCGGTCTGGCCGGCGTATGGGGGTATCTGAGCAAGGCCGTTTTCCAAATGGGTAATCTTTGGGGCCTGCATCTGACGCTGTGCATCGTTTTGCTGATTCTTGGAGTTTACACTCTGATAGATGGCTCTAAGTCCCAAAACATCGCGTAAACTTCAATTCAATAGCACAATATCTCATTTCAAAAACCGAGCACATTTTCGTGCTCGGTTTTTTCTTGCCTTCATCCAGCGATCTGGTTTGCTCTGGTCTCTGGCGCCACCACGCGATATTCCAGCACATCCGGGATCGTTTCCCCATCGATTTGCAACGCAGCGGGACGATCGAACCGAACAAAAATCTCATGGCCTGAAAAGATGGACACCATTTCCCTGTGGCGGACATGCGTGCCCTTAAAAATGCTGGGAAATACGATCAGCGTTTTCAACTTGCTGGCGCAGTACAGCACCACGGCAGAAACGGAGCCGTCTTCATTCAGCCGATCCTGACCGGGCGCGATATTCATGCCGCCGCCATAATAGCGGCCGTTCATGGTTGGAGCCAGCCAGACATGCCGATAACGATGTTGCACGCCGTCCACCGTGACCACAGCAGAAGCCGTATGGAAACCGCCTAACAGCCCCTTTATGGCAATCCGGGTATAATTAATTTTCTGTTTACCTCGCGCCCGCATCTGATCGCCTACCTGGCAGCAGTAGCCATCGATGCCATAACCAACGCCATTCACAAAAAAATGCCGCGTGCCATTCACTTCCACCACCGGAAGATTTTCCAGATAACGATTGAGCAAAATCATGCCCTGATCGCCTTGATCACCCACGTCGTTCATAAAATCGTTGCCAGAACCGGCGGGATAATAATAAATGGGCCGCTTGGGAACAGCGCCATCCAGCCGATTGATGAATCGATTAATCGTTCCATCGCCGCCGGCCAGAATGATGGTTTCCGAATCGGGAAGCGATTGCAAAAGCTCCGGCAAATTCGTCTGCGTAATATCCAGCATCTGCGTTTTCTCCGGCTGGATCTTTTTTTGAAATTCCTGCGCCTTTTCCTTGCCTCTTCCACCGCCGGCCAAGGGATTATAGAGGATACTGGTCATGGTTCTCTGCCTTTCTTATATAAATTCAATTGCGCCCGAATCATTTTTCGAATGTCCTGAGAAAGTTCTGCGGCGTGTTTTCCGTTGGTATCCACCACAGCCAGCACATCAAAGGCTTTTTATACGGAAATTGCTTCTGTATTGGCAGGCTGACAAGCGCCAGAAAAAGCCAATACAGAAGCGTAACACCCAAAGAAGCGGAAATAAACAGGAGCGGCAGCTGCCAAAGCAGCGCCCAGGAAAAGGAACATGAAAGGGGGCAGAGCCAACGCAATCACAGCGCTGAGCAGCAAAATGGTATGCAGTTTTTTGCCTCCGCTTCTTTGGCGTGGTCAAAGGGAATGCGGCGGTTTTACCGCCTAAAAAGCGGCCGAATCAGCTGGGACACCCTCTCCGGCCGCTACACCGGAATCAGTATTTTTTCGCCATTTTTCCGCTGGTGTGCATGCCATGCTTATTGGGCAGGCTGGCCCACAGCTCATCGGCCACTGGAGCCCAGGCCGCGGCAGCCTTTTCGCATTTACCGCAATAATCGCAGGCCCGCTCCGGCGATTCCAGATCGGTGGAGTGAGCGCCGGATGCATCCACGATCTTGGTCAGCGCGTCGGGATTATCCAATACCGGGCAGGGGCGAAGCATGTTTTCATTAAAGGGCTGCGCCTTGCGATAGGCCATGAACAGCGGGGATTGATACGCTTCCAGCAGCGTCTTTTCCCGGATGTTGGAATCCGAATAATGGATGAAAGCGCAGGGCTCCACATCGCCGTTGGCGTTAATATGGCAATAGCCCCGGCCGCCTGCAATGCATCCGCCCACTGCATCGCCATCGTTCCAGAAGTCCATGGTAAAGATGGGCTTGATTTCCCGGAACTTATGGATCTGGGCATACATAAACTTCCGCTGCTCCGCCGTGGCAATCAGCTCCGGCACGGCCGCCGCGCCAATGGGCATATAGGTAAAGAACCAGGCAAATTTCGCGCCCATTTCGATCATGGCGTCAAAATATTCCTCGCTGCCGATCACTTCCACGTTTTTGCTAGTATAGCAGCAGGAAATGCCAAAGAGCAGCCTGCGCGCCTTCAATCGTTCCATCGCCTGAATCACCTGGCGATAGGTGCCCTTGCCCCGGCGATCATCGGTGGCTTCCTCAACGCCCTCGATGCTGATGGCCGGCACGAAGTTGTGCACCCGCAGCATTTCATCGGCAAAAGCATCGTCAATCAGGGTGCCGTTGGTGAAGGCCAAAAACGCGCAGTCACTGTGCTTTTCGCACAGGCGAATCAGATCATCCCTGCGCACCAGCGGTTCTCCGCCCGAATAGATGTAAACATAGGTGCCCATTTCCTTGCCCTGGCAGATGATGCTGTCCAGTTCGTCCAACGTCAGGTTCAGCTTATTTCCATATTCCGCCGCCCAGCAGCCAGTGCAATGCAGATTGCAGGCGGAGGTGGGGTCCATCAGGATAGCCCAGGGCACATTGCATTGATGCTTTTCCTGCCAGCGCATGGTTTCCGGCGTACCGATCAGCGATCCATTCACCACTGCGTTTTCCACCAGTGCCCGGCGTTGCGCTGCATCGATATCCGTCCAAAGGCTTTTCACCAGCTGATACCAGTTGTTGCTGGGATCGCTGATGGCCTGGCGGATGTTTTGTACCTGCTCTGTGATGCCCCGGCCTTCTTTGTCAAACTTCTCCAGATAATCCAGCAGCTTGGGCATGTTCTCGTCCGGGTCCTTATCCAAATAAGCATACATTTGCTTGAGGGTGAAGCCCTTAATGCGATCCGAAATCTTCATACACTTTCCTCCTATTTGCTTTTATTCTTTTTTCGAAGCAAGTTCCCAAATATCCACCACCGCAATGCCGATGCATAATATCAGCATCAGCCACCAGGTGCTGCCCAGTCGCAACGCATCGCTGCTTAAAAAGCCAATCACGCCCAGCAAGCCAAACGGAATCGTTGCGATCATCTGCCAGCGGGCATTGCGCTGGAACAGGCACAGAATAACCCCGGCCAGCCCCGGCAAAAACATCAGCGCGGGCATGCGAACGATGGAATTGATATCCGTTTTATGCCCCAACGTTTCCTGGAAATAGGCTTCGATGGATGCGTGCTCATAGGGCCACCACACATATCCGTTCATGGAAACCTTCTGATCGTCATAATGCCAAAACGGCAGGCACATCAGCAGCCCGACCAGCAGCACAAGAACCAGCACCGTGGTATTCACGGCACGCAGACGACTGGAGCCTTCTTCTTTTTTCATGGAACCTTTCTCCTTTGTGAACCAACGAATGGGAAACAAGAACAACAACATAGATGAAACCAGTGGTAGGGATAATCTATGGAGAAAAACCGACGAATGCCTGCGTTTTGCGCAATGCATGCAAATTGCGCAATCCGGGGGGCCGTCTTCGGTTTTTTCCGCAAAGCTTTCGGCAAAGTGCCTGCGTTTTACAAAATCCATTCCAGCAGCACAGCGGCAGCGATGGGATACGCCGTTCCCCAAAGCAGCTCTGCCCGGGTATGACGCTTCAGCTTCAGGGAGCTGAGATAAACCGGGATCAGCAGCAGGTATGCCAGAAGAAACCAGGGGCTGACGCGCAGCACCAGCATGGAAACCGGTCCTGCCGTGCCAGCTGCATGGCCGCTGTTTTTAATATGCAGACATTTGGAAAAAAACGCGATGAGTACGCCGCTGAAAATATAGCATAGATACAGCATCCGTTCCGTTTTGGTGCTTGGCCAAACCAAGGAAACAATCAGCCCTGCCGCATACCCGGCCACGGAAAACAGCAGCGCCAGCCGCCGCTGCCCGCTGCGGCCCTGGGCGGCTAAGCAGGGAACCGCCGCCTGTATCGGATATGCCAACAGGGGAAGCACAGTTAAAAACAGCAGCGCCAGCCAGCCATGCCCTGTCGGAAACTGTGGCCAGAGGATCAGCGTCATGGGAATGGCCATGATCGGCGGAAGCGACGCAATCCGAAGTGCCTTCGCCGTCTTTTCGCTCATTGGTTTTCCTCCTTCCGAACAAACAGAATGCCCAGCGTGCCCGCGCCGCAATGCGTGGTCACAGTCGATCCCGCGTCCGTTTCCAGAATCTCCTGAAAATCCGGGGCCAGTTCCAAAATCCTTTGGCGAACGGCCTGAACATCTGCCGGATCGCATTTGGTATGGGTGATAAAAATGCGGCGCTTATCAATATCATTTCGGCCCTTCAGCTGTGCCTCCACATATTCCTGCATCACCCGGCCGATGCGCCCGCGATATTTCGCTCCGGGAATCATCGCCCCGTTTTGCACCTGGATACAAGGCTTCAACTGCAACAGATTCGCGCCGAGCATGGCCAGGGCATTGCAGCGCCCGCCTTTATACAAGTAGTTCATATTGTCAATCACAAAGCTGGCCTCCACCCGGGGAACCATAGCCAGACAGCTTTGATAAATCGCCTGGGCATCCCAGCCTGCGTTGGCCAACTCAGCGGCATGGAGCGTCACCAACCCCTGGCCGGTGGATAAGCTGCGGCTGTCCACTACGAAAACCGAATCCAGCCCCCGAGCCGCCAGACAGGCGTTTTGATAGGTGCTGGAAAATTCGCTGCTAATGCAGATCTGCACCACGGAATAGCCCTGCACACGCCAGAATTCGTAAACCCGCCGGTATTCCGCCGTATTCACTGCGCTGGTCTTTGGCAACTTGCCAGTCTGCGCCACATAGGCATAGATCTCCTCCGGCCGAATCTCCAGCCCGTCCTTCCGATACGTTTCCCCCAACGCCACGGATAGGGGCGTGATGACGATGCCGTATTTTTCTATCAGATCCGGCGAAAGGTCGCAGGTGCTGTCCGAGATGATTTTCACTTGCATGGTTCCATACTTCCTTCTTGTTCCAAACTCACGAAACACTGCGTGCGCCTTGGCTTCCTGCCCCCTTGCCGCTTTATTATAAAGACTCGTTGTCCGTTTTCGTACAGTCAAAAAAAGAAGGCTGCCCAAAATTTGAGCAGTCTTAAAAAATTGCCTAAAACCGCTATGCACTTGTCGCCCAGAGCCAAATGGGGACTGGGCTAAAGGAAGGGATACCCCTGCGCAAAAGCGCCATGTTATTCGCAAAAACAAAGGAGCCGATCCGCAGATCAGCTCCCCTTTGCCAACAAACGTCAGCCTGCATGGCGCGCCCGGCGCGATTCGAACGCGCGGCCTTTCGCTTAGGAGGCGAACGCTCTATCCTGCTGAGCTACGGGCGCATATGTATCGCTTATTATATCACAGCCTTTTCCCCAGCGCAAGGGCTGACGAAAGAAAAGGCGCGGATTCGGGCTGGGCAATAACGCCGCGGAGGAAACGCGCCTTTCCCATCCCCGATTGATTCCAGTTCTAAAAAACGGCGAAAGAGCCGCATTTTTCAGTTGCTCTCTCGCCATGCTTCCCGGTCTGCGCGTCCCGCAGCTTCAGATTTTCCATCCACTGCCGGCAGCCAATCCGGGCAAATTATTCGTTGCTATTTGTGCGGGGATGATAAAGCCGCCGATCCAGCGCCCAAATTTTTTCGCTGAATGCCCCTGCCGGGGTGCGGCGCATCACGCCTTCCATTTCGTTCATTTTCGCGTCCATATCGTCCAGAATATGGAGCATTTCCGCCTCAGGGAACATGGGGCGGCAGGGGCTGCCAAAGTCCGGCTCGCCATGATGGCTAATCACCATATGGGACAAAAGAAGCACGTATTCCCCCGTCACATTCGCCCGGCGCGCCGCCTCCCGCACCTGAGCCACGCCATGCACCAAATGGCCCAACAGCTGGCCCTCTGCGGAATAATCTGACACATTCCCCGCCTCATCGCTGAGGAATTCGGCGGTTTTGCTCAGGTCATGAGCGATAGCACCGGCACAAAGCAGGTCGCCATCCAGGAAAGGGTAGAGCGGCAGCATCGCCTGCGCCGCGCGAAGCACGCTGAGGGTATGATGCAACAGGCCGCTGCGTTCTGCATGATGCACCCGCTGCGCGGCGGGATAATACGTCAGCCGATCGCCGCACATAGCGATCAATTCCCGCAAAATAGCCTGCAATTCCGGGGTATGCATCCGATCAATCACGCCATGAATCTCCGCCAGCATGCTTTCCGGCCGCTCGGGGGCGCAGGGCATCAGGGCAGCGGGATCCACATCGTCCTCCGGGCCGGGGCTGCGCAGCCGTTCGATGCGCATCTGCAAGCGGCCGTTGTATTCCTGCACCGTGCCGCGCACCTTGATCACCGATCCCTGACGAGGCGGGGGCACCGTGCCATCCCACATTTTGCAGTTGATATCCCCAGAAGTATCGCAAAGGGTCATATCCAGATATTTGCTGCCGTTGGATGAGGTGCGCTGATCCGCAGAGCGAACCAGCAAAAAGCCCTCAAACTTCATGTCCCGGGCCAGGGACGAAACGGTGGGCTGCTGCATTTATGTTTCCTCGCTTTTCTCTTGGGAGTTTCGCAGAAGGGCGAATTGATCCAGATGAGTCTGCTCCTCCCGGGCTATGGCGGCAAAGGCGCGGCCGGTTTCCCCGGGAAACTGCTGGGCAAAGCCGTCATAGCAGGCAATGGCTCCGGCCTCCTGCTCCATGGCATAGGCAAACAAAGCCCCCGCATTTTCAAACGCGCCCTTGCGCTGCGCCTCGATCAGCCCGCCGGAAAACAGCACCTGGGACGCCCGTGCTGCCAGAGCCTGAGCCTCCTCAAAGCCAGGCGCGGCTGCGCCCATGGCTTCAAACCGAAGCAGATGCTGCCGCTCCTGAGCAAGAATCTGCGCAACAGCGGCCTGGCAATCCGGCTGGTCGAAAACCATCAGTGCCCGCTCGTAAAGCCGAACCGCCCGCCGCTCCATTTCGCTGGCAACATAAAGGGCCTCGCCTGCGGTTTTGGGCTGCATGCTTATTTCGCTTCCGCCAGGAATTCGTTCAGCTGATGCACCAGTTCTTCCACATTGGCGCCATGGGCGGCACAGGCGTCTTCCAGCGATTCAGCGGTGGCATGGGGGCAGCCCAGACAATGCATGCCAAATTCCATCATGATCTTGGCGGTTCCCCGGTGAATATTCAGCACTTGCGCGATGCTCATTTCCTTGGTCACAGTGTTTTCCATTTTGTTCATTCTCCCTTCGGCTATAATAAGCCATTTATCATCATATCCCATTTTCCCCGGCTTGTCAATGGCTATCCCAAGGCTCTTCATTATATCAAAATATGCGGTCAAACAAACCTTCATAAGTAACCTGGCAGGAGGAGAAAGGGAAAATGCAAGAAGAAAACATGAAAAATAAAGGGGCGAACCACTTCTCTGTTTATGCGCACGGGCTCACACACCGAAGCCGAGCATCGGCGTCGGACTATTCTCCTGCATAGATCGCACATCCTTAGGCATTGCACTGCTGCGCAACTGCATTTTTCCCGCGATCAAAAACGCCCCGACCAATGCAAGCACAGGCCGAGGCGATTTTTGTTATTCCGCGATTTTTGTCCCGGAAACCGTTTCAAAATGATATTTCACAATGCCCAGATCCAGCCTGGTATAGAAGCCTTTCCCGCACCGGGCATGAACCGCGCCATCCAGCGTCCGCTCGAAAAAGAACTTCTGCTGGTTCATCGCCGTGGGCGCCAGAAGAGCGGCGGCCATGCCATCCGAGAACCAATCGGGCATATCAGCCGCCGCATTGCAGACAGCTTGCACCGGCTTGCTTTTATGCGCTACACCCTGGGTTTCCCCATAGCCCAGCGAAATCAGGCAAACCTGCTTTTCGCCCTTTTCCACAGCCGCGCCGCTTTTTCCATGGGTCATGGCCACCCAGCAGCTGTTCAGCCCCATTGCCTGCGCCTGAAGCACCAGCTCTTCCCCGAAATAGCCCAACTGCTCCTCCAGCTTCGGCGACTTTTTGCCCACCAACGCGATATAGTTGCTTACGCCGGTAAACTTGCCGTAATGTGCCATAAAGGAATCGAAGCATTTCGGCTCGTCAAAAAAAATCTGAATATGCAAGCCCGTTTCCCGGTTAATCTGCGCGATTCGTTCCTGAAGCGCCGCGCGCTTTTCCGGCTCAATTGGGGCGGCTGTATACTGGCGCACACTGTGGCGCCGCTGCATGATTTCCAGGGCTTTTTTCTTTTCCATTGAGCATCCTCCTTATTCTGTGTTCTGGCGATCCGGCAGCTCCTTTGAAATATCCCTGGCAAGCTGCAACGCGGCGATCAGCCGTTCAAACGCTTCCATTTCCGGGTCGAAGTAATAGAAGTTTTTCGTACCTTCCCGGCGGGCCTTCACAATTCCCGCTATTTTCATAATCTGCAAATGATGCGAAACGGCAGGGCGGGAAAGATTGGTTTTCTCCGTGATTTCGCCCACCCGGACACCGCTGCATTTGCCGATCCTGAGCATTTCCATAATCAGATGAAGCCGCGTTTCATCGCCAATGGCTGTCAGTAACTGGGCGCAAGCAGAAAATTCACCAGTCAGAACCGACACTTTTTCGTGAATATCCAAGGCTATCCCCCGTTTTCGTCTAAGCGTTTAAAACAATTTATATTATAGCACAGAAGCTGTAAAAATGCGCATTGGGAAAGAAAATCGAGACAAAAAAAACGCCTCTTGCCCGCCACGAAAGAGAACGAAGGCAAAGGCGTTTTCCATGGATTTTTCCTTCATGCGTCACAGATTCTGAAAGAGGCGCACGCTGAATTTATTCTCCCTTCACCACGCCAATCGCTGTGGTCTGGGCCGGGAGGGAAAGGGTCATCGTGCCATTGGTGTAAACAGTCACCGCATCGCCCGCCGCAAAGCTTTCCTGCGTTTCCGGCAGCAGCACGATCACCTCTTCTCCGGTTTCAGCCTGAATCAGGGTCATCCGTCCCTCATCCATCTGCGCAATGGTTCCCTGCAGGGTATATACGACAACCTTCAGCGCAAACACCTGAGGCGGCAGGGAGAAGGTCATTTTACCGTCAAAATCCACCACAATAAATTGCCCGACCTTCAGCGTGGACGCATCTGTTCCTTCAAACACAGTATCCTGGCTGAAATTCACCTGCACCTGCCCGTGGGTCGTGGTTTCGATCAGGAAATAATCCTGTTCCACCTGAAAAATCTGCCCCTGAAGGCTCTGGCTCTCCTGCTCCTGCGTTTGCGCAACAATCAGAGCGAACAGCTGAGCAGGGATCGACCGAGTGGTCTTGCCATCATAAATCACGGTCACCGCCGTGCCGACAGCCAGCAGTGCTTCCTGTTCCGCTTCGAAATGGGTGGTTTCGTCAAAGTTTACCTGGAAGGGCCGACCCTCTGCAGTTTCCAGCAAGAAATAATCCGCCTCCAATTCGGTGATCGTTCCCTGCAAAGATACAACATCCGTTACTTCCAGCGCAAAAATCTGAGCGGGAAGAGAGCGAGTCATTTTGCCGTCATAGCGCACCAGCAGCAGCTGGCCCAGCGAAAGCTGCGCGATGTCCGCGCCGGTAAACACGGTTTCCTGTCCCAGGTTCACCTGAATCTGTACGCCGTTTTCCTGCTCCAGCAGCAAATATTCATCGGCGATTTCGGTCAGCGTGCCAGTCAGAAGCGCGGTCTCGACCTGGGGGGCATCCTGCGCGCCTGCGCCCAGAGCGGTCAGCGCCAGGGTCAGGGTCATCACAAGCAATACGCAGCAGGCAATCATTTTTTTCATCTTTCATGTCCTCCAAGGAATTATTATTTTCAGCAGCGTTTCCGCCGCACATCTATACAGACGGAGCGGAACAAAAAAAGTTCCCGGAAAATAAAAAACTTTTTTCAGCCACTCTGTTTCCTGTTCCCGCTGATAAAAAAAGAATCCCGCCGGTTTTTTCGCCCGCATTCATCCCGGTTCCCTTGACAGATTTCCTCCTTCGCGGTATACTGGCGATGAATTGCATAGCAAGGCTATGAAGCAGAAAATTCCTTTCAGGAATGTCCGGAAAGCGAGCCGGCGGCTGGTGGAAGGCCGGGGCGGGCAGGAAAGGAAGGCCGCTGCCGAGCCATTCGTTCAAAGCCCATCGGTGCGCTTTGCCCGAGCCCGGCCGAAAACGAATCGGTATCTTACCGTTATCAGATCGAGGTGGGCGCGCCGGATAAACCCTGCGCGTCAATCGAAGTGGTACCGCGAATCGGGGTGTGTCTGTTCGTCTTCGAGATGAATTAGACGCACCTATTTTTTCGGGCGCGTGGGCGCCCATCATGAAAAGGAGTTGAAAATGCCATGAAATCCCTGACCGCCAATGAGCTTCGTGCCCTGTTCCTGCGTTTCTTCCGGGAAAAAGGGCATGCCGAAATCCCCTCTGCCTCCGTTATTCCGGAAAATGATCCAACCGTTCTCTTCACCACCGCCGGCATGCATCCTCTGGTGCCCTATCTGCTGGGCCAGAAGCATCCCGCCGGTCATCGGCTCACCGATGTGCAAAAATGCATCCGCACCGGCGATATCGATGATGTGGGCGATATGAGCCATTTGACCTTCTTTGAAATGCTGGGAAACTGGAGCCTGGGCGATTACTTTAAAAAGGAAATGATCCCCTGGAGCTGGGAATTCCTCACCAGCGACCAGTGGTTGGGCATTGACCCGGACAAGCTGGCCTTTACCGTTTTTGAGGGCGACGCGGACTGCCCCCGGGATGAGGAAGCAGCCAACCTGTGGCGTTCCTGCGGCGTGAAGGATGATCATCTGTTCTATCTGCCCAAGGAGCACAACTGGTGGGGACCCGCTGGCGTGACCGGCCCCTGCGGTCCGGACACGGAAATGTTCATCATCGTGAAGAAGCCCTGCGGCCCGAACTGCTCCCCTGCCTGTCATTGCGGCGCGTATCTGGAAATCTGGAACGACGTGTTCATGCAGTATAACAAGCAGCCCGATGGTTCTTTCCTGCCGCTGGCGCAAAAGAACGTGGATACCGGCATGGGCCTGGAACGCACCATCTGCGTGCTCACCGGCAAAAAGAGCGTTTACGAAACCGATCTGTTTGCCAACATTCTGGGCAAAATTTCGGAGCTTTCCGGCAAGGAATATCAGCCCGATGATGAAAACACGAAGGCGTTCCGCATCGTGGCCGATCATATGCGCACCGCTACCTTTATCCTGGGCGATCCCCGGGGCGTGAGCCCGTCCAACGTGGATCAGGGCTATATCCTCCGTCGGCTGATCCGCCGGGCTGTGCGTTATGGCATGGGTCTGGGCCTGCAGGCGGGCTTCACCTGCGAAATCGCCAGGGTGATCATTGATCAGTATAAAGATGTTTATCCCGAACTGACGGAGAATTCCGCCTTCGTGCTGGAACAGCTGAAGCTGGAAGAGGATCGCTTTGCCCGGACGCTGCGCCAGGGCGAAAAGGAATTTGACAAGATTTATAACAATATCTGCAACACGCGCGCCCTGCTGGAAAGCATTCTGGCTGCGGAGGATAAGGCTGCCTTCGCCGCCGCGTTGGCCCAGCAAAAGAAGCTGCGTCCCTCCCCGGATATGCTGCCCATCATCGATGCTGCCAATGCCGGAGACGGCGCAGCCGTGGAAAACACGGTTCGAGCGAGGCTGGAAACCCTGGCTACCATGGATGGCCGCAGCGCCTTCAAGCTGTATGACACCTACGGCTTCCCCATCGAAATGACCATGGAACTGGCGGCGGAAAAGGGGCTGAAGGTGGATCAGGACGATTTCGCCCAGCGCTTTAAGCAGCATCAGGAAACCAGCCATGCCGGCGCGGAGCAGCGCTTCAAGGGCGGCCTGGCAGATCACAGCGAGCAAACCGCCTGCCTGCACACCGCCACCCATCTGCTTCAGGCGGCGCTGCGGAAGGTTCTGGGCGATGAAGTGCATCAGAAGGGCTCCAACATCACTGCCGAGCGTCTGCGCTTTGACTTCACCTTTGGCCGCAAAATGACCGCCGAGGAGCTGGCGCAGGTGGAAACGCTGGTAAACGAAGCGATCCAAGCTAAGGCGCCGGTAACCATGGAAGAAATGACCGTGGCCGAGGCCAAGGCGCAGGGCGCCATGGGTCTGTTTGAAAGCAAGTACGGCGAGAAGGTCAAGGTATACACCATGGGCAGCTTCTCCAAGGAAATCTGCGGTGGCCCCCATGCGTCCAATACTGGCGATCTGGTCTCCTTCAAGATTCAGAAAGAGGAATCCTCTTCCGCCGGCGTGCGCCGCATTAAGGCGACCATCGGCCGTCAGGCGTAAAAAAAACAGACAAAATCAAGCAGGGGGAACCGTTTCCGGGAAAGACCGAAGCGGCTTCCCCCTTTTCTATTTCCAGGAAGCTTTTTTCATAGAAAGAAACGGACGCGATGCTTTCTGCCCTACGGTTTCCCGCTCAAAGCCTTGACATTTTCTCCCCCAGCGTGCTATAATGCGGGCAACGGCTGAGAAGGAGAACAACGCCTCCGCAAACATGCGCGCCGAAAGAGAAGGGCTGGCCATGGGCTGGAAGCCGCCCGGGGCGCGGGGAGGAAATTCGCTCCAGAGCCGCAGCGCTGAAAGAGCAGTAAGCGCCGCCGTGTATCCGCGTTAAGGAAACAAGAGAGCGGGATTTTCGCCGGGAAAGCCGGCTGGTTTCCGCTGAAATTGGGTGGTACCGCGTGCGCCTTTCACGCCCCATGGCAGCTTCATGCCATGGGCGTTTTTTGTTAAGGAGGGAAACAAACAGATGGACATCCGGGAAAACCTGGCACAGATTTCCGAAGAACTGAAAAAAGAACTGGCAAATACCGATGCATCCCAGGCGCTGGAAGCGCTTCGAGTGCGGGTGCTGGGCAAAAAGGGCTCGCTGACCGCGCTTTTGCGGGGCATGAGCCAACTGACCCCTGAAGAACGGCCGAAGGTGGGGCAGATCATCAACGAAGCCCGAGAAAAGCTGACCGCCCTGCTGGATGAAAAGCAGCAGGCCCTGACCGCTCAGGAAAAGGAAGCGCGGCTGGCCAAGGAAGCCCTTGATATTACCGAGCCCCGGGCGCTGCCCGCTGTGGGCGCGGAGCATCCCATCCAGCTGGTACTGGACGAGGTGCTGGATTGTTTCACCAGCCTGGGCTACGAAGTGGTGGAAGGGCCAGAGGTGGAATTGGATCATTATAATTTTGAACTGCTGAATCTGCCCAAGAACCATCCCGCCCGGGACGCGCAGGACACCTTCTATATTGATGACAACATCGTTTTGCGTACGCATACCTCCCCCGTGCAGGCTCGCACCATGCTTACCCACAAGCCGCCCATCCGCATCGTCTGCCCGGGCCGGGTGTTCCGTGCCGATGAAGTGGATGCCACTCATAGCCCCGTGTTTCATCAGATTGAGGGCCTGGTAATCGACAAGGACGTGACCATGGGCGATCTGAAAGGCACGCTGGACGCATTTGCCAAGCGACTGTATGGCGATGACATTGAGGTGCGCTTCCGTCCCTCCTTCTTCCCCTTCACTGAGCCTTCTGCCGAGGTGGATCTGACCTGCTTCAATTGCCACGGCAAGGGCTGCAAGGTCTGCAAAGGGACGGGCTGGATTGAGGTGCTGGGCTGCGGCATGGTGAACCCCAAGGTGCTGGAGCTGTGCGGCATTGATTCCTCCGTTTATTCCGGCTTTGCCTTTGGCATCGGCCTGGAGCGAATCACCATGCTCCGCTATGGCATCAAGGATATGCGCCTGCTTTATGAGGGCGATTTGCGGTTCCTCAAGCAGTTCCGATAAGCGAATTATGCACTTATTCGCAGCTTTAAGCTGAAAAAGCGTTTTTTCAGAAAGCTCTTTTCCTATACATCATGGAGGTTCTTCATCATGAAAGTATCGATGAATTGGCTGAAGCGGTATGCGGATATTCCCATGACCGCGGAAGAATATGAAAGCCGGATGATCATGACGGGCACCGGCGTGGAAGGCGTGGAAGACCTGGGCGCAGCGCTGGAAAACGTAGTAGTTGGCAAGGTAATTTCCTGCCGTGACCATGAAAACAGCGATCATCTGCATGTTTGCCAGGTGGACGTAGGCGGGGACGCGCCGCTGCAAATCGTGTGCGGCGCGCCCAACGTAAAGGAAGGGCTGCTGGTGCCGGTGGCGATGATTGGCGCGAAGCTGCCCGGCGGCATTACCATTAAAAAAGGCAAACTTCGCGGCGTGGAAAGCCAGGGCATGCTCTGCTCCGGCCCGGAAATCGGCATGCCGGTGGAGTTGTATCCCTCGGTAGGCGACGCCGGGCTGCTGGTGTTCCAGGAGGCTTATCCCCTGGGCACGGATGTGCGCGAAATTTTCGGTCTGAACGACACGGTGGTGGATTTTGAGATCCTGGCCAACCGCCCGGACTGCCTGTGCGTCTGGGGCGTAGCGCGGGAAACCGCTGCCGCCATGGGCACGCCGCTGCGGCTGCCGCAGATTCAGGTGGTGGAAGCTGGCGGCGATATTCACGACTATGCCAAGGTGGATGTGCTGGAGCCCACGCTATGCCCTCGCTATGCCGCGAAGGTGGTCAAAAACGTGCGCATCGGGCCGTCCCCGGCCTGGATGCGGCAGTATCTCCATGCCGCTGGTATGCGCTCGATCAACAATATCGTGGATATTACGAACTTTATTATGCTGGAAACCGGCCATCCCATGCACGCCTTTGATCTGAGCAAGGTGCGGGGCGGCCACATCATCGTGCGTCAAGCCAAGGCAGGGGAAACTCTGACCACCCTGGACGGCAAAGAGCATCCCCTCAGCGGCAGCGAGCTGATGATCTGCGATGAAATGGGGCCCACCGGTCTGGCCGGCATCATGGGCGGCGAGGAAAGCGAAATCACGGCAGAAACAAAAGAAATCCTCTTTGAGTGCGCCGCTTTTGACCGCACCTCTATCCGCCTGACCTCCCGCGCCCTGGGCATCCGCACGGAATCCTCCGGCCGGTTTGAGCGGGGCGTATCCCCTGCCACGGTGATGCAGGCGCTGGAGCGGGCCTGCCAGATGGTCAATGAACTGGATGCCGGCGACGTGGTGTCCGGCGTGATCGATCTGTATCCCCAGCCCATCCAGCCGGCCACGCTGAAGGTCTCCTGCCAGCGCATTGCCAAGCGGGCGGGCGTGGACGTGGCGCCAGAAAAGATGGAAGAGATTCTGCGCAAGCTGCAATTCCAGGTTTCCCGCAACGGCGATGAAATGACGGTTACCGCCCCCATCTTCCGCCAGGATATTGAGCAGGAAGCCGATATTTGCGAGGAAGTGTTGCGGTATGCAGGGTATGATCTGATCCCCATTACCCATCTGCGGGGCGAAAACCCCATGGGCGGCCTGAACGATAAGGCTCGCCGCCAGCAGCAGCTTCGCCGTCTGCTCACCGGCATGGGCTTCTATGAAAGCATGACCTTCTCCTTCATTTCTGCCCGCTCTATCGCCATGCTGGGGCTGCCGCAGGAAGATCGGCGGAATCATCCGCTGATGCTGCGAAATCCTCTGGGTGAAGACACCGCCTGTATGCGCACCACGCTGCTGTGCGGCCTGCTGAAAACCCTGGCCACCAACATCAAAAACGGCAATGAAAACGGACGGCTGTATGAACTGGGCTCCATTTTCGATGCAGAACAGAAAACCATCGAGGGGCTGCCCACCGAGCAGCCCGCGCTGGCCATCGGCATGTATGGCGATGCGGATTTCTATGCGATCCGCGGGGTGGTGGAAGCGCTGTGCCGGGAAAACGGCGTGGCCTATACCATCGCGCCCTGTGACGAGCCTTACCTCCATCCCGGCCGCCGGGCGCAGCTTCTGGCAGGCGGCGAAACGCTGGCCGTGCTGGGCGAAGTGCATCCCGATGCCGCAGAGCGGTTTGATCTGTCCGGCCGGGTCTATGTGGCTCAGGTGAATCTGCCGGTGCTGTTTAGCCACAGCGTGGCCATGGATACGGTCAAGTCCATCGCCCGTTTCCCCGCCGTCACCCGGGATATCGCCCTGGTTATGGCTGAAAGCCAGCAGGTGGGCCCGCTGATGCAGGCCATCCGGGAAGGCTGCGGCGTGCTGCTGGAAGACGTGCGGATGTTCGACGTATTCCGCGGCATTCAAATCGGCGCAGGCAACAAATCTGTTGCCTTCTCCCTGACCTATCGCGCCCCCGACCATACCCTGACCGAGGAAGAAATTAATCGCTTGACGGACAAAGCGCTCAAGATCAGCCAGACGCAATTCGGCGCTGTGCTGCGGGCCTGAGACCGCATTTTTCCGTCCCATCAGCAACGGGAATTCTCTTTTGAATTCCCGTTGTTTTTTATATTTTCGCGTGGCTCTCCAGCATTTTCCCCTCTTGCTTTTGCTCCGCACCTATGATACAATTCCTTTGGATACAAACGCGAATTCCTTTGTCCGGAGTTGGCCACAATGAAAAGAATCGATTTTCAGGCGCTTTGGCTGATGCTGTCGGATGTTTATAACCTGAAAGACGACCACGCCAAGGGTCGTCTTATTAGCCTAGGCAGCTCCCTGATGACGTCGTTTTACAACGTGTTCATCACCGGCATTTTCTATACTGGCTTTTTGTCCATGTATGGCATGTCCATTACCGGGGTGGGCATTATTTCGTTTATCCCGTATATCGCCAGCTGCTTTTCGGTGTTTTCCCCGATGGTGCTGCGGCGGTTCAAAAAGCGAAAGGGCGTGCCGGTGGCGTCCAAGATTTATTTCTACGCCATGTATATTCTGGCCACCAGTCTGATGCCGCTGCTGGTGACCGATGCGCAGGCGCGGCTTGTCTGGTTCGCCGTGATCCTTTTCCTGGCCTATTCGGTTTACGCTCTGTTCAGCCCGGGGTTCACCTCCTGGTTCTATCTGTTTTATCCGGAGGATAACGAGCGGCGCACCCGGTATATCACCCTGAACCAAATTTTCTCCTCCATTATGTCCAGCGCCGTACTGCTTTTTTCCAGCCTGCTGACCGATGCGCTGTCCGGCTCACCCTATCACGATACGCTGATTCTGGGCTTTCGGTATCTGGCCTTTGTGCTGGTGCTGATCGATGTATGGATGCAGGCACAGGCCAAGGAATATCCCTTTCCGGAAAGCAAGGCGATGCGGCTACGGGATGTGTTTACCCTGCCGTTTCGCCATCGCAAGTTTCTGCTGTGTGTGCTGTTTATATTCTATTGGAATTTCATTTCCAATTTGAATAATGGCTTATGGGATTATCATCTGCTGAACCACATGCATTTCTCTTACACGCTGATTAACGTCATGTCGGTGATGTATACGGTGATCCTGTTAGCCACATCTTCGCTGTGGCGGCGGGTTCTCCGGCGATATTCCTGGATCAAAACCTTCGGCCTGGCCTGCCTGTTCTGGGTGCCGACAGAGGTGCTTTTCTTCTTCATGACCCCGGAGCGATCCGCCTTTTTTGTTCCCGGCCGGATGATACAGAATATCATCAGCGTGGGGCTGAACCTTTCCTACGCCAATATCCTCTATATGAATCTGCCCGATGAAGATTCCACCGCGCTGATCGCTTTCCATAACATCGGCTGCAATCTGTTCGCGTTTCTGGGCATGATGACCGGTACCGCCATCAGCGGCATCTCCGGCGACTGCGCCTTCCTGTTCCTGGGCATGCCTGTCTATTCCGTCCAGTTTACCGCCCTGGCCCGGGCTGTCACCATCGCCAGTGTGGCCTTTATTTGCCTGTGTTTCTGGCGGGCGTTCACAAAAGCTGACGACATTGCGGAGGTGGAATCCCAGGCACAGCTGCAACGCATTCATCGCCAGATGCGCCGAAAGGCTCATAGCCGCTGAAACGCCCGATAATTTAGCGTCCGACCGAGCAGGAATATAAAGAAGTATGTCGAACAAATAAACGGTTGAAAAAAAGTGTATCCATAACTGAAAAGGAGAGTTTTCGCCTATGATTACTCGTCTGCCCGCCCTGCCGCTGATTGCGCAGGATCCCTATTTTTCTGTCTGGATGCCCGCCGATACGCTGACCGACGCGGACACGGCTCATTGGTGCGGCGCAAGCCAGCCCATGCGCGGCACGCTGACCATTGACGGCACGGCGTATCGTTTTCTGGGGCTGGGCGATGCCCCGGCCATGATGACAGTGGAGCAATCCGTCACCCCCACGGCCACCACGGCCGTGCTGGAAGCGGCAAACGTGCGGCTGACGGTTCAGTTCGTTTCCCCGCTGTTGCTGTCCGATCTGGATCGGCTGTCCACCCCCATCACCCTGCTGGACTGCCAGGCCGTTTCCCTGGACGGCAAGGAGCATCAGGTAGATTTCCTGCTGCAATTGTCCGATAAAATGTGCTATGATCCGGAAGCCACTTCGGAAGTGCCGGAAATGATTTATCGCAATATCTCCTGCGGCCAGCTGAACGTGGCTTTCCTGGGCCAGAACAGGCAAAAGCTGCTGTGCCACAGCGGCGACCATATCACCATCGACTGGGGCTATCTGTATATGGCTTCCGCGCAGGGCGAATTCAGCCAGGATAACGGCCTGGCGCTGCGCCAGAGCGTTGTTTGCGGCCAAAAGCCCGCTTCTATCCGCGCCCTGCTGGCCTATGACGATGTTGCTTCCATCCTTTATTTCGGCCATCCCTGCAAGGCATGGTATGCCCGCAACGGCAAAACCCTGTTCCAGGCACTGGCGGAAACCCATGCGCAGTTCGACGCACTGCTGGAAAAATGCCGGGCGCTGGACGAAGAAGTGCTGGCCGAGGCCGATCAGATCGGCGGCGAAAACTATCAGCTGATCGTGGCCGCCGCCTGGCGGCACACCTTGGCCGCCCATAAGCTGATTGCTGATCCGGACGGAAAGATGGTTTTGCTTTCCAAGGAAAACGATTCCAACGGCTGTCTGGGCACGGTGGATGTAAGCTATCCTTCCACCCCCATTTTCCTGCGTTTCTGCCCCGAACTGGTCAATGCCCTGTGCCGTCCCGTGCTGAAATTTGCCAGCATGCCGGTCTGGACGTATGATTTCGCGCCTCACGATGTGGGTCGCTATCCCATCGCCGGCGGCCAGGTTTACAGCGTAAGCGATAAGGAAAAGGAATCCTTCGTCCGGACGCATGGCGCTATCTCCGCTCCCTTTTATCTCTATCCCGCCACGGCTGAGGCCTTTAAGCTGGTTAATCAGATGCCCGTGGAAGAATGCGGCAACATGCTGATTATGCTCTACACCGCCGTGCATTATGGCGCGGATTGGGAACTGATCCGCTCCTATCGCGGGCTGATGGACAAATGGGTGAAGTATCTGGAGCAGTTTGGCCGGGATCCCGGCGAGCAGCTGTGTACCGATGACTTCGCTGGCCATCTGAACCATAATATCAACCTGGCTGCCAAAGCCATCGTGGGCATCGCCTGTTATGGTCGGATGATGAACCTGCTGGGCGAAGATGGCTCTGCCTGGGAGAAGGAAGCCAAGGAAATGGCGCAGGATTGGCTGGCCCGGGCCAAGAACGGAAACAGCACGTATCTAACCTTCGATAAGCAGGGCTGGAGCATGAAATACAACCTGTGCTGGGATGTGGTGCTGGATCTTGGCCTGCTGTCCCGGGAATTCTATCGGGATGAAACGGACAGCTATCTGCCCCGGATCAATCGCTATGGCCTGCCGCTGGACAACCGTGCGGACTATACCAAGAGCGACTGGGAAATCTGGTGCGCCACCATGGCGGAAAATAAAGAAGTTTCCGATGCGATCATCGCCGCTATTGCCACCTATCTGAAAGAGAGCAAAACCCGCGTGGCTTTCTCCGATTTGTATTATACCAGCACCGGCGATTATCGTAGCTTCGTTGCCCGCAGCGTACAGGGTGGCCTGTTCATGCCGTATTTGAAAAAGTAAACCCTTCTATCTAATGAAAATGCCGCGACGCATAAGCGCCGCGGCTTTTTCTATGAAAAACAATGATGTAAAAAAGCAATGATGCATTGTCCGGCTGAAAAATGCGTTATTGCTGCGGAAGAATCAGCCGTTTCCCTCCGCATCGTTATAAACAAACTCCTCGCCGTCTGCATCCTTATACCAGCTGCTTTCGTTGCCTTCCACGTTTGCATTGACAAAGTACGCTTCGCCGCTGGCAGAAACGTAGGCGCAGTAGGGCACGTCATAATCCGTTCCTTCGTCGTTCATTTTCCAGAATTCGAAGCTCCAGGTGTTGCCCCTTTCGGAGTCGTTCATCTGGCCAAAGCTGGCAGAAATGCTCAGCCCTTCCAGCGCCGCGTCATCCGCGCCAGCGTGGCTGGCCAACGCTTCCTTCGCCAGCACCAGCGCCGCATCATAGCCAATTTCGCCATCCTCCGGCAGCAGCCAGGAATAATTCAGCTCGCAATACGCATTGAACGCAAAACCGTTTTCCGCATAGAAGGCCGCCCGATCTTCATAACTCCAGAGGATCACATCGCCTTTTTCCGCCTCCCAGCGGTTCATGGCCTCCACGTGCCGCTCCTCCCGTTCCTGCTGCTCCCGCTCCTGTTGCACGGCTTCCACCATGCCGCTCAGCTCCCGCTGATATTCTTCGGTCACAGTCGGTTCCAGGGTCGCCGCCGGAACCTCCAGGCTGACGAACTGGCCGGAGAAATTGTTCTGGAAATACACGTTCCAAACAGCCAGGCTATAATCAATCTCCGTCAACGGGCCATCGCCGCTGCCATCCTGGGTCAGATAAACGCCCGCTGTCAGCGCCGCCATTTCCGCATCGGTCATGCCGCTGTCGTCCTGCAGCTTGTCCCGCGCTGCTTGGAACGCCTTGTCCCGGCTGGTTAAATACTGCTCATTGCTGAGATTTGCAAGATGTGCCTGCAACCGTTTGGCAAATATCTCATCCGTGGAATGCTCGTCCTCTGCGAAAGCGCCGGTGACCGAATCCATGTATACGCTCACGCTGAGATATTCCGCAGCCTGATCCATATACACGGTGTTTTCCTGGGGTTCATAGGTGAAAAATACGTCCCAGATGCGCTCTGGAACCTGCTCCGGCGAATCGATCAAATGATAATTCTCGCCCTCCCAAATGGACGCGGAATAGCTGAACCAGCCCATCTGTTCATCCGTCAGGGCAAAGCGCCGCTGGAATTCCTCCTTTGCCAACTTTTCAGCCTGCTCCTGGAGCAAATCGTTTTCCGTTGGTTCCAGCCATTGATCCGCCAGCGCCGCTGAAAGCAGGCAGCACAGTGCCAATACCATGCATAAAAACTTCTTCATTCTTCTTTCCATCTCCTTTCATTTGCCCGGCTACACCGGGTTTGCTGTTTCAGGATACGGCGAACAGCCTGAATTGTCAAGAGAATATGGAACAATGTTACAATTTGCTTCCTTTTACTTTACGTTTTATTAACATTGTGCTTTATTTCAAGCGAAATCCCATTTTTTCTGCCTTCTGCAAAAAAAGCCTGCGCTTCGATCTCATTCGAGTTTACCGCGCAAGCTATTTTGCTTCTTACAGGCGCTGTTTTCTTGCCGTCAGAGAGCCGGATTATGCCATAGGCAGATTATAATACAGCCCCAGGCAAAGCGCCGCCAGCAGCAGGAAAAACACGCCCATGATCACCAGGAAAAAAAGAGGATGCTTGCGCTTTTTTTCCTGCGTCTGCTTATAGTCATAGAAAGCCTGGGGACGATGCTTGGCCGGGTCTTTCAGCGGGGAAAACAGTATTGGCACGCTTTTCACCCCATAGGAGAAAATATCGAAAAAGCCCGTGCGGGCCGCCCAGTTTAGTCCGCCTACGCCCAGCATCAGCAGTCCTACCACGAAGCAGCCATCGCTTAAATAGCGGGCGTTTAAATATGACGCCTGTCCCAACCGAAATCCGCGCACGATGCCCAGTCCCAGACTCAGCACCACGCCAATCAGCAGCGTCACACCATATTGCCGGGCGCTTCCCAGCAGAGGTTGCTTCTTTTTGTTCTGTTTTTTCGAGGCCATCAGTTTGCTCCTTTGTTCATTTTACGCCCAACAGGGCGAAAGGGGCTTCTCTCCCCAGCGGGTTCGCGCCCGGGAAAGAAACCCCTCTTTGATTTTAAATTAAAGGCCCAGTTCTTTCTTATAGGCTTCAAATTCTGCATCGTTGCACTGCACGAAGTGCCCCGGCGTAATCTCGCGCATCGTAGGCTTATCCACGCTGTAATCATGCGCTGCCAGAGGATCGTACTTAATGCGCTTGCGCTGCTTCTCATAGATCGGATCCGGCAGCGGAATGGCAGACAGCAGCGACCGGGTGTAGGGATGCAGCGGATGGGCAAACAGTTCATCCGATGTAGCCAATTCCACCAGCTTGCCATAATACATTACGCCGATTCGATCGGAGAAGTATTTGACCACCGACAGATCGTGGGCGATGAACAAAATCGTCAGCCCCAGCCGATGGCGCAGATCATTAAGCAGGTTGATCACCTGCGCCTGAATGGACACGTCCAAAGCACTGACCGGTTCATCGGCGATAATCAGTTCTGGGTTCATGACCACGGCCCGGGCCACGCCGATGCGCTGCTTCTGGCCGCCAGAGAACTCATGAGGATAACGGCTGGCATGCTCGCGCACCAGACCAACCATTTCCAGCACCTCAAAGACCTTTTCGTCGATGACCTTCTTGTCCTTCTCCCCACGAATCACCAGACCTTCCGCGATGGTTTCATGCACCGTCATGCGGGGATCCAGGGACGCCACGGGATCCTGGAAAATCATCTGAATCTGGGTGATATACCGCTGCTTTTTGGCCAAACGGCGGGCCTGAGCGTATTCCGTTTTCAGCCGGGTCAATTCCTCTCCGCTGGCAGCCGCCAGAAGGGGCTCATATTTCTTATCCACTTCCTGCGCCAGATCATCCGCATGCAGCTTATCGCACATGAAATGATCCCGCTTGGCCAGCTTCATTTCCTCACGCTGCTTGGCGATGATGGCCTTCAGCTGCGCCTTACGTTCCGGGGAAGCGGCCTTCATTTCGCCCTTCGCCTGAGCAATCGCATCTTTATAGGACTTGGTGCCCGCGGCAATCCGCTTACCCTTGAAATAGATATTACCGGAAGTAATATCATACAGCTTGATGATGGAGCGGCCGGTGGTGGTTTTTCCGCAGCCGGATTCTCCCACCAAACCGAAGACTTCGCCCTTCTTAATATCGAAGCTAACGTCATCCACGGCCTTTACGCCCTTAAAATACTGGCACAGATGCTCAACGCGGAGCAGCACTTCCTCATTCTGATTAGGCATTTGCTTCCCCTCCCACTCTGGCCTTCATTTTGGCAATTCTCTCCGTGACCGCCTTGGGAGGCTCCACCTTCGGCGCATCGGGATGCAGCAGCCAGGTGGCCGCCCAATGGGTATCCGTGATGGGGAAGACCGGGGGCTGGCGCTCGAAATCGATCTTCATCGCGTAGCGATTTCGATCCGCAAATGCATCGCCCTTGGGGGGATAGATCATGTTAGGCGGCGTGCCAGGAATGGCTTCCAGCTTTTCCTTCGTATCCAGATCGGGCATGGAGGAAAGCAGCGCCCAGGTATAAGGATGGGCAGGGGAATAGAAGATTTCTTCCGCCGTGCCGTATTCCACGATCTTGCCGGCATACATCACGGCGATCCGGTCGGCCATGTTGGCCACCACGCCCAGGTCATGGGTAATGAAAATAATGGACAACTGACGCTTTGCCTTCAGGTTATTAATCAGTTCCAGAATCTGTGCCTGGATTGTCACGTCCAAAGCGGTGGTCGGCTCATCGCAGATCAGGATATCCGGGTTCGCCGCCAGAGCGATGGCGATCACGATACGCTGGCGCATGCCGCCGGAGAACTGGAACGGATAAGCCCGGTACCGCTTCCGGGGCTCGGGGATGCCCACCTCGTCCATCAGCTTATATGCCCGATTCTTCGCCGCGCGCTTGGTTACCTTCAGCACCATGCCAGAGGCATTTTCCTGCAGATAGTTTACCAGCCGCTGCGTCTTAGCCAGCTTATCATCGCTCTTTTCGGCCTCGGCGCGCTGGGTATAATGCTCGATCAGGTTTTCGATCAGCCGCAGAATGTTGGACTGCACCAGATCCAAGTCCACGGTGCTGGCCGCGGCCACCTTCCAATCCGGCTCCTTGCCCTTGGCCACGATCTTGTTATACCGGGCCATCTGCCGGTCGTACTTACGCTGCTTTTTGCCATTGGTGCGCACGCCGGTAAAATACGTATCCATGAAGCCCTTGAGGCTACCGGAGAAGGTGCAGGCAGCGCTGTCCTTCACGATATCAATGGGATTGGTGGATTCATCCACCAGCTTGCTCAGCGCCGCGGTCTTTTCCCGAAGCGTATTCTCATTCAACGGCTTCTCAGACAGCGTGGGAATAGCAGCTTTCAACTCCGCCACAGCGGCTTCCCGCTTGGCGGCGTACTTCGCGTCCGCATCCTCCATGCCCTTCTTCGCTTCCTGAATGAAAGCGGTCATGAAGTTATCGGCCAGATACTGAGCGTAGAACGCATTGTTTTCTTCCACGCTACCGCTGCGGGGAACATCGTTATTCTTATAGAAGTAATAGCCCATGGCGAAGAAATCCGGCTTCGTCTTGGCCACGGCCTTCCCCATGATCTCCTGAATATCCCGCAGCTTGCCCGCCAGCTCCTGATAATTGCCGCTCTTGATCTGGCTGCTCAGGTTGCTGAAAAGCGCCTTGGTCTTTTCCTTTGTGTTTTCCTCGGCGCAAACCACATAGGGGTTTTCCGACCGATCCGCGAATTCCCGCACCTCGTTGATCCGGGTCTTCGCTTCTTTGAAGGCGTTCTTTTCAATCAGGAACAGGATATTTTCGATTTCTTCCAGCGCTTCCTGCGCCGATTCCAAAGCATCGTTATAAGCCTGCTCCAGCTTGATATGCTTCATTTCAAACTGGCGGAATTCGTTGCACTTCTGCTTGATTTCGCTTTCCTTGCCAGGATTGCTTTCCACCATATATTTTTCCAGCAGGGACAGCTTGCAATGGAAAGCGGCCTTGCAGGAGCGCTGGCGCGCTTTGCCCTTAAGGAGCATGGCCTCCGTCAGCTGCTTGCCAATGCGCATAATGGGGTTCAGGGAAGAAAGGGGATCCTGGAAGATCATGGCGATCTTATCGCCGCGGAGCTTATAGAAATCATCCTCACCGATTTTCAGCAGATCCATGCCATCATAGAGGATTTCGCCGCCCTCGGTGATAGCATTACCGGCCTGAATGCCCAGAATCGCCTTGCTGGTTACCGATTTGCCGGAGCCGGATTCACCCACGATCGCCAGGGTTTCGCCCTTATGCAGATCAAAGCTGATATCCCGCACGGCCTGCACCTTACCGTTATTGGTGCGGAAGGAAATCCGCAGATTATGTACTTGAAGCTTCTTTTCCAGTTCCATCTTACTCCGCACCTCTCAAAGAAGGATTAAACGCATCCCGCAAGCCGTTGCCCAACAGATTGAAGGAAATCTCCAGCAGAGAGATGAACAGCGCGGGGAAGAGGATAATGTAGGGATAGGTGGACAGATAGGGCTTGCCGTTGGCCAGCATCGTGCCCACCGAAGTCATCGTGGAGGATTCCAGATTAATGATGCCAAGATACGTCAGGCTGGATTCGGAGAAAATCACGCCCGGGATCACCAGCACGGAGCCGGTAATGATGGTGCCAAGAGAGTTGGGGAAGATGTGCTTGAACATAATCCGCGCGTCGCTAGCGCCCAGCGTCCGGGCAGCCAGCACGTATTCTTGACCCTTGAAGCGATAGAACTGCATACGAACCCGGCTAGCCATGCCGATCCAGCCCGTCAAAACGAAAGCAAAGACCAATGCGCCAACCACGCCGACTGTCTTAGACAGATGCAGCTGGAACAATACCGTGGCTACCGAGAAGGGAATGCCGCCCAGCACGTCCACGATGCGCTCCATCACCATGTCCACCTTGCCGCCATAATAGCCCTCGATAGAGCCATAGATGGCGCCGATGAAGAGGTTAATGGCAGAAACACAGATGGCCAGCAGGAAGGAGAACCGAGCGCCAGAGGCCAGACGCGTGAAAATATCCTGGCCCTTATCGTTGGTGCCGAAAATAAAGCTGGGCTCAAAGCCATAGCGATACTGGAAATACGTATACTTGCAGATACGGGTCACATAGGATTTGGACGCGGAAGTACCCGTCACGCGGGCATATGCCAGCGGATTTTCCGGGTCGTTATCCGCAGCAATACGCAAGGAATGATAGCTGGTATCTGTCGGAGTGGTGGTTTTATAATCAGGCTGCAGATTGCCTTCCTTATCCAGCTTCGGCGCGCCCTTTTTGTCCGCTTTATACCAGATGTTGGCGTCAGTCTGCTTGGAATCGCTGATGGCGGGATAGATCACCTGGATGCCTGTTTCATCCTGCCAGGCCTGAATGTTTTCAAATTCCTGGGGGGTGAGCGTCAGGAGCATCATGCCCATCCGGTAGTATTCGTCCACCTGGATATCATAGAAGGTGGACTTTTTGCTGGCGGTGGGGTCGGTATAATCTTCCCGGTAAACATCCGTGATCGGATTCAAGCCGGTTTCTTCGCCGATCGCCAGCAGGGAATAATAGCCGGATTTATTAACGGTGATGTTGCTTTTGCCGCTAAAGCCCAGCCAGGACAGCGGGGCCCACTTGGGCGGCAGCTTGGAATAGTTCAGATACATGGTATCCGTCAGGGAAGTGGAATAGCTGGTCTGGGCAAAAATGGGCACCAGAATGGCATACAGCACCAGCACCACGATAATCACCGCTGCCACCACGGAGCTTTTGTTCCGGGAGAAACGGAGCATAACATCCTTAAAATAGCCAATCGGTTTGGTTTCCAGCTTTTTATCGTGGAGGCGGCCTTCTTCCCCCACAAATGCAAATTCAGACGCAGGAATGGCCTCGTACTTCTTCTCGTTCATCACTTCTTGCTCCCCATTCTGATTCTCGGATCGATGAAGCCGTAGCTCAGGTCGACCAGGATACCGCTCGCCAGGCCCACCAGCGTGTAGAACGCCGACAGGAGCATAAAGAAGTTATAGTCCGGCGTGGCGGCAGTGATAGAAGCGATGTAAAGCGGGCCCACACCCGGGATACCAAAGATCTGCTCAATGATCAGGGAACCACCGATGATGCCCACGAATTCGCCCAGAATCATGGGGAAGATAGGCACCATGGAATTGCGCAGCGCATGGCGGATGGTGGTCTGGGTACGAGACAGGCCCTTGGTGCGGGCCAGCAGCAGATAATCGCTGGTGAGCACCTCCGTCAGCTCCGCACGGGTGTAGCGGGTCAAACCCGCCACGGTGCCAAAGCCCAGGGAAATAATGGCCGGCACCAGGGAGACGAACGTATCCCAGCTGAGGAAATCATAGCCGCTCTTCATCTGGAAGGGGAACCACTTCAGCTTGAAACACAGGAAGTATTGCACGATAAATGCATACACATAACTGGGCACCGAAACAAACACCATGACGGCCGTGGAAATGAAATGATCCTGCCAGGTGTTCTTTTTCAAGGCGGCGTAAATACCGAAAATCAATCCCAGCGGCACGGCGAACAGCATCGTATACACGTTCACCACCACCGTGGCCGGCATTTTCTCGATGAATTTATCCCACACGTTCTGCCCGATATACAGCACTTCGCTGACGCCCCAGTCCCCACCGATGAGGGAACGCTGCAAGAAGATCCAATACTGCTCCATGATGGGCTTATTATAGCCCAGCATTTCGCGGCGGATCTCAATCAGCTGCATATCCTTGCCAAACTGCTCCACCGGTTTATTGGGCAGCAGCTTAACCAGCACAAAACACATGGAGATGATGATTAAAAACACCATCAGCATCAACAGGATTCTTTTCAGTACGTACTTTACCATGCCTTGCCTTAACCCCTTTCGCATTTCCTACGGCTGCATCCAGCCCCCGTGGATGCACTCGTAGAAAATGGGCTTCCGTATCAATGAAGCAATTATTATCGTAGCCAAGGCTGAGGCGCATTTCTGCGCCCCAGCCTTGGTATTTGTGTTGTTTATAACAACCTGTTAATCGATAGGAATCGATTACTTGTAGTTCAGGGTGCCGCCCTGATCGGCCACATAAGCAGCCCATTCTTCGTCGGTGTAGTTGAAGGTCATGCGAGTCACACCGCCGCGGTTCATGGGGAACACCTGATCCTCGGTGAAGTATTCAACCTTCATGCCCTTCAGAGAAGCAGAAGCGTCGGCCATCAGGGGCAGGTAGTTGTAGTTCTGCAGGATGGTGTTTTCGCAAGCGGCCAGAGCGATGATCTTCTGGCTGTTGTCAGCCACGGTCAGAGCAGCTTCGCCGTCCGCAGTCTTGGCCTTGATGGTTTCGCTGTTGCAGAACAGATACCAATCGTACACGGAAGCGGTGTAAGCAACGCCGTCCAGTTCGATGGTGATATCGGTGCTGTTGGCATCCCAGTTGCTATCATACTGATAGTTCTTGGAAACATACACCTGCAGCAGGTTGTAGGGATCGAAGGTGGAACCAGTCCAGCCCACGCCGAAGAGGATATCCACGTTGTTGGCGCGCAGCGCATCGGCAAAGCCGTTGCCCAGCGTACCGTCACGGGTGAAGGTCAGCTTGCCTTCCAGCTTGGTGCCCTTCACGGCTTCGGTGTAGTTGTTCACGATGTAGTCATAGCCAGCATTGTAGAACGCAGAGGACAGGTTGGGGGTACCGATGATGAACTGGATCACATCGTCTTCGTCCATCAGGCCCTTTTCGATGGCGATATCATACGCCTTGTCGAAATATTCCTTCGCCATTTCCAGGTTGTAGCCGGAAATGGAATCGACGGCTTCGTCCACGGTGGCATACAGCTTGCCTTCGCCGATTTCGTCGCCCAGAGCCCAGAAGTCCACAACGACCTGCTTGGCTTCATCAGTGGAGCGATAGGAGATACCGTTGTCGGGGTCAGCCACGATCTGGCTGCCATACAGAGCGAAGGCGGGGCCATTGGTGGGGCTGGTGGCCAGACAGAATTCCGCGCGGTTCATAGCCATGGACATAGCCATACGGAATTCCTTCACGGTCAGGATGGTCTTGTTGATGTTTTCGCCGGCGTTCTTCTGGTTGGTGGCCAGAATGGTTTCGTCGGGGTTGAACACCATGAAGAACACGGAGTCGCCTTCAGAATAGTAGGTGTAGTCAGAAGCGGCATAGTCCGCCATATCGTCCTTGCTCAGGCCGTAGCTGTCCAGCTGGCCGTTGAGGAACATTTCCAGACGAGTGGAGGCTTCCTTAACGCAATCCACGTGCAGGGTGTCCACCTGATAGAAGTTTTCGTTCTCAGGCAGGGACAGGCCATGGTAGTAGGGGTTCTTTTCCAGCACGAATTCCTTGTCGGACTGGAAGGCGGTCAGCATGAAGGGGCCGTAGGACATGGTGGTTTCCACAGAGGTGCCGTAGGTGTTGGTGTACACGCCGCCCTCTTCGGAAGCGCACTTGTCATACAGTTCCACGTTGACCAGGTAGCCAGTGGTCAGGGAGTAGTACAGATAGAAGCCTTCCAGAGGCTTGGTGCCGATGAACACGAGAGCGTGATCGCCATCAGCCAGGATGCCCACGTTATCCCAGTCAGCTTCGGGATAGGTGTACATCACAGCCAGTTCGTCATAGGCCCACTCCATCTTGGTGGCAGTGTCAGCCCAGTTGGCATAGGCAGAGCCTTCGCCAGCGGTGAAGAAGGTGTACAGTTCGGCAACGGTCAGAGGAGTTTCAACCCAAGCATCTTCGGCAGCGCCGGTCCAGGACTTGGTGTTGAAATCATAGGTGTCGCCGTAGGAATTGGACCAGTTGATGTAGCCCTTTTCCTCGCCATGGGCGGCCAGGAAGCCTTCCATGTCGGTGCCTTCGTTTGCGATCAGGGTGCCGAAAGTGGTTTCGGAGGAAGTGCCGGCCTTGCCGTACGCTTCAGCGCCCATAACCACCAGGTTGCCGCTCCACAGGCCGTCCGCGCGATGGTTGGCAGCCTTAGGATCGATCATGCGCTTGTAGGACTCAACAAAGTCCGCAGAGGTGATGGGGGTGCCATCCTGCCAGGCCAGGTTTTCCCGGAGCGGAACCTTCCAAGCGCGGGCAGTATCGCCTTCCTTGATGCCCCACTTGTCGCCCACGTATTCAGCGGTCACGTCGATGGGCATTTCGGAAGCCATTTCGGGAACCATCTTATAGCCAGCTTCGGGATCTTCGATATCCTTGTAATCGAAGGCATAGAAGCCAACGGAGATGTAGTCCAGAATTTCAGAGTCGGTATTGGTCTGATTCTGGAAGGGAGACCAGTTGGTGGGGAATTCAGAAAGAGCGTAGTTATAGGTATACGTCCCTTTCTTTTCGGTTTCTTCAGCCATGGCGAAGCTGCAGCAAGACAGCACCAGCGCCAGAGCCAAAACGATGGAAAGAGTCTTCTTCATAGAGCTTTCCTCCTTCAAAATTACGCATAGCCATTCGGCTAATGGTTAGTCTATTATAATCTATTTTTAATCTGTTCGTCAAGGAAAAAAGCCGCCAATTGGGAAAAAAACGTAGGATTTTTCAATTTTTTATTTTACCGGATTGCATTTTTATTGTTTTTTTGAAAAATCCGGGAAGAAAAACAAAGAAAGAACAAAACCCTATTGCAGGACGACGGCAAAAATCCTGCATTTTTTGCAAAAGAATAAATATACGAATATAATGCTGTGCGGAATGACGATTTAGAATAAGCTCATTTGCTTTTGCCGGGGCTGCCAGGGACGGGACGCATCCTCCTGCTGCACCGCAGCAGGCAGCACGGAAAGAAACGGCGAGGGAACGCCGGGGACGGAGAGGATCAGTTCCTCCCGCGCTCTGGTCATGCCCACAAACAGAAGCCGGCGTTCTTCCTCCGCATGCGTTTCCTCTCCGGCGCGGCGCAGGGGCATATTTTCTTCTTCCAGCCCCACCAGAATCACCGCTGGGAATTCCAGCCCCTTGGCGGCATGAAACGTCATCACCCGCACGGCCCCGGCCTTTTTCCCTCCGCAAAGGCGAACCACATCGCCTTCCTCGCCCATTTCCAGCGCTGCCAGCAGCGCAGGCATATCTGGGTAAAAAGCGCAAAGCTGGCGCAGCTTTTCCAATGCAGGGGAAGAAACGGCGGATTGCTTTAGCAGCGCATCCAGCAGCTTTCGCGGCTTTTCCCTGCGCAGCTTGGGCAGCATTTCCGAAACAGCGGCCAGGAAGGGGGAAAGCCCATCCCAGGCAGCCAAAGTTTCCTGCCAGCTTTCGTCCGTTTCCAGTGCATGCCGGGCCTGATCACACAACGCCGGGCCGCAGCGCCAAAGCCCTTTCAGCGCGTCCGGCAGCGCGGCAGGATTGCCCAGCAGCGCCGAAAAGAAGGAAAGGGCGGCCTTCACCGTTTCATCCTCCAGATAATCCCCCCGGCCGCTGATCTGGCAGGGAATTCCCGCCTGGCTCAGCACCTTCTCAATCACTTCCAGCTGTCTATGCGTTCGGGCCAGCACGGCGATTTCCGAAAATGCCCGGGCAGGACGTTCTGCCGCACCGGAGGAAAGCATGTCCATACCGCCGGTCATGCTCTCGATTTCCCGGGCGATCCACTCCGCTTCCCGATAAGCGTCCCCATGGCGAACCAGCCGCACCGGCATGCCCCCTTCACGCATGGGCAGCAGCAGCCGTTCGCCGCCGGGATTTTGCTCAATCACCGCCCGGGCGCAAGCCAGAATCTCCGGAGCCGAACGATAATTGCGGAACAGCCGGATGCAGCGCGCATCCGGAAAATCTCGCAGCAACGCGTCAAAGCAGCCGGCATCCGCGCCCCGGAAGCCATAAATGGATTGATCTGCATCCCCGATGGCAAACAGGCTGCCATCCTGCGCCCAATGGCGTGCCAGCTGCCGCTGCAGGGCGTTCACATCCTGAAATTCATCGGTCAGCACATGGGAAAAGCGCCGGTCGGGCTGCGTCAGCGCATCCAGCAGCAGATCCTCCAGATCCCGCTGCCCCCTCGCCGTCAGCGCCGCTTGATAAGCCGGAAGCAAAAAGGCAGGGGCGGAAACCTTCATCCCGTTTTTTAATGCTGAAACCAGTGAAAGCGCCTGCGCGGGGGACATTTTTTCTCCCCGTTCCCGCAGGATTTCTTCCATTATGGTGCGCTGTTCTGCCGGGGAAATCAAAGGCTTTTTCGGCAGCAGGGAAAGGCTCAAGCTATGGAACGTGGCCACATGAATTTTCTTCGCCATTTTTTTGCCCAGCCGTTCCTCAAGCCGCTGACACATTTCCTGCGCAGCCTGGCGCGTAAAGGTAATGGCGGCGATGGCTTCCGGAGCGATCTGTTTTTGCACAATCAGATATTCGATCCGGGCGATCAGGGTCTGCGTTTTTCCAGTCCCCGGTCCGGCAGATACTACGGTCACCGCCGCATCGCTTTCTGCTGCTGCCCGCTGCTCCGGGTTCAGTTCCATCCGGGGCGCTTCTGCCGTCTGCGGCGGCACGGGCGCGGGCTGGGAAATGCGCGTTTTCGTTTTCTTTTCGTCTATTCCAGCATTCAACGGCAGAAGGCTCATTTGTCCCCGCAGCATTTCCCGCTCGC
Source organism: uncultured Oscillospiraceae bacterium (assembly GCA_964423675.1). GTDB lineage: Bacteria > Bacillota > Clostridia > Christensenellales > Aristaeellaceae > RUG563. The sequence goes on from CAYRFP010000013.1 coordinate 39,165, forward strand.
CAGGAGAAAACAGGCGAATCACACCGTATTCTCCGTCATATCCCCCCTGTCGTAGCACCCGGCCCTGCCGCAGCCGATCCAGCGCCTCCGCGAATATCTCGCCCCCAGCGACTTTGGCATCGGATAAAGACAGTTCCCGCAGAATATGGAATTCCGAGCCCAGCGCCTGCACCAGTGCCTGATACTGCTGGCTTACCTTTTTGCTGGAGGCGGACACGCCCAGAGTTTCTCCCAGCAATTCCGCCAAAGGCATCAGGCTTTCAAAGGGCTTGAAGCCTGCTGGAGCAGCAGAACGATCCGCCAGTTCTTCCACTCGGTTGAGCACACCCACCGTCAGCTTTCTCCCGCAAACCGGGCAAAGGCCGCCCAGACGGCGGGTCTGCTCCGGCTCCAGGCAGCAGCGACAGGCGCGATGGCCATCCAGATGATATTTTCCTTCCTCCGGGAAGAATTCGATGGTGCCTTCCAGACCATCCCCGGTTTCCACAGCCCGCTTGAGCAGGGGAAAGGCAGGGGCACAGGAAAAAATCGTAGCTTCCCGGCCCAGCTTTGCCGGGGAATGGGCATCGGAATTGGAGATCAATTGCAGCCCGTCCAGCATGGAAACCCGGCGGTTCATTTCCGGATCAGAGGACAGGCCGGTTTCCACCGTACGCACCAGCCCGGTCAAATCCCCGTAACATTCCTCCAGGGTTGAGAACTGTGAAAAAGCGCCGAACAGAGAAAAATGAGGCGTCCAGATATGTGCCGGAATATACACTGCCTCTGGACAGGCCTGAAGCACAGTTTCCAACAAATCACGGCTATCCATGCCCAGAATAGGCCGGCCATCGCTATGCAAATTTCCTACTGCTTCCAGCCGATGGGCCACATCCTCCGCTGCAGAAAGGGAGGGCAGCAAAAACAGATGATGCACCTTCCGGGTTTTGCCGTCCTTTTTATAAATCGTGCTGATTTCGCCGGATAAAAGAAACAGCGGCGGCGTATTCTGCCCTGGCCCGGGCAGACGATATTCCTCCTTCAGCCGATACACGCCGTCCCCTGCCTCTTCCAGTTGCCGGGAAAGTTCTTCTCGCCAGGCCGGATGCGTGAAATCCCCGGTTCCTATCAGAGAAATTCCCTTCGTTCGAGCCAACAAATCCAGATGCGGCGCATCGCAGTCGCCGCTGGTTGCCCGGGAAAAACGGGAATGAATATGGAGATCGGCCAGCATTTTTTCAATCCTCCCAGCGTTTGTTGCTTCATTTATTATACCACACGCCTTCGCCGACGGAAAGCATCCGTTTCTCCGTCTGGCGTTTTTCTTTCACCAATTTCGGGCGCGCATGCCCGGAATCAGCTCATAATCTGTCAGCAGGAGACAGCGCCGAAGCCGCTATAATGGCATTGTTTCAAGAAAGGAGGGAAAGCTTGGCAAACAGAAAAAAATCCCCGGGCCAGGCGCTGCAGGAGAAAGCGGCGGCAGCGGCGATTCTGGCGGTGGAGCGGCCGAAAAAGCTGCTTCGGGATCCGGATGCATCCAACGCAGATGCGCTCAAGGCGGCTACACTGATTTTCGAACGGGTCTATCCCACACCGCCGGGCAATTCGGCGGGGGATTTTGAAATCAGCATCAAGGAGGAATGACCATGCCGCAAATCACTTTGGGGCCGGAATGCCTGAACCCCGTTTACCGGCCCCATCTGCAAAACCCGTGCCGATACCAGATTTTCTTCGGCGGCGCAGGCAGCGGAAAAAGCGTGTTTCTGGCCACGCGCTGTGTTCTGGACGCATTGCAGGGGCGAAATACGCTGATCGTTCGGCAGGTGGCCCGCACGCTGCGGGGAAGCTGCTGGAACGAAGTGACCAAAGCCATCGACCGGCTTGGACTGAGCCGGCTTTTCCGCATCAGCAAATCCGAAAGCCTGATTACTGCGCGCAACAATGGCGCGCAGATTTTGTTTGCCGGATTAGACGATGCAGAAAAGATCAAATCGCTCACCCCAGCTCGGGGCGCACTGACGGACATCTGGATGGAGGAAGCCACTGAATGCGCCTGGCGGGATTTTAAGCAGCTGGACAAGCGCCTGCGCGGCCAAAGCCGCCACGGAAAACGGTTTACGCTGTCTTTCAATCCAGTCTACCAAAGCCATTGGCTTTACAGAGAGTTTTTCTCCATCTGGCGGGATGACCAGCGGGAATGCCGGCAGGGAAACATATCCATTCTTAAAACCACCTACCGGGACAACCGCTTCCTTTCCCCGGACGACCGCTTCGCCCTGGAAAATGAGAAGGATCCCTACTTCTACCAGGTTTACACCCTGGGTAACTGGGGCGTGATGGGCGACCGCATCTTCAACAATTGGAAAACCGAGGCAATTCCAGCAGATGCGGGCGAGGAAACTCGAATGGGGCTGGACTTTGGCTTTGCCGCCGATCCCTGCGGCTTCGTGCTGCTGCGATACGACCGGAAATCCCGGCGCATCTACGTGATGGAGGAAATCTGTCGCAAGGGACTGACCAATTTGCAGCTGCATCAGCTGCTTTCCCCTTACGCCGCCTATGGCAGCATTGCATGCGACAGCGCAGAGCCAAAATCCATTGCCGAACTGCGGGGGCTGGGGCTGCGGGTGCATCCCGCCCGAAAGGGGCCGGACAGCGTACTCCACGGTGTGCAATGGTTGCGGCAGCAGGAGATCATTTTATCTCCGGGCTGCCAGAAATTGCAGCGAGAACTCAGCTGCTATCGCTGGCAGCATGACAGGGAAGGAAACGCCCTGCCCCGGCCCCAGGACAGGGACAACCATCTGATCGATGCCATGCGCTATGCCCTGGAAGAGGATATGGCCTGCCGCCGGGCCTACACCGGAAGCCGGGACGAACTGGGGCTATGAACAAAAAGAAAGGAGAGGATGAAAGAAAATGATCACTAGAGACCGGGCAGCGCTGCAATCCGGGCTGTCCGGGAAGCTGCTGCAAGGCTGCCTGAACGAGCATCTACGAAACGCGGCGCTCCTGCGCAGACTGCGGGATGCATATCAGCTGCGCGCGCCCATTATGGGGCGTTGGCGGGCCGAGGGGCTACCCAATCATCATCTGCCCCACGGCTATGCCCGCTACATCGTGAACATCGCCGCGGCGTATCTGGTAGGCGCTGCGATAAGCTATCAGGGAGAGGGCGAGGAAGTGGAAGCCCTTCGCCGGGCCTACAAAAACGCCAATGTATCCGGCGTAGACATGGAATTGGCCCGGCAGGCGGCGCTATACGGAAAGGGCGTGGAGGTGGTCTACACCGATGGGGAAGCCAAGCCCCGTTCCGCCGCGCTGGATCCTCTGAGCGCCTTCGTGGTTTACGCTGACGATGTCAGCGCTGACCCACTGTTCGGGGTACATTTTCATCCCGTCACCAACGAAAGCGGATCCCCCTGCGGCTATGAAGCAGAGGTATACACCGCTTCTGAACGGCTGACCTACCAGGCAGCGGACTTTGCCAATTTGCTTCGGGGCCAGCCCCGTAGCCGCATCCCGCATTACTTTGGCCGGGTGCCGCTGATTGAATACTGGAACAACGAGGAGGAGGCAGGGGATGTATCGCCTGTACTCTCGCTGATCGGTGCCTATGACGTGCTGGAATCCAACCGGGTCAACGACCAGGAGCAGCTGGTGGACGCGCTGCTGCTGGTATACGGCGCGCGGCTGGAAACCGACGAACGAGGGCGTACCCCAGCCCAGCAGCTGCGGCAGGACAAGCTTTTGTATCTGCCCGACCGAGAAGCAGGAGCCCAGTATCTGGCCAAGCCCGGGACCGGCTCTGACGCAGAAGCGCTGCGCAAGGCGCTGGAGCAGGACATCCACAAATTCTCCATGGTGCCCGATCTGTCCGACGAGCAGTTTTCCGAAAACATTAGCGGCGTGGCCATGCGATACAAGCTGCTGGGACTGGAACAGCTCACGCGGGTAAAGGAACGCTGGTTTCGGGAAGCGCTGCGGGAGCGGATGCGCTGCTACGGGCATTTTCTGGCCGTGAAGGGCAGCCGGGCATTGGATGAAAATGCCGTGCGCATGGTGTTCACCCGTTCGCTTCCCGAAAACGCGCTGGAAGCGGCGCAGATGGTGAAAACTCTGGACGGGATGGTACCCAAGAGCATTCTGCTTTCTCAGCTGCCGTTTATGGACGGCGAGGATCAAGGCCGCATCGCCAGCCAATTGCAGGCAAGCCTGGCCCAGCAATAAAAAGGAGGAACGCCCATGGAAGATGTCGCCAACTCTGTTGTAAAAAACCCGGAGGATGACGCGCCGCTGACCCGGGAGGAAATGGAAGAGCAGCTAAGCCAGCTGCGGCAATCAGTGCAGGAGCAGTTGCTCTTGCAGCAGCAGGCGGCCAATGAAGCGCAGCAGGCGCTGACCCAGCGGGAAAACCAGCTGCGGCAGCGAGAGTTGATCGCCCTGACGCGCGAGGAGCTGGAGCAGCGGGAATTACCCATCTCCCTGGCAGAAAGCCTGCCCTTTGCTGATGAAGCGGCCATGAAAGCAGGGCTGGAAGCCCTGGAAATCGCTTTTCGCGCCGCTGTGCAAAAGGGTGTGGAGGAGCGGCTGCTCTCCCCGGCGCCCAAAGCTGCGGCTATCAAGCCCCTGTCCGATTTATCGGACGAGGAGTATTATGCCGTAATCTGTCCCTGATTCTCATGCAACTCTATTTTTGAAAAGCGCAAGGAGGAAAAAATAATGGCTAATTCGTTCGTAAACATCAAGGAATTCGCTCGGGCGGCTCTGCCCCGTCTCATCGATCATCTGGTGTTTCCCAACCTGATCTACAAGGATTATTCCGATGATTTCTTCGCCCATCACGGCGACACCATCCAGGTGCGCAAGCCAGTGGTGCTTGAAGCCAAGGAATTCCATCCCGAACAGGGCGTAACCACGGAAGACATTATCGAATCCACCATTGATGTGACGCTGGACAAGATTGCCACGGTGGACGTGAGCATCGAGGCGCTTCAGGGCGCTACCAGCATGGACGATCTGACCCGTGTCTTCATCGATCCCGCCGCTGCCGCTCTGGCGGAAAAGATCAACAGCGATGGATTGAAGCTGTATCAGGATATTTACAACACGGTGGGCGTCGCCGGCCAGCCCCCTTCCACCCTGGCCGCCATTGCCGATGCCCGCAAGCAGTTGAACCAGGCCAAGGCCCCGGTTTCCGGTCGCGCGGCGGTTTGGGATCCGGAAGCGGACGCAGCCTTTACTTCCCTGGACGCCATCGTGCATGCGGAAAAATCCGGCTCCACCCAGGCGCTGCGGGAGGGCAGTATCGGCCGGGTAATGGGCATGGATCATTTCATGTCCCAGGCCGTACCGCAGCATGAAACCGGCATCACTGCCGCTGAAAATGTAAAGATCAACGGCACGGTTTCCGTCGGCGCGCATCAGCTGGCGCTGGACAGAACGAAGCTGGAAGGCAAGCTGGTTCGCGGCGATTTGCTGAAGATCGGCGAAAGCGTTTATGTGGTCACAAGGGATTCCGAGACCGCCTCCGGCAACGCCATCGCCAGCATTTCCGTTTCTCCCGCGCTGCCCGCTCTGGCGGATAACACGAATGTGACCCTCATCGGCAGCCACACCGCCAACCTAGCTTTCCATCCCATGGCTTTTGCCTTCGTCACCCGGCCGCTGACTGCCCCTGGCGGCGTGGAAAGCTATGAGACCCATTACAACGGCGTATCCCTGCGCGTGGTGCGCGGATACGACATGCAGCACAAGCGGGAGATGCTGTCCATGGATGTGCTCTATGGCTTCAAGACGCTGTATCCCGAGCTGGCCGTACGGGTATTGGGCTAAAGCCATGGCTATGGATGAACTGCTTTCCCAGCTACGGCTGCGGCTGCCGGAAGCAGCGGAAGAAGAAATCCCGCTGCTTTCCGGATTATTGCAGGACGCGGGCGCACTGATCCGGGCGCTGACCTGGCGGGAGGAGATCCCGCCCCAGCTACAGGGAGCGCAGGTGCGCCTGGCGGTAATTTTCTACAACCGGATGGGCATGGAGGAAGAAAACGAGCACGCAGAAGGCGATGTACACCGCACAGTAGACGATTTACCCGATGGCCTGCGCCGGGAAATTCTGGCCTATCGCCTGGCGAAAACCTGAAAAGGAGGAAACGAACATGCGGCTTTTTCGGCATGGCAGAGAAACTGTTCTTTGCAACGGGCGGCAGCTACTGGCAGCAGCGCGACCCATAACCGGCGGTTTATCCGCCCGGATGTATGGGGCATACGTGCAGGACATGCTGCGGCTTTTGCTGCCCTTTGGGGCACTGATCGCCCCGGGCGACCGAATCACCGTGTCGGGCAAGCTTTATGTGTGCGTATCGGTGCGGCGATTGCCTGGCCACACCCAGGCCGACGTAAGGCGGTGCGCCGCATGACGGGAACGGCAGCGCTGCTGGCCCGGCTGGGTCGGTATCCCCAGGCCGCCAGGACAGCGACGCAAAAAGCGACGGTGCAGGCAGCCCAGGCAGCGGCATCCCTGGCAGCGGCACTGGCTCCGGTGGATACCGGCACGCTGCAGGGCTCCATTGCCGCCGCGCCGGAGGGCAACGGCGCAGTGGTTTTCGCCGAATGCGATTACGCCGTGTATGTGGAATTGGGGGCGCGGGCAATGCCGCCCCGCCCCTTTCTTGCGCCGGGAGCGGCAGAGGCGGGCTATCCTGCCCTGGCTACTCAGGCATTCAGGGAGGCATTGAAATGACGGATTTAAAACCCTTCGCTCTCTCCGCCCTCTCTGCACTGCCCGCCTGTACCCGCGCCGCCTTTGCACGCGAGGAATTGCCCCTGCCCATTATCACGGTGGGGGATTATTCAGGCCGGGTGCTGCATCAGGCGGACGGAAAACCGTATCAGGAGGAATATGTGCTGGCAGTGGACATCTACGCCGCCGGGCTGACGGAGCGGGAAACCCTGTGCGCACAGGCAGATCAGGCGCTGGAGCAGGCGGGGTTTCGACGCATTTACCAAATGGATTTCTATGACGAAACAGCTTACGCCTGGCGCAAAAGCCTGCGGTATCGGGCGGTGCTCCAGGGCGGAAAGCTGTATCAATAAAGGAGGAAAACTATGCCGCAAAAAGCAATGGGAACCACCCTTTCCTGCACCCATAACAGCCAGACCGTCACCATCGGCAAGCTGCGCTCCATCAGCGAGTTGAAAGCGGACAGCGAGCCCATCGATGTGACAACCCTGGATTCCCCCGGTGGCTACCGGGAATACACGCAGGGGCTGCGCGATTTGGGAGAAATGACGCTGACCGGCTTCCACGAAGCCGACGAAGCGGGGCAGCAGAAGTTGCGAAGCCTTTACGCATCCGGAGACATCGCCACCTTCACCGTCACCTTTCCCGATGGCACAGCCCTGGCTTTTTCTGCCTTTGTAAAAAGCCATGCGCTGGGCGCGGCGGAGGTGGACGGCGCGGTAGGCTTTTCTGCCGTACTGCGATTAACCGGCGGGGTGACACAGGCATGAGCAACATTGAACTGGCTGGAAAGGAATATCCCCTGCGATATTCGGTAAATGCAGTCTGCTGTCTGGAAGAAAAGCTGGGCAGCCTGGAAAACCTGATGAAAAGCCAGCTTTCCTGCCTGCGGGGGCTGCTCTGGTGCGGGCTGATGGAAGGGGAAAGAGGGCTGACGCTGGAAGGCGCAGGCGCGCTTTTGCAATCTCATCTGAATCAGGGCGGGGCCCTGTTGCCCGTCAGCCAGACGATTGCCAAGGCACTGGAGGAGGCCGGTTTTTTTCCGCATCCGGAGGGAACACAGCAAATGAATCCTGTCTAAAGGACGGATTTTTCGCCCTGCAAAAGCGGGCAGCAGCGGCAGGACTGGCCCAGGCGGCAGATTTTTTCCGATTTACGCCCCGGGAAATTATGCTCTGCCTTGCCGCCTTTCGCCGCTTACAGCAGCGGCGGCAGGAGGAAATCTGGCTGATGGGGCAATATGCGGCGCTGGCCGTGCATGCCCCCAGCCGTCTGCCTCCCGCGCCCCTCGCCCCTCCGGAGCCCATGACCGATGACGAAATGAAGCAGCGCCTGCTCGCTTGGCGCGGAAAGGAAACAGCATGACTTTAGAAGAACTCTCCGTCCGCTTTTCGGCGGACATCAGCCCCTTTTCCGCGGCGGTGGCCAGCCTGACCGGCGTCATCAGCGCTGCCAACGCCCAGGTGGACAGCATGGCCGCCCATTTTCAGGCGGCTGGTTCCAGCGCCGGGGCAGGGCTGAGCAACGGCATTCTTTCCCAGCGGGGTTCCGTGGTGGCGGCAGCGCAGGCCGTGGCAGCGGCTGCTGCGGCAGCGCTTCGCAGCGCGCTGCAAATTCATTCGCCCTCCCGCGTCACCTTTGAGGCCGGAACGCTTTTTGACGAGGGCCTGTTGCAGGGCATTGCCAGCAGCGCAGACCGCGTGGAAAAGGCAGCAGGACTGGTGGGGGATCAGGCAGCGCAGGCCCTGGAAATCCCAAAGCTTGCTCAGCAGCTGCCCTTGCCCGTGCAATCTGCCGCGCCGCTTTCCTCCGCCGTGCAGGCTGGTGAAAGCGCTCCTGTTTCCATCACGATTCCTCTGGAAGTGGATGGCTATCAGTTAGGCGTGGCGGCTATTGAGGGCATTATGGGTATTGAGCTGCTTCATGCCCTGCGATTTTGCACCCGGATTGTCGTTGCCGTAGCCCTC
>CAYRFP010000014.1:0-1378 GCA_964423675.1 uncultured Oscillospiraceae bacterium
AGCCGTTCAGCTATACCGTTCTTTGCTAAATGTTTTCCTAAGTCACCGCCGCATCAGGAGCGGTTTTTCTTTTTCTTTCTAGTAAAAACAGTGCTTCCAATGCGAGGAATTTCTTATCCCAAAGCGCTCCAGACAGATAAGGAAACGGCAGAATTGTCCTTATCCATCTGGGGCGCATACACAGTTCAGATATACATGATTATTCGAATGAATGCCGATGATTTGCGTATTCTTTTTTACGCATTATCGATTCTTCAAGCCCACGTCATAGAGGGTATCAATACTCATCTTGGCAGCTTCCAGCGCCGTGCGATCGGGCGCACCATCGTACCAACGATCCTGTTCCACCACAAACCATTCAGCCCCAGCGTCGATGCCCGCTTCCAGCACAGACTTGACATCCTGGCAGCCATGGCCCCAGGGACGGAATTCGAAAGCAACTGCATCCGCTTCTTTGGCCTGACCGATCAGCCCATACGGCGTTCCATCGCCCTTGCGGCCCACGTAATCCTTCAGATGCACCACAGGCGTTCTTCCCGCATATTTCCGAATATAGGCGGCTGGATCCTCTCCGGCGTACTTCACCCAGCAAACGTCCAGCTCCGTCTTGAGCACAGAGGGCGGAACAGCGGCATACAGAAAATCTAAGCCATACATGCCGGACATCTGCACAAACTCAAAATCATGATTATGATACAGCAGTTGAATGCCCGCTTCCTGGCACAACTGGCCAAACTTGTAGATCAACCGGATCATTTCCGCAAAGCCCGGTGTGCCAGGACGATGCGTATCATCCAGATACGGAATGGCAATGTATTTGCAACCAATCGTCTGATGGAACGCGATCGTGCCGAACATATCCTGTTCGATCAGCCCCACCGCCACATGGCTGGACACTGCCACCAGTCCATTTTCATCCAGCATCCGTTTCACATCTTCGACCTTATAATCATAAAATCCGGCGAATTCCACGCCGTCATAGCCCATTTCCTTGATAGCCTTGAGCACGCCGTTCAAATCTTTCTTTACGTCATTGCGGGCAGAATATAATTGATATGCAACAGGAACTTGCTTCATTTTTAAAGACCTTCCTTTCTATGCTTCGATCTTTTTCTACTAACGACTTAAAAATCATATCGTATTTTTTCCAGGCTGTCGTGCCAAAACAAAACTGGAAAGTGACAAAAATGACTGTGAAAAAAGTTTTCTTGTATTCAGCTTTCCGTAATGCTATAATAAATTTGCTTGGAAAAGGAGGCGATTTTCTTGGCTTTGATTGAATTAACCGTTTATTCCCAAGCGCTTGAAATGGAAGTAGACCTTTATGCGATTTTGCCGGAGAACACCGCAGGGCTCATCGGCATGGACGGCAAAGCAA
>CAYRFP010000014.1:1388-28464 GCA_964423675.1 uncultured Oscillospiraceae bacterium
TTTATCTCCTTCACGGCATGAGCGATGACCATTCGATCTGGCAGCGGCGCACCAGCATCGAGCGCTATGCCGCCGAAAAAGGCCTGGCGGTAATTATGCCCGCAGTAAATCTCAGCTATTACACGGATATGAACATGGGCGAAAACTATTGGCAATTTGTTTCTCGGGAATTGCCGTCGCTTTGTCGTTCGTTGTTTCCCATGCTCAGCCCGGATCGGGAGGACACGTTTGTGGCCGGGCTCAGCATGGGCGGCTATGGCGCGCTCAAATGCGTCTTGCGTGCCAGCGAAACCTTTAGTTGCGGCGCGGGGCTTTCCTCCGTTGCCGACATTGTAGACGTCGTAACTAACGCCCGATTCCGCAATGCTTCCTATTGGGAGGATCTTTTTGGCGATCCTGCCCTTTTGCCCGGTTCTTTTAATGATTTATTTTCTGCTGCATCCGATTATGCCAAGGGGAACTTTAAGCCTATCCGGCTGTATATGTGGTGCGGCACGGAGGATGGGCTGTATGCGCAGAACGTGAAGCTGCGCAATCTTCTTCAGGCACTGGGGCTGGATCTGACCTATGAGGAATCCTCTGGCATCCATGCCTGGAACTACTGGGATCAGAAGATTCAGGACGTAATTCGCTGGCTCCCCATTCGAAAGGAGGCGCAATAACATGGCCGTTGCAAGAACTCGTCTATTTTCTTCTGCCCTTGGTATGTGCGTCACCTGCGATGTGATTCTGCCCCAGCGGCGGGATTATGCCCCCAATCGGAAGCTACCCGTGCTTTGGTTGCTTCATGGCGCTTACGGAAATCATTTCGATTGGATTCGTCGCACGAATATCGAGCGTTACGCCGCACCCTATGGTCTGGCCGTGGTGATGCCTTCTGCGTACAACAGTTGCTATACGGACATGGCGCACGGCGGGAAATACTACACCTACATTTCGCAGGAACTTCCCACATCGTTACAAAAGCTGTTTAATCTTTCTGATCGACGGGAGGACAATTTCATTGCTGGGCTCAGTATGGGCGGCGCCGGCAGCCTGATTATCGGTATGGCCAGGCCGGAGCAGTACGCCGCTATTGGCTGCCTCTCCGCAGGAGCCACCGCTTCGCCCAAGGATTCCACCGGTTTCCTTTCTCCTCGTCGCTGGGAAATGACCTTTGGCCCCGGCGAGATTCAGCCGGGCTCCTATTTGGATGCGCTGGGCAACGCCGCGCGTTTAGCGCAATCAGGCAATGCCTGTCCCCGCGTTTTCCATGCCTGCGGAAACGATGATCCACTGCTCCCTTCTGCGCTCGAAACCCGGAAAGTGTTTGATGCGTTTCCCGGCAATCCTTTTGATTATCGGTTTGTTCAGGCGCTTGGCACCCATAATTGGGAGTTTTGGGATACCCAAATCAAGGCGTTCATTCAATATCTGCAATTGCCTGTAGTTAAGGATCAATACATCTGACGAACGGAAAGGACGAAACCGTTATGAAATGGATGATCGCTTCGGATATCCACGGATCCAGTTATTATTGCCAGATGCTGATGCAGGCTCTGGAAAACGAGCAGTGCGACCGCATGATTCTGCTGGGCGACCTGCTCTATCATGGCCCACGAAATGCTCTGCCCCGTGATTACGATCCTCCTCGGGTCATTCAAATGCTTAATGAGAAAAAGGACATGCTGCTTTGCGTTCGGGGCAACTGCGAAGCAGAAGTGGATCAGATGGTGCTCAACTTTCCTGTGCTAGCTGATTACGCCCTGCTGCCACTGGAAAAACGGCTGGTTTTTATTACGCATGGCCACACGTTCAATGAGCAGCATCTGCCCCCGCTGCGTCCCGGCGATTTGCTGCTGCATGGGCATACTCATGTACCAGTTTATCGTGTCCACGATACGTATACGTATCTGAACCCCGGTTCCGTTTCCATTCCCAAAGAAGGCAGCAAGCATAGCTATATGATTCTGGAAAATAACACATTTCTTTGGAAGTATCTTGAGACCGGTGACACGTACCAGGTCTTTCAGCTCGGCGACTCGGAAGGAAGTAGCAGCTTATGAACGTGCTGCATCTGAAATACGCCGTGGAAGTCGCAAAAAACGGCTCCATTAATAAGGCGGCCGAAGCGCTGTATATGAACCAGCCCAATCTCAGCCGCGCCATCAAGGATCTGGAAGCATCGCTGGGAATCACCATTTTTGGCCGCAGTAGCAAAGGCATGTATGTGACCCCAGAAGGTGAAGAGTTTCTTGCCCATGCGCAGAAAATCCTGGCGCAGATCGACGAAGTAGAAGCACTGTATCAACAGGGCAGACAGCCCCAGCAGCGCTTTTCCATCTCTGTGCCCCGCGCCAGTTATATCGCTCAGGCCTTCGCTATTTTTTCACGTCAGCTTGCTCCTGGCAAGGCGGAATTGCTCTACGAAGAAACCAGTGCCATGCGGGTGATTCAGAATGTTCTGGGCGCAGATTATAACCTGGGCATCCTGCGCTATGCCTCCGCTTTCGATAAGTATTTCAAGAATTTGCTGGATGATAAGGGACTCACCGGCGAATTAATCGCGGAATTTCATTACGTGCTTTTGATCAGTCGCAAGCATCCTTTAGCAAAAAAAGAGGATGTGAGCCTTGAGGATCTGCGATCCTTTATTCAGATCACGCACATAGATCCCTATGTTCCATCCCTGCCGCTGAACGTTGTGAAAAAGGAGGAACTGGCAGATGAGCAGAATCGGCGGATTTACGTGTTTGACCGGGCAAGCCAATTCGAACTGCTTTCTGAAAACCCGGAAACTTTCATGTGGGTCTCCCCGGTTCCGGGCCAGCTGCTGCAACGCTACGGGCTGGTGCAAAAGGTCTGTTCCTGCAATCAAAAGCAGTACAAGGACACGCTGATTTATAAGAAGGGCTACCGTCTCTCTGCTTTGGACAAGGCATTTATTACAGAACTATGCAACGCCAAACGCCATTATATCCGTCAAAGTCCATCCAGCCAATGAGCTGATAGATAATTCGGTTCGTTTTTTATCGTTTTATATTATATCGATAATGATAATACTTATATATAAAAGTTACACTTCCTTTTCGAAAAAATGTGTGCTAAATTAGACTTGTCCCTAAGAAGAAGCCCAAAACAGGAGGTGACGGTTCATGTGTAAGCCAGGATTGCCCCGCGCAACGCTGGGACGGTTGCCGCAATATCTGAAGCAAGTGCGACAGATGCAAAAAAGCGGCCTGGATCATACGTCGGCCACGGCTATTGCCAAGGCGCTGGGGCTGGGCGAAGTTCAGGTGCGCAAGGATTTGAGCGCTGTCAGCGGTGCTGGCAAGCCCAAAACCGGGTACCTGATCAGCGATCTGATCGCTGCGCTGGAAGAACAGCTGGGCTGTCATTCCAAAGCACAGGCCGTATTGGTCGGCGCAGGAGAACTTGGACGGGCGCTATTGAATTATGAGGGGTTTAGCGCCTATGGCACTGAGATCGTGGCAGGTTTTGATTTAAATCCGCCGACCGCAGATGCCTGGAAGGGACAAAAGCCAATTTATCCCGCAGACGGGTTGGTTGATTTTATAGCAGCCAATCCAATTACTCTGGGAATCGTTACGGTTCCCGCTTCCGCTGCTCAGCAAGTATGTGATACGCTGGTTCAATGCGGCATTCGAGCCATCTGGAGTTTTGCTCCGGTGCAACTCCGCGTGCCGGAAGGCGTTATTGTTATGCAGGAGAATCTGGCGCTTTCGCTGGCGTTTCTCAATGGGCAACGGAAGGATAATACCGAAATAGGAAGATGAAGGAGTTGAGCATGATGGGTGAAAAAAATTATGCTGTGATTGACGGCGTGGAGAAACTGGAAGCGGCGTTGGCGGAGGTTCGGCAGGCGCAGCGTCAGTTTGCATCTTATACGCAGGAACAGGTGGATAAAATTTTCCTAGCCGCCGCTCTGGCCGCCAACCGTCAGCGCATTCCCCTGGCCAAGATGGCCGTGGAAGAAACGGGCATGGGTGTGGTGGAAGACAAGGTTATCAAAAACCATTATGCCGCAGAATATATTTATAACGCTTATAAGGATACAAAAACCTGCGGCATTATCGAAGAAGACAAAGCCTTCGGCATAAAGAAAATTGCCGAACCTATTGGCGTAGTCGCCGCTGTTATTCCCACCACCAACCCCACCTCTACCGCTATTTTTAAGACGCTGATTTCCCTCAAGACCCGCAATGGTATCGTCATCAGTCCCCATCCCCGGGCTAAGAAGGCCACGATTGCGGCTGCCAAAGTGGTGCTGGAAGCGGCAGTTGCCGCTGGCGCACCGGAAGGCATTATTCGCTGGATTGACGTACCCACCCTGGAAATGACCAACCTGCTGATGAAGGAAGCAGATATTATTCTGGCCACTGGCGGCCCTGGCATGGTGAAGGCTGCGTATTCCTCCGGTAAGCCCGCTCTGGGCGTTGGCGCTGGCAATACGCCCGCCATCATCGATGATACCGCCGATGTGGTGCTGGCTGTCAACTCCATCATCCACTCCAAGACCTTTGATAACGGCATGATCTGCGCCTCCGAACAGAGCGTGATCGTACTGGACGGCGTGTATGAAGCGGTTCGTCAGGAGTTTGCGGATCGTGGCTGCTATCTCCTGTCTGCCGATGAAACCGAAAAGGTGCGCAAGACCATCCTGATTAACGGCGCACTCAACGCCAAGATCGTTGGCCAAAAGGCGCATACCATTGCGCAGATGGCAGGCGTAAACGTGCCAGAAAGCACGAAGATTCTTATTGGCGAAGTGGAAAGCGTGGAACTGTCGGAAGAGTTTGCGCATGAAAAGCTGTCTCCTGTGCTGGCTATGTATCGCGCCAAGAACATTCAGGATGCTTTCTCCAAGGCGGAGCATTTGATCGCCGATGGCGGCTATGGCCACACCTCTTCCATCTACCTGAACGCAGTTACCGAGCAGAGCAAACTGGACGAGTTTGCTGCCCGGATGAAGACCTGCCGTATTCTGGTGAACACTCCTTCCTCCCAGGGCGGTATCGGCGACCTGTACAACTTCAAGCTGTCCCCCTCGCTGACGCTGGGCTGCGGCAGCTGGGGCGGCAACAGTGTGTCCGAAAACGTGGGCGTAAAACACCTGCTGAATATCAAAACTGTGGCTGAACGGAGGGAGAATATGCTGTGGTTCCGCGCACCTGAAAAGGTGTATTTGAAGAAGGGTTGTCTGCCCGTGGCGCTGCAGGAGCTGAAAGACGTGATGGGCAAAAAGCGCGCCTTTATCGTTACGGACAGCTTCCTTTATCAGAATGGTTATACCAAGCCCATCACCGATAAGCTGGACGAAATGGGCATTCAGCACGCCTCCTTCTTCGATGTCGCCCCCGATCCTACCCTGGCCTGCGCCAAAGAAGGCGCCCAGCAGATGGCCGCTTTCAAGCCGGACTGCATTATTGCTCTGGGCGGCGGTAGCGCCATGGACGCTGCGAAGATCATGTGGGTGATGTATGAGCATCCTGAAGTAGACTTCATGGATATGGCCATGCGCTTTATGGATATCCGCAAGCGCGTTTACACCTTCCCCAAGATGGGCGAAAAGGCCTATTTCATCGCCATTCCCACTTCTGCTGGCACGGGCAGCGAAGTAACGCCCTTTGCCGTTATCACTGATGAAAAGACTGGCGTCAAGTATCCCCTGGCAGACTACGAACTGCTTCCCAAGATGGCGATTATCGATGCGGACTTCCATATGTCTGCTCCCCGGGGATTGACCGCCGCCAGCGGCATCGATGCTGTGACCCATGCTCTGGAAGCCTATGCCAGCATGATGGCCACGGATTACACCGATGGCTTAGCGCTACAAGCCTTGAAAGTGATCTTTGAATATCTGCCCCGGGCTTATGAGAATGGCCTACACGATATCGAAGCCCGTGAAAAGATGGCGAACGCCGCCACGATGGCCGGCATGGCCTTTGCCAACGCATTCCTGGGGGTATGCCATTCTATGGCGCATAAGCTGGGCGCATTCCATCATCTGCCCCACGGCGTGGCGAATGCTTTGATGATTGAAGAAGTGATTCGCTTCAATGCTGCCGAAGTTCCCGCAAAGATGGGCACCTTCCCCCAGTATGATCATCCCCATACGTTGGCGCGGTACGCCGAAGTGGCGGATTATCTGAAGCTGTGCGGCAGCACGGACGAAGAAAAGGTGGAAAACCTGATTGCCGCTGTTAACGCTCTGAAGGCGCGAGTGGGGATCAAGGAATCCATCAGGGATTACAACGTGGACGAGACTGATTTCCTGGCCCGCCTGGACGAAATGACCGAGCAGGCCTTCGATGATCAGTGCACCGGCGCGAATCCCCGCTACCCGCTGATGAGCGAAATCAAGCAAATGTATCTGAACGCTTATTATGGTATGCACCAGACGGAAGCGCCCGCTGCAGCTGCGGATAAACTCAGCGATGTGCAGACCGATGATTTCAAGCAGACCTACCGCAACGCCCATCAGAAGCTGTAATAAAAAAGAAACGGAGGAGAAGAAGCGATGAATCTGGATCGTGTGATTGCCGTTCGAAACAACAAAACTATCTATCGGGATGGAGATCGGTGCATCAAGGTATTTAACGCAGACTACTCCAAAGCCGACGTGCTCAACGAAGCGCTCAACCAGGCGCGTGTGGAAGAAATCGGGCTGCATATCCCCCGTATTCTGGAGGTTTGCACCATCGATGGCAAATGGTCCATCGTATCCGAATTCATTAAGGGCAAGACGCTCTCCCAGTTGATGCAGGAGGAGCCAGAAAAAAAAGCGGAATACATGCAAATGTTCGTTGATCTGCAGTTGGAAGTGCAAAGTCATTCCTGCCCTTTGCTGACCAAGCTGAAGGACAAAATGAACCGCAAAATCTGCCTGGCAGAGTTGGATGCCACCACCCGCTACGACCTGCATACCCGTCTGGAGGGCATGCCCAAGCACAGCAAGCTTTGCCACGGCGATTTCCGTCCTTCCAATGTTATCATTGCCGAAGACGGAACACCCTACATTCTGGATTGGAGCCATGCCACCCAGGGCAACGCATCCGCCGATGCGGCTCGAACCTATCTTTGCTTCTGGCTCAAAGGCGATATTGAGAGCGCAGAAGAGTATCTGAATCTGTTCTGTGAAAAGAGCAGGACGGATAAAAGCTATGTGCAGAAGTGGATGCCCATTGTGGCAGCCAGCCAATCAGTCAAAGGAAATGAAAAGGAACGGGAATTCCTGCTGAGCTGGGCCAATGTGGTGGATTACGAGTAACGACGAAGCATAAAGCAAATAGGAGAGAAAAGCATGAAAATCACGGTTTGTATTGGTTCGTCCTGCCATATTAAGGGTTCTCGCAGTGTCGTAGAACAGCTGCAATACCTCATTAATGAAAACGGACTCAAGGATAAAGTGGAACTGGCAGGCACCTTCTGCATGGGCCGATGCCAGCAGGGCGTGTGCGTAACGGTGGATGACGCTTTCTTCTCTGTTTCGCCGGACACTGTGAAAGAATTCTTTGAAGAAAACGTGCTGGAAAAGCTTCGGTAAGCCAGCTGCGGGTTTTGCCGGCGGGGGAAAATCTCCTGCCGGCAATCTCTGTTCATAAAGGAGGAATCAGGCCATGCCAAGCTGCCTTACGCTAAAAAAGTCTAATTGCAAAAACTGCTATAAATGCATCCGCCATTGCCCCGTGAAATCCATCCGTTTTTCCGGGAACCAGGCATATATCATCGAAAACGAATGCATTCTCTGCGGTCAATGCTTTGTGGTCTGCCCGCAAAATGCAAAAGAGATCGTGGATGAAACGGAAAAGGTTAAGGTGTTGCTGCAATCCGGCGCGCCGGTTTACGTAAGCCTTGCCCCCTCCTTTGCCGCCAATTACAATCAGGTTGGCATTGACGGCATGCGGGAAGCCCTCAAGCAGCTAGGTTTTGCTGATGCAGAGGAAACCGCCGTGGGAGCGACAATGGTTAAACGGGAATATGAACGAATTTTGCAGGAAGAGAAGCGGGATGTGCTCATTTCCTCCTGCTGTCATTCCATTAATTTGCTGATTCAAAAGTATTTTCCTGCCGTTTTGCCCTACCTAGCCGATGTAGATTCCCCTATGCAAGCCCATTGCAAGGACCTAAAACGGCGTCATCCCGGTTGCAAAACAGTGTTCATCGGCCCCTGCGTGGCCAAGAAAGACGAAGCACGGCGCTATGAAGATACCGTTGACGCCGTGCTGACCTTTGAGGAACTGACGGTCTGGCTGGAAAAAGCGCAGATCACGCTTCAGCCTCAGATGGATCATGTCCCGCAAAGCCGCGCGCGTTTCTTCCCGACCACCGGCGGCGTGCTGAAAACCATGGAGCAAAACGCGCCTGGCTACACCTATCTGGCGCTGGATGGCGTGGAAAGCTGCAAGGCTGCTCTCAAGGATATAGAAAGCGGACAGATTCATCACTGCTTTATTGAAATGTCCGCTTGCGTTGGCAGCTGCATCGGCGGCCCGATCATGGAAAAGCAGCATCATTCTCCGCTTAAGGATTATCTGGTCATTGCCGATTATGCCGGAAAAGAAGATTTTGACGTATTCCAGCCTCAAACAGGGCAGCTTCGCAAACAGTTCGATTATATTGATCGGCAGGCACAGATCCCCGGCGAAGCGGAAATTCGCCAGATTCTTCGCCAGAAGATGGGCAAAATGAAACCGTCCGATGAATTGAACTGCGGCTCCTGCGGCTATAACACCTGCCGGGAAAAGGCCATCGCTATCTATCAAGGGAAAGCAGAGGTTTCCATGTGTCTGCCCTTCCTCAAGGAAAAGGCAGAATCCTTCTCGGATAATATTGTGAACAGCACCCCCAACGGTCTGATCGTTCTTAACGATCAATTGGAAGTGCAGCAAATCAACAACGCCGCCCGGGAAATCATGAATATTCGCTCCGCCTCGGATGTGCTTGGTGAGCCGGTGGTGCAGATCATGGATCCCTCGATCTTTATCCAAGCGCAGGCCACAGGCCGTGATGTGCGCGCTCAGCGCACCTATTGGCCCGAATACAAAAAGTATGTTGAGCAAACCGTGGTTTATGACCGAGAGTATCATCTGCTGATCTGCATCATGCGCGATGTGACGGAAGAAGAAGCAACCCGGGAAAGAAAAGACGCTATCAGCCGCCAGACCGTGGAAATTGCGGACAAAGTGGTGGACAAGCAAATGCGGATCGTGCAGGAAATTGCTTCCCTGCTGGGCGAAACGGCGGCAGAAACCAAGATCGCCCTGACAAAGCTGAAGGAGTCGATTGCCGATGAATGATCTTTGCGCAGATGTTGGCTTCAAAAGTATCAATCATGTCGGCGAGCAATTGTGCGGCGATCATGTGGACATCGTGGAGCAGGGCGAGAATTCATCGGTGATCGTGCTGGCGGATGGATTAGGCAGCGGCGTGAAGGCCAGCATTCTTTCCACCCTTACCAGCAAGATCATCTCCACCATGATGGCTTCCGGCATCAGCCTGGAAGAATGTGTCGCTACTATCGCCGCCACGCTGCCGGTTTGTTCTGTGCGCGGCGTGGCATATTCCACCTTCACTATTCTCCACCTGATTGAAAACGAACGGGTGGAAATCATTCAGTATGATAATCCGCATGTTATTCTGATCCGCAATGAGGTGAATCAGGAATATACCAGGACGGAAATGCAAATTGGCGGCAAGCAAATTTACAAATCCGTCATCAAGCTCCAGGAGGGGGACGTGTTCATTGCCATGAGCGATGGCTGTCCCCACGCCGGTATTGGCAGCGCCTATAACTTTGGCTGGAAGCGCGAAGACATTATCTCCTTTATGGAAGCCATGGTGCCGGTAGGATATACGGCCAAAACACTGTCCACAATTCTGGTAGATGAATGCGACAAGCTTTACGGCGGCAAGCCAGGCGACGACGCTACGGCCTGTGTGGTGCGCATTCGCAAGCGCGAACCCATGAGCCTGCTGTTTGGTTCGCCCGCTCACCGGGACGATGATGAACGCATGATGCGGCTTTTCTTCTCCAAGGAAGGCAAGCATATTATCTGCGGCGGTACCACAGCCACTGTGGCCTCCCGTTATCTGCATAAAACGATTCGTCCCACCCTGACCTCCGATGACCCGGAGATTCCGCCCATTGCGGAAATGGAGGGAGTGGACTTGGTAACGGAAGGCGTGATCACCATCAATAAGGTGCTTTCCTACGCCAAGGATTATCTCAAGGATAATGAAGCCTATTCCTCTTGGGCGTTTAAAAAGGACGGCGCGTCCATGATCGCGCGGCTTTTGTTCGAGGAAGCCACCGATATTAATTTCTATGTGGGTCGTGCCATCAACCCTGCCCATCAGAATCCCAATCTGCCTATTACCTTTTCCATCAAAATGAATCTGGTACAGGAGCTTTCTGAATGCCTGAAACAAATGGGCAAGCGGCTCAAGGTCAGCTATTTCTAAAAGAGAGGTGTTTCCCCTGCGTAAATTTGACACAAAGGTGCAGTATCTAAAATACCAGGTGTTGCGGGAAGTGGCCCGTCACGCCTGGAATGATACGCTGCTGGAAAACATCGTAGATATTCCCAAGATGATCGTTCCCGGAAAAACGCCGACGATGCGCTGCTGCGTCTATCGGGAAAGGGCCATTCTTGGTGAACGCGTTGTGTTGGCAATGGGCGGCCATAAGAGCAATCCGAACGTGATTGAAGTGATCGACATTGCCTGCGATGAATGCCCTGTGGGCGGCTATGAAGTAACCAATGCTTGCCGAGGCTGCCTGGCGCACCGTTGCGAGGACGTGTGCAAGCGTGGGGCGATTTCCTATGATCGTAATCATGTGGCGTATATCGATAAATCCAAATGCGTGGAATGCGGCGCATGCGCCAAGGTATGCCCTTACACGGCCATTGTTTCTCGCAAGCGTCCCTGCCAGAATGCCTGCAAGGTCAAGGCCATTTCCATGAACGATCAAAAATCCGCGATCATCGACAATGAAAAATGCATTGCCTGCGGTGCCTGCGTGTATCAGTGTCCCTTCGGCGCGATTTCGGATAAATCCTATATTCTGAACGTAATTGATTTGCTGAAAAAAAGCGAGGGCGGAAAGAAATTCAAGGTACACGCCATTGTGGCGCCTTCTATTTCTTCGCAGTTCACTTATGCCAAGCTGGGCCAGGTAGTCAGCGGAATGAAAGCGCTGGGGTTCCATACGGTGGTGGAAGCAGCGCTTGGAGCGGACATGGTGGCGCAGGCTGAATCCAGAGAACTGGCGGAGAAGGGTTTCCTCACGTCCTCCTGCTGCCCCGCTTTTGTGGCATATATCAAAAAGGCTTTCCCCCAGATGCTTCCTTATGTTTCTCATAATCTCTCCCCCATGGCCGCCATTGCCAAATACATTAAGGACAATGAGCCCGATGTGAAAACCGTCTTCATTGGCCCGTGTACGGCAAAGAAAGCCGAGGCGCAGTTGAATACAGTAAAGCCCTACATCGACTCCGTTCTCACTTTTGAGGAGCTTCAGGCACTTTTCGACAGTCGTGATCTTGATCTGGCTTCCCTGCCCGAGGATCTGCTGGATAATGCGTCCTATTTTGGCCGCATCTTTGCCCGCAGCGGCGGCCTGAGCGACGCAGTTGCGGAAGCCATTCAGGAGCAGCGAATTGACTTTGATCTGAAATCCTGCGTTTGTGATGGTATTGAAGCCTGTCGCATAGCGCTGCTCAAGAAAAGCAAAAACGCATTGGATGCAAACTTTATCGAAGGAATGGCCTGTACGGGCGGCTGTATTGGCGGAGCAGGCTGCCTGACACATGGCGAAAAGAACAAAGCAGACGTGGACAAGTACGGCATGCTCGCCCACGAAAAAACAATCACCGATGCCGTTTCAATTTTGAAATAATTCCAAAGATCTGTCTATTCCAAATATCTTAAAACCCCTTTGACGGTAGTTAAATGCACTTACCGCCAAAGGGTTTTTTATCCATCGATACCGTGGCCAACAATCTTTGCTCTGGCACCTTATTTCATCAATTCTTCCATTGCGTCGCAACAGAAGTCTTCCGCCTGATTCTCATCATAAAACATATCGCGCCCATATTCATACGCATTCAGTGCCGCTTGAATTACGCCCTGATAGCTGCGGGACGCATGCTTAAGCCCCCATTTTCCAGCTTCCCTTTTATCCAGCGCGATCCCTTCCCGCAAATACGCAAGGGCTCGGCACAAGGTCAACACATAATATACAGGACGATTATGCAATTCCTCGCCTGCATCGGACAGATCTTCCCGCATAGCGCAAAGCGCATCTTCCCGCTTGATTCCACCAAACACCCGGGCGACGCTGGGGCCAAACACTGCTCTGCCATATGCATGGAGAGAAAGAATATGCGTCGTCAGATCCGAATCCTCGCCATGCATCCGCTGGCAAAAGCCCCGAGGATCCCGTTCGTAATCCCGTGTCCAGCGTCGAGAATAATGCAGTTCAAAGGGCATAGGAAAAACCGGTGCCAGACAGTTCTCCGCCAAAAGCACACTCATTTCAAAGCCTTCCGGCGGCGCGTCCTTTTCCAAAGCATAAAGAGTCTCAACCAACGCGATCTTTTTTTCCACCGGGATCGAATGATGCACCACTACAAGGAAATCAATGTCACTGCGTTCCCATTGGAAACAACCCGCTGCCAGAGAGCCATGCAAATAAATACCCACCAGATTTTCCTGGAGAATGTCTGCATAGCAACGTTTAATTTCGAGCAAAACGGCTTCCGCATCTGTGGCTTCCTTGGGCGGAGCCACGCCAGAATCCAGCAACTGACAAATCTCCTGCGCTGCCCGTTCCTCATCCTCGCCCTCGATAATGAGTGCCACCTCGTCATCCCCGGTCATGCCCATAGATAAAAGACCCAGCATGGATTTTCCGTTGATTACACGGTTTTTATGCTCAAAAATAATTCGCGAGGAGAAATGACCCGCCAAATTGGCCAAATGCTCAATCTGCATGCGGTTAAAGGGCGTCACATGGTTCAAATTCAAAATATGCTTGATCATTCTTCGTCTTCCTTATGTATGTAGGTTCATTGCTTTTCCGATTCGTTTTCTGCGGCAATCAGCGTCATTAACCGTCGAAGCCGATGATTGACGCCCGATTTTCCAAGCGGAACGGGCAGCATCTGACCCAATTCCTCCAGAGATGCTTCTGGATGCAGCATCCGTGCGCGTCCGATCTCCTGCAATTCCCTAGGAAGCCCACCCAGACTATGAGCCAGTGAATACGCCGTAATTGCCTGCGCCTGACGTGCGCCGGTGGTAAGCTGTTTTTTCAAGTTCGCTTCATCGCAATTGCGAGCGCGGTTAGCCTGGTTTCGTCCTTCTTTGCGAATACGCACGTTTTCCATTTCCATCAGTGCCTGGTGCGCCCCCATCAGCGCCAGACATGAGACCACATCGTCTCCCTTTTTCATATACACCACGCGGCTACTGCGGCGCGTAACCGCAGCGGCATGTACACCGCTTTTTTCCAAAATGTTAATCAGAGTTTCCGCTTGCGCATCCGTGGTGGAAAATTCCAGATGGTATCCTCCTTCGGGAGAATTCACCGCGCCAACGCCTAAAAACGCGCCTCGCACAAAAGCGGCACGGCAACAGCGTCTGGACGTAACTGCCCGGGGAACACCGCGAAAAACGGAGCCCGTGGCTGATTCTCGCAGCATGCGCATAGCTGTCAGTAGCCGCCGACTGTCCGCTTCCGCCACGGTTAACACGCACGCCCGCTGTCCGCCCAAGCGTTTATAACGTGTAAAAGATAGGACAGGCGTGATCTCCAGCCGTTTCTTTAACAGCAGAAAAATTCGCTTGGCCAGCGGCGCGCTTTCCACTTCATAAACAATCTTCACCCGCCCTCCGCCGCTGAGCCGAAGAGAGGCGCATGCCTGCGTCAAAGCGCTGATTTCGCTGAGCATGCAACAATGCTTATCCGGATAGATTCGCAGCAATTCCGCCTTTACTTGGGATGAAAAACTCATTTCTCGCTTCCTATGATACGCACCTCAGGCTCCAGATGCACCTGAAATTTCTTTTCCACCGTTTCCTGCACCTGCGCCATCAGATGCAGAAAATCCTGGGCTGTCGCACCGCCGCGATTGATGAGAAAGCCTGCATGCTTCTCGCTTACCTGTGCCCCGCCAACGGACACGCCCTTCAGCCCTGCCTGCTCAATCAACGCGCCAGCATAATGTCCTTCTGGACGCTTAAAAAAGGATCCAGCGCTGGGATACTCCAATGGCTGCTTCTCCCGGCGGCGGGCGGCGTAATCCCGCATTCTTTCCTCAATTGCATGCTGATTATCCTGCATCAGGGCAAAGGAAGCGCTCAGCACCAAATACCCCTTCTCCATGGCCAAGGAATGGCGATAGGAGAATTGCATTTTCTCCCCCGGGATTTCCAGAATCCCGTCTTTCGTCCATACACGGACAGCCGTAATGGTCTGGCTCAATTCGCCGCCATATGCGCCGGCATTCATATACACCCCGCCGCCTACCGTGCCAGGAATCCCCTGCGCAAACTCAAGGCCAGAAAGGCCCGCCGTCTGTGCAGCACGGGACAGACTGCTAAGCAGCACGCCCGCCTGGGCAGTCAAGATGTTATCCGTCTGCTGAATCGCAGAAAAAATGCGTCCAAGATGCACAGCTACTCCCGGAAACCCGCCATCCCGTACCAGCAAATTCGAACCGTTTCCCAGTAGCAAAACCGGTGTATCCGTTTCCCTGGCGGCTCGCATCAATCCGTCCATTTCTGCTTCGCTGGATGGCTCTGCAAATGCGTCCGCCGGGCCACCAACTCGCAACGTTGTGTAGCCACTGAGCGGCACATTCCGCCAAATTACCAATCCGGGGCAATAAGCCCGGGCGCGTTCTTCAAATAACGTCACTTTTCATTCCCCCATTTATTATACCAAAATTCCCGTGGCATCGCAATAGCCACGGGATAAAGCATAGCTGTTTTTTTAAAGTTTATACCTTTTTATCAATTTTTTAGACAGATGGATAGGAAAGAAGCACATAATTTCCCGTTATTTTTAACGAAAAACCATCTGCCGGAAGCAAGGCTGTAGCCCCGGCAGGCAGGGAAAGCGTTCCTTCCTTCCAGGTAAGCACGACCGGTTCAATCGCTGTCAGGATAGCAAAGCGCCGATCATCCGGCTCCAGCTCCCCAGCAAATCCCGAAAAACGTTCCAGCGTGAAATATTTTTCCTCAAGCAGCTGATACCGCCCCGGAGCTATTTCCTTCTCGACTACAGCAGGAAGCTGCGCATCCAGATCCGTTACATCGATGGCTTTTTGAATATGCAGTTCCCGCTTATTTCCATTCTTATCCTTCCGTTCCCAGTCATAGAAACGATAAGTCACATCGCTGGACTGCTGAATTTCATACAGCACGATCCCCGAGCCAATGGCATGCACCATTCCGGCCGGAATATAATAAGTTTCTCCAGCCTTTACCTTCACCCGTCGCAGCAAACTTTCTACTTCTGCACCGTTCAAAGACGCTTGTAGAAGTTCTTCTCTGCTAGTTTCTGCTTTCACGCCATAAACCAGTTCTGCGCCCGGTTCTGCGTACAGAATATGCCAGGCCTCGGTTTTTCCCAGTTTTTTTTCCACCCGGGCAGCATATTCATCATTGGGATGCACCTGCACGCTCAAGGTATCCCGGGCGTCCAGGAGCTTAAGCAGAAGTGGAAAGGGGCCTGTGACAGCCGAACCAACCAGCTGTTGACCATATTTTTCCACCAGCTGCAGCAAAGTTTCGCCCGCTGCATCGCGGCTTTCCAGTCCGGAAATTGCGCTCAGTTCCAGGCATTCACCGGTGCGCTCGTCCGGAATTTCTTTATGAAACAGCGTCCGCAGACGGTCGCCGCCCCAAGGCGTGGCAGCGCCATAGCGATAGGCGGGGGTCATCAGAATCGGGGCAAGGGGCATTGCGCATTCCTCCCATAACAGGCAGAAACGCCAGAGCGGCTTCTGCGCTGCATCTTCCTTGTTTTTATTCCACGCTCTTTGTGGCAATCACATCCACGCCAGTATTGCACACATTGGGAAGCAGCACATCCCCAGCAGCAATCGGCGCTTCAAAGGGCTTTTCCATAATCGCCCGCATGCAATCGTCAATCTGTTTTTTGGGAATGGGCGTACGTGTTTTCAGACTAACAGGAACACTGCGCCCCACAACAGGCGCCACGGCAGTGATCATCCGCTCTGGCGCTACGCATTCCTGACGCGCATAGTTTTCGCCGCGCTTGCAGGTATTTCCTGAAATGGAAAGCACATTTTCGCCTTCGTGAACCACTTCCATTCGGCACCCCACCGGGCAATTGATACAGGTAATCGTTTCGGTAATCGCGCTCATGAAAAGCCTCCTCACTTTCGCTTTCCGGCCAGCCGCACAATTGCGCGGGCAAAGATCCGGGCATTTTGATACAATGATTCTTCGGAAATATATTCATCCGCCTGATGCGCCAACTCCGTTTCGCCAGGGAACAGCGCGCCAAAGGCCACGCCTTCCTCCATGGACTGGGCATACGTGCCGCCGCCAATAGCTAGGGCTTTCTTTTCCCCGCCCGTTATCTCATGATACGCTTCCAGTAGCTGCTGTACAAGTTCGCTATGCTCGCTCACGTGGTGCGGCTTACGGCTGCTTTCCACAATTACCTGGCATTCCTTCAGGCGCATCTGCGCCAGCTTAACCATTTCCTCCAGATTCAACAGCACCGGATATCGAATATCCATCACGCCCTCTACCACATCGTCTTCCACACGGATAATATCCAGGCTGCAAGTCAATTTGCCAGAAATCTGATCCTCCATGGCAATGCCAAGGTTCTCACCATAGCAGGTCATGCCCACCGCATCTGCCAATTCCGCGATCGCGCCGGTAGCCCCCAGAGCTTTCAGCACCAGCAGCATCTGCCCAATGGCATTTCTCCCATGGGAAGGAAAGGCTGCATGACCGGTCACGCCTATAGTTTCGATGCGCACAGCATTTTCTTCCATCCGTGCAGAAACCGGGAAGCCGAGAGCCACTCCTGCTTCCTCGGCTTTCTTCACCAACGCTACATCGCCTTCCACCAGCGCAGAAGCGAAACCAGGCACTACATTGGCCCGCTCACCCACCTGCATAGAACGAACCCGCAGACCATCCTTGCCCTGCTTGCCGACGAGCCGCAAAAGGCAACCGCCCTTTTCGATATTGATCACTGGATAATCCGCATCCGGGCTAAAGCCTGAGCGCGGCATTTCCGTGTGCTCCTTATAATACTTCATGTCTCCCGAGCCGCATTCCTCATCGCAGCCCAGAATCAGGCGCACCTTACGCCGCAAGGGAATCCCAGCTTCCTTTACGGCCCGCATGGCGTACAGCGCTGCCACAGCCGGGCCCTTATCATCGCTGGCACCGCGTCCATAAACCTTGCCATCCCGGCGCAGCGCGCCAAAGGGCTCTACCGTCCAGCCATCGCCTACGGGCACTACATCCAGATGGGCCAAAATCGCCAACGCATCCCGAACGAAGCCTTCGCCCAAATCCGCATGCCCCACATATCCATCAAAGATTTCCGTTTCAAAACCCATTCGCTGGCAATCAGCCATGGCCAAATCCAGGCATTGCCGGTTTTCCTTGCCAAAGGGCGCACCCGGAACCGCATCTCCCTTTATGCTGGGAATACGAATCCAGTTTTGCAGGGTTTCCACCATTTCTTCCCGATATTCCTGCAAAAGCTTTTCAATCCGATCCATCATTTTGCTTCCTCCGTTCTCAAAGCCTGCCCCATTCTCCGAATTCCTTCCCGAAGCATGGCGTGTGGACAACCGAAATTCACGCGCATAAAGCCTTCGCCCTCCGGGCCAAAGAAAGTGCCACTGGTCAGGGCAACGCCATTTTCTTTAAACCGCTCTGCCATTTCATCGCAGGTTAATCCATACGCCCGCAAATCCACAAAGGCCAGATAGGTGGCTTCAATAGGACCAATAACTGCCTTGGGCAGTTCTTTCTGGATTTCTTCCTGCAGGATATGGCGTCCCTCATCCAGATAGTTCAGCAACGCATCCAGCCAATCATCGCACTGATTGTAGGCCACCCGCGTGGCCACCATCGCAAAGGTGTTTCCACTGGTAATGCCCGCCGCCTCGCACTCCTGCCTTAATTGATCCAGCATCTCAGCAGAAAAGCTCACCGCCTCCGCCTGCTGCAAACCAGCAATGTTAAAGGTCTTACTGGCGGAGGCCAGCATCACCGCACAATCCGCCGCTTCAGGGATAGAGAGCAGCGGCGTAAACACAGCAGGCTTGTACACAAAATCTGCATGAATTTCATCGCTGACGATTTTCGCACCATACTGCTTTGCCAGAACGCACAACGCCTGCAATTCCTCTTTACGCCAAAGCCGGGCCAGAGGATTATGGGGATTACAAAGCAAAATCAACTTCACCCCAGCTTCCAGCGCTACGCGCATGCCTTCCATGTCCATCTTAACGCTGCCATCCGCCATTGTCTTCAGCGGCACACTTACCGTTTCTCGGCCATTACCCTCAATCGATTCCGCAAACGGCCCATAAACCGGTGCAAAAATGGCCACCTTGTCGCCCTTTTCCGTAAAGGCGCGAACGCAGGTTTTCAGGCCCGTCACCACGCAGGGAAGCATCATCGTCTGTTTTGGCTGAATCGTCAGTCCATGCCGCCGCTGCCAGAAGCCGCAAAAGGCCGCTTCATTTTCCGGGCAATCCCGATTGTAGCCATAGCACAGATGGTTCGCCCGCTGGTGAAGGGCCTCCGTGATAGGCACAGCCGCCCGAAAATCCATATCGGCCACCCACATGGGAATTCCTTCTTCGCCCCGCACCTCCAGTACGTCCCATTTCACACATCCGGTATTTCGCCTGTCGATTCCCGCATCGAAAAATGCCTTGTCATACGTCATTTTGCTTTCCTCCCCGGCAGCGAATAATCCAAAAGCCGCCGCTTTTCTCGATCGTATCCGTCTGGTCAAAAATCGTTTTCAGATAACGAATGGCCGACTCTGCGCCCTGCTGCTTCCGAATAACCAGATACATTTCCCCGTCTTCCTTCATTTGCCCGGCACACTGGGCAAACATTCGATATATGGCCTGTTTCCCGGCACGGATGGGGGGATTAGTCAGGATAAAATCGAAAGTGCCCGGGATGTTATCCAGGCCATCGCTTTGAACGGTCTGCGCCGTCACACCGTTACTGCGGGCATTCTGCGCCGCCAGACCCAAAGCACGCTCATTCAGATCGCTCATCACAATAGCGCAGCCTGGCCATTTCTTCCCAACACTCACGCCAATGGCTCCCCAGCCACAGCCTAAATCCAGTACGCGGCCGGCCAGTTTTTCCGGCAGCGCCGAAAGAAGCGTGTGGGTGCCGTAATCTACTTCGCCCCTAGAAAAAACGCCTGCATCCGTAACGAAGCGCAGCGTTTCCCCCCGATACGAGTAATCGCACTGCGCATATCGATGCGCAGAAGTAGGGGACGAGGAATAATAATGTTCGCTCATTTCTGCATGCCCGCTGCCTGATACAGCGCGGCCATCTCCTCTCCTGTCAGTTCCCGAAACTCGCCGGGCTGCAATTCTTCATCAAGCTTTAAGGGGCCGAAGGCTATTCTGTGCAGCGTCTTTACAGGCTTTCCGCATGCACCAAACATACGTTTGACCTGATGGTATTTTCCCTCCTGCACAATCACGCGGCCCATGCTTTCTTCCAGCAGTTCCAGCTTGGCTGGCAAAGCCGTGAAATCCTTCAGCGGGATGCCTGTGGCAAAGGCAGCCACATCCTTGGCATCCAATGTACCCTCCACAGAAGCTTCATACACCTTGTCCACATGTCGCCCCGGCGCAAGCAACCGATGCGCTAGCTCGCCGTCCGTAGTCAGCAGCAGAATTCCCGTTGTATCCTTATCCAGCCGCCCCACCGGCATGCAGCCGCAGGCACGGTACACCCCCGGCAGCAAATCCATCACTGTTTCCTGTCGCCCATCCTCTGTGGCGGTCAGCACCCCGGCAGGCTTATAAAGCATCAAATGCCGGGAAAGACGGGTATCCAGCGGCTTTCCATCCAGAAAAATCGCCGCTCCCTCTTGCACATTCATGGTGCCATTCCGGGCAACAGCCTCGCCTACGCGCACCCGGCCTGTTTTCAGCAGCGTCCGGCACTCGGATCGAGAAGCTACGCCCAAGTTGCTCAGCATTTTATCCAGCCGCATGCTTGTCTCCTTCATCCAACGACGCGATCAGCGCGGCATTACGCATTCTCCGCAGCAGACGGAAAGGAAAATAAGTGAGCAGCAAAGCGACGGTCAAATAAGCCATCTGCATTCCGGGAAGCGGCCGCTTCATCAGCCGCAGCAGGCGACTCAATACCGTCAGAATATCGCCGCCGCTGCGCAGATTCTCCCGCACATAGGGAACGAGCACCGCCGCGACTCCAAAAAATCCTGGAATCATCCATAAAACCTGAATGGCATTATGCCGAAGCATCTGACCTTTGGCCTTTTTGCGCAGCATCTTTCCCCGTGCAAAAGTGCCTCTGATGCTCAACGATTGCACATCCACATATTCCACCGCTCTGTCTCGCTGCCAACCGCAAATAAAAATCAACAAAAAGGCCAGCAACAGCACGCCAATCACCAGCATGCCCTGCACCGTGGTAGCTGATTGAGAAAGCAATGCGAAAGCCTTTACGATCTGCCCCAGTTTGTTAAAGGGAAGGTACTCCATTCCATAGAGAAATAGACCCAGACTCGCTAAAAAAGGAAGCCCCCAGGCCAATCCCCGACCAAATCGAAGCCAGCTTGCCAGTAGCCAGGTTGTATACTTCTTTGCTTTCTTCTGTGGCGCGCCAATCACACCTATCGCTTCTGGCATTAAATTACAGCATTGGCGAAGCATTTCTCCGCCCTGAAAGCGAAGCGGAAGCACCACAAATGCATAAACGACTCCGGCAAGGGCATACCATAACAGGGACGAAAAAAACGGTTGTCCCACACCCACGAAACCAGCGTACAACGCCGAAAGACCAGCCAGACGGGGAATCAACTGCACAAGCGAATGCCGCAAAAGAAGCCCCGGATGCGCCCCAAATACCCGAACGACACTTTTGCGCTCATTTTCAGCCACGGCGCTCCCTCCTTCACAGGTTTCTTCTGTGACATTATTATATCGCAAACGCCCCTGCTTTGCAAGAAAAGCTTCTATACATCGTTTCAGAAAGATTCTCTTCTTCATCCGGAATTTCCTCCTTCAATTGACATTTGAAGCCAAAAGCGGTATTATGCATGGTGGAATGGTATCGCCATTTCCATATCGAAAAAATAATATGGAGGAATCCATCCATGAGCGAAATCAAGCATCCGACGTTTACCATCACCCTAGAAAACGGCGGCGAAATGACCGGTGAGCTTTACCCCGAAATCGCGCCCCAGTCCGTTGGCAATTTTGCCGCGCTGGCCAACAGCGGCTTCTACGATGGGCTGACATTCCACCGGGTGATCCCCGGCTTTATGATTCAAGGCGGTTGCCCCAAGGGCAACGGCACCGGTGGGCCAGGCTACACCATTAAGGGTGAATTCGCCCAGAACGGCGTGCAGAACCCCCTGAAGCATACCTACGGCGTGTTGAGCATGGCGCGGGCGATGCATCCCGATTCTGCCGGTTCCCAGTTCTTTATCATGACCAGCGACTCTCCCCATCTGGATGGCGCGTATGCCGCCTTCGGCAAGGTGCTTTCCGGAATGGAGTGGGCAGACAAAATTGTTTCCGTTCGCCGGGATTACAATGATAAGCCGCTGGAACCCCAGAAGATCAAGGCAATCCGCGTGGATGTCCAGGGTGTCAACTATCCCTTCGAACAATTATGATGAACAGGAAAGGCGAAGCCTCCTATACGCTGCGCATCGCCGGTCGGGATTATACCCTCACCAGCGCCGATTCTCCGGAGCATGTGAAGCGGGTAGCGGTTTACGTAGATCGCAAGATTGCTGAAACTGGTTCCAGCGGATTTGTAAACCGAGAATCGGCGGCGGTGATCGCCGGCCTTTCCATGGCCGATGAACTGCTGACCGCCCAAGACGATAATACCCGTCTGCGGCGGGAACTGATGCAGGCGCGGCAGGAGTTGTATGAACTAAAGCATGGAAAATAAACTGGAACTGCTGTCCCCTGCGGGCAGCATGGAAGCGCTGAAGGCTGCTTTTGCCAATGGGGCGGACGCGGTCTATTTAGGTGCATCTGCGTTTGGCGCCCGTGCCAGCGCAGGCTTTTCCCCCGAGCAGCTGCGGGAAGCCATCGAAACGGCGCATCTGCATCGAAAAAAGGTATATGTCACAGTCAATATCCTAATAAAAGAGCAGGAACTGGCTGATGTTCGCAAAATCCTTGCCCTGCTTTCCAAATTGCGAGCCGATGCAGTGCTGCTGCAGGATCTGGGGCTTTTGAAGATTTGCCGCGAAGAATTCCCGGATCTCCCTGTGCATGCCAGCACGCAGATGGCGCTGCATAACGCTTCTGGCGCCCGGCTTTTGCAGCGTCTGGGGGCGCAACGGGTGGTTCTTGCTCGAGAATGCGGCCTGGATACGATCCGCTCCGTCGCGCAAACCGGCATGGAGGTGGAAGTATTCTGCCATGGCGCTATGTGCGTTTCCGTCAGCGGTCAATGCCTGTTTTCTTCCATGATCGGCGGCCGCAGTGGAAATCGCGGGCGCTGTGCTCAACCCTGCCGGCTTCCCTATTGCTATCAGGGGCAAACCGCGTCCTGGCTCTCGCCCCGGGATCTATGCACCCGAGACGAACTGGATAAAATGGTTGCCGCAGGGGCATATTCCTTTAAAATCGAGGGACGGCTCAAGCGCCCAGAGTATGTAGCCGTGGTAACCCGGGCCTATCGCAACGCCCTGGACAGTGTGCTTTCCGGCCATTTCACGCTGGCCGATTCCGCCGAAAAAGAAGCCCTGACCCAGATTTTTTCCAGGGGTGGATTTACCCGGGGGTATCCCGGTCATGCACAGGACGCCGGGATTATCGATGAATCCCGCGTAACTCCGCTGGGCGTTTCCATTGGTCACATTCAAAAAAACTATACTAAGGGCAGTGTACTGCTGGGTGATGTGCTACTGGAAAAGCCACTGCATAATGGCGATGGCCTTGAAATCGGGAATCAGCAGCTGCGCTATTCCGGGCCAGAAGCGGCTAAAGGACAAATTGCCGTGCTGCGGCTGCGCGATCCTGTATCCAAGGGCGCGCTTGTGCGCCGCACGGAGGATGAAGCGCAGCTTGCTGCCGCCCGGATGACTTACGAAAACGAAGCCTTTCACGCTGCGCTACCTATCCCATTTGATGCTGCCCTCACTGCCTTCCCAGGCGCAGCACTTTCCTTAACTGTTACAGACGGCAAAAGCCGCGTAACGGTTGCCTCTGCTCCCTGTCAGGCGGCGCAAAGCAAAGCGTTGGACGAGTTGTCGGCGCGTCGCGCTCTGGAAAAGACCGGCGGAACGCCCTTTGTGCTACGGCATTTTACGCTTAGAACGCAGGGGGCGTTTGTTCCCGCATCCGCTTTAAACGCCCTGCGCCGGGATGCGCTTGCACAGTTACAGTTCGCTCGCATAGCGGCTCATCCGCTTTTTTCTTCGGCTGCTCATACATTTTCTGTGCCTATGCCCCAGCCCTCGCAGCCTCGGCTGCTGGCCAGAACGCGAAACATACAGGATATTCCTGTCCTGCGCCGCGCAGGCGCAGATGAAGTGCTTCTGGCCCCTGCTGATTACGCTTCCTCTGCCCTGTTGCCATTGCTGGATACCTGGCCTGCCGATACGCGCCTTGTTCTTCCTGCACAAACCACCGAAGAAACCCTTGTCTGGCTTCGAGAACAAACAGCGACGCGGCATATCCCCGTAGTAGTAAGCAGCCCGGGACAGTTGGACTTGTTTTCTACCGGCGTCATGGCAGGCGAAGGTGTACCGATTATGAATGGCGAAAGCCTACACATGCTGGCCATACTGGGCTGCGAAAGCGCCGTGCTTTCCCGGGAAATGGCGCGCGATGATATCGCCGCGCTGTCGGAGAATACGATTGAAAAAATCTTGCCCGTTTATGGCCGTGCGCGGTTGATGTTACTAAATCATTGCCCCCTGCGCACAGCGCTTCATCTAACGGCAGGACGAGCCGATTGCCGTCTCTGTGCTCAGGGAAAAGGCGCGGCGGACACCTGCATCACGGATCGGATGCATGCAGATTATCCACTTTTACCAACGCATTTGCCCGAAGGCTGCCCGAGTGAATTGCTGGCCAGCACACCGCTGCGGCTCCCCGAAGAACTGCTTCAGGGAATACCCAAGCTGTCCTTCTTCTGCTCTTTTATGGAAGAGCCGCTGGCATTGCAGCAGCAGATTTTGCAATATTATCGGATGCTTCTTGACGGTGATAGACCACAGCCTCTGAGTATCTCCGGCACTTGCGGGCGTTTTCTGGACGGTGTGCAATGACTGCATTTTTGTGTCCAAGCCGTAAACAAATCATAAATAAAACGCTCCGTTTCTTGAATAATTCATCCAAACCCCCTATACTGACCTTTGGGAGGGAGAAAAATGAACGAAAGAGCCATGCGGGTTCTGGAATTTACAAAAATCCGGGAAATGCTGGCGGGGTACGCTCTGTCGGAATTCGGAAGAAAAAAATGCCTGGAGCTAACGCCGCTGGCGGATTTTGCCGAAGTAAACCGTGCTTTGGATGAAACCGAGGAAGCGGTAGTGGCACTTACGTATCTGGGCGGACATCCGCTGATCCCCTTTGACGATGTCAGCGAATATCTGGCTTTGGCTGGCAAGGGGTCAACCCTATCTCCCAAAGCCCTGTTAAGCGTGGCGGAAATGCTTCGCTCCGCCCGAGCCGCCCGCACTGCCCTAGTAACAGACCGGGACAATACTCCATTGATTACTGCCATGGCGTCTCGGCTGCAGCCTCTCCGTGCTCTGGAAACTGACATTACAGAAGCCATCCTCAGCGAAGATGAGATCTCCGACCATGCCAGCCCAGCCCTGCTGGATATCCGTCGACACATTCGCTCTGTGAATGACCGCATTCGGGAAAAACTGAACACGATGGCTCATGGAGCCTCTTATTCCAGGTATCTGATGGAATCCATCGTAACGGTACGCGATGGGCGGTATGTGCTGCCCGTTAAACAAGAATACCGTCAAAATGTGCCGGGACTTGTGCACGATCAATCCGCCACTGGAGCCACTCTGTTTATCGAACCCATGGTCGTGGTAGAAATGGGCAATGAACTCAAAGAATGGCATATGAAGGAACGGGCGGAGATCGAACGGATTCTATCCGCTCTGTCTCAGCAGGTAGCGGACAGCGCCGATCTGATTGCCCAAAACTTGGCTATTTTGCAGCATCTGGATTTTGCGTTTGCCAAGGGTATGCTTTCCCGAGAAATGGAATGTGTGCGGCCAAAGATGAATAACGAAGGGCACGTAAACCTGGTGCGGGTGCGGCATCCGTTGATTAACCGGGAGAAGGTGGTGCCCTGTTCGCTGTGGCTGGGGCAGGATTTCACCTCTCTGATTATCACCGGCCCTAACACCGGCGGCAAAACCGTCACCCTTAAAACACTGGGTTTAATGACGCTGATGGCACAAAGCGGGCTGCATGTGCCCGGCATGCTGGGCACGGAGCTTTCCACCTTTGAAGAAGTCTATGCAGATATCGGCGATGAGCAGTCCATCGAGCAATCCTTGTCCACCTTCTCTTCCCATATGACCAATATTGTCTCGATCATGAACGCTGTAACGCCTAGGGATCTGGTGCTCTTTGACGAACTGGGCGCTGGAACCGACCCCACCGAAGGGGCAGCGCTGGCTCAGGTGATCCTAGATGCGCTGCTGAAAATCCATGTGCGTACGGCAGCCACTACCCATTACAGCGAGCTCAAGGCGTATGCGCTCTCCACCAAGGGCGTAGAAAATGCCAGCGTGGAATTTGATGTGGCAACGCTTCGACCAACATACCGGCTTTCCATCGGCGTTCCCGGTAAATCCAATGCCTTCGAAATTTCCCGGCGCTTGGGGCTGCCTGAATACCTGATCGATCACGCCAAGGGCTTGCTCTCGCATGATACGATTCGTTTCGAGGACGTAATCGCTAACGCTGAATACCATCGCCAGGTTGCAGAAAAAGAGCGGGAACTGGCAGAGCAGGCACGGCAGGAAACGGTGCGGCTGCGCAATGAGGCTGAGCGGCTGTATAAAGACATGGAAGAAAAGCGAGACGCATCTACCCGCAAAGCCAAGGAAGAAGCCAAGCGGATCATGGAAAAGGCGAAGCGGGAATCCGAAAGCATTCTTTATGACCTGAAACGCATGAAGAAAAATGCGAATGCGCCTGAGCACGAAATAAATGCACTGAAAAAACGTATGGAGGACGGCATTGACAGCCTGTCCGAAGGACTTGCCAAGCCTACCGGCAGCTTCGTGCAGCCGCCGAAGACTGTCAAGGTTGGTGACCTCGTAGAGATCACGCATCTGAATACCAAAGGAACCGTTCTTTCGCTCCCGGATGCTAAAGGCGAGGTGCAGCTACAAGCAGGGATTCTGAAACTGAAGGCTCATCTGAGCCAGCTTCGCCTGGTCCAGGAAAAGCCGAAAAAGAAGCAGGTTTCCTCCGTGCGGGTGCAGACAGGAGCCATGGAACGCACCGTCCATATGAGCTGCGATGTGCGCGGCATGGCACTTGACGAAGCCATGGCTGAGGTGGATCAATATCTGGATGAAGCCGTGCTGGCCGGACTCCATGAGGTGACCATCGTGCATGGAAAAGGCACCGGCATTCTGCGGGATGGCATCCAGCGGTATCTGAAAACGCACGGTCATGTGAAATCCTTCCGCCGCGGGCTGTATGGCGAAGGTGAGGACGGCGTGACCATCGTACAGCTGAAATAAACCCTTTCTGATTGAACACAAGGAGGTGGCTGAGCCATGAACGAAAAGCAGACCATTATGGTCGTAGACGAT
>CAYRFP010000014.1:28496-45408 GCA_964423675.1 uncultured Oscillospiraceae bacterium
GCTGGTGAAGCTGTATCTTGAGAAGGAGGGCTTCGATGTATCCATAGAAACGCGGGGCGATGATGCCATGGCTGCTTTCCAGAAAAATCCTCCAAGTCTGATGCTGCTGGACGTGATGCTGCCCGGCCTGGATGGCTGGCAGGTTTGCCGCGGTATCCGGCAAATGAGCAATATCCCCATCATTATGCTGACTGCCAAGGACGAGACCTTTGATAAGGTGCTGGGGCTGGAATTGGGTGCGGATGATTATGTCACCAAGCCCTTCGAAGGCAAGGAACTGGTTGCGCGGGTGAAGGCTGTGCTTCGTCGCGCCGCGCCAGGCGAAAGCGAAAAAAATACACTTTCCTTCCCCGGGCTTACCATCAGCTTAGAAAAATATGAGGTACATTTTCAGGGAAAGCTTATCGAAATGCCGCCCAAGGAATTGGAAGTGCTCTATTTCTTAGCGTCGCATCAAAACCGTGTGTTCACCCGAGAACAACTGCTGGAGCAGGTCTGGGGGTTTGATTTCTTTGGCGACAGCCGCACCGTAGACGTGCATATCAAGCGGCTGCGCGAAAAGCTGCAGGGCAGCGAAAGCCTGGGCTGGCAGATTCGCACGGTCTGGGGTGTTGGATACAAATTCGAGGTGAAATAACTGATGGGACGCAGCAGCATGTTTTCCCGGCTGCTTACAATCTTTCTCGCGGCGATTCTTTCCTGCGCAGTCATTCTTTTTGCCATTTCATATATGAATCTGCGAAACGCCCGCATTGAAAGCCGCATGAACGCCCTGAAAACCCAGGCACGGGATATGGCCTATTTGGCCAGCCGCCTTCCCTCTGATTCGATTTCCCGTGCTTTCGGCAATACCTCAGCCACTGAGCAATACATGTATTGGAAAGCCAATCGCGTTTATGCGGAGTATAACGCCTATATTCTGGTAGTGGATCGAGGCGGCCAGCATCGCACCTACTATAACGAAACCACGTTGAAGGATGAAAGCCTTCGATTTCTCCCTACCCAAGAAGAAATCACCCGGTATCTGGAAAAGGTGATGCGCGGGGAGGAAGTGGTGGTTCAAAGCCAGAGCACTGCAGGCCCGCTGTTTACTGTGCTGATTCCTATTTCCGTGGAAAATGCTTTTGACGATCAACAAACCGTCACCGGCCTGGTGCTCATCCAAACTGCTGCGCAAACCGTCCACGCTTCCTATAAAGGCTTGGCCTGGCAGATGGCGCTAGCAGTGGGGCTGTTGGTAGCAGTGGCAGGAATTCTGGTCTTTTTCTTGACCCGTCATATGACCCGCCCGCTAACCATCATAGCCCAGGCCGCTGGCAACATGGCAAAGGGGGATTTTAAAGCCCGTGCGCCGGAGGAAGGCACACAGGAAATCCGGGAATTGGCCCGATCCTTTAATCAGATGGCGGATCAGCTGGCCTCTCTGGAGCAATCTCGCCGCGATTTTGTGGCCAATGTGTCCCATGAACTTCGCTCGCCTATCACGTCAATCCAAGGCTTCGCCCAAGGCATGCTGGATGGCACAATCTCCCCAGAAGAGCACGAAAAGTATCTGCAAGTAGTAGTGGATGAAACCCATCGGCTGTCCAAACTGATCGCAGGACTTTTGAACTTGTCGCGCATGGAAAACGAAGAAACCAGCCTGGCTTATTCGGATTTTGACGTGAATGAAACCGCACGGCGCGTGATCATTTCCCGGATCAATCCCATCGATGAAAAGCAACTGGAAGTGAATGCGGACTTTGAAACCGATCCTTGCTTCGTGCATGCGGATGCGGATCAGATCGAGCAGGTCATCATTAATCTGCTGGACAATGCTATTAAATTTACCCCCCATGGCGGCGCAATCACCCTGACGACCCGGGAAAACGGGCAGCAGGTGCTGTTGCGGGTAAAGGATAATGGCGAGGGCGTTTTGCCCGATGACGTACCGCATATTTTTGATCGCTTCTATAAAGCGGATAAAGCGCATACTGTCGGAAAGGGAACAGGTCTTGGCCTGGCCATCTGCCGTTGCATCATGGAAAAGCATGGCCAGGAAATTCGGCTGATATCCGGCGAAGGCGGCGCCGAATTTGAAATCACACTGGCTAAAGGCAAGCAGCCGGGAGGAACACATGGAGATTCAGGCACGAGCCAAGATTAATTGGACGCTGGACATTGTCGGAAAGCGGCCGGATGGCTATCATCTGTTGGATAGCATAATGCAGCCTTTAATGCTTTGCGATACACTGCGGTTGGAACCATCGCATGATTTAACGCTCTCCATTACCGGAACGAACGCCCTCTCCGCAGGAGCGGATAATCTGGTGCTTCGTGCAGCTGAAGCGCTGCGGCAGGCAGCCGGGATAAAAAAAGGCGCGCAAATCACGCTGACCAAGCGCATCCCCATGGGCGCAGGCCTAGGCGGCGGCAGCGCAGATGCTGCGGCGGCGCTCAGAGGACTTTGCCAGCTATGGAAACTTTCCTTTTCCCTGGAACAGCTATGCAAGCTGGGCGTGTGTCTGGGCGCAGATATTCCTTTCTGTCTCCATGATCGACCCATGCGCGCGCAAGGCATTGGCGAGCAATTGACTCCCATCCTCTGTTCCAGATGTTTTCCTCTGGTGTTGATTCAGCCCTGCGCCGCGCTGTCCACCAAAGCAGTTTTCTCTGCCTATCATCAGCAGGAAGATGTTTTAGTCTCTGATACAGCGTTGGTTCTGAGCGGTCTAGCGCAAGGCCAGCTTTCTTGGATTGCTACAGGTATCCGCAATGCCCTGGAACAGGCTTCCATTCCCATGCGCCCGGAAATCGCATCAGCCAAAGAAGCTCTGCTGGCAGCCGGAGCAACCGCAGCGCAAATGACCGGATCAGGCTCCGTAGTCTTTGGTGCCTTTGAAACGGTACCACAAGCTCAAGCTGCCTATGACGCCTTGTGCGCTCAGTTCCCGGTTTGCATTTTAACTCAAACAGCCTGCTAAAAAGTAGTTTTTCCAAAAGCATGAAACCTCCGTATGCTTGCCGTCATACGGAGGTTTTCTTTTCTCATTTCATCGTTGTACCGGCACACGACACAGACTTTGCAGAGTTCTCTGCCATTCCTGAATTGTTTCTTCGCTAGGTGGCAGAATATCTTTTGTTTTCTGCCCTAGCTGCATTCGCTTGCTGTTGCCCAAAGCGTGATAGGGCAATAAATCCACCTGCCGAATGTGCGGGAGATCCTGCGTCAATCGCCCAATGCCCGCAAAATGATCCAGCCGATCGTTATACCCCGGAATAATTGGGCATCGCAGCACAATCTCTGCTCCGGATGCATGCAACCGCGCCAGGTTTTCCCGTATCGGACGATTGTCTACTCCGGTAAATGCTCGATGCCTCTCCGCATCCGTCTCTTTCCAATCAAACAAAAAGCCGTCCACATAAGGAAGCATGGCCACAAAATCCATCCAGGGAGCATAGCCGCAGGTTTCTATTAGCACATGAATCCCCTGTGCCTGAAAGCCGTGCGCCAGCGCCAGAGCAAACTCCGGCTGTGCCATCGGCTCTCCCCCAGATAAAGTCACGCCACCATTTTCTCGAAAAAAGAGCTTATCCGGGAGCACGGCTTTGATGACTTCCTCAGCGGTCCGCTCTTGCCCGCATAGGTGGCTTGCACCAGTTGGGCAAACTGAATCGCAGCTTCCGCAGCTTCGGCATCGTGCTGCATCCCAGCATCCCTTGGCATCCCGCGCGCCTGAGGGGCATATGGCGCACGCACCGCATTGAATGCACAAAGATGCATTGACCATACATTGAGGCTGCCGACTCCACGTTTCCGGATTATGACACCAGACACACCGAAGCGGACAGCCTTTCAAAAAAACTGTGGTTCGGATTCCAGGCCCATCATTAACGGAAAAAGAAAGGATGTCGGAAACGATTCCGCGCGAATTTGTCATTTGCTTTTTCAAAAGGCGTGTTCTCGCTTTCTGTAATCAATAGATGGTGCGATTTAAAACATCATGCTGCGTATCCGGATCCAATTGAACAAACCGGGCGCTAAATCCGCCAACACGAACGAGCAGGTTCTGATGGCGCTCCGGATGAAGCATGGCGTCCTCCATGTCCCCCCGGTTCATCACGCTAATATTCAGGGAAAGAATCCCCATGTCAAACGCCGTATCAATCAGTGTCTGCACGGCCTCCCCATGCTTATCGAATAGTCCCCGGCTCAGCTTCAAATTCTGCGCTGTCCCCGCCGTGCAGCCCGCATCGGTGGTT
This sequence comes from uncultured Oscillospiraceae bacterium, assembly GCA_964423675.1. GTDB lineage: Bacteria > Bacillota > Clostridia > Christensenellales > Aristaeellaceae > RUG563. The sequence continues at coordinate 32,739 of CAYRFP010000014.1, forward strand.
GCCATCGAGCGCAGCATCGCCGTGAGACCGGCCTTATCCATGCCTGCCATGGGATTATTGCCATTTGACAGATAGGTTCTTGCAAAGCGACCATCTGCTGTTGCCAGCGTATTGCGCCCCAGATCGGCATTCGCGCCATTATTGATCATCACGACTAGGTAGGAATTCAGGCCTTGGCGCTGCGCCTGTCTCGCGGCACAATCGAAAACATGGTTGTTTATCGCCTGTGCCATCCCGTCCGCAGTTGGATCGCCGTTGCCGAATTTGGGGCAATTCTGCATCATCCTCCGCTGCGGTTCGTAGCCCTCAAAATTCGCATCCAGCATTGCAATAAGTTGCTTCATGGAAAACAGCTTTTTTTCATAAACCAATTCGCGAATCGCTGTAAAGCTATCCGCCACGGTAACATTGCCGTAGGTTTCATAGGTGCCGGCCAAGTAACGTATACCGCCGCCCACAGCGGGCTTTCCCCGCACCACGCAATCATCCATAAGCAGACTCATCATCAGCATTGCATTGCTATCCCGAACTGCATCGTAAACCAGCCGATGATGCCTGGCAGCTATCTCTGTAAAGTATTCCACCTGCTTTTTGTATGCCGCAAAAAGCTTATCAAATGTATCAAACGTTTCGGGTGCGCCCAAATCTAGGCCATGAGCACAACCACGAATCGGATCCATGCCCTGATGAAGCGTCACCTCCAGCGTCTTGGCCAAATTGATAAGATCATTCGGCGTACCCATGCTTTTATGACTAATCACATATTCACCGCAGCCAAAAAAACCATATTGCTCCGCTTCGGCGCGGTTCACATGCATGCTTCTTTCGACAGCGCGCACGGAGGCTACATCATTAAACAGCAACGGAAAGGTCAGTCCTGCCTGCAGCATTTCCATTCCTTTGCCCCGCACCTCCGGATTCATCCCCGGATACATCCGCAAAGAAAGCTGCGGTTTCAGTTCCCGATCCAGCATCGCGGTTTCCATTGCCAACAGTGCAAAGCGATCTGCATTCTCAGGATTGCTCCGTCCCAATCCTCCCAGAATAATCCGTCCATCCCGTGTATCCGTCTGGCGCATCATCTGAAAGAAGCTATGTAAAAGCGTCTTGGCATCCCTCTGCGTTATAACGCCTTTTTCCAAATCCTGCACATAAAAATCCCCAAAATACACATCCATTCGCCCAAAATCCCGAACACCCGCAAACGCCGAATACAGCCAAACCAATTGAAGCGCATCCATGAAGCCGGAAGGAGCCTGTTTCTGCAATCGGCGCACACAATTAAGCATTTTCTGCCGCCGTTCGTCAACCCCATTTTTCGTCATTTCCTGTAAAAGCGCTTCTTCATACTGATGAAGCAGTCCCGTCAGAATTTCGATTAGGCCCAGTAAACCTTCCAAAAAATCCTGCTGCTGCGCATTCTGATTCCCGCGCAGACGTTCCTCTACTTCCTTGCGCAACCCCGGCAGTCCCAAATGAACCAATTTATCATAGTCCAATTGGGAAACGACCAGCCGATACAGGCCAAAGATTGCCCCAGATTCCTGATTCCACAGATCGCTGGGCATTTCACGGCGCATGGTTTCGTCAAACCGTGCGTGAACCTTGGCTACAACGCGTTCCTCTTTCCAAAACGCGATCATTTTCTCAATAGCCCGCCGATTCGCTTCCGTTTGATCCGGACGGTTCATAATATGAGTCAAGCGATCCAGATCGGCGTAATATCCTACGTGATCCAGACCATCCGTTTCATCGTTCCAATAGCTGGGGGCTACTCCCAGGGGACGAAACACACGTCGGCCGACAAACCAGTCTCCTTCCTGAACAGGTATAGCGGAAGCGGGCAGCATAATCCGCAGACATTCGCATTCCCGCCGCGCCAGTCCCTTTCCCGTCATTTCCTGATAAGTCTTGGTGTACGCAAGTTCCGGGGCCAAATCGTTTGGCAAATGCGCGTCATCCCATGCATAATAATCCCGCATTGAATACCCACCCTTTCAAAAAGGACGCCGCCGATTGAACCAGCGGCGTCCCCCATTGCCAGCCTTTGTTATTTGTTCTTGAACCATTCGTTGGCTTCGTTATACAGCGTTTCCCCGCCGGCAGCCATATAGTTCTTCACATATTCGTCCCAGGTTTCGATGCTTGCCTTGCCCGTGATGATGTTCACCCAGGTTTCGTCCCGCAGTGTATTCAGTTCTCCGCCCAGATCCGATTGCGAAGGCAGAGTCACAGAAACGGCGTTCTGGATGTAGCTGTCATACTGAGGTTTCTCGAACCAATTCAGTCGATTAGCGATGGAAGGATCTTTGTAATATACCAAATCATAGGAAGTGGTGCTGAAGGCACGGTCAGAGCCATAAAGGCTGCGGCAGCCCCATACGCCCACAGCGTTCAAATCCGCATGGGTCATCTCGCCGTTGCGGGTAACGATCCCGTTTTCGTTCCTGGTATAATGCTCGCCCTCGATGCCATAGGCAGCCAGCATATACAGTTCATCATCGGTAGCAAAAGCATTCATGATCTTAAAGATCAGCGCAAGCTTTTCATCGCTCATGGATGCATTGTATACCGCACTTTCCGATACGGCCACTGCGTAGCCCACACTGTATCCGTAATCCCCGTCCGGGCCGGCCGGCCAGGGGCCATAGACGAAGGTGGAATCCTCGCCGTTCACGGCCCAATATTCCTGCGAGCAGGGGCCGCCTGCATCATTTTCGCTGGTTATTCCCTTTAAACGATAATGGTCAATGGAAGCCAGGCAGCTTGCGCCATAGCGGCCATTCACGAAACCATTGGAGATTGCCCAGTAGCTACCAGAAATCGCTTCCGTGCCGGTCACGAATTCCGGATCAATCACGCCATCGGCATACATTTTGGCCAGCAGTTCAACCACGCTCTTCGCCTTATCGCTTACATCAGGATTCAGGATTTCTCCATCCTGCTTGTACCAATAGGACGTGCCGCCCAAGAAGCCGTCATACACGCCATACGCCCCGAACAGCGCTTTGATGCCAGTAGCGGACATGCCGTAGGTATCGTCCTGGCCGTTTCCATCCGGGTCTTCCTTGGTGAAGCGATACATCAGATCCACAAATTCATCGATGGTCGTTGGCAGCTGATCCTGGGTGATGCCCAGCTTTTCCAGCCAGTCGCCCCGATAAAGCATCACTTTATAGGGCATGGAGCCATCCGGCTTAAAGGAAGGAACTGTGACCATTTCTCCATCGATCATAGATGCTTCCAGCCACTGATCCACATCGTCCTTCAGATCGCCATAGGCCGCACCATTCATCACGAATTCGTATACGTCTGGCGCGTTCTCCTTGAAAAAATCCAGGCTCCAGCTTTTGATTACGCCCTGATCGTAATAGGTGTTCAACAGCGTGGCGCTGTTGGCCAGAAACACGTCCGGGGCCGTTTCCAGGCTGGTCAGCCGGGGATTGAGGATGTCGGTATAGTTGCTGTTCTCAATATATTGCACATCGATCTTCACGTTAATGCCATGCTTTTCCTTCAGCCGCTGCTCCACCAGCGGCGTGATAACATCCTTTTCATCATCTACTGGCCCGAACATATAGCCCGCCACAGAGATGGAAACCGGTTCTTCCTCCGCCAGCGCCAGTGGCAGTGTGGGAACAAGCATCGCCAGAGCCAACAGAAACGAGAGGAAACGCAAACCTTTCTTCACACCAAAAACCTCCTTTTTTTCTAAAAGGGCTTCAGCCCTTCAAGGATCCAATCATGATGCCCTTAACGAAGTATCGCTGAATGAAGGGATACACGCAGAGAATAGGCAATGTGGTCACGAAAATGCAGGCCGCCTTTAAGCCTTCGGAGCTAACCATGCTGTCTGCCTCGCTGGCCCGGGATGCAATATCCGTATCCAGGATTTCTTTTGAACCAGTGATGATAATGCGCCGGAGAATGACCTGGAGCGTAAACATCGAATCATCCGATACATACAGAAGCACATCATACCAAGCATTCCAATGCCCCACTGCCAGCCACAGCGCCACCGTGGCCAGAATCGGCTTGGATAGAGGCAGAATGATTTGCATGAAAATCCGGAATCGGCCTGCGCCATCGATCAAACAGCTCTCCTCAATTTCTTCGGGCAGCGAGGAAAAATAATTGCGAATGATCACCATATTGTATGCGCTAATGAAGCCCGGCAGGATCATGGACGCATATGTATCCAGCAACCCCAGATTCTTTACCAGCAGATAATTGGGAATCAACCCGCCGGAGAAAAACATGGTGAAAACGATCAAAAACGTCCAGAAGGTTCGATGGGGAAAAAACTTTTTGCTCAGGCAATAGGCACCCATGGCCGTAAAAAACAATTGCAGTGTTGTGCCAATGGTGGTGCGGATCAGGGTGTTCTTATAGCCAATCCAGATATAGCGGTTGCTGATCACCTTGGCGTAGTTATCCCATGTCAGCTCTTTGGGATAAAGCAGCAGTCCGCCCTTGGTGGCGATATACGAAGGAGAAAGCGACAGATTCAACAAATGCCAGAAAGCAACAACGATGGTCAGGGTGAAAACACCCAACAGCAGATAGATCAGCGCTTTGCCCACGCTGAAGCTACGTCGCCTGGCTTTTAATTGTATCGCACTCATTTCACCAGATCCCCTCCCCGCTGATTCGCTTGGCGATCCAATTGGTGCCAACAACCAGAATAAATCCGATCACATTTTTAAATAGACCCACTGCCGTGGACAGGGAATATTTCATATCGCCAATACCAATGCGATAGACGTAGGTATCGATAATATCGCCAGTGGCATACACGGCACTGTTATACAGATTAAACACCTGATCAAACCCCGCGTCCATAATCGAGCCGACATTCAGAATCAACATTACCACGATAGTAGAAGCCAACATTGGCAGCGTAATATAGAAGGTAGATTGCAGACGCGTGGCGCCATCGCAGGAAGCCGCTTCATAAAGAGAGGGATCGATGCCAGCAATTGTGGCCAGATAGATGATGGAAGACCAGCCTACGTTCTTCCAAATATCCGTGACCACCAGCGTTCCGCGGAAATACGCATTATCTCCCAGGAAGAAAATTGATTCCTCCAGACCAAAGAACTTTTTCAGCAGATAGTTCACTGCGCCGTTATTGGGAGAAAGCAGCTGCTGAAACAATCCCGCCAGAACAACCCAGGACAGAAAATGCGGCAAATAGCTGATCGTCTGAACGACCCGCTGATAGCGTTTATGCGTCACTTCATTGAGCATCAGCGCCAGAAGAATGGGCGCCGGGAAGCCAAAGAGAAGCTTCAGGCCGCTAATAATCAGTGTGTTTCGAACCGATCTGGTAAAAGTAAGCGTGGCAAAGGCCTGCTGAAAATTCTTCAGCCCGCACCAAGCACTGCCCCAAATTCCCTTGCTGATTTTGTAATTCTTAAATGCAATTACGATGCCGCCCATGGGAATATATTTAAAGACGATAAAATAAACCACAACCGGTAAAAACATAAACGTTAATGCCCTATATTTCTTATAGCCATAAAAGCTGCTCAGAAATCGGCTTTTTCCTCTTTTCCGGATGGCCGCATCCATCTGGTTCATGTCATCACCCTTCTTTTCGCATTCTTTATGGTGTAATTATAGCCAGATTCTCCAATGTGTTCAAGCGCAAGAATGAGTGAAAAATGTGCAAAAATTAATATTTTGAAAAACAAAAAAGGGCCGAAGCCCTTTGTTTGCAGTTCATGGTCGTATAAAGGAACCCTAGCACTTTTAGCGCTCATGGCTTCCGGTACCCCTGGCGATACTTCTGCGGTGTTACGCCATAGTATTTATGAAACGCCCGCGTAAAGGTGCTGGTATCGCTATAATTGCACGCTTCGCCCACCGCCTGGTTGCCCATTCCCCGGTTCAGCAGTTCCACCGCATATTGCATTCGGCATTGGATCACATATTGATGGGGTGTAAGCCCTGTTTCCTTAGCGAACAGCTTAATAAAATAGTTTGGATGATAGCCCAGCAAAGTACTGAGTTCTTCCAAGGTGATTTCCTCGGAAATATGCTCAAAAATATATTGGCGAACGCTATGAATAATGGAAGACGATTCCACAAAGCAGGGATCCGCCTCCAGAAACTGCGGCAACGCTCCCGCCAGTGTGTCCAGCAATTCCATTCGTTTTTCTTCAATCGCCTGCTGCAATGTGCAGACAAACGCATGCAGACAATCATGATCGGGATGCAGTTCGATCAAGCCGGTAATGTGCGCCTGAGGAAAAACCACGTGCAAATACGTACAGAAAAAACGTTGATCGGTTCGCCACACATGATACGGCAACGTGGACGGCAGCGCATAAAGAAACCCCGGCTTCAGGCGGCATGCAGATCTTTGACCATCTTCATAAGTCACATTGCCATCCATGATATAGTAAATCCGCGAATAGCCTACCGGAACCTTCTCATTCAGTTCCCAATGCGGAAAAACCACCGTGTTTCCATATTCCAGCAGCATGCGCCCTCATCCCCTGCTTCCTTATTTTCGAATAAACAGGACGCCCAGCGTGTTCGGGCCGCAATGGCAGGAAATAGTGCAGCCTGCACAAGTTTCATGCACCTCAGCAAAAGAGCCGTATTTGGCCACGGCTTCCCGCGCTGCGGTTAGAACCTCGGGGGCTGTGGTGGTATAGGTGATAAACACCTGTTCATGGCGCAGATCCTTACGATCCTTCAGCCGATCCTTCATGTACTTTTCAATGCAACGCTCGAAATGGCCGCGATATTTGTCCACCACACCCATCGCGCCGTCCTTTACTTCGATACAGGGTTTAATTTTCAGCAGATTTGCCCCAAATGCCGTCACAGAAGAGCAACGACCGCCCTTTTGCATATAAGCCAGCTGATCCATCACAAAGCTGGCTTCCACGCGGCTGCGAATTTCCTGAAGCATGCTGCAAATCTCCACTGCTGTCGCATTTTGTTTCGACATACGGGCAGCTTCCACCACCAAAAGACCCTGGCCCGTAGACAAATTCATGCTATCCACCACATAAACATTGCTGAAATTGGAAGCAGCGATAGTAGCATTCTGATAGCACGTTGAGAATTTCGAACCAATATTGATGTGGATAACCGCATCATTTTCCTGAGAATGCTGCGCAAAAAACTGGCGATAGTCCTCCACGTTCACTGCGGACGTGCTGCAAAGCTTTCCGCCATTTTCCACATGTCTAAAAATATCCTCGGGATGAATATCTACGCCATCCCGATAGGTTTTTCCGTCCATGATCACATACAGCGGCATCAGCGCAATATCATAGCGCGCCACCAATTCCGGAGAAAGATCGCAGGTACTGTCCGAACAAATTTTAATCTTCATTTGTAACTCCTTTTTTGTTTCTGGATAGCATTATACATCCGTTTCTTACTGAGAGCAATTTGATAATTTATCAGGGCATATTCATAAGCTTCTGCATCTGAGCAACCGCCTCCGCTCCGCCAGAAGACAAAAGCGTAACGCCGCCAGCCCCGCCCTGTGGAGCCAGCAGATTATCCGCTTCCAGCCGCCGAATCAACTGTCGGACCGCGCCTTCATTTCCATCAATCAGCGGAACGCCAGAAAAATGGCGGGCAATAGCGTTTCGGAGAAATACGTAATGGGTACAGCCCAGCACGATCGCTTCCACCTGCTTTCCTGCATAGGGAGCAAACAACTCGTCCAAATACGCATGCAGCATCGTGGTATCCATTTCCCCACGTTCCACAAACTCCATCAGCCCAGGACACGGAAGCGATTCCACGCCTTCTCCGTAAAGCGCATAAAGCTGTGCATACTTTTCACCAGCAATGGTTCCCGGCGTAGCAAGAGACAGCACGATTCCTTTCTTGTGCAAAAGCGATGCAGGCTTCAGCGCGGGCTCCATGCCGATAATCGGCAGATCATATTCCGCCCGTAATGCAGCGGCAGCAGCGCTTGTGGCCGTGTTGCAGGCAATCACGATCGCCTTAGCGCCCCGGCTCAGTAGCTCCTGCACCACGTTTCGTGCCAGAGAACGCACCTGTTCCGGTGTCTTGGTGCCATAAGGCGCGTTTTTCGTATCTCCATAAAAAAGAAATTGTTCGTTAGGCAGCAGCCGCACAGCCTCTCGCAGCACGCTGATGCCCCCCACTCCGCTGTCAAACATCCCAATCGGGTCTGTCGGTTTGCGCATGGTGCTTCTCCCTTTCCCTAGGCTTGTTCTTTGGGCGATAAATCGCTGTTATTTTATTATAACATATTCCCGCCCACTGTGCAATTGTTTTACAGCCCGTCGAAATAGGCACAAATAGCATTTGCCAGATAGGCCGTGGTAGCCAGCGCCTCGGGCAATGTGTTTTTATTATTGCCAATCTCGATGAGCATACTGGGCGACGCTGCCTGCTGATTATATCTCCCGCTTTTTAATGAAACCCCGCGGCATAAGCCTGCGGCCTGTCGGTTCATTGCATCTGCAATCTGCTGGGCAACCTTCTGGTTTTTTTCCCAATCCGGGCGTTCATCAAAGCCTGTACCGGTGCCCTGGCCAATCAAAATCAGCGTTCTGGCCAGCGGCGTTCCACCCTTTTCCACCGTGTTTTCTCCGTTTCCTTTTGAATACGAATCTCGGTGCAAATCCAGATACAGATCAAACTCCTTCTGTTTCGCCTTTTGCAAGCCTTCCAGAGAACGCGCATAAGCCGTAGACAAACGAGGCGGCTCATATGCCGTCACATCGTGCTCCACTTCAATTCCCGCATCCCGCAACCGCTGCGCCAATTCCTCGCCCACGCGCACCATGTTGTAATTTGCATCGGCTGTGCGCCAGGTTTCCGTTGGTGTATATCGGTTTTCTGCATCCATTTCATAGGCTTCATAGGTGTGGGTATGGTAAATAAAAACCCGCCGAATCGGTTTTTCCGCGGCTGTAGTCGCAAGAACCTCTAAAGAAAAGGAGGGTGTCTCTGCTTTTTCTGGCTGCGTTAAGTCAATGGTCACAGCCTTTGCCGCTCGGATGGGTATTTGTCTAAGGCCAATTCCCATACGCAAAAGAGACAACGCCGCCATCCCAGCCCAAGCCAATACTGCTGCTTTTCCCAGCCTTCTCATTTCGTCCCCCTGCCCACCCGGCCAATAATTTCCTGTCACCCGCCACTTCTCATCCTCTATATATGCCGCTTTACAGACAATCATGCGTGAGCGTATCAATTTCTTCTTCTGTCAACCGGGGCTGCAGCGCCATATTAATCCCCCTTGCAATCACGTGGCCTACCTTGCCCACCAGTTCATCCACTTCCCGGGGCGTTACCACCAGTTCACCCAGCCCTTGCCGCGTCACCTTGTCCACCAGTACGTCCATAGCCTGGGCATGCTGTTCTTCCTCCAGGCCCATATCCTGTAAAAGCAGCGCCAGTGCATCTCGGGCGATCACTGCCGCATAAACCACCATCGGCACACCAATGGCAATCACCGGTACGCCCAGTGTTTCCCGTGTCAGCCCCATACGATGATTGCCCACGCCGCTGCCTGGCTGAATTCCCGTGTCTGTTACCTGGATTGTGGTGCCAATCCGAGCGCTTTCCCGGGCGGCCAGCGCATCAATGGCAATCACAGCAGCGGGCCGAACATGCTCCACCATCCCCTGCACCACCTCTGCCGTTTCCATTCCCGTAATCCCCAACACCCCCGGCGCAGCCGCGCAAACACCGCGCAACCGTCCCCGCAGGCTCTCCTGAGTCACCTGGCGCATATGCCTTGTAATCATCAGGCTTTCAATCACACGGCTGCCCAATGCATCAGCAGTGATATGGCGGTTGCCCAGCCCGATTACCAGCAAATCCCCGAAGGGCGGCAAAAGTCCCCGCAATGCGTCCGCCAAAGCCCGAGACAGTTCCTGCCGCTCCGCCGCATCTGCGCGAAGCAATTGGGGATAGGACAGGGTAATGTACCGCCCTGGTGCTTTTCCCAATGCCTGCGCCGCTTCCTCTGTTTCAACGCATACATGAGTTTCCTCAATGCAATGATGCCGAAAGGTACGGGATTGGATGCCCTGCAACGCTCCGGCACAATCCCTGCTTTCCATAGCCAGGTCTGTTCGAATCTGCTGCATACCTTTTCCTCCATTCTGGCTTTACTCTGCGTTTTTTTGTGTTTTTTTATGCAGTCGACTGCCGGAAACTATTAGGACAGTGGAAAAAGCCCTGCGGAATCCTCCTCTCTGGAAGGATTTTGTTCTTTTTCGAAGAATTAGTGTGAAACGTTTTTACTTTACAAAGCAACAGAAAGGATGAACATCATGCCTGTCTCCCCTTCCCAAATTACTTGGGATATGCCGCCCAATGCTTGTTTTTCTCGTCACAGCGAAGGTGATTTTCTAAGATTGAAAGACGGCTCCATTTTCTTCGCCTATTCACGCTTTAACGGCACAGATCACCATGATGACGCGCCGTCTTCTCTGGTTGCCATGATTTCCAACGATGAAGGCGAAACCTGGTCGGAGCCTCAGGTTATTATCCGCGCAGAGGACTTCGGCGTTCAAAACGTAATGAGTGTTTCGCTGATGCGCATGAACAATGGTGATGTGGGAATTTTCTACATCGTCAAAGAAGAATGGTTTGTTCACATCATGCTCTCTCGCTCCTCTGATGAAGGAAGAACCTTTTCGCGGCATATCGAATGCACACTGGCAGATCGTCCCGGCTGGTTCGTTTTAAATAACAGCCGGGCAGAACGTCTGGCAAACGGACGTATTCTCCTGCCGCTGGCTTATCACCGAACCGGCATGAATGCCAAAACAGGAAAAACGTTCTTTGATCATGTTGCTTGCGTCTGCATACTGTATTCCGATGACGATGGCGAAACCTGGAAGGAAGCGCCCGAAGTGATTCATCCGCCATTCACAGGCAGCCAATCTGGCCTGCAGGAGCCCGGAATACTGCAATTGAAAAACGGAGCGCTTTGGGGCTATTTCCGAACCGATAAGATGTGTCAATACGAATCCTTCTCCCTGGATAACGGGCTTCATTGGTCTGTTCCACAACCTTCTCGCTTTTCTTCGCCGCTTTCACCCATGAAACTTTGCCGTGATCCGGAAACATTCGCTCTTTACGCCTTCTGGAATCCCATTCCCCTTTATCCAGGAAGGTCGGAGTGCGTTGATGGAGTTTGGACAGGCGGACGTACGCCCTTTGTCTATGCTGTCAGCCGAGATGACGGGGCCACCTGGTCGGATGCCATCGTGATTGAAGATGATCCGCGCCATGGTTACTGCTATCCTGCCATACATTTTACCCGTGATAACGCTATGCTTGTTGCTTATTGCGCCGGCGGTACAAAGGATCGCTCCTGCCTGACGCGCTTGCGCATCATCAAATGCGCCAAATAAATCTCCCCCTACCGGGAGCTGTACTGGCAAGAAAGATCAGCAGCATAGATTTGCATTTTTTTCCCGTAAGTGCTATAATCAAAACGAATCTTATCCTACCTAGGAGGCATCTTCCATGATCAAATTGGTCACTTTTAATCTGCGCTATCCCGCTGCCAACGATGGAAAAAACTATTTCCCCTTCCGTCTTCCCCTGATTCTGAAAGCAATGCGGAAGGAACAGCCTGATGTGATGGGTGTTCAGGAGTGCAAGCCGGAAATGCATCAAGCGCTTTCCGCTATGCTTCCCGAATATGCATCGGTGGGTGTTTGCCGCGGTGCAACGCTTGATGATGAGGGAACCCATATTTTCTATCGCAAGGATCGATTCGAAGCCTGCGCATTTGAAACCTTCTGGCTCAGTCCCACGCCCACTGTTCCCGGAAGCCGTTATCCCAATCAAAGCAATAATCCCCGGGTCTGCACTTGGGTTAAACTGTGGGATAAGAAGCAGCTGCGCTTCTTCTATTTCGTTAATACGCACCTGGATGACCTTTCTCCCTCTGCGCGTCAGACAGGTCTTTCGCAAATTCTTGCAAAAATTAAGGAACTGAAAGCACAGCAGGATATCCCGCTGTTCCTGACCGGCGATTTCAATGTGGTTAAGGAAAAGGAGCCGGACACCTATGCGCTGCTCAAAGCGGCCGGACTTAATGACCTGACCCTCGGCATGAGCGGAACATCACACGGTTACATGGCTTATGAGCCTGTTAAGATCGATTACATTTTGTCCGATCTGCCCGCGTCTTGCTTCTCAGCCCCGTATCAATTGCATGAATGTGTAAACGGCGTCTATCTCTCCGACCATAATCCCGTCATCGTGGAATGGAATGAAGAAGCGTGATCACGGCGTTTAAAGCAACGCAGGAAGAAAAGCTGTGCAGCGATTATAGCACGAGTTATTGATGAAAATTAGGCTAACAACCGCTTTCCAATGAAAGGATGACACATTCAGCCAATCCATACCATACGGTTCAAGCCGGATGGTCGCTGGAACCAAGACGGATTAGCCTGTAAAAAGTTTATTTGACAGATTGTTTCACAGCTGGAAAGCACGGCTCAGCGAATAAAAAACAGGACGTGCTATGCTCATGGGAGCATGGCGCGTCCTGTTCATTTTTGTACAGGAAAACATTTGTTGCCTAACTATACACAAACCCCGTCAGATTTCTCTGACGGGGCAATGATCTGTTTTATCAGATTATTCGGCGATACGCACCACAGCGCCAGCGCCAACAGTATGGCCGCCTTCACGG
>CAYRFP010000015.1:0-21566 GCA_964423675.1 uncultured Oscillospiraceae bacterium
AGGTGGCTTTCTTCTCCGCATCGGTCAGATCCAGTTCATCCATATCGAGTTCAATCTCAATATGCTGCCGATTTTGAAGTTTGGACAATAAACATACCGTCTCAACATGCTCTGTGTGCGGGAACATATCCACAGGAACGGCGCGTTCAGTGCGATAGCCATGCGTGGTGAGGAAACGCAGATCCCGTGCCAGAGTTTCGGGCATGCAGGAGATATAGACCACTCTTTGCGGCGCCATTTGGCAAAGCGAGCGGAGAAACTTTTCGTCGCTGCCGGCGCGTGGCGGATCCATCATAACGACATCGACCTGTTCATTCCGCGCCACCATGCGACGCAGGAAATCCCCTGCATCGCCTGGATAAAAGGAGGCGTTTTCCACGCCGTTGCGTCGGGCGTTCTTTTCCGCGTCCCGCACAGCATCGGGGTTTAGTTCCACACCAATGACCTGTGCAGCTTTATCCGCTGCCGCCAGGCCGATGGTGCCAATCCCGCAATAGGCGTCCAGCAGCCGTTCGCGGCCGGTGAGCTGAGCAAAATCCACGGCCAGGGTGTATAGCGTTTCAGTCTGCACAGGGTTCACCTGATAAAAGGATGAGGGGGAAATGGCAAAGCGCTTGCCGCACAACTCATCCACAATGAAACCTTTGCCATAGGCCACACGATTGCTTTTTCCCAGGATCATGGAGGTTTTAAAGCGATTCAAATTGATGACAACAGAGGTGACGAAAGGACAGGCCTTCACCAGCGCGGCCACAAAGGAATTGCGGGCCGGAAATTCCGGCTGACCGATCACCAGCACCACCAGCATTTGCCCGGTTCGTTTTCCTACCCGCACCAGCACATGGCGCATTAGTCCCTGGCCGGAATCCTCGTTGTAGGGCTGCAAATGGAACTTCTCCATTAGATTTTTTACCACAGCAACCACCAGGTCTGCCCGTTCATCCTCGATCAGGCATTCCCGGATGGGGACCACTTGATGGGTTCCGGGGGCATAATTGCCGCTGACGATGCGACCGCGTCCGTCCAAGGCAAAGGCGGCATGTACCTTATTGCGATAATGATACGGGCTTTCCATGCCGCGAATCGATTCCACCGGACAAAAGTCGCCGATCAGCTTTTCTACGCGTTTTTGCTTTTCCAACAGCTGGGCTGCATATGCTTTATCTAACATTTGACATCCGCCGCAGCGGGCAGATACCGGACAATTTCTTTCGTTCATGCTTTCTTCCTCCTAAAAATATTATAGCATGGGCAGCAGAAATCGGCAAGGAAAACGCACGGTGCTTCATTCTAAGAGCGCGCATGGAGGAAAAAACCAGAATTCGTAAATTTTTTTAATTTGCAGGGGGTGCCTATTTCATCCGTCAATAAAATATGCTATAATAAAAAATATAGCGCTGGCTAAAACGGGCGCTATGCGGCGGCAAGCCAGATGCTTCCGCCGGGAAATGGATCCTGCTGTAATTTTGGAAAGGAGTTGGTTTTGTGGATCCACTGCCCCGAAGTAGCTATTTGAATCAAGAAAATGACCTTGCAGGAAGGGCCTCCCTTTTGAACCGGGAAGCGCCGCCGGGGCGCAAAGCAGCGGCGGACACAACAGGTGCAAAAAGAAATTTGGTTGAAATACTGGGAGGAAACGGACTGTGTCAGATGTGATTCGACAATTGCTTTTACAGGTTTTTCTGATTTTTCTTAACGCTTTTTTTGCCGCGACAGAAATCGCGGTGATCTCTCTAAACGAAAAAAAGGTGAAGGCTCAGGCGGAGGATGGCGATAAAAAAGCGCAGAAGATGCTGAAAATGATCGAAGAGCCTACGCGCTTTTTATCCACGATCCAAATCGGCATCACGCTGGCGGGTTTTCTGGGCTCGGCTTTTGCGGCGGATAACTTTGCCCAGCGGCTCAGCGATGCGATTGTGAAAGCATTCAATCTTTCTGCTCAGAGCGCCTCGGCGGTGAATACCGCATCGGTTATTCTGATTACCCTGGTGCTTTCCTTCTTTACCCTGGTTCTGGGTGAACTGGTGCCCAAACGGGTAGCCATGCGGCACAAGGAAAAGCTGGCCAAGCTGGTTTGTGGTTTCATCTCCACGTTGGCTTCCTTGCTGAAACCTATTATTTGGCTGCTGACTGCATCGACCAACGGCGTGCTTCGTTTGCTGGGGATTGATCCTAATGCCAAGGAAGAGCCGGTTTCCGAAGAGGATATTGTGCTGATGCTGGACGCAGGCGCGGATGAGGGAAGCCTGAAGCAGGAGGATATTGCGTATATCAAAAACGTCTTCAAGCTGGATCGGATGACTGCCGAAGACGTGATGACTCCGCGCAAGGCCGTGGTGTTTATTTATGCCGATGCAACGGAGCAGGAAATCATGGACGTGATCGAGCGGGAAGGCTATTCCCGTATTCCCGTGATCGGCGAAGATGAGGACAATATTCTGGGCATTCTCCATACCCGGGATTATCTGCTGCGCAGGAATGCGCCAGATTTCAAGCTGGAAGAGATTCTCCATCAGGCCACCTTTGTGCCTGAAACCGTGCATCTGGATTTGCTGTTTAAAGATATGCAGACCGATCACAACCATATGGTGATCGTGGTCAACGAATATGGCGAAACTGCCGGTATCGTGACCATGGAGGACGTGATCGAGGAACTGATGGGCGAAATCTGGGACGAACGGGACGAAGCGGTTGAAAACATTGTGCCGCTTTGCGAGGGCAAGTACCGAGTACTGTGTTCCGCGCCGGTATCTGAATTTTTCGAATTCTTCTCTCTGGAGGAGGAAACCGAAGCGGCTACCGTGAACGGCTGGATTCTGGAGCATAGTGGCAATATCCCCGAAGAAGGCTATACGTTCGACTGCCAGGGGCTGCATATCGTCGTGACCAAGGCAGATGATCTGATGGCTCATGAAATTCTGGTTGCCCAGACGAAAAACGAGGCTCCCATGCTGGAACAGACCAATGAAAGGATAAAAGAGCATAATGCATGAAAACGCACTGAAATATATGAAAGAGCTGCTGGCTATTCCCTCGCCCACGGGCTATACCCGGGAAGTGGCGGATTATCTGGTGGATACGCTGACTGGCATGGGTTTTTCTCCGGTTCGTTCCCGCAAAGGCGGCGTTTATTGCGAATTGGGCGGCGCAGGCCGGGGGCTGCTGGTATCGGCCCATGTGGATACGCTGGGACTGATGGTTCGATCCATTAAGAATAACGGTCGCATCCGCTATACCCACGTGGGCGGCGGCCATGATGCCACTATTGAAACGGAAAACTGCATTGTCCATACTCGGGATGGCAGAACCTATTCGGGCACCATCCAGTCGGCCAAGGCCAGCCAGCATGTATACCGCGTCATGGGCGAGGAGCCCAGAAATGATGAAACCCTGGAAATTGTGCTGGATGCGGAAGTGCATTCTGCCAAGGATGTGGAAGCATTGGGCATTGAAACGGGGTGCTTCGTTTCTCTGGATCCAAGAACGGTGATTACGCCGTCCGGTTATATCAAGAGCCGGTATCTGGATGATAAAGCCAGCGCGGGCATGTTGCTGGCGCTGGCCAAGGAAGTGGCGGATGGCCGGCTGACGCTGAGCCGTCGTGTCGCTGTTCAGTTCACGGTGTTTGAGGAAGTGGGCCACGGGGCGGCGCTGCCGATTCCCGAAGGCATAGAAGATATGCTGGCGGTGGACATGGGCTGCGTGGGCGATGATCTGAAATGCGATGAGACCATGGTTTCTATCTGTGTGAAAGATTCCAGCGGCCCCTATCATTACGAAATGACCGGCGAACTGATTGCATTGGCCAAGGAAAATGGAATCGCCTATGCGGCTGATGTGTATCCGTTCTACAGTTCCGATGCAAGCGCCGCTATTCGGGCGGGCAATGATGTGCGCCATGCGTTGATTGGCACAGGCGTGTTCGCATCCCATGGTTATGAACGTACGCATGTGAAGGGCGTTAACAACACCTGCGATCTAATCTGCGCCTATGTGACGCATTGATGAGTTCGTAGGTCTGGAGTAATCGTACGTTTGGAAAAATGAAACGGGGGCTTTCTTTTAAAAGAAAGCCCCCGTTTCATATCTGTTTTACCCCTGCGTTTGCCTGCGCAGCCGAGTGATGGCATGACCAATGGTTTGCAGCGCTTCATCAGCCCGAATCAGTTCAATAGAGCCATAGGGTGCATCCAGTAAGCGTTCCCAAATGAACCGTTCAGTGTCGATTAACTGAATAATGCGGCCGGTTCCTGCGCCTTCCATCAGTGCGGCGGCTTCGACCATCATTCGCTGGTAGAGGATGGTATAAGTGTCCCACAGAATTTCAGGCAGCATAGGGTTGGCGAAATACACCTTGCCCGCTACCCGCAAAAGCTCCAGCGTATCGCATAGAACCGGGAAAAACAGCTGCTTTTGTGCATCTAAAATAGCTTGGCGAACCACGCCGCCATCTGCTAAGCCTTCCAGCGGCAGAAGTAAAGCAATGTTTTTTTCTTCTCCGGCGCGAAAGGGCATGGCGTAATAGATCAGCCCATTGAGCCGGGCCAGCGCATCATCATAGCTTTCCTGCTGGTATGCTTCGAAGGATTCCTCCGCCTGCCGGCGGCATAAGGCGGAGAGCACCTGCAGCTTGGATTCGTAATGATGATAAAAGCTGCCTTTGCTGCAATGGAGGGCATCCAGCATGTCCTGAACCGTGGCAGCGGCATAGCCTTTTTCAAAGAACAGTGGAGCCGCCGCATCCAAGATGGCCTGTTTGCGCAAATCTCCCTTGAGCATAGAAATCATCCTTTCCTCAGTTGTATTCAATTACCTGCTGAATCATTTTATACGTAGAGGAGCAAAGCTTTTCCCGTTTGTATTCCGCGCCGTTTCGTAGATAGACCTTGTAGGTGTCTACCACATAGCCCGTTCTCGCCTTTTTCTTTTCCTGAACGGTGCCGGGCTCCAGCAATGGGTTTTGTTCATAAAGCGGCTCGGCTGGGGGCTCGGTGGTGGATAGCAGCTCTGTTTCCAGTTGTATGGATACGCCGGCCCCCAGGGTTGCGCCGTAGATTTCCACGGTGCATTGGCGGTTTTGATAATAGGCTACGATGAAAATCGGAGTGGTTTTATCGTTGCGGAAGGTGAAATCCAGGTTGGGCCAATTGACAGTGGCGTCCCGGCCTTTATCCACGTAATTACTGGGCCAGGTATGGGGAGAACGTGTTAGAATGGTCAGATCCGCCATGGCGGCAGCGTTAAAAAGTGTGCTGCTGACCTGACAAACCCCGCCGCCCACCTCGTCCACCGTTGTGCCTCCGGCGATAGCGGCAGCAGGCAGATAGCCCTTTTCCGTGGTGCGCTGTCCTGTGGCTTCATTAAAGGAGAAGGTTTCGCCTGGCATGACCACCGTGCCGGAAATAGCGTTGGCAGCTAGGTTGATATTGCTGTTGCGGTTTTGCGATGAGGTGGTTTCAGTAGTGAAGGAAGAAACAAGAGCGAAGGAGTTCATCAACTCTACTCGTGTGACCGTGGGGGTCAGCACAGTGGATTCCATGGCAATGGTGGCTGTATAATTCCGTGCATCCAGGGCGGCGATAATTTTCTGATACAGCGCGTCACCGTCCAGCTTTGCGCCTTGCTGATCCTGCGTAAAGGTGAAGGAACGGGAGGAAAAATCAAAGGTGGCCAGCTGCGCATCCACGGGATCGCGGTTGATGTTGTTTTCAATAATAGCCACCAGTTCCCGGACGGTGTTGGGATCGTAGGTGGATTCGGTATAAAGATAAGCGGGGTTGGAAACGGTGTGGTATAAATGGGCGTATCGATAAGCAAAAGGCGTCATGGAGGAGCCCAGCGTTTCCGTGGTTCCCTGCCGCCCGATGGCGTAAGCTGTATCCAGCACGGCAGAAATATTCCGGGTAAAAAGAAGTTCCTCCGGGGTAATCACCCAGGTTTGTCCGTCAATGTTCAGCGTGATTCGAAGGCCGCTGACAGGATTAACTGCCCCGGAACTCAGCGCAGCCTCAGCTTCAGCCCGGTTCATACCACCGATATGCACGTCATCCACCAATACACCCTGAGCGAAGGTTTCCTGTTGCGTAACGGCCACCTGCTTGCGAAACGGCACATAGGCAGCATGGAGCGAATAGAGCAGATAGCTTAACAGCGCAAAGATGGATAAAGCGCAGAGAAAAATAAAAGTCCATAAAGCGGTGGACGAACTTTTTCGGGGAGAGCCGCCGTTTGCCCAGCCTTGAACGGCCACGGGCTGGGGCAGATAATCTGCGCTGTCCGCGAAGACTTCGTTTTCTTCCTGTTCCTGGGCTTGATAGACCTGATCGGGATATGATGCCCAATCTTCCTGCGTACGGGGAACCATATCCATGCTGTCGATGGGATCAGGGGGATAGGAAGGGCGTAACGGCTGCGCCGCATTGGCTTCCAGATCCATCCTTTGCCGCCGCTGACGATGGCGCTCCGTTCGAGACATGCGTTTTCCTCCTTTTCATGAAACATACCTGATTCTATTCTATTGTATAGCCCGGAGAATTATTTGTCAATGCGGCATAAAATTTTTACAAAAGCAGTGAAGAAACGGAAAAAGAAAGGATTTCATCATCTATGCGAAAACAATAAAAAATTGCCCGTATGCAGTCTCCATGCGAGTTGCATACGGGCAGAACGGTTACTTGCCTGCGAGGTTTGTCAGAAACACCTGCTCA
Organism: uncultured Oscillospiraceae bacterium; assembly: GCA_964423675.1. Classification (GTDB taxonomy): domain Bacteria; phylum Bacillota; class Clostridia; order Christensenellales; family Aristaeellaceae; genus RUG563. Next base: position 6,708 of record CAYRFP010000015.1, read on the forward strand.
AGCAATTCCGCAACAAAGCGGAAGAAGCGCTGAATCACTTTTTAGCGTACATGGCGTTCACTTCCGCAGTAATTTCATCGCCGCCCATGCGCTTCCAGTTTTCAACGAAAGTATCAAAGCTTTCGATCGGCTCAACGCCCATAATGATTTTAAGCATCATTTCATCTTCTGCGGAGACCATGCTGGCCCACTTCATGGACATGACATCCGTAAACGCGGGATAGCACATATCAACAAATTCGAGATGCTCAGGATCATCCATGATGGCACTGCCAACAACACGAGAAGCATAATAATACCAACCCGTTGAATCGCCATCTTCCAGCCACGCCTTGGACTGGTTCATGTAGCCGGTCAACTCAGCGCTTAGATCGGTACTATCATAACCGTTCTCAATAGCATTCTTGATCGCGATGCCCTCCCGGACAGGCGCGTCAAACCATTGAACCATAACCAAACCAGCGGCCTTCCAGGGCTCCAGCACTCTCTTGCCGTTTAGCTCAGGGCTTTCATTATAGAACTGTTCGATTTCCTTGATCTTGGGATCGTTTCCTCGCTGCCAGCAATAGTTCATCATTTCCAAGGCAACCTCAGGATGTTCATAACCTTTGCGGACGCACAGGAAGGCGGAATGTGGCGCGGGATTCATCGGGTGCATTTTGCCGTCTTCGTTGAGTGGGGCAAGAACTGGAACCCAATCAGCATCCGGATTGATTTCCTTCAAGTTCTTCATGAATACACCCGGCATGTGCCAAGGGGCAAAGAGAATGCCAATTTTGTTCGTGGCAATTAGTTTTTTAATAGCTTCGTCATCGCGCGTTGCGAATTCGGGGTCAATCAAGCCGCGCTGATAGAGATCCGCCATGAAAGCAAGGGCTTCTCTCATTTCAGGCTGAATGGTGCCGTAAACGATGGAGCCATCCTCCTGATACATCCAGCTTCTCGGATATGCGCCGAACGTATTCACAATTGGATCGAAGGAAAGGTCGTAAGCGTACTTGCCGGCAATATCTGTAGAAAGTGGAAAGCCGATCATCGCCCCGTCGCCAGACATATTGTTATCTACGAAAGCCTGCGCAATCGCTACGCAGTCATCCACTGTCTTGGGCAAATCTAGCCCCAACTTATCCAGCCAGTCTTTGCGCACCCAAGTGTAGCAGAATTCATATCTGTCATCCGTGAATCCTGGTTTTTGGGATGCAGAGACACTGGATGCATTTCATTCCGTATCTAATGAAAATTGCAGCACCACCACTTTTAACAAAGAAAACGCCTCTTTTATTCTCTATCACATTCCGTTTGAACATTTTCCTTTTGTTTTGCATGCGGCGATACCGCGGGAAACGTTTTTCGCCAACACGCATCATTTAACGCAGCTGATTGCCTTAATCATGATAGTGTGTTTACTCGTTATGCTGCCGCTGAGCATTGTTCTCTCGAAGTATTCTGTCAAGCGTATTTATATTCTGAATGAAATGATGGCAAAGGTTGAAGAAGGGAATCTTGATATTCAGATCAGCACGCCGTATACAGATGAAATCGGGATATTAATGCAGCATTTCAACAGCATGGTGGCTTCTGTGAAAAAAGCGTTGGATGATCTAAAGAAAAGCGAAAAAAAGCAGAAGGAGGCAGAGATGCAGGCGCTGTATGCGCAGATTAATCCGCATTTTCTTTACAATACGCTTTCTCTAATTTCATGGAAGGCGATGGAGCAGGGGGCCTCTCAGGCGGCAGAAATTGCCCGTACATTTTCCTCGTTCTGTCGCTCGGTGCTTAATCGAGGGCAATCATGCAGTTCACTGGCATTGGAAATGGTCAATGTGCGCAGCAATGTGGATATTCAGCTTGACATGCATGACCATTCATTTGATGTGATTTATGATGTGCCAGAATCTCTACTCTCTAGGGAAGTTCCGGTATTCATTTTGCAGCCCTTGGTTGAAAATGCAATTATTCATGGATTGGAGGCGGTGCGTGGGCTAAAGGGACGAATTTTCATCAAGATTTACCAGCGGCAAGAGGATCTGTACTGCTGTGTTGAAAACAATGGCAGCACGTTCGCAACTTCGAAATTGCAGCAATCGCTTTCATCTTCCGATCATGGCTATGGGCTGCGCAATGTTCAGCAGCGTGTAAAGCATCTTTATGGAGAGCCGTATGGCTTAGCAATTCTCCCGCCGGATGAAGGCTATACAACTTGCGTCTGCCTTCGCATCCGAGCAATGGAAACGCATGGAATTTCGGAAAACACTGCGTCCATGCAGGCGAATGCGGAATGAAGGAGCATCACCCTGAAACTGCTTAGAGAGGATTCCAGAGCCAGCCCAACATCTGGCACTGAAAGAAAAGTAGGGGGAAAGCGAAAAAGTTTCCTATATTTTTTCTGCGGGATTCGTGTATAATAGGTCCGTAAAAGTATTTCCGACAAAGCGCAAGCTATATGGAAATAGCAAAAATACAAATTGAGAAAGGGGAATAACAAATGTACGTTGCTTCGGAAACTCGGTATGACAAGATGCAGTATCGCCGCTGCGGCAACAGCGGAATCCAGCTCCCCGTCATTTCCCTGGGGTTGTGGCACAATTTCGGCAGCATTACGCCCTTTGATACCCAGCAAAAGATTTTGCGCACAGCCTTTGATAACGGCATCACCCATTTTGATTTGGCCAATAACTATGGCCCACCCTATGGCGAAGCGGAACGAAATTTCGGCATGCATATGCAGCGGGACTGGAAGCCCTATCGGGATGAATTAATCCTTTCCACTAAGGCGGGCTATGATATGTGGCCCGGGCCCTATGGCAATTTTGGCAGCCGGAAATATCTGATCGCCAGCCTCGATCAGAGCTTGAAACGCATGCATGTGGAATATGTGGACATATTCTATCATCATCGGTTCGACCCGGATACACCGCTGGAGGAAACCATGGCGGCGCTGGATTATATCGTGCGTTCCGGCCGTGCGCTATATGTGGGCATTTCCAATTACAAGCCGGCTCAGGCGCGGGAAGCTATCAAAATTCTTAGGGAAATGGGGACGCCCTGCTTGATTCATCAGCCTAGCTATTCCATGATGAACCGCTGGATTGAAGATGGGCTGACGGACGTGCTTCGCGAAGAAAGGGTGGGCTGCATCTGCTTTTCTCCCCTGGCAGGCGGGCTGTTGACGGATCGATACATAAACGGCATCCCTGCTGATTCTCGGGCGGGCCATGATCCCCGTTTCCTCAAGCCTGAATCGATAACTGAGGAAAAGCTGACGAAAATCCGCGCACTGAACCAGATAGCCGCCCAGCGCAACCAAAAGCTTTCCCAGATGGCTTTGCAATGGGTTCTGCGCGACGAAGTGGTCACCTCTGCTCTGATTGGCGCAAGCCGACCGGAACAGGTGCTGGACAATATTCAGGTTGTCAATGCCCCTGCGTTTACGGCGGATGAATTGAGAGCCATTGATCTGGTTCTGGCTGGACAACCCTCTTAATCATCATTCTGTTGTAGCAATGATCCTGCTAAGCGTTGGCAGGATCATTGTTTGCATTAGAGGTATTTCAAGCCTTTTTCAGGGCAGAAAAACACGAAAAAAACTGTTCATGGCTGTTAATCTATGGCCTGGACTCCCTTGACGGAAAGCTGCTTGTGGTATATATTGAAGCAGAGCGTTTGAAACAGGGAGGGATACGCATGAAACGCATGATTCTGGTTCTGATTTGTCTGCTGCTGGCGCTTCCGGGAGGAAGCATGGGGGAAGAAGAAAAGGTGCTGAATCTATTCACCTGGGAAATGTATGTGGACGATAAGACCATAGCTGATTTTGAAGCGGAAACGGGAATCCGCGTGAATTATTCCACCTTTGACACCAATGAGAATATGATTGCCAAGCTGCAATTATCTGGTGATACGGATTATGATGTGATCATTGCCAGCGATTACGCGGTAAATATTATTCGAAAGGCCGGGCTGCTGGAAAAACTGGATAAAACGCTGATTACCCGGTACGATTCACTGGATTCTGTGCTGCTCAGCCCTTACTTTGATCCGGACAACGAATACTCCGTGCCGTATATGTCTGGCACGCCGCTGATTGTATACAACCCGAACTACGTGGACATGGAAATTACCGGTTATGAAAGCCTGTGGGATGAGCGGCTTCGGGACAACGTAGTGGTGATGGATGATGCCCGGAACATTATCGGCATCACGCTGAAAATTTTGGGCTATTCCTTTAATACCACGGACGACGACGTTTTGCTTCAGGCAGCGGAAAAGCTGGCCCAGCTGCGGCCTAATATCCGCGCTTTCAATTCGGAAACGCCGTATATGGATCTGGTGTCCGGCGAGTGCGCAGTGGGCTATATGTATGGCCAATATGCGTCCATTTGCTTGCAGGAAAACCCGGAACTGCAGGTGGTCTATCCTCAGGAGGGCGTGGGGTTTGGCATCGATTCACTGGTAATCCCCAAGGGCGCGAAGCATCCGGAAAATGCACATTTGTTCATTGACTTTTTGTTGAAACCGGAAATCGCCGCCCAGACGGCGAAAACTCAACCGTTCCGAAGCCCGGTGCCTGCGGCCAGCGAATATCTGCCGTCCTCTTTTCTGGAGGATCCGGCCATCAATGTGCCCTCGCAGCTGCTGGAACAGGCGGAATTTATCCAGGATTTAGGCGATTTGGAAACCAAGTATCAGAATATTTGGACGGATTTTAAGTTGATGGATAAATAACCCTTGTTCAGCGCGGAAGGGAGAGGAATCGCTTGTTTTACGATGTGTCGGATTTGAAGGATACCGAGATTTTTTTAAGACTGGTAAAAACTTTCGATGAGCAGCCTTAAAAGCAATGGGTTCCGGCTTACTATTTTGATATTTGCTTTCTGGACGGGACAAGGATCGGTTATTGTGACTTGCGAATTGAGCACAACGCGAAAACCTACATTGGAGGAAATATCGGCTATGACATTGATGCGCCTTATCGCGGCCATCGCTATGCCGCGAAAGCCTGCCAGCTTCTTTTTCGCCAGGCGAAGAAACATGGCATGGAATATTTGATCATCACATGCGATCCAACCAATGCCGCTTCTTCAAGAACTTGCCAGATTGCCGGCGGCGAATACCTGAAAACGGAAGATATTCCGGAAGATAATGAGATGTATTTGGATGGCTTGCGGCAGGTAATGATTTATCGATTCACTTTATAATTACCAGTTGGATGCACGCAAAAACGGCCTATGATGAAAAAATCATAGGCCGGTTTTGCTTTATTAAAAAGGAGCCGGGGGATACCAGGGGCGTGTATTCGAGGAACAGGCAGGTGCAGGCGGAAACGCAGCGCAGGGGAGCAGCAGGAAGCCGTCCAGAAACACCTCCAGCCGTGCTGGGTAACAGCCGTTTTCGTCCCAGGGGCAAGCGTTTCCGCAAAGCCGCGCCGCGGCTTGCAAAAAGATATTGCCGCGCCAGTATTCCTGCTCCGGGCAGCAAAGCCGCAGCCGCAAATCCTCGGTTATAAACGCAGAGGAATCATGGAAACATCCCTGCCGATCCCGCAAACGAAGCAGCAATGGCACATCTACCCGCAGCAGCAGGGCTCCTTTTTCCGCGCAGGGAGCTTCCTCCCAGGCGGGAGTTCGATCTACAGAGACATTTACAATCTGCAGCGGTGGCGTTGCTTGGCAGGGAAGATCCAGAGGCTGAAGCTGATAAAACTGACAGCACCGATGCAACCGGCCGCTGCCCAGAATGCGCTGCAACAGAAAATTATCTCTTGCTCCGCCGCAGCCGTTTTCAGGCGGCGGGCAAAGCGGCCGACAGCCGCAGCCATTCGCTGAATCCCAGGCGGGGCGCAGATCACAATCCTTCATTGAAAAACCTCCCTTTGCCGGGTCTAGTTTTAATGTATGCCAGACGGGCAAGGGAGGTGATTCTGCTTAAGCCTTGCAGCGGTTTAAGCCTGATGTTTTTTGCTGTAAATTTCCGTAAGAATTTCAATAACGTGAGCAACTGCGTCTTCTTCGTTGGAACGCACCACGTAATCCGCGCAGGCCATGGCGAATCGATCGCCATTGGCGGGAACAAACGCCTTGGCTGCGGCCTGGAGCATTTCCACATCGTTATAGCCATCGCCCACGGCATAGGCGTCTTCATGCTTTACGCCCAACTGATCCGCAAGCTGGAGCAGAGCTGTGCCCTTGTTCACGCCCTTGGCCAACACTTCCAGGAAGCCACCCGTGGTGGGCAGGAAGGAAATCTCGGGATATTTTTCCCGCAGATAATCCTGCACCCGTCCCACATCTTTGCTGTCTCCGCCGATCATCACTTTGACCCAGGGCCGGGGAGCCTGAGCAGGATCATCTACCGCAGTAAAGGGGATGGACTGGCTGGTGAAATGATGCTCGGACTTGGGAGAAAGGTTCACCGCGTAGGATTGCTCAAAGGGATACATTTCAATAGTCAGTTCCGGAAAATCGCGCGCCACGGCGCGCAGGGGCTCAATGCCTTCATCGCCGATGCCGTTGCACAGGGCAATTTTATTTTCCTGATAATCGTAGGCCATGCCTCCGTTGGCCAGCAGCACGGGCGCGTTGATAATATCAGCAGAATAGGAATGGAAACCCAGATAACATCTACCAGTGCAAACCGTGAAACGGCCGCCGTTTTCAATAAAGAATTGCAGCGCTTTTTTTACACCGGGGGTCACCTGCTTGGTTTCGGGAACCAGCGTGCCATCATAATCGCTAGCCAGCAGCACGCCGGAGAAAATTCCCTGCTTATTTACGATTTCAGCCATTGACGGACAACCTCCTCCATAATCTTTACATCTTCAATGGCATGCCGATCCAGCTTGGAAAAATCCTCAGCATTCCGCACCCGGCTACGCAACTCCATTGGCACGCCGATCAGGTTCATATGATATTTCGCGCCAACGGGATGCAGGCAGCCTTCCGCCATGGACATTACCGACAGAAGCGCAGAGAGCTGCTTGGCCTTTTCCGGCTGCGTCTTATAATTTTCATACAGCCAGACCAGCAGATCGGGATGATAATTGGCCATGATGCCGCTGAAACCATCCGCGCCGCTTTGCAGAGTTTCCAGGTTGGTGGCGCAATTGGCGTTGAACAGCTGGATGCGGCCGTTGAGCAGGCGAATGCGCTCGGCAATCAGTTCGGCGTCGCAGCAGGTATCTTTAATGAAGGTGAACCGGCCAGACTCCGCCATCGCTTCCAGAACCTTGGAGGACAGAAGCCGCTTGTAGGGATAGGGGCATTCATACATACCAAATGTCACATCAGGGATCGCGTCCAGAATATGATGCATGTTGGCGATCATCACGTCATCGTCTTCGTCTTCTTTAGCCAGACGATTGGAGATCATGACCACCGCGTCCACACCGGTTTCCGCGATGCGGCGCAGTTCCCGAATCTGGTCTTCCATGGAATCGGAAATATGGCCAGAAGCCACCACGCACATCCGTCCGGCCGATGCTTTGACCACCCGCGCAGCCAGATTTACTCGCTCATCCTCCGTCAGGAAGAACATTTCACTGCTCTGGCACACAGCGAACAGCCCCTGGCATCCGCCGCGGTAATAGAATTCTACCATCTTGTCTACGGTTTCATAGTCTACCTGGTTATCCTTGGTAAACGGGGTCAGCATGACAGGGTAAACGCCGTTTGCAATCTTACTCATGATCGATCTCCCTCAGCTATGATAATTTAATAAGAGTAATGAGACCGGCGGAATAGCGCCGGAGGCATTCCTTCCTGGCTTTTGAAGAATTTACTGAAGCTGTATACATTGCCGTAGCCCAACTCAGCGGCAATATCCTGGATGCTTTTATCGGAATACAGCAGCAATTCCTGAGCTTTTTTGTGTTTGGTCTGCTTGATCAGGCCGGTGCAGGACGTGGCAAATTCCTTGAGAATAATGCGGTTAATTTGCCGCTTGCTCAAATGCATATAATCGGCCACATCCATGGTGGAAATATCCCGGGCGATATTGGCGTTGATGAAGCTGATGATTTCTTCCACCCGTTTATCAATCCACGGGATAACAGGAGCGGTATTGCCCGCAGGCGCCAAGAGACGCTCATACTCCATGGCGATCTGGAATAGCAGAACGCGAATCATATCCCGATAACCAAGAAGCTGCTGGTTTAGTTCCTGACTAATTCTCTGATACAGGCCGAAAATGTATTCGGCCTGAGGGATAACCAGCACGTCCAACAGCTGCTTTTCGCTGCGGTTGCAGAGCGTGGAGCCATCCCCCAGACGATAAGCCATGGATATTTTAAGAAAATCCTGGCGTTGCGGGGTTAGGGCATGCTGCACATTCTCTCGAATGAAGATGGTATCTCCGGCGTTGATGGTGAATTCACGGCCGTCCATTAATTGGTAGGTAATTGTTCCACGGATGCACAGATGAGTTTCACAGAAGGAATGACTATGGAATTTCATGGGACGGCCATCGCCAGTTTTTTTCGGTGCGACATCCGAATCAAAGGCCACCCAAAGAATCTCTAAGTCTAGATCGTTCATGCGGAAGGAGATTCGTTCATTGGTCATGAACTGATTCAGAATTTGCGCATTTTCAAAAATGTCAAATTTGCTCATGCTATCCCCTCCTTCATCTTTCCATAATCTTTCATTATTTACTATACATCGTTATCGTGCGATTGGCAAGAATTTGTTGGCACATTTATTTATCCAAGTTAGACATTCTGTGATGCAAAAGAAACACTGAAACAAAATGCGCGGAAAAGGGACGATCTCGGTGTCAGCCCAGGATCGTCCCTTGAGAATGAATGATGAAACTAAGAAGAAAGCGCCAATTAACGATCAACCATTGTTTGCAAGCCACAGAAGATTTCGCTGCGGGTATACAGCCGAAGGTATTTTTCGCTTCGCCGCACTGTCAACGGCTGATGCAGCAATCCGATCCGCAGACCATCTGCATAAATGCAGGCTTGATTTGCATGCGCATCCTGCACCGATACCGTTATCGGTTCATTCGCGCCAAGAATCGAAGCACGCGCGTCTCCAAAGTGAGGACAGATGGGGGTGAGAATCAGCGCATCCACAGCAGGATCCACCACCGGCCCTCCGGCGGAGAGACAATAGGAGGTAGACCCGGTGGGCGTAGATAGAATCAGCCCATCGCCTCGCCAGAGCGCGAATTGCCGTTGCTGGCGCTCGACTTCCAGCGTAACGGTCGCACCGAAGTTCTCTTTTGTGATCACCACGTCGTTGAGCGCGAGGATCTGCTGGCCTTTATAGGAGAAGGCCAGCAGGGAACGATTGGATAAGGCCAAAGAATGTAGCCAGTTTTCCTCTGGATTTTCCGCCAGGGCAGAAGCATCCAGCGCACAGAGATAGCCTAAGCGCCCCGCGTTAATGCCCAGAATAGGTTTATCCCAGGCGATAGCCGTTTGCGCAGCGCGCAGCACGGTTCCGTCTCCGCCGATAGCGACAATTAAATCGCATTCTGCGGGAGAAAGCGCCGGGCCGTGGGCTTTTCCGAACAGGGAGAGACTGCTTTCCGGTGAAAGGACGCAAACAGCGCCCAGCCGCTTTTCCAGAATATCAATGCATTGCCGGGCGGATTGCAGTTGGCTTTCTCTTGTGGCATTAGGGCAAACATAAAGCTTCATAGCAATGATTTCCTCGTTTGAATGGCGCAGTGTTTTTGCTGACGTGGATTACTTCGCGCTCAGGTATTCGTCAATAGCCTTTGCCGCTGTCTTGCCAGCACCCATGGCCAAGATAACGGTGGCGGCGCCCGTCACAGCATCGCCACCGGCATACACACCCTCGCGAGAAGTCAGACCGGTATCTTCTTCCACGATGATGCCGCCCCACTTCTGGGTTTCCAGGCCTTTGGTGGTGTTTTTGATGAGGGGATTGGGGGAAGTGCCCAACGCCATGATAACGGTATCCGCATCCATGGTGTATTCGCTGCCCGGCACTTCCACGGGCCGACGGCGACCCTTTTCATCCGGTTCACCCAGTTCCATCCGGATGCATTCGATGGCCTTGACGCGGCCGTTCATGGGATCGCGAGGATCATCGGGGTTCTGATAGCCGATAATGCGCACGGGGTTGTTGAGAACCTTAAACTGGATGCCCTCTTCCATCGCATGCTCAACTTCTTCATGACGAGCGGGCAGTTCATCCATAGAACGACGATAAACGATGCTCACTTCCGCGCCCAGACGCAGAGCCGTGCGGGCCGCGTCCATGGCTACGTTGCCGCCGCCAACCACGACCACCTTGCCGCCCTTGGAAATGGGGGTTTCGGAATCCTCGCGATACGCCTTCATCAGGTTGCTGCGGGTAAGGAATTCGTTGGCGGAATAAACGCCCTTCAGGCCTTCGCCATCAATACCCATAAACTTGGGCAGGCCGGCGCCGGAACCGATAAACACGGCTTCAAAGCCGTCTTCGAACAGTTCATCGATGGTCAGGGTCTTGCCGATGACCACATTGGTTTCCACATCCACGCCCAGCGCCTTCAGGGATTCCACTTCCTTGGCCACGATGGACTTGGGAAGACGGAATTCGGGAATGCCATAGACCAGCACGCCGCCGGCCGTATGCAACGCTTCGTAAACCGTGACCTGATAGCCCTTCTTGGCCAGGTCGCCCGCGCAGGTCAGGCCGGAGGGGCCGGAACCAACCACCGCTACGCGATGGCCATTGGAAGCGGGCTTTTCGGGCAGCGCCTTGGCATTTTCATTATGCCAGTCCGCCACGAACCGTTCCAGGCGGCCAATGCCCACGGGCTCAAACTTGATGCCCAGGGTGCACTTGCTTTCGCACTGGGATTCCTGGGGGCAAACGCGGCCGCACACGGCGGGCAGAGAAGAGGACTTGGAAATAACCTGATATGCACCCTCGAAATCGCCCTGCTTCACATAATCAATGAAGCTGGGGATATCAATATTCACGGGGCAGCCCGCAATGCAGGGCTTATTTTTGCAGTTCAGGCAGCGCTTAGCCTCATCCACGGCGATCTCGGCGGTATAGCCAAGGGCAACCTCGCTAAAATTATGCGCCCGAACCTGGGGATCCTGGGTGGGCATTTCATGTTTCTTCGGATTGATAGCCATGGTGATTCCTCCTTACATCTGCTTGAAAAGGTTGCAGGTCTTCTCCCGGGCCTGGTGTTCAAAATCGGCATACATCCGGCTGCGGGACATAGCTTCATCAAAGTCCACTTCGTAGCCGTTGAAATCAGGGCCGTCCACGCAGGCAAACTTGGTCACGCGCTTGCCATCCTGATGCAGCGTCAGACGGCAGCCACCGCACATACCGGTGCCATCGATCATGATGGGGTTCATGGACACGGTGACTGGCACACCGAAGGGCTTAGCAGTGGCCACTACGAACTTCATCATAATGAGGGGACCGATGGTGATGATCATGTCATAGGTTTCGCCACCTTCCAGCAGCTCCTTGAGCGGGACGGTGACATTGCCGTGGCGGCCGTAGGAGCCATCATCGGTCATGAGAATCATTTTATCGGAGCAGGCATTGAAATCGTCTTCCAGGATTACAATATCCTTGCTGCGGAAGCCGATGATGCTGGTCACATCCGCGCCCAGCCGATGGAATTCTTCAGCGATAGGCAGAGCGATGGCGCAGCCCACGCCGCCGCCGATGATGCAGACCTTTTTGATGCCCTCGGTATGGGTGGCCACGCCCAGGGGACCCACAAAGTCCTGAATATATTCGCCCTGGTTTTTATGGTTGAGCAGTTCGGTGGTGGCGCCGACGATCTGGAAAATGATCTTAACGGTGCCCTCTTCCGGATTGCAGCCAGCAACCGTCAGCGGAATGCGTTCGCCCTCTTCGTCCACGCGCAGGATGATGAACTGGCCGGGCTTGGCTTTTTTCGCAACCAGCGGCGCTTCAATCTCCATCTGCGTGACCGTGGGGTTCAGCGCGATTTTCCGAACGATTTTGTACATGATAGAAAACCTCCTTTTTGTGTGTTCCATGTATGCTTATTTCCAAAGATGAGCATAAGGAAACTGCTTGTTCTATGAAAAAAACAAGCAATGCTTTCTCTTCTATTTTATCATTGGTGGCCAGGAAGAAAAATATCAAATAATATATAACAACATTGCTTTTTTGATATATCAATTTGGCCATACATGATAACAGCGACTGCCGGAAGAACCGGCAGCCGCTTGCAAAGGAAATCAAATGATTTCGGATTACTTGACCAGAACCAGGGGCTTAATCAGATCGGCCGGCTTATCCTTCATCAGCATCAGAGCAGGCTCCACGTTTTCCAAGCCCTCGAATCGGTGAGTAATCAGCTTTTCAGGATGGATGCGATTGGTGACAACCAGCCGCGCCAGTTTTTCGGAGCGAAGCCGTCCGCCCGGCATCAGGCCGCCCACAATGCGCTTGTGGCTCATGCCGCAGCCCCATTCCACCCGGGGGATCTTCACGTTTTCGCCTTCACCCAGATAGTTCACATTGCTGATGATTCCGCCGGGCTTGACGATCCGCAACGCTTGAGCAAAGGTATCGTTATCGCCGCCAGCAACGATCACCTTGTCCACACCCTTGCCGTGCGTCTTATCCAGGATCTGCTCAACGATGTCGCCGTCCTTGTAGTTGATCACCTCGGTGGCGCCGAATTCCCGGGCCCGCCTGGAGCAGTTTTTCCGGGAGCCAACCGCCAGAATTTCCGCAGCGCCCCGGATAGCTGCGCCGGCCACGGACATCAGACCCACCGGGCCGATGCCGATAACCGCCACGTTATCGCCAAACTGGATTTCAGCCAGTTCTGCGCCATGGAAGCCGGTGGGCACCATGTCGCTGATCATGCAGGCAGCGCCCAGATCCATGCCTTCGGGCAGCAGAGCCAGGTTGCCATCGGCGTCATTCACGTGGAAGTATTCGCCGAAAACGCCATCCTTGAAGTTGGAGAATTTCCAACCGGCCAGCATGCCGCCAGAATGCATCGGGAAGCCGCCCTGAGCCTCCAGGGAGTTCCAGTCGGGGGTAATCGCGGATACGAGCACCTTGTCGCCGGGCTTGAAATCCTTGACCTGAGAACCGACCTCAACCACCTCGCCCACGCATTCGTGGCCCAGGATCATATTATGGCGGTCGCCGATAGCGCCAGCCCACACGGTGTGGATATCAGAAGTGCAGGGGGCAAGAGCCAAGGGCTTGCAAATTGCGTCCATGGGGCCGCACTGGGGAATGTCTTTTTCAATCCAGCCAGTCTGGCCGATTTTGAGCATTGCGAAACCTTTCAACGTGATGTCCTCCTTTTGTTGTTAAAACTTAATTTCCAAGGAAATTAGAAATCTACCTCAGTGTCATAGTAGCAGCACTTGAGCAGCTTTTCCATTTCCTCCTGGCTGGGCTGCCGGGGGTTGGAACCGGTGCAGGCATCGCCGATGGCATTCTCGGCAATTTCGGGCAGACGAGCCAGGAACACTTCTTCAGGCACGAAGCCGTTTTCGGTGGGATAGCTGTCCGCGCCGTAGTTCTTGATGCAGTGGGGGATGTTCAGGTCGTCGTTCATCTTGCGCAGATAAGCGATCAGCAGAGCGACCTTTTCATCATCGTTGCTGCCGCCCAGACCCATGTAATCCGCGATCACGCCATAGCGCTTCTTAGCGGTTTCGTCCTTGGCGTTGAAAGCGATAACCTTGGGCAGATACATGGCGTTGGCCGCGCCGTGAATGATATGAGCGCCGTAATCGGCAAAGGCAGCGCCGGTCTTATGCGCCATGGAGTGCACGATGCCCAGCAGCGCGTTGGAGAACGCCATGCCGGCCAGGCACTGGGCGTTATGCATGCTGTCGCGCTTGGTCATGTCGCCATTGTAGGAATCAACCAGATCGTTCTGGATCATCTTAATCGCGAAGATCGCCAGCGGGTCGGTATAATCGCAGTTGGCGGTGGATACATAGGCTTCCACGGCGTGGGTCATGGCATCCATACCGGTGTGGGCAACCAGCTTCTTGGGCATGGTTTCAGCCAGGTCAGGATCCACGATGGCCACATCGGGGGTGATTTCAAAGTCGGCGATAGGATACTTGATGCCCTTATGATAGTCGGTGATGATGGAGAAAGCAGTCACTTCGGTAGCCGTGCCGGAAGTGGAGGAGATAGCGCAGAAATGAGCCTTGCGGCGCAGCTTGGGCAGGCCGAACACCTTGCACATATCTTCGAAGGTCACTTCGGGATATTCATACTTGATCCACATGGCTTTGGCCGCATCGATGGGGGAGCCGCCGCCCATGGCGATGATCCAGTCGGGCTGGAACTTAAGCATGGCGTCCGCGCCCTTCATCACGGTTTCTACGGAGGGATCGGGCTCGATGCCTTCGAACAGTTCTACTTCCATGCCGGCTTCCTTCAAATATTCAATCGCGCGATCCAGGAAACCAAACTTCTTCATGGAGCCGCCGCCCACGCAGATCATTGCCCGCTTACCTTCGAAAGTCTTCAGCGCTTCCAGCGCACCCTTGCCATGATACAGATCCCGGGGAAGAGTAAATCTTGCCATATTCGATTACCTCCATTGTTTGTTGTAAGATGAAAGCATTTTGCTGCTTTTTTGCGTCTTATCCGCAGGGATGTAGCATACGCGATCCTCCGGACAATATCAGTATATCCAGTTGGCTGCGCATTGAAAAGAGTAATTTTCGCATATCGGCAATGTATTTATAGATATAGGTGCCACCGAATGAAAAACAAAGAGAAAAGCAACGGCTGTTTTTGCAGCGGCCACCAGCCCGTTCCTTGCTTGCCAGCATGGAAAAACAAAGGAACGTTCGGTACGCAAGTTTTTGGTTCGTTTGTGCAGATATTTTGTTTGTGCATATATAAGGAC
>CAYRFP010000015.1:21576-38057 GCA_964423675.1 uncultured Oscillospiraceae bacterium
GAAATAAAGCGTTGCTTCCAAACAGCAAATGTGCTATAATAATCTGTGCTTGCACTGGATAAAACGAAGGAGCGCTCCGTATGAATGTCTTGCACTTGAAATACGCGGTTGAAGTGGCCAAAACGGGTTCTATTAACAAGGCTGCCGAAGCCCTTTACATGAACCAGCCGAATCTGAGCAAAGCCATCAAGGAATTGGAAGGTTCCCTGGGCATTACAATCTTTTACCGTACCGCCAAAGGCATGCATGTGACGCCAGAGGGCGAGGAATTCCTTGGCTATGCCCGGAAAATTTTGCAGCAAATCGATGAAATGGAGACGCTGTATAAGGATGGCACGGCAGCACAGCAGCGCTTTTCTATTTCTGTGCCTCGGGCCAGTTATATTGCGCATGCCTTTGCGCAGTTTTCTAAGAGGCTGACCGGAAAAAGGACAGAGATTTTCTACAAGGAAACCAATGCCATGCGGGCGATCCAGAATATCCTCAATGCTGATTATCGTCTGGGCATTCTGCGATACGCCGAGACGTTTGACAAGTATTTCAAATCCCTGTTAGAAGAAAAGGGAATGGCTGCGGAACTGGTGGCAGAGTTTCAGCATGTGCTGGTGATGAGTCAGGAGCATCCGCTGGCCAGACAGGAAAAGATCAATCAGGCGGAACTGCGTCCCTTTATCGAGATTGCACATGCAGATCCCTATGTGCCGTCCCTGCCGCTGGCGGCCGTGAAAAAGGAGGAGCTGCCAAGCGACATGGAACGGCGAATTTACGTGTTTGAGCGGGCCAGTCAGTTCGAATTACTTAGCGAGAATCCGGAAACATTTATGTGGGTTTCGCCGATCCCACAGGAACTGCTGGAAAGGTATCATCTGGTGCAGCGGCCCTGCCAGGACAATCGGCGGGTGTATCGCGATGTACTGATTCGCAAAAAGGATTATCGGTTGACAGAACTGGATCAGGTCTTCATTACGGAATTGTGCAAGGCAAAACGGGAGATTCTGTGAAGTTTTCCTATATAAAAAAGAATAATATAGTTATGTATTATTAGCATATGTGTCAAGAGGTGAAAGATGCTATAATAACAAGTCGTATGGCCATGGCCGCAGGTTCGGGCTATTTGCAGGCCGCAGAAAAGAGGCCTTCCGGGGTCTTGCCATGCACAAATCAACAGAAAGAGGGAACTTCATCATGAAAAAGTACGTTGCTCTCCTCCTGGCTGTCTGCATGCTGTTTGGCATGAGCGCCATCGCCGAATCCACCACTGAATATAAGCTGGGCATGGGCGTTTCCGTTTCTACCGCTTCCACCGCTGAGGGCCATGCTCAGATTGACGCTACCGTGGCCACCGTGGTTGTGGATGCCGAGGGCAAGATCGTTGCCTGCCGCCTGGACTGCGCCCAGAACAAGATGGACGTGGAAGACGGCGAAGTAGACACCGAAGCCACCTTCGAAACCAAGCGCGAACTGAAGGAACGCTATAACATGGTCGCTTTCAGCGATGCTACCTACGAATGGTATCAGCAGGCGGAAGCTTTCGAAGCCTATGTAGTGGGCAAGACTGCCGACGAAGTGAAGGGCATGGAAACCCGCGTGAACGATCATGGCTACACCGTGACCGCTGACGATACGCTGTATGCCACTTGCTCCATCGACATCACCGCTTTCGTGGATGCCGTTGTGAAGGCCTGCAACGATGAAAAGGGCCAGAACTTCACTGCTGGCGCTTTCACGCTGGGCTTAGCCGCTATTTCCGATGCTTCTGAATCCACCTCCGTCACCGAAGAAGAAGACGCTGTGGTGAAGATGTACACCGAATTCGGTGCTGTTGTAGTAGGCGAAGATGGCAAGATCATTGCCGCTGTGACCGACATGATTCAGCCTCAGATCAAGATGGATGAAGACGGCGAAGTGACCGAAATCATCTACAAGGCTACCAAGCGCGAACTGGGTCCCGAATACGGCATGGTTGCTTATGGCAACGCCATTGCTGAGTGGGATGCGCAGGCGCAGGCTTTTGCTAACTACACCGTGGGCAAGACCGCTGAAGAAGTCTCTTCCATCGAAACCCAGGTGAACGATCACGGCTATTCCGTGCCCGTGGACGAAGTGCTGCTGGCTTCCTGCACCATGCAGGTGACCGGCATGATTAACGTGCTGGCGCTGGCTGTAAATTACGCCCGCTAATTAGGCCCATTTAAACAGGTTATGAAAAAGACGGTATCAAGATACGCCCAAATAATGCTGGCGCTGCTGGGGATGATTTTGCCGTTGTTGCTGGGGGGATGCGTCCCCCAGCAGCAGGAGCCGGCAAAGGCCCAGGGTAAGGCTTATTTTACGTATTTTGATACCGTCTCCTATGTCTACAGCTACGCGGGGGACTCGGCAGAAACCTTCGAAGCCCGTTCTGCCGAAGCGTCTGCGGTGCTGGGTGAGTATCATCGGCTGTTCGATATTTATCATGAGTATGCTGGAATCAATAACCTTTGCACCATCAATAAGGCGGCTGGGGGCGACCCGGTTGAGGTGGATCCCAAGCTGATTGATTTTTTGCTTTATGCCCGCGAAATGCATGAAAAAACCCAGGGCGAAATGAACGTGATGCTGGGCGCTGTGCTGAAGCTGTGGCATGATTGTCGGTCGCAGGCAGAAGAGGATCCCGCCTCGGCCCATCTGCCCGATGAAGCGGCGTTGCGGGAAGCGGCTCGGCATACGGCGATGGATAGCCTGGAAATCGACACGGAAAAGAATACCGTTCGGATTGCGGATCCGAACGCAGCCCTGGACGTTGGCGCGCTGGGCAAGGGCTACGCTACGGAGCGGGCTGCGGAAGCGCTGAAGGCTGCCGGGGCGGAAGGCTATGTGCTGAATATTGGCGGGAATATTCGCATTATCGGCCATAAAACCGATGGATCGGGCTGGGTGACAGGCATTCGGGATCCCAATCAGTCGGACGGAAATTTTGCGGCCAAGCTGTATTTGGCCGATACTTCCTGTGTCACCTCCGGAATTTATGAGCGCTATTTTAATGTGGATGGTAAGCGCTACCATCATGTGATCGATCCGGAGACGCTGTATCCCGCCAATTACTGCGCATCGCTGACCGTGGTTACGCAGGACAGCGGATACGCGGACGCCTTGTCTACTGCGCTGTTTTGTCTGCCTTGGGAAGAAGGGCTTCAGCTGGTGGAAAGCTTAGGCGATGCGGAGGCCTTGTGGGTATTTGAAAACGGAGACATCCGTTTTTCTTCCGGCATGACTGATTACATTCAGGAATAAAATGCGGGTCGATTCGGCTCGCTTTTGCCGTATTCAGGGCGAAAGTCCGGCAAATGAAATTCGACATCAATTGCTGCAAAGGCAGGGCTTTATGGCCGTGCGGCTGCGGATTGATTCTATAGATGATAACAAAGCAGAAGAAGGGAAGAACGATGAAACGCAACAGGAACATCTCGCGTCTGAAGGTGCCGCACAATAAGCACACCGCCGCCATGGTCTCCGTGGCAATTGAGCCGCCGCAGGAGGTGCTGCTGCCCATGCAGATGCATTCCGGTCAGGCGGCTGTGCCGGTGGTGCAGGAAGGCGACCATGTGCGTATTGGCCAGCTGATTGCTCGGGAAGAAGGCCCCATTTCTTCGCCGGTATATGCTACCATTTCCGGTACCGTTCAGGCCATTGAGCCCTACGATGCGGGCGGCCGCAAAACCCAGGCCATTCGCATTTCCGGAGACGGAAAAATGGAGAAGGATCCCAGTCTCTCCAAGCCGCAGGTCAGCAATCTGGACGAATTCCTGGCGGCCGTGCAAAAGAGCGGCATCGTGGGTCTGGGCGGCGCAGCGTTCCCGCTGTGGAAGAAACTGGATGCGGTGCGGCGCAATAAGATCAAAACCGTGCTGGTGAACGGCGCGGAATGCGAGCCCTACATCACCAGCGACACACGCACCATGATCGAGCATAGCGCAATGATCGAAAAGGGCGTAGAGTTGCTTCGTCAATATTTGCAGGCGGAAGAGTTTGTTATCGGCATTGAGAAAAATAAGCCGGAAGCCATTGCTGAAATGAAGCGTGTTTTTGCCGGCGACGCCTCCGTCCGTGTGCTGGAACTGGATTGCGTGTATCCCCAGGGCGCAAAGCAGGCGCTGTTGTATAATGCCACGGGTCTGGTGGTGGAAGCTGGGCAGCGGCTGGCTTCTCTGGGCGTGATTATTATCAACATTACTTCTCTGGCCAAGATGGCGCAGTATATGGAAGACGGCATGCCGCTGGTGGAAAAATGCGTTACGGTGGATGGCTCTGCCGTGGCAAAGCCCGGTAATTATCTGGCGCCTATCGGCACTTCCGTTGGCTATCTGATCGATCAGGCTGGCGGGCTGAAGGAGCCAGCGGGCAAAATCCTGCTGGGCGGCCCCATGATGGGCGCTGCGGTAAAGAACGTGGAGGAGCCGATCATCAAGGCTACCAATGCGGTGCTGGCCTTTAATCAGGCGGACTCCGTGGAAACCCCTGCCTCCGCCTGCCTGCGCTGCGGGCGGTGCGTGGAATATTGCCCCCTGCGGCTGAATCCCCAGGGTTTTGACCGAGCGATGGAAATTGAGGACGAGGATGAGCGTTATGCTAAGCTGGAAGCGCTGGATATCCGCGTTTGCATGGAATGCGGTTGCTGCGCCTATGTGTGCCCGGCGCATCGTCCGCTGGTGAAGACCAACCGGGAGGCCATGCAGTTTGTTCGCAAATATAAGGCTGCTCATGCCGAAAAGAAAGAAGGCAGCAAGTAATGGAAAAGCTGATTCAATCCTCCTCGCCGCATGTTCATTGCGGCCTGTCTGCCCGGCGCGTCATGCTGGACGTGGTGCTGGCGCTGCTGCCCGCCTGTGTGGCGGCGGTGGTAATCTTCGGGGTTCCAGCGCTGTGGATGCTGTGTGTATGCGTGGCCAGCGCGGTGATTGCTGAAGCACTGTTTAACGTAGTTGCTCATAAGCCCCAGACGATCGGGGATCTGAGCGCGGTGGTGACCGGCATTCTGCTGGCCCTGAACCTGAGCACGAGCGTGCCGCTGTGGCAGTGCGCGGTGGGCGCGGCGTTTGCCATCATCGTGGTGAAATGCCTGTTTGGAGGCCTGGGTTACAATTTTGCGAACCCTGCCATCACGGCCCGCGTGTTTATGCTGATTGCATTTGCCTCTGTGGCTGGCGGCGCGAACCCCACTATTGTAGAAATCACGTCCTCTGCCACGCCGCTGGTGCAGTTAGACAGTGGTGTGGCCGCCGCGCCTGGTCTGCTGGATATGCTTCTGGGCCTTCATGGCGGCACGATTGGCGAAACCTGCATTCTGGCGCTGGTGCTGGGCTACATCTATCTGGTGGCCCGGAAGGTAATTAAGTGGTATGTGCCGGCGGTGTTCGTGGGCACAGTGTTCGTTTGCTATTTCGCTGCAACGCAGGACGCGATGATGGCGCTGTATCAGATTCTGGCTGGCGGCCTGTTCCTGGGCGCGATCTTTATGGCCACGGACTATGTGACCACGCCTATCACTTCCGGCGGTCGGGTGGCCTTTGGCGTGGGCTGCGGCCTGATCACCTTCGCCATCCGTTATTTCTGCAAATATCCTGAAGGTGTCAGCTTCTCTATTCTGGCGATGAATATCCTTACGCCCTGGCTGGAAAAGGTTTCCGAGCATTGGCCGCTGGGCGGCGCCTGGGGTGGCCGCAAGAAGCGGCAGGTAGGCAAGGCTGCGATTTGCCTGGCGGTGATGCTGGTGGTTTTTGTTGCGGCGTTGTCTGGGCTTAACAGCGTAACAGCACCCATCATCGAAAAGAATGCGGCCAGCCAGCAGACCGGCCTGATCTATCAGGTGATGCCGGATGCGGAGGGATTCGAAGTACTCTACAGCGCTGCGCTGAAGGATGAATCCAATCTGCATGATGTGGCGGATACGGTACGCGGTATTTACCGGGAAACCAGCGGCAAGGGCTTTGGCCTGCTGCTCTCCACCACTAAGGGCTATACCGGCGAAGCCATGGAAATCACCCTGGCGGTGGATGCTGAGGGAAAGATTCTGGACGCTGTGGTGACCGCCTATCCTGAAAGCAAGGATTTTGGCGTGGATACCTACCCCAAAACCTATGTGGGTCAGGATTCTACCTTGGCAGGCGTGAGCCTGGTGGGCGGTGTAACGTACTCTTCCGTGGCGTTTAAGGGCGCGGTGGAAGATGCGTTTGCGGCGCTGATTCAAAACGGTCTGATCCAGGAGGCTGTGAAGAGCGATGCACAGCTGCTGGACGAAATGCTGCCCAAGGTCTATCCTGGCATGGCCAATGCGTCAGGCATTGTGCAGGCTGCGGAAGCAACCATAACCGAAGGCCAGTATACGTATATTCAGCGGGCGTTGGTTTCCAATAACGGTGTGGGCGTTGCTTGCTACACGGCCAGCAATGAGAAGAATTATCTGGTGATCTGCAATGCTTCGGGCGTTTGCAAAGCGTATGATGTGGCTGGAAACGATGTAACCGCCGAAAACGCCGAGATGGTTGCCGAGGTGAAAAACTTCGCTGCCGGTGCGGTGGAAGCTCCGGAAAAGGCGCCCAAGAAGCTGCTCAAGCTGGTGGATAAGAACGCAGAATACACGGTTCTGGCGCTGAATACGTTCTCCTGCGTCAAGGAAGCGTACAGCGTTACGTTCGAGGGCAAGCAGTATTACGGCTTTGTGGCCGAATCCTACAGCTATGGCAACGAAGTGATGGAAGCCTATTATATGCTGGACGAGCAGGGCGCGATTGTGGGCATGAACGCCAAGACGCTGATTTTCCACGAGGAATACTTCCATGACTATCAGCTGGACGACGAAAGCGCCTACAAGGCAGCCTTTACCGGCCTGACCGTAGATACCTGGACTGGAGAACCGGCGCTGGTAACCGGCGCAACCTTCACCACCACCAGCGTACGCGTGGCTACGGAGGACGTGTTTGCCGCCTTCCAGGCGATTCAGGCGAAGGGAGGAAACAGCAATGAGTGAGAAAAATCAGAACGTGGAAAAGAAAGATGCAATGGTGCAAAAGCCGCTGGTGATCCTGCTGCTGGGGCTGTGCCCCGCCGTTGCCATGACCAGCAGCGTGCTTTCAGCGCTGGGCATTGCTGGCGCTGTGCTGGCGATTATCCTGCTTTCTAATTTGGTTCTTTGGGCACTGCGCCCTGTGATTCCGGCGCAGGCTCGCGTTCCGGCGGCGCTGATTGTTTCCGCCTTCTTTACTACCGTGGCGCAGATGACCATGAATGCCTGGCTGCCAGATATTTATGGGCTGCTGGGGGTATATCTGGCTGTGCTGGCGGTTAATCTGCTGGTGTTCCATGAAGCCGAGGAAACCCTGGCCAAGCGGAGCCTTTGCAATTCTCTGCTTTCTGCTCTGGGAACGGGCGTGGTGTTCGCAGCGGTGCTGTTTGTTACTGCGGCTGTGCGGGAAATCCTGGGCAGCGCGTCCTTTGCAGGAATGAAAATCGCTTTCCTGAAGGATTACACCATCCCCATGCTCACCCAGATCCCCGGCGGACTGCTGACGGTGGGCCTGGTGGCGGCGGCATTGCAGGCTATCTGGCCTTGCAAGCTTTCCGGTGCGGGCATTGCCTTTGAAGCGGTGAATATGAAACAGGAGGCGCAGAAGCAATGAGCATTCAGCCTTTGATTGTAATTCTGCTCAGCGGCTTGCTGACGGGCAACTATGTTCTGCAAAGTGGTTTGGGGCTGGCTCCCTTCCTGGGCTTCTCCAAGACCCGTGATAAGGCTTGGGCGATGGGCGTTTCAGTTCTGGCGGTTATGCTGCTTTCCACGCTGATTGCCTGGCCGGTTCAAGCCTGTGTTCTGGCGCCTCTCGGTGCGGAATATTTGCAGATTCTGGTGTTTACCGTGATCGTGATCGCGTTGGTTTATCTGGTAGACGGCGTGGCGCAAAGGGCATTGGGCGTAAGTAATCGGCATTTTGCGTCTCTGATCGCTGTGAACAGCGCTGTGCTGGGGCTGATGCTTAACAGCATGGAATGCGCGTCCTATGGCGATGCCATGGTAACGGCGCTGGGCGCTGGGCTGGGGTTCATGCTGGCGTTGGTGCTGATGAACGGCATTGGCGAAAAGCTGAATAATAAGCATATTCCCAAGGCATTCCGGGGGTTGCCAATCGCGCTGATTGCCGCGTCCATTCTGTCTATGGCGGTTATGGCCTTCCGATGAACGAAAAAAAACGCCTTTGGAAAAGGGACGCAGCGCTGATCGCTGCTTTGCTGCTGGTGACGGCCATTGCCTTTTTGCTGGTCAATGGCCGCCGCCAGGCAGGTTCTTCGGTTGTTGTTGCGGTAAACGGCCAGGAAATAGGCAGCTATTCCCTTTCAGTAGATGGCATTTACGCTTTGAATGGCGGCACAAATCTGCTGCAAATCAAGGATGGCTCCGCTGCCATGTTGGAAGCGGATTGCCCGGATGGCCTTTGTGTTCATCAGGGAAAAATTCGCTATGACGGTCAATGCATTACCTGCCTGCCCAATCGTCTGACCGTGACTGTGAAGGGCGGCGAAGGCGGTGTGGACTTATCCATGTAACTCAGGGAAAGGAGGAAACGCCTTGAAAATCAAAAAAATGACCACGATGGCATTGCTGATTGCCCTGGCGATGATCCTTTCCTATATCGAAGGGCTGATCCCACCTTTTGTGGCCATTCCCGGCATTAAGGTGGGGCTGGCCAATGTGGCTGTGGTGTTCGCGCTGTATAAGCTGGGGTGGAAGGAAGCCGTGGGCATTTCGCTGGTGCGGGTTCTGTGCATGGCGTTGCTTTTTGGCTCCGGAGCCAGCTTTCTTTACAGCGTGGCCGGAGCAGTACTGAGCCTTACAGGCATGATTCTGCTTAAGCGCTTTGGCCGGTTTTCTCAGATTGCGGTTAGCGTGACAGGGGGAATCCTCCATAATATTGGCCAGATTCTCATGGCCAGTGTTTTGCTGGCAACGAACGTACTTCAGTATTATCTGCCATTTTTGCTGCTGGGCGGCATTGTGGCGGGCATTGCTGTGGGCGTACTGTCCACGATTCTTATCCGCCGGCTCGACGTACGTGTTTGGGAATGAACTGATGAAACTGGAAAAAGGGAGAGCAGGCATGGGGTATATTGGCCTATCAGATCTTGAGCCGATGCTGCAGAAAACGGTGGTCTGTCTGGGCACCTTTGACGGTGTGCATCGGGGGCATCAGGCGCTTATTGCCCGGGCTGTGGAAATCGGCCGGGAACAGGGACTCATGCCCTGTGCGTACACCTTCGATGTACCTCCTGCTGCTGTGCTGTCGCATCAGCGGGCACAGGTTTTGACGGAAATGCCGGAAAAGGCTGCGCTGATGGCGCGTTATGGTATTCAACAGGCGGTATATAGTCCCTTTGACGCAGCGCTGTCTGCGCAGGAGCCGCAAGCGTTTTTTGAGGAAACGTTGCTGCGCCGTTTGCGTCCGGGGCACTTGGTGATTGGATTTCATTATCGGTTTGGAAAAGCGGCCGCAGGCGATGCAGCACTGCTAAAGACCTATTGCCAGCAGGCAGGGATCGGCCTTTCGGTGATCCCGCCAGTGCGCTTGGAAAACGGCGAGCTTGTGTCCAGCACCGCTGTGCGGACGCTGCTGCGCCAAGGCGCGTTTGCCTCGGCGGTTCATATGCTGGGGCATGGGCTGGAAAAATGGCCGCAAACGATGAAAGAGGAGAAAAATGATGCTGGAATTTCTTGAAAACGCATTGCTGCTGTTTCCGGAGTCCGGCATTTTAGTGCTGGAGTTTGTGGGCGTAGCGATTCTTCTCTGTACGGCAATTCGCTGCCTGATTTGTGGCATTAAGCATAATGGCATTGTGCCGCTGATGCTGGGCAAGGGCATTGCCTTAGCGCTGGAATTCATGCTGGCCAGCGAAGTGCTGCGCACGGTAAACAGTGCGGATGCGAAAAACCTGGCGCTGGTGGGCGCAACGGTAGTGCTGCGGGCTGCAATGACCGTGTTGATCCACTGGGAAAGCCGCGCGGAAAAGAAGGAAGAAGAGGAAAAGCAGAGCGCTGTGCAGCCGATTCGTCCTTCGAAAGCATCTTAAAAAAGAAATACCCGGCGCAGCGAAGTGCGTCGGGAAATATCAGGGCCGCTTGCCTCATTTGATTAGGGAAAAGGCGGCCCTTGCTTTATTCTTTTTTGCCAAGATGATTGGTTATAACACTTAATAATTCCCCGGAGGGATCGCAACTATGTTCCCAGTACATGAGCCCTTTCAGCCCGTTTTCCTGCACATAGCGGCATTTTTCTGCAATGGATTCCGGGTCGTCATAGGTGACAAACAGATCCTTACCCAGTAAATATGGCGCACGAGCCTGCGCATCCCAGTGGCGCGAAAGGCCGTGCTGTTGGATATAGCCGTTTTTTATCTGCCCATAGGTGGGGCCGTAAAGGGCAGACCCCTGTGCAGGCTGACCGGGCCGGGCGTTTTCTGCATCGTTCAGTTGCCAGACTCTGGCATAAAATGCAGCGCCAATGACGATTTTTTCCTTGGGAACGCCAGCTTTTGAAAAGAACTGAACGCAAGCATCTGCATTGGCGAGCTGGTCGCCGCCGGGATAGGCGAACAAAGGCGCATGATGGCTGGCCTGGGTGCGGCTGGTGGACAGATCGTAGGTCATGATTTGCACGTAATCCAGGAGCTGCGACACCTGCGCCATTTCGGTGTTTTGAACAAAGGAGACTGTGCCCTCCGCGGCGATGGAAAGAATTTTTTCCGAAAGCATATCCCGTAGCGCCCGAAGCAACAGGGTAAAACTCTGCTTATCTGATGGGTCGCAGGCAATCCCGGCGGTTGGGCAGCACGGCGCTTCCCAGT
Source organism: uncultured Oscillospiraceae bacterium (assembly GCA_964423675.1). Lineage (GTDB taxonomy): Bacteria > Bacillota > Clostridia > Christensenellales > Aristaeellaceae > RUG563. Next base: position 32,446 of record CAYRFP010000015.1, read on the forward strand.
CGGTGTCCACGCCGTCTAGGCCATAATCCGCCACTGCATGCTGCACGGATTGTACGAAGCGACATCGCCCATTTTCCGTCCTCGCCAGTTGCGAAAAGCCGTCTGCCCCCAGACCACCGATGGAAAGAACGAATTTTAGCTGGGGATGAAAGCTGCGCAGTCTATCCAACTGCTCCCGCAGATGGGGTAGCCCTTCCAGATTCAGAAGCCCATCCCGAATGGAGCCAAAGGCCAAATTGACATGGGTGAGCCGCAGCGCGTCTTCTCGGCTCATTTGATCCAGACCCTTGGAAGTAGCGTAAGCAAGAATAATCTTCTGCATAAAAATCCTTTCCATAGCTTAAAGGCGGGCTTCAGGGAAAGCAAACGATACATGAACGAAGCGATGCTGTGCTGGATGATTATAATCCTTCGTTTATTTTTCTGGTTTGCTGCAAGCGTTAAGAATTTTGCTCAATAAAATCCTCAAGGGATTGAAACGAGGACTCCTTCCAATACCGAGTACTCTAGTGTTCGGTTGAGCAAATGCCAGTTATAAAGCTCCCGGCGCAGGGTTGCGGGATCGCGGAAGGCTGTCCATGCGTTGAGCAGCGCATTGATCTCCATTTCAGAATATTCTCGTTCTGCTTCGATTTTCCCTGCCAGATGCCAAAACGCCAGCAGCTTTTTCTTCAGTTTGGCGGGCAGAGCAGTTAAACGGCCTTGGGAATCAAGAAAGGGCGCTAATGCCTGGAGTCTGTCTTCCATGGCTTTATCATTCCTTTATTTTTCGGATGGGATGCCGCAGAACCGTTTTTCGCTTTTCAGGCGGCACTTTTCGTGCATCGGACAGGTAAATTTCATGATGGAAGCGCGTGGCCGATATATCCGTTTCGTATCCATTTTCACGGATGAATGCATCCATTTTGGCGATGGTGGACGGTTCGTCATCGTAGGGACCAATGTGCATACACTGAACGCATGGGCCTTCATGATAGCTTAGAAACTCCACCTTGGAAAAGTCCATTTTCTTTTTCTGGGTTGCTTCGGAAATGGCCCAGTCATAATCTGCTCTGGTCACAAAATCCGGCAGACGAATCAGGGAAATCCATTGGTATTCGTCCTTATGGGCGTAATCAATGCCCGAAACGCCTTCCTGCCACCAGAAGCCTTCCAACGGCGGAACCACATAATCAAAATAGCCATCGATCCGATGATCGCCCAGCTTGCTCAATTTTATGGTGTATGCAATGCCGTATAGCATTCCCATCGCGGCCTTGTATTCGCCAGCCTCGGCGTTGGGGTCGCCTTTCCCGCGAACAGCAAGAAAATGCATGCGTGGTACGTCCACAAGCCCCGGCTTGTTTTTGGGAAAGGCTAAATCATGTGTTTTCTTTCCTTGAAATCCAATCATCCAGAAACGCCATCTGCTCCGGCGTGTGGAACCAATGCTCACCGTTTTCCATGATTGTCAGTCCACGCTGTTCATCCTTTGCAAAGGCTGAGATCGTTTCCACGGAAGTCAAAAGATCCTGTTGGCCGTACAGAATTTCAGTTGCCACATGCCATTGGACGGGATGGCTGCGAACATAACAAAGATACGGCCAGGACAGCGTTTCCCCAAATGCTGTTTCAATGGTGCCCTTTTCCTGCAAATCCGATTCGGCCACATGTGCCCAGCACATCATATCGCTAATCAGCTTTTCCATATCTACGATAGGCGAAATGAAATAAGCCCTTTCGATTTTCTCCTGCGGCAGGGCGCACATGGCGAAATATGCGCCAATGCTGTTAGCAATAAGGAGAACGGGGCGCTGCTCCGGGCAAAGAGCTTGCAGGGCGGAAGGAAATTCTTCCCGAGCCTCCCAGGGGGTCGCGGCGTGGTAATCCAGGCCCACTACATCATAGCCGGGAAACAGCGACTTGTAATGCGCGGCCTCGTCTGCTGTTCCATCCTTGCCGTGAATATACAGAACTAGCGGATTCCTGTTTTCCATGCGTTTAAAAGTCACAGTCTGCTCTTTCATGGATATTTTCTCAACCTGATAGCCGTATTCTATCAGCTCTTTTTTGTATCGTAAAAAGGAATGGTCCATGGACGCACCGGCCAATTCCTGAATTTCTTCGAAGGATAGCGTGATGGTTTCCTGATTGCAGCCGCCAACAGTCCGCCAAAGCGGATCATATTTGCTCATTGTTTTCCTCCTGTAAAAAGCAAGACTTGCAGCCGCCTGCGACGATCAGACGGTAGGTGTAGACGATTTTGCTAAGATTTTTCCGATTTTGGAAAATGTTTGAAGGGTGTTTAGCGTTTTCGAGATCATTTCTCCTTATGAATGCACATGCCGCAGATAGCATTCATGGTACATCAAAAAGTCGCCATGCATAGCCATGACAACGCTGCCGGGGGAAAAATGCCTTTCATTAAAATGCTTCCTTTAATCTTGCTTTTTTGCTGCGGGGAACTGCCGGATTTCAGCATTGTCAGCATGGCCGTGAAATCCTGGGTCAGCATCTGGGAGATCATTTCCTCCGAAAAACTGCACATTCCCGTTGCGCAAAGAGCGCCGATGCCGAAGGTGTGAATCCAGGTGTGTTCAAACAGGGTCTTGGCGTTATCCTTTGTCAGACCGTAATCACCTTGGATTACGTTGAGGCTTTCCTCTGCAACTGCGCCCAAATGCCCGAAAATATCCTCGAAGGAGTCCACGCTGCGGCTGGGCGACATGAACAACAGCTGATACAGCCAGGGCTCCTTCTTGGCAAAGAAAATCATTTGCATGCCGATCTGCTTAAATAGCGGCATATCCTTTCCAGCCTTGTGGGCATAGGACTCAAAGCGCGCCATGGCGGCTGTCTTTACCGCGTCCTGCACCTGCTGCATGGAATCAAAGACAGTGAAAATCGGGCTGGTGGATGTACCCAGGGCCGCGCCCAATTCCTTGGCGGTCAGGGACTGCATGCCTTGCTGGGAGACAACGTCCAACGCAATGGCGATGATTTGATCTTTTGTGTATTTCGGTTTGGGAGGCATGGGCAATCTTCCTTTCCGACGCATCGTTTTATAACATGTGTTTTACAATAACGACTTTATTATACCTTTTTTTCTTTTTCTGTCAACGGTATTTTTGAAGACGAGTTTACAAAAATACGCCGCTATTTTGCATGGCGTACAGGTCAGGAGAAAAGCAGAATGTCACCGGAAAAGACCGTTTTGCAGATAACAGAAATGCACTTGCTAAAAGGCAAGTGCATTTTCTTCGATTTGAGGTTCCGTACGGGGCATTATTCGATGGCATCCGTACGCCAGATGAACCGCAGTGCTCCTTCTGTGTTTTCGGCAATGCCTGAGTAATTCTGTGCGCCCTGCGCGGCATGAATCAGGCAGCGAACGCGAACAAGCAGTGTTTCCAGATCCTCGTTAACCAGCGTGTCCAGCTTTTCTACGCCCTGGGTATTAAAAGTGGTAAGGCCGTCCTTCAGGGCCAGCGCGCCGCTTTGCAGCTGCGCAATTCCTTCCGTCAGGGCAGGCATGCTGCCCCGCAATTGAGCCGCACCATTGGCTGCGGAGGCAGCGCCCTCGGTATAGGCAATAAGACCTGTGTGGAAAGCATTATAGCTGTCTAACTGTTCCTTGAGCGAAATCAGCGCATCGCTGCTTTCCTGATACAGCGCAATGCTCTGTGCGATTTGCTGCTGCACCTCGTCGCTGTTCATGGTCTGTGCAATAAGCGCCTGAATCTGTTCCTCGGTCTTCTGGTCGATCATCGTCTGCATTTCTGCAGAGATTTCCTCAGCGCCAACCAGAATGGCCTGGGTCATGGCGGCGCGGATTTGTTCTTCCTGTGCGCGAACGCTCTGCTCCACATGCTCCTGCGCTTTTTGTGCAATGCCTTCTTCGCTCATGGTGCTGATGAAGCCGGAGAGAACTTCAGCATAGTTTTCAATAGTCAGCGTGAGAATGCCGTTGCCCGTTGCAGCAAGCTGCGCATTGGCCGTCGCCAGCAGCGAGTTGAGCACCTGGGTTGAGCCTGCAATCAGCGTATCGTTCTCCGCAGTCAGTTCAGTCAGACCGGCAGAAAGGGCGTCGATGCCATTGGATAGCTGGCTCGTTCCATCCGCAAGCGTTCCAAGGCCGTCATGGAGCTGAGCGCTGCCATCAAGAAGCTGCTGCATTCCATCGGTCAAATCATCCATGGCATCTTTTAATGCATCCAGATTATCCAGCTTTTCCGCATCCAGCCGGGCGAAGACCTCGCTGGTGGCAACCGTAACGGTTACCGGCAGGGCGAAGTTCACGGAATCGGCTTCGATTTGGACATATTCGGGCAAAGTAAGATTTTCTGTGTCCAGCCTTAGGCTATTTTGCAGTCCGGGCAGCGCCATGCCCAGCACGATGGTATGATCTCCATCGTTCACAATCCGGGCATTTTCAGCCTGAATATTGGTGAATGCGCTTTTTTTCCAGCACAAAATCCACGGCGATCATCAGACATTCTTCCAGCGAATTCACTCTGGCGTGCTCCAGAACCAGCCGATCCATCTCGTTCTTGGAAATGGCTTCGATGAGTTCGGGAATATCCTTGAAATGATAATAGAAGGTGTTGCGGTTAATGCCGCAAACGTCGACAATATCCTTCACAGTGATTTTTGACAGGGGACGTTCTTCCAGCAGATGCAGAAAAGCCTGAACGATCGCATTGCGCGTAAGGGACGGCATGGTTCCTCCTCCTGTTCCTGAATAGACTGATGTCCTTTTATAAATTGTATCGCATTTTTCCGAAATGGACAAGTATCTTTTGTATTTTATCTTTTTACGACGCTTTGAGGAGAAAGGAAGCAGACTTCTTTCGTTTTTTGGAGTTGATTCCAAATTTGCGATTCCCATCCTTGTTATTTAAGAAATACTGATCATGCTTAAATGCATGCGGCATGGCCGTACTTTCTGTAAAATAAAGAACGAAAAAATATGGGAGGCGGAAAATGAGCAGCGAAATGTATGGATACGTGCGTGTATCCACCAGGGAGCAGAATGAGGCACGGCAGGTCATTGCCATGCGGGAATTCGGTGTGGCGGAAACCCACATTTGCATTGAGAAGCAATCTGGCAAGGATTTTGATCGTCCGCAATATAAACGGATGCTTCGGAAAATTAAAGCGGGAGATATTCTGGTGGTGAAGAGCATTGATCGGCTGGGCCGCAATTACGATGAAATCATCGAACAATGGCGGATCATCACCAAGGAAAAGAAAGCGGCGATCGTGGTGCTGGATATGCCGCTGCTAGACACGCGGCAGGGACGCGACCTGACTGGAACACTGATTGCGGACATCGTGCTGCAGCTTCTTTCCTATGTAGCGCAGACGGAGCGGGAACTCATCAAGCGCCGTCAGGCTGAGGGCATTGCGGCGGCGAAGGCGCGAGGCGTGCGGTTTGGAGCACGTCCTAAACCACGTCCGGCCGAGTTTGAAACTCTGCGCAGGGAATGGAAACAGGGCCGGATTGCTGCCCGGGACGCAGCGCAAAAGCTGCATATTTCTCATACAACATTTCTCCGTTGGGCAAAATCCCAAATATGATAAGAACAGTAAAAAAACAACTTTTTTCTCCGTTTTGTGGAAGAAAATGTAGA
>CAYRFP010000016.1:0-38044 GCA_964423675.1 uncultured Oscillospiraceae bacterium
CCTTATTTTCGCCTGTACCATGATTTGCGGAATTTGACAGAACCATCGCTTCCTGCTGGATATTCTCTTTGCAAATCGGATATTTCCGATTTTGCGGCGCATATCAATCGTTGCTACACCGAAATTGGCATCACAGAAGCAGAACTGTGCAGCTATACAGAAAGAACAGTTTTCAACGAAACGTTGTGGTTAGCTGTTCAAGACAATCAAACCGGGAAAATCGTCGCTACTGCCATTGGCGAACTGGATACAGATATTGGCGAAGGCGTGTTGGAGTGGATTCAGGTGTCCAAAGATCATCGGGAGCAGCGACTTGGCAGCTACCTTGTTTCGGAGCTTCTATGGCGCATGAAGGATCTTGCGGATTTCGCCACGGTATCGGGACAATGTAACAATCCGTCCCACCCGGAAAGATTGTACCGCAAGTGCGGTTTTACTGGAAATGATGTGTGGCACATTTTGAGAAAAATATAGGTTTTTTATTCAAACCAGCAAGGCTATTGAGGGTTCAATGAGATTAAAACGCTTTCAGCCAACCCATCAAAAATGCGTCCAGAGGAATTCCTCCGGACGCATCTTTTTGTTTTGTTTATTTCCGCTCGATTTCGTGGATCAGCTTCAGCACAGCCTGAGTACCGTCCGCAGGGGGGGCAGCGTTCATCTGCTGAATCAGCGTACCCTTTTCGGCCATCAGCCGAATCAGTGCTTCATACAAAGAATCCGCCGTCATGTCTTCCTGGAGCAGCACATGACAAAGCCCTCGGGCGCGGAAGGATTCTGCGTTCAGCAGTTGGTCGCCCCGGCTGGCTCCCTTAGGATAAGGCACCAGCAGCATGGGCTTTTTCAGCGCCTGGAATTCGCCCAGGGCATTGCTGCCCGCCCGGGACAACACAAAATCCGCGCAGGCCAGGGCATCCGGCAAATCATCGGATAAAAACTCAAACTGCTTGTATCCAGGCAGCGTAAGCAGCTGCTCGTCCAGGTTTCCTTTCCCGGTAATATGCAGCACATCCAGCTTTTCCAGCAGCCGGGGAAGCGCCTCGCGCAGAGCCTTATTCACGCTTTGCGCGCCCAGGCTGCCGCCCATCATAATGAGCACCGGCTTTTTCCCATCAAACCCGCACAGTTCCAGGCCCTTTTCCCGGCTTCCGGAAAACAGAGAGGCGCGCATGGGTGTTCCGGTGCAAACCGCTTTATTTCCCAGCGTTTTGGCGCATTCGGGGAAGGTGGTAGCAATTTTCCTGGCAAAGCGGGCGCAGATTTTGTTGGCCAGCCCGGGCGTTAAATCGCTTTCATGGCAAAGCACCGGCACATGATGCCGCGCCGCGCCAATCACCACTGGCACAGAAACAAAACCGCCCTTGGAGAAGCACACATCCGGCTGAAGCTGCTTCATCAGCTTTGCTGCCTGAAACACCCCAGCGATCACCCGAAACGGGTCGGTAAAATTCTTCCAATCATGATACCGGCGCAGCTTGCCGCTTTTAATAGCGTGATACGTCACCCCTGGCAGGGTCATCATCTTATGCTCGATGCCCTCTTCCGTGCCGAAATAATGAACTTCATACCCCTCCGCCAGCAAATGGGGCAGCAGGGCCAAATGCGGGGTCACATGCCCGGCGCTTCCGCCGCCGGTTAGCACGATGCGCTTCACAAATCCGCGCCTCCTTCATTCTTCTATTCCTTTCCATTATAGCACAGCCCGTCCAGCCTATACAACCCAAAAACGAAAAAACCGCTTCCTGCGAAAGGAAACGGTTTCTTTTGTTTGCGCTTTAATCAATAATAACCTGCTTGCCGGTGCGGGCGGATTCATAGATCGCATCCAGAATCTGCATCATCTCAATGCCATCCCGGGCCGTGGCACGGCAAACCGCTTCGCCCTTGGACGCTTCCACAAAGTTCCGGATTTCCGCCTTGAACGCATCCCATTCAAACACAGCTTCCACCGTGGGTTTTACATTGGCATACATGCCGGCCTGGGTGGTGCAGTAGATCAGGCCATCCTTGCCCCCCAGCGATACGCCGGACTTGGTGCCATACAGTTCCACACCGCAGGTCGGTTCAGGGATATTCAGGGTGTAGCTGGTCTCGGCAATCATCACCATGCCGTTATCAAAACGGATCATGGCTGTAGCCAGGTCTTCCACGTCCCGCTTAAACTTGGAGGTATTCCCCTTTGCCGTCCAAACCGCCTTGCCATCCAGCGCACGATGACCATCCATGCCTTCGAAGGTAGCGCCCATAACGCTCACCGGCTTGGGATTCCCGGCCAGATACTTAGCCAGGTCAATCACATGTACGCCCAGATCCAGCAACGGGCCGCCACCGGAATAGGATTTATCTTCAAACCAGCCGCCCGGGCCGCCAGACCGGCGCAGATAATTGGCCTTTACATAATATACATCGCCCAGTTCGCCCGCGTCGCTGAGCCGACGAACCACTTCCGCATCATTGCCAAAGCGGCGCACAAAGCCCACCTGCAGCAGCTTGCCCGTTTCCTTGGACACCCGCTCCATTTCCTTAGCTTCCTGCGCGTTCATGGCCATGGGCTTTTCGCAAAGCACGTTGGCGCCGCCCCGCATAGCCGCAATAGCCGCCTGAGCATGAGCGCAGTTCCAAGTGCATACGCTGACGCAATCCAGCTGTTCCTTGGCCATCATTTCGTTATAATCGGTGTAAACCCGGGGAATATCAAATTTTTCGGCATACCGCTTCGCTTTTTCTTCATCCAAATCACAGCAGGCCACTACTTCTACCAGATCCGGAAAGGACTGATAGCTTTTCACATGCGTTTTCGCAATATTGCCAGTGCCAATAATGCCAACCTTGACCTTCTCCATGTTTCTCCCACCTCGTCTTTCTTTGACGGAAAATGCTTTTTCCTGCGCGAATATTGTAACACAAACCCAAAGGGTTGTAAACCCGAAAATAAGTCTGGATAAAAAATGGCCATTCTTCACATTTTCTGTAATCCATTCAAACTTTTCCTTGCATTTTCACGCATCCCGTGCTATCCTGAATTGGAGAGAAAGAATGGCCCCGGGCCGACTATTGAAAGGAGCTGGATGATTCCCATGATGTTGGGCGTTTCTTCCTACAGTTTTTCCAAGTATATGCGCAATACAGGCGCAAATTATTTTGACGTCTGCGATTTGGCCAAAAAAATCGGCTATGACGCCATCGAGTTTATTGATCTGAAGCTGGAAACTCAGCCGGCAGAAAGCATGGAAGCGCTGGCCACGGCCATCAAGGCCCATTGCAATAAGATCGGTCTGCCCATCGTTGCCTACACGGTAGGCGCGGATTTCCTGAACCGGGAAAACGAAGTGGAGCGGGTAAAGGGGCTGGTGGATATCGCGGCCTTGCTGGGTGCCAAGGTGCTGCGGCATGATGCTTGCTGGAGCCTGAAGGAGGGCATGAGCTGGAGGGAAGCTGTTGCGGAAATGGCTCCTGCCATCCGCGAGGTGACGGAATACGCCGCCGGAAAGGGTATCCGCACCTGCACGGAAAACCATGGCTTCATTCTGCAGGATGCTGAGCGTGTAGAAGAATTGATTCGCGCAGTCAATCATCCCAATTACGGCTGGCTAGTGGACATGGGCAATTTCCTTTGCGCAGATGATAATCCCCTGCGTGCTGTGCCCATTGCCGCGCCCTACGCCTTCCATGTGCATGTGAAGGATTTCCTGGTTAAGCCCTTTGACGCAGAAAATCCTGGCGATGGATGGTTCAAATCCCGCAACGGCGCTTATCTGCGCGGAACGGTGGCTGGCCATGGCGTGGTTCCCGTTCGCAAATGCCTGAGCATCCTGAAGGAAGCAGGCTATCAGGGCGTGGTTTCCTATGAATTTGAAGGCATGGAGGATAATCTGGCCGCGCTGGAAGCCGCCATTAAGTTTATCCGCCGCGCCATGGAAGAATAAGCTTTTCCGAAATCGCAAACCAAAATACAAGCGCATTAATCAGTTAAAAAGATCCGTCCTTCCCTTTGGAAAGACGGATTTTTGTTTATTCAGTTTCTCTTTCTTCTATCCGATGATTCTTGAAATAAAACTCCCGATCCCGTTCGCCGATTTCCCGCAGCACATGGCATGGATTGCCCACGGCCACCACATTAGCCGGAATATCCTTTGATACCACGCTTCCCGCACCAATCACCGTGTTATCCCCGATGGTAACACCGGGCAAAATCACGGCCCCAGCTCCAATCCAGCAATTTTTCCCGATATGCACTGGGAAATTGTACTGATACGCCTTTTCCCGCAGCTGCGGCAGAATCGGATATCCCGCCGTAGCCACCGTCACATTAGGGCCAAACATAGTATGATCGCCCACATAAATGCTGGTATCATCGACCAACGTCAGGTTAAAATTGGCGTAAATATCCTTGCCGAAATGGCAAAACGCACCTGCCCAATTTGCATGCAACGGCGGCTCAATATAGCATCCGTCGCCAATTTCAGCAAACATCTGCTTTAGCAGCACCTGACGTTTTTGGCTCTCTGTAGGGCGCGTTTGGTTATAATCGTAGAGCATATCCAGGTGCTTTGTCTGCTCCGCCGAAATATCCGGATCGTTGGGCAGATACAACCCGCCTTTATGCATTTTTTCCTTCATGCTCATCCCGATTTTCTTTTCTATCTACCCTTCTTAGAGCAGGCTGGCCGCCGCTTTATCCACCAGGATGGTTGCATGGGGATGCACACGCAGAATGGACGCCTGCACACGGGGATTGATTTCGCCCTTGACGGTATCACGAATCGCCTGAGCCTTATCCTCGCCCATGGCCACCAGCACCACTTCCCGCGCCGCCATGATGCCGCCAATGCCCAGGCTAATCGCCCGGCGCGGCACATCCTCTTCCTTCTCAAAGAAGCGACGGTTGGCCTGAATAGTGCTCTGCGTCAATTCAACGATCTGGGTTCCATACACCAGATGGTCCGCCGGCTCATTAAAGCCAATGTGGCCGTTGCGGCCAATGCCCAGCAGCTGCATATCAATGCCGCCCGCCGCGCGAATCGCCGCGTCATACCGGGCGCATTCCGCCTGCAGATCTTCCGCATTGCCGTTGGGCACAAAATGCGCTTTCATATTAATGGCGTGGAAGAGTTCTTCCTGCATAAAGGTATGATAGCTGCAAGGATGGTCTTCGGGAATGCCACAATATTCATCCAGGTTATAGCTGACGCACTGAGAAAAATCCAGAACGCCCGCCTGATGCCAGGCGATCAACTGCTGATAGCAGCCGATAGGAGAGGAACCCGTGGCCAAGCCCAGCACACTATCAGGCTTGCGAATCACCTGCGCCGCAAAAAGAGTCGCCGCCGCTTTTCCAACCTGTTCCGCCGTATCGTAAACATGAACCTGCATTTCAAAAAGCCTCCTCATGCCTTGTTTTGATAGATTTCTCATTATTATACCACACCTTCTTGCGAAACGGCAAGCATTTTTGCTTGAAAATGCAATGTTTTTCCCGAAATTCGTGCGTTTTTTCTTCGCATTTTCATTTTTTTCCGTTCTTGGGCAAGCGAATCCGTGCTTCCAGCCATCCGTCGCTTTCCTGCAGAGAATAATCCGCCTGCATTCCGCTCTCCTGCATCTGGCTGACGACGCTTTTAATCGCGTTCAGATATAGCCGTGGATCCCGTACCAGCGAAATCATGCGCCGGGGCGGCGGTGGAACTGGCAGCCGCCGAAGTGCCTTTTGCACCAGCGCCTCCGTTTCCCGAACGGTCAGATGATCCCGGGCAGACTGAGCAGCAATGCGCATCCGGGCCGCTGCATCTGGCAGAGGCAAAAGCGCCCGGGCATGGCGTTCGCTCATTCCTTCTTCCAGCAGCAAATGCCGAAGCGCTGGTTCCAGCTTCAAAAGCCGCAGCTTGTTGGCCACCCCAGAAGGGCTTTTTCCCAGCCGCCGTGCCAGCGCCTCCTGGCTCATGCCCTGCCCCAGCAAATCCGCATACGCTTCTGCCTCCTCAAAAAAATGCAAGTTTTCCCGCTGTAAATTCTCAATCAGTGCCAGCAGCGCCGTTTCCTGGCCTGTAGCCGTCAGCACGAAAGCGTCTATATGCGTAAAGCCCAGCAGCTGGCAAGCCCGAAACCGCCGCTCGCCCATCACAATTTCATAGCCTTCCTCCATAGGGCGCACAGTAATTGGCTGCAAAAGCCCATGCTGCCGGATGGACGAAGCTAGTTCCATCAGCCGCAAATCGTCAAACTCCCGCCGGGGCTGCCGGGGATTAGGCCGAATCTCCGCCATAGGCAGCCAGCAAGCCTGCCTTCCCCCCGATGTGCCCTCCTGCAATACGCTCATGGCGTATCCTCCTTCACTGCAAGCAAATCCGAAAAGTCCCAGCAATCGAGCGCGGGCGGACGTCCAGAGGCGCCCTCCCCCTGACGCATCTGGGCCCCACGCGCCGCGCTCTTGCTCCTTCCTTTCTCCACCCACGCAAAAACCTCCTGCTGTTTTTTCAGCAGGAGGCTTTAAACCGTTCGCCGCTTTTCCCCTTTATCTGCGCTTTTCCCGCTCAGGTTTTGTCGGCTTTCAGGGGACGCTTGGCAGGCATGCCGTTTTTCCGCGGATAAACGGGAAGGGTTTTTTCACTTTTCAGAATTTGTGCAATCACATGGCCAGACTCCCCCGCCGAGCCTTCCATGCTTTCAATCCTCAGCAGACGACCGCCCAGCTTCTGTGCTGCCGCCGCGCCATCCTCCATTTCTTCCGCCACTGCCGGGCCCTTCCAGCAAAGTGCCATGCCTCCCTCCCGAACAAAGGGCAGCAAATACTCCGCCAGCACCGGCAGCGCGGCCACGGCGCGAGCCACGGCGCGATCATAGCCTTCCCGGTGCCCCTCTGCCCGACCCAGGTTTTCCGCCCGGTCGTTTATCACCGTCACATTTTCCAGACCCAGTTCCTGACATACCGCCTGCAAAAACTGGCAGCGCTTTCCCTGAGCTTCCAGCAACGTTACCTGCAAGGACGGCCGGGCAATGGCCAGAGGCAAGCCTGGAAAGCCCGCGCCAGTTCCCACATCGATCAGTCGCCCGGTTTCCGGAATCATCCCAGGCTTTTTCAGTGCAAGCAATGAATCCAGAAAATGCCGCGCCGCCATTTGATCCGAGGATACGCTGGTCAAATCCATGCGCGCATTCCAATCCAGCAGCAGCGCATGATACCGGTTCAGCCGGGCAAGGGTTTTCTCCCCCAAATTCAAGCCTGCCTGCACAAACAGCGATTGCATATCATGCATCCTTGTTTCCTCCCATTGCCAAAATTTTCAGCATCACCTGTTCCAGCGCCCCCTGCTCCATAATCTGGCCGCTTTTGGTTTGATATTCCGCATCCAGACAAAGCTGCGCCATCTGGGAAAGCTGCGAAAGGGAATAGCGCTGAGCCAAGCTTAGCGTCTTGCGCACGGCAAAGGGCGGAATGCCCAGCTTCCCTGCAATTTCCCCCGCCTGTGCCCCGGCCCCTGCCAGCGCTTTGGCATATTTCAGCTGGCGGCATTGTCTGCCCAGCAGTGAAAGGAGCATCAGCCTTTCCTCGCCGTCCTGGAGCAGAGAGTTTAGCATTTGCAGCGCCTTGCTTCCCTGCCCAGACAGCAGCGTATCCGCCAGATCGTAGACCTTATATTCTGTAGATTTTACGCAGACGGCGTCCACATCCGCCTCCGTTACCTCCGCCTGCTCCCCAGTATAGCCAATCAGCTTATCGATTTCGTTGCTAAGCAGCGTTAAATCCCGACCCGCAGAAAACCATAAGCGCTGGCAGGCGCTCAGGCTGATCTGCTTGTTGACCTTGCCCAGCCGTTTGGCAATCCATTGGGTCAGTTCCCGATCCTCCAGAGGCGCAAAACTCACCAGCACCGCCTTTTTCTTCAGCTGCTGATACAGCTTCTTTCGTCCATCGCATTTTCCGGAAACCACAAAGGCAATGCATGCCGTTTCCGGCAGATGATCCAGATATTCTCCCAGCCGCTTGACCGCCGCATCCTCGTCATAATCCTTGGCCTTACCCGAAAGCAGCATGGCGCTGTCCCGCACCTCAATGAACCGCTGTTGACTGAGAAACGGCAGCGTTTCCGCAGCGGCAATCAGTTCATCCGGGGCTGGATCCACAAGCCGGGTATCGTTCATGGCCGCAAAATCCCCGCCCACCACCTGACTTCGCAGCGCGGAAAGCGCGGATTTTTTTGTAAATTCCTCCTCGCCCTCCATCACATAGCACCGGGCGATCTCGCCCCGCTTGAGTGAAGCAAAAAATTCCGTATGATTCATGGCGATTGCAGGGGATCATCTCCTGCGCTCCTTCTGTTAATTTAGAGATCGGAAAACGGAAGAAAGGATTGAATCCGCGCTTCCCCCTGGCGGCAAGTCAAGGTAACTGCACCGCATTCTCCTGTATTGTAAACCAAAACGTCCCGCTCCGCAAGCCGAGCCAGCAACTGCGGATGCGGGTGGCTTTCGCTATGGCCGTTTCCGGTAATCAGTGCTACTCTGGGCGAAACGGTATCAAGAAACACATCGCCCGTGGCGCTCTTGCTTCCATGATGCGCCACCTTGAGGATATCCGCTTCCTCTGCGGCATAATGCTCATAGAGCCCATCCATATCCCCTGTGGTCAGCAGACGCACTCCGTCCAGATTGCAAAGCATCGCCAGCGAATAGCGGTTGGCCGATCCGCCTTCGGGTACCGCTTCAGCCGTGGGCCAAACAACACGGAAGGAGCAACGCTCCGTAGAAAAGCTGTCGCCCGCCTGAAGATAGCGAATGGGCACGCCGGCTTCCTGAAGCCTTTGCAGCAATTCCTGCCCCGCCGCATCTATTTCCATCTTCTCCGCCCCGGACGGCAGATAGACCTGGCCGATGGAGATCCGCTCATTCAGCAGTGCTTCCACCCCGCCAAAATGATCGCTGTGCAAATGGGTCAGCACCAGTGTATCCGCTCTGCGCCCGGTAGACAGCAGAAAGGACGCCAGATCATTTCCGTTTTCTCCTGCATCAATCAGCGTTGTGGAATCGCCGTCCAGAATCAGGGCGCAATCCGCCTGACCTGCCGACATCTGAATATACTGTACATCCCGGCACACCGTAAACGGCCAGATAACCAGCGCCACGCCCAGAATGCCGGAAATCAGCCATGCCTTTTTCCTGCGAGACAGCGCCACAAACCGGGTAGCAACCCAAGCGCAAATCGCTATCGCCAGCACCACAAACCAGGGTGGCGTAGGCAGCCGAATCGCCGCAAAGGGCAGTTCACCCAGCCATTGCGCTGCCTTTGAAAACAGGTCGGTCACATAGCCCAGCGGCCAGGCCATCGCTTTTCCGGCAGGAAGCCAGAGGATGCCCGCCAGCAGGGAAAGCGCATAAGCCGGCAGCAACACTTCCGAAAGCCCGCAAGCCAGAGGGCTTATCAGCAGCCCAATCACCGACAACTGATGAAACGTAGTCACAGCGGGCAGCGCAACGCCTGCGGAGGCCGCCAAAGAAATGTTGAGTCCTTGGACCAGTTCCGGATGATTCAGCCGATCGGTCAAGCGTTCCAGATGCGGCGGCAGCACAATCATTCCCAGCACTGCAAGGAACGATAATTGAAATCCCGCAGAAAACAAATCCAGCGGCCGAAATAGCAAAATCAGCAGGAAAGCCGCTGCCAGCGTAGTCAGCGGGTCTGGCGCGCGGCGAATACTACGGCGCACCAGATTCAGCATCATAAGAATGGACGCTCGCACCACCGGCGCAGAAAAATCCAGCAGCGCGCAATAGAACAGCAAAAAGCTGCCCAGTAATCCCGTCTTTCCCTTCAATCCCAGCCGCCTTCGAAACGGCCAGAGCAGGGCGTAGCCCAGCAACGTTACATGCAGCCCGGACACCGACAGAATATGAGCGATGCCCGCATTGGCAAAGCCCTGGCGCAGTTCCTCAGGCAGCAGATCCCGCACGCCCAGCAGCAGCGCCTGGGGCAAAGCGGCATTTTCTCCATAAAGCTGAACAAGCAACGCCGTTCCCTGCTTGCGGAGACCATAGAAAAAGGATCGGATTCCCCGTCCGGGCGCATCCAGCAGCGTCATTTCCTTGTTTCCGGTCAGCCCAGCGGCAGCGCCCTGCTGGAGTAAATACAGCCGGAAATTTCCGCCATAGGGGTTCATCTTCCCCGATGGCTGGTACAGCTTGGCCGTGAATTGCAGCCGCTGGCCTTCCAGCGGGAGAACGGTTTCCGCATCCGGAACAAATGTCCAGTACGCGCGGGACAGATACTGCTCGCCCTGCTCATTTTGCAGATGAACCTGCTCCAAAAAGCTATAAGCATTGCCGTTTTCCCGCAGCGCCACATCCTGAGCCACAATCCCTTCCACGGTATAACTGCCTGTTTCCGGAAGCACCGGATGCGCCTTTTGCCCGCCATAGCCCATGCCCAGAAACAGCGCAATGCAAAGCGCGGCTGCAATGCGGCGAACCCGGATTTTCGGCAGCAGCCATACCAGCGGTAGGCTCAGAATCAGCCCCAGAATGGCCACACTTTTCCACAACGAAAAATAAACGCCCGCTCCAATCCCCAGCCCGTAGCAGAAAGCCAGCGCGACCAACGGCCGCTGATGATGGAACGGACGCACGCTCATAGCATTACAGCGTGATCACCATGCCGGGCGTTACAGCCTGGGCGCAGGGAAATAGAGCCTGCGCTTCCGCTTCCAGCGTCCGGGCGGCATGGTGAAGGGGCAAATGCGTTAAATAAAGCTGCGAAGCCTGGGCCTCCTGGGCCAATCGCGCAGCGCCTTTCGCGCTCATATGAGGCAGGTTTTCGTTCCATTCGGCTGCCAAAAACGCCGCGTCCACCAGCAGCGCATCCGCGCCCTGGCAAAAAGCTGCCAGCCCAGGGCAATCGTTGGTATCGCCGGTGTAAACAAAGGTTTTTTTTCCATCGGTGATTCTCAGCGCCCGGCAGGGAACAGGGTGACACACTGGGAACGATACGATCCGCAACTCGCCCAGGCACAATTCTTCTGGATAATCCGCCACGTTAAAAGCCATGCTCAGAGCTTCCCGCTGAGGAGATGCATCCTCTGGCGGCACAAACAGGGGCAGCCGCTTGCCCGCCCCCTGCAGCTGATATTGCATCACCAGTGCATCGCTCATATGGTCGTAATGCAAATGGGACAAAAGCACTCCATCCAGCGCCAGCGGATCCATTTTTGCCGCCAACCTGCCCAGCACTCCCGCCCCGCAGTCCAGCAACAGGCGAGTTTGTCCAGCTATCAGCAGATAGCCGCTGGTAGCTCCGTTTGCTCCCGGATATGGGCCATGGCAGCCCAGCACATGAATCTCCATCTTCGCTTCTCCTTTGCGCATCAGCCGATTTCAAACTTTCGGCTTACCCGATCGCGCCAAGCAATGCCCAGGCCAATATCCTCATTGACCCGCACCCCCGCCTGACATAGCGTTTCCGTAGCTGTTTGCAGAGCCGATTCGGGGGTATTGTTTTCGCCGCTCAAATGGCCCAGCAGCGCCTGACGCACTCCTGTGCCATACAGTTCCAGCAACGCCTGCGCACTGGCTTCATTAGATAAATGGCCGTAATTACCAAGAATACGCTGCTTTAAATACAGGGAGTAATGGGGATTTTGCATCAGCAATTCCGGATCATGATTGCTTTCCAGCAGCAACACATCGCAGCCCGCAAGCGCCTTGAGCACGCGCTTTTGCATGTGGCCCATATCGGTTGCAATGCCAACGCTTCGCCCGCCATAAAACACGCGATACCCCACAGGATCCGCTGCATCATGGGGAATAGCGATGGGCAGCAGCGCAAGATCGCCGATATAAAAATCCTGCTCCGTTTCAAAATACCGCCGGTTGCGCGGCTCAATCTCCCCTACCTGCTTATACATCGCCTGAAACGTGCGCTCATTGGCATAAACGGGCAAATGGTATTTTCGGCTTAGAATGCCCACGCCCTTGGTATGGTCGCTGTGTTCATGGGTCACGGCAATGCCTGTCAGCGTTTCCGGCAAAACGCCGATTTCTCTGAGTGCATTTTCAATGGCCCGCCCCGGCATACCTGCATCGATTAAAATACGCGTATCCCCTGCTCCGATAAATAAAGCGTTCCCACTGGAGCCGCTAAACAGCGGGCAAAATGTGAATTGCATGCTTCTGTATATCCTGGGAACATCCTCGTTCCCGCTCCTTCCAAGCCACTCCGGGCAGGCGCACCTGCTCCTGCTTTTTATTATAATGAAATTTCCCGCGAAAAGCAAGGGTTCCCGTTGCTTTCTGTCGTTTGTTAGCACTCTTTTGAAATGAGTGCTAAATTTGTGTTGCATTTTGGAAATACACGTGCTATAATACATGTGATCCAAAAAATATCACCCGCAAGGGAGGAAAACATCATGGAAACCAAGGGTAATATTTCTATTCACGCACAAAATATTATGCCGGTGATCAAGCGCTGGCTGTATTCGGACAAGGACATTTTCATCCGCGAAATGGTCAGCAACGGTTGCGACGCCGTGACCAAGTATAAGATGCTCAAGGGCGGCGAAGGCGAGGATCTGCGCGTCACCGTGACGGTGGACAAGGAAAACAGCGAATTGCGTTTTACCGATAACGGCATTGGCATGACCGCAGAAGAAGTGGAAAAATACATCAACCAAGTGGCCTTTTCCAGCGCTGAAGATTTCCTGAAAAACTACACCGGCGATGACAAGGGCGGCATTATCGGTCATTTCGGCCTGGGCTTTTATTCCGCTTTCATGGCCGCCGATAAAGTAACCATCGATACCCTGTCCTATCAGGAGGGGGCGGAGCCCGTGCTCTGGGAAAGCGAAGACGGCATGGCCTTCTCCATGCGCACCGGCGCTCGCACGGAGCGCGGCACCACCATCATTCTCCATGTAACGGAGGAAGAAAATGAATTCCTAGATGCACTGCGTGTGCGTCAAGTGCTGGATCGGTATTGCGGCTATATGAGCGTGCCGATCTATCTGGAAGACCTGAGCAAGCCGGCGGACGAAAAGCCTGCTGAGGATGAAAACTCCGCCCTGGACGCCGATCAGGAGCCCAAGGTGCACGGAACCGAGGAAGAGGAACAGGCCGAAAAAGCAAAGCCCATTAACGACATCCATCCTCTGTGGCTGAAAAACCCCAAGGATTGCACCGAGGACGAATATCGGGAAACCTACCACAAGCTGTTCCGCACCTTCGAAGACCCGCTGTTCTGGGTACATCTGAACGTGGATTATCCCTTTAACCTGAAGGGTATTCTCTATTTCCCCCGCATCAAAAAGGATTTCGGCGGTCAGGAAGGCGAAATTAAGCTGTTTAACCGGCAGGTATTCGTGGCGGATAACATCAAAGAGGTCATCCCCGAATTCCTGATGCTGCTCAAGGGCGTGATTGATTGCCCCGATCTGCCTCTGAACGTGAGCCGCTCCTTCCTGCAAAATGATGGCTATGTGCGTAAACTGTCTGCCCATATCACCAAGAAGGTAGCAGACAAGCTCAACGGCCTGTTCAACACCGAACGCAAGCAATATGAAACCTATTGGGACGATATTCATCCCTTCGTAAAGTACGGCTGTGTGCGGGATCAGAAGTTCTATGACATGGTCAAGGGCAGTCTGCTGTTGAAAACCACTGGCGGTGAATATCTGACGCTGGATGAATACAAGGCCCGGAACGAAGGCAAGGCAGAAAAGAAAATCTACTACACCACCGAGGCCAATCGTCAGGCGGCAGCCGTGGCGCTGTATGTGAATCGCGGCATTGACGTGGCCGTCATGGATACGCTGATTGACATGAATTTCATGAGTTTCATGGAATTTGGTGGCGGAAACGATGGGCTGCAATTCGTGCGGGTGGATGCGGATGTATCCGGCCTGACGGAAGAAAGTGACGAGGGCAAGGACATCGACGTAGCGCAGATGGAATCCCTGTTCCGAAACGCGCTGGGCGATCAGGAACTTGCCGTGAAGCTGGAAGCGCTGGCAGATAAAGAGCTGCCGCTGATGCTGGTAGAAGAAGAGCAGGTGCGGCGTTACAAGGAAATGAGCGCCATGTATGGCCAGGATTTCGGCTTCCCCAGCAAATATACGCTGGTGCTGAATCGCCAGTGCCCGACCATTCGCGAGTTGGCCGCCATGGAGGATGAAGAAACCAGCAAGCTGCTCTGCCAGCAGCTATTCGATATCGCCCGGCTTTCCGGTCGGCCTTTGGAAGCTTCCGATCTGAAGGATTTCATCTCCCGCAGCAATAAACTGGTAGAACTGCTGGCGGCCAAGTAATTCCGCCTGCCAGATGCAGGCAGAAGCAATCACGCCGTTTGAACGAATACTAAAACCGCCCGAGCGAAAATGTTCGGGCGGTTTTTACATTGGTGTAGGATTTCTTCGCGTCTTTTGCTGCCATGCTTTAGAATGAGATGAATCGCACTTGAAACCGTCAGGCCAGCAGACGTCTTGGCTTTTGTTTTATTTGGTTGTCAGCAATTCGCCATAGCCCGGGAAGGGCCAGAAATCCTGAGCGACCAGTTCCTCTGCTTTGTCCACCTGGACACGCAGCGCCTGCATCGCGGAAAAAATCGCGTCCCGGCAATGGCGCGCCTGAGCCAAGGGATCGGCGGCGGTGTTCAGCGCATCCACGGCGGCATGCAGCTGGTCGTTTCGTTCCTGAATCATCCCGGCCAGGGTCGTCAACTGCCGAACCAGCCCTTCCTCACAGGGCATAGGCAGATCAGGCAGCAGCCCGCGCTTCGCCAGCGCATCCTTGGCCACCTGGCCTGAATACCGCAGCACGGCGGGCAGGATTTCCTTGTTCACAATATCCAGCATGGTGTGCGCCTCAATACTGATCAGCTTGCAATAGTTTTCCAGCATGATCTCATAGCGGCTGTGAATTTCCTCCGCGGAATACACGCCCTGCCGCGCAAACAGCGCAATGTTTTCCTCCCGCACGAAATAAGGCAGAGCGTCCGGCACGCTGGGCAGTTCCAGCAGTCCCCGTGCATGCGCCTCCTCGCGCCAAGCTTCGGCATAGTTATTGCCGTTGAAAATAATGCGTTTATGATGAGAAATTGTGTCCACCACGATCTGCTCCACCGCAGCGCGCAGATCCTCCGCTTTTTCCAGTTCATCCGCAAAGCCGGACAGCACATCTGCTACAATCGTATTAATCACGATATTCGCATCGGCAATGGACATGGCTGCGCCAGGCGAACGAAATTCGAATTTGTTGCCGGTAAAGGCAAAGGGAGAAGTGCGGTTTCGGTCGGTACTGTCTTTGGGGATGCGAGGCAGTGTGCGCACGCCGATATCCATGGTGGTGCGTTCACCCGCCACATAGGATTTATGCTGCTCTAGCGCCTCCAAAATAGCGGTCAACTCATCCCCCAGGAACATGGAAATGATCGCCGGCGGCGCTTCGCTGGCCCCCAGACGATGATCATTGCCCGCGCTGGCCACGGAAATCCGCAATAGATCCTGATGCAGATCCACCGCCTTGATCACCGCTACCAGGAACAGCAAAAACTGCGCGTTTTCCGCCGGGGTTTCGCCCGGCTCCAGCAAATTCATGCCCGTATCCGTGGACATGGACCAGTTATCATGCTTGCCCGAGCCATTCACGCCAGCAAAGGGCTTTTCATGCAGAAGGCAGGCAAAACCATGCTTGGCAGCCACCCGCTTCAGGGTCTCCATAATCAGCTGGTTATGGTCTGTGGCCACGTTGGCAGTATTAAACACGTTGGCCAGTTCATGCTGACAGGGAGCAGCCTCGTTATGCTCCGTCTTGGCAGTTACGCCCAGCCGCCAAAGCTCCTCATCCGCTTCCCGCATGAAAGCAGCCACACGATCCTTCAGGCTGCCATAATAATGGTCGTCCAGTTCCTGACCCTTGGGTGGCCGCGCGCCAAACAGCGTCCGGCCGGTATAAATCAAATCCTTACGGCGCTGATATAAATCCCGATCAATCAGGAAATATTCCTGCTCCGCGCCCACCGTCGGGATCACGCGCTTGACCTCCGTATGCCCAAATAGCCGTAGCACCCGCTTGGCCTGATGGCTCAACGCCTGCATGGAACGCAGCAGGGGAGTTTTCTTATCCAGCGCCTGGCCGCCATAGCCGCAAAACGCAGTGGGAATACAGAGCGTATTGTTTTTGATAAAGGCGTAGCTGGTGGGATCCCAGGCGGTATAGCCCCGAGCTTCAAAGGTGGAGCGCAGCCCGCCAGAGGGGAAGGAAGAAGCATCCGATTCCCCGCGCACCAATTCCTTTCCGCCAAATTCCATAATCACATGACTGTTATCCAGCGGAGATAAAAAAGATTCGTGTTTCTCGGCCGTAATACCGGTCATCGGCTGAAACCAGTGAGTAAAATGGGTAGCGCCCTTTTCAATAGCCCAATCCTTCATCGTGTTTGCCACCACGCTGGCCACCTCGGGGTTCAGCGTCCTGCCCTCGGCGCAGGTGCGGTGCAACGCGCGATAGGTTTCCTTGGGCAGCCGCTGGCGCATCACATCGTCATTAAAAACCATCGAGCCAAAGGTTTCCTGCATATTCATGCGTGTTTCTCCCCCTTTTCCCGGTTCCGTACAAAAGCTTTATGAAAAAACGCCGCAGAACGCAACCGTTCCCAGCGCCTTTGCGGTACTCCACGATTATATGCAAGGATTACAAATCTGTCAAGAAATAAATCAACCCCCGCCCATGACTGAGTGGCCCTAAACCAGAAAAGCATCCGTCCATCAGCTTCTGCTCATTTTTTCTGTTTTCCAAACGTTCCGGCTTGCGCTGTTCCTATGCAAGCTGAATTTCCACTCGTTCCTTTTCTACTCGGAGCTATTCAAGCATTTTCCTCTTCATTTTTCATGACCCCCTTTTTGAAAATGGGGACAAGAAAGACCACCAACTTTTCGCAGATTGCGGCCAGCGGGCGGTCCGGTTTTCGATATTTAGTTGTTGCGTTCTATTCAACAAAAATGGAATTGGTTTGTCCTTCTTGATGTCACCAATAATGGCAAACACCAATCCAATAGCTTCCGATAAGTGCCTTGCAAGCGTTCATCTGCCGCACCCACTCCATTTGGTTATCGGCTTATCGTTGCTCATGGCGCGGCCGATAAAGCCGATGAACTGCCGCTGCATACAGAACAATCAGCGCCGAGCTCAGCAGCACACCGCCGATAATATCGCTGAGCCAATGCACCCCGGACAGCAAACGCCCCATCACCGCCACCGCCATAGCCACCGCGCACACGCCCTGCGCCGCCCACCGTAAGCAGCAGAGCTTCACCGTGCGGCGCAGTTCCATGATCGCCGTAGCGAAGATAAAGCAGGCCAGCAGGGTATGGGAAGAAGGATAGGACGCTTCCAGCCCTTCCTCCGGCGACAGAATCACCGGCCGATAATTGACGATCACTTTCTCAAACAGAACATAGAAAAGCAGCAACACGCCATAAAACAGCCCCAGCAGCAGAATTTCCCGATCTACCTGAGCCAGGCTTCTGTGGCGAATAAGCTGCCAGGCGCCACGCCCAGCAAAACAAAGCGCCACGCCCAGCGCGGCATAGCCCAGAATATCCGTCAGCTGATACCAGAAAAGGCGCACACTCCCTGGCTGTGTATTCATGCCGGTGATTTCCCGTCCCCATTCATTCAGCGCCGCGAAGCCAACCTGGCTTCCCTCCGGGCCGATGGGCTGCACATCCACAAAAAACAGCGCCGCTGTCCAGGCCGCAAAGCACAGGCAAAGCACCAGCGCCAGCCAACTCAACCGTTCTTTCCGCATTATTTTTCCTCCCTTCCTGTCCGTCAATCAACCTTTTCCAAATCCGAAAAGCCTTCGCCCAGTGTTTCATGGGTGTCGGTAATAAACATGAACGCCACCGGATCCTCCTGGCGAACAATCGCCTTCAGCAGCATAACCTCCCGGTTCCCTACCACGCTGAGCAGCAGCTGCTTTTTCTCCCCGCTGAATCCACCAACAGCAGGCAGCAGCGTTACCCCACGATCCAACTCTTCCATAATCCGCCGACACACCGTCTCTGGCTTCCTGGTAATCACGAAGCATGCTTTGGCAGACCCCAGCCCCGCCAGCACCAGATCCACCACCTTGGACGTGATGAAGATGCAAATCAGCGCATACAGCGCTGCGCTGGCGCTCATGGTAAACGCCGCCGCCAGAATCACGCAGCAATCCACCAGAAACAAAAATACGCCCACCGAAATAAATGGGAACCGATGATACACCATCCGTGCCACCATATCCGAACCGCCAGTGGTAGCCCCGCCCCGCAGAATCAGCCCCAGACCCAGGCCCAGCAAAATCGCGCCATACACCGAGCCCAGAAGCATATCATCCGTCAGCGGCGGCAGCTTCAGCAAATCAATAAACGCAGAAAACAGCACTGTGGCAATCAACGAACGAAACGCAAATTGACGGCCCATGGATTTATAGCCTATTAAAAACAGCGGCAGGTTCAGCGCCATGCTGGTCACGCCTACCGGCAGCTGAAACAGATAATTAAGAATCGTGGCCACGCCGGTCAGCCCACCGGGCGCAATCGCGTTGGGCACCATAAACAGAGGATATGCCGCGCCTCCAATCAAGCAGCCGGCCACAATCAGAAAATATGCACGCACCGGTTCCCGTTTGGAAAGGCGCTGAAACAATGTCCGCAAAGAAAAGATCCCCCTTCTCATCGCATTTGCTTTTGTTCTTCCTTCTCTTTTGCATTCGGGAACAAACGTCCTTTTTCCTGCCAAACGTCCGCCGCGCTTTGAAAATTCTTTTTCATGGCCGTGCTATTTCCCCGATTGCTTCCAGCAGCCTGTCAATTTCCTTTTCCGTGTTATACGGCCCAATGCTGGCGCGCACCGCTCCATCCGAACCCAGATAGGCATGAATGGCCGGGGCGCAATGCAGCCCGCCCCGCAGGCAGAAATGTCGCCTGTTCAGCGCATCCGCTATCTCGCCGCTGTCCCGTTCTCCCAATTGAAAGCTGACCACTGAAACCCTGGTGCCACCCTCATCACCCAGAATTTTCACCTCCGGCATGCTTCGAAGCCCCCGTAGCAATCGCTCCGTCAGCGCATGCTCATATTCCCGGATGGCCGGGCGATGCCGCAGCACAAACTTGATTCCCTGGCAAAGTCCGGCGATGCCTGGCAAATTCGCCGTTCCGCTTTCCAGGCGATCCGGAAGCATGCCGGGCTGACGCATGCTCTCGGACGCCGAGCCGGTTCCTCCTGCCCGAAAGGGACGGGGCAGCATGCCACGGCCCAGCGCCAGAAGCCCAGTGCCCATAGGCCCCAGTAGCCCTTTATGCCCGGGCATGGCGATCATATCGGCTTGAATGGGCTCCAATTCCTCCGTCCCGGCAGATTGCGCCGCATCCAGCAGCAGCGGCACGCCCTTTTCATGGCAGGCTGCGGCAATCGCCTGGGCTGGCTGAAGCAGACCTGTCACATTGCTGGCGTGGCATAAAACCATCAGCGCCGTTCGCGGTCCGATAGCAGCGGACACCGTTTCCGGGGCCAGCAGTCCGTTCCTCTCCGGTGGCAACATTTTCACCCGAACGCTCCCTGCATCATGCAGTGCCATCAGCGGCCGCATCACAGCGTTATGCTCCCCGTGCGAGACCAGCACCTCATCGCCCTGATGCAGGGTGCCGCGGATAGCCATGTTCAGCGCATCGGTGCAGTTCAGGCAGAAAATAATGCGTTCAGGATGGCGAATGCCCAGATATTCTGCCGCCCGTTCCCGGCACCCCTCGATAATGCGTTGCCCGGCCAGCGCCCCGGCATGGCCGCCTCGCCCTGGATTTCCGGGTATCTTTTCCATCACCCCTGCCACGGCCCGGATTACCTCCGGGGGCTTGGGAAAGCTGGTAGCCGCATTATCCAAATAGATCATCGCTCGCTCCTTCCCGGCCCGGCTTCACCCGGGCGCGGCTTTGTCCATATACTATATGAGAAGGAAAGGAGGGGCATAACCATGCAGGAAACATTCGGGCTCGGTGCATTCCGCTCCCGCCAGCAGGTCATGCACTTTGACGGGGCGCTGCGTCGAGCCGGCATTGCATCGCAAATCATCTCTACGCCGCGGGAAATTTCCATCGGCTGCGGGCTGTCTGTGCAGTTTGACCTGCGGGACGCCGCTGATGTGCTGGCCGTCTACCGCCGATCGCAGCCGGGGAATCTGATCGGATTTTATCAGGTGACAAGAATCGGAAACGCTCGACCGCTAATCGAACCGCTGATCAGACGATAAACGTCAAACGGAGGAATCGTTCCGGAAACGGTTCTTCCGTTTTTACATTGGAAAGAGAAAAAAAGAGAACCACCTCCCATTTTCGGAAATGGTTCTCTAATTTTCGCGGTTTTACAGTTCCACGATTTCAGCGTTTTCCACAGCGGCGTTAATCAGCGCCTCCTGATCCAGCTTTTCCTCGCCCTCCTGAATCTTGGCCATCTTCGGCTTGGTGGCGGGATGCTTGGGCGTAAACACCGTGCAGCAATCCTCATACGGCAAAGAGGAGGTTTCATAGGTGCCGATGCGCTTGGCATATTCGATAATATCGATCTTATCAAAGCCAATCAAGGGCCTAAACACCGGCATATCCACCACCTGATCCGTAGTGCCCAAGGCTTCCATCGTCTGGCTGGCCACCTGCCCCACCGATTCGCCGGTAATCAGCGCCAGACATTCTTCCTTCTGGGCGATCCGCTCCGCAATGCGCATCATATACCTCCG
Source organism: uncultured Oscillospiraceae bacterium (assembly GCA_964423675.1). Taxonomy (GTDB): domain Bacteria; phylum Bacillota; class Clostridia; order Christensenellales; family Aristaeellaceae; genus RUG563. The sequence continues at coordinate 20,753 of CAYRFP010000016.1, forward strand.
CATGATCAGCGTGGTATAATCCTCCGGACACTTTTCATGGATCTGCATCTGGATCTCCGTAAAAGGAACCACATAAACCTTCATTCCGCAGGAATAATCCGCCAGAATTTTCGCCAGATCCAGCACCTTCTGCTTGGCGAATTCGCTGGTATAGGGGAAGGAATGATAATGCACCGCCACCAGCTGCACCCCGCGCTTGGCGATCATATATCCCGCCACAGGGCTATCGATGCCGCCGGAAAGCAGCAATGCCGCCCTTCCGCCCGTGCCTACCGGCATGCCGCCAACCGCCGGATACACCTGACAATACAGATACGCCTGATCCCGAATTTCGATGGACAGAATATGCTCCGGCTTATGCACATCCACCTTCAGATGATCCTCATTGCGCATCAGCACATATTCGCCCACCTGCCGATTAATCTGCGGAGAGTCCAGGAAATAATGCTTGTCTGCCCGCCGGGCTTCCACCTTAAACGTACCCTGGAGCGGCCGCATCATCTCCTCTGCCTGCTGGCAGATCCCTTCGAAATTATCCTTTTCCATTTCAATCGCCGGGCAGACAGAATGCACGCCAAACACCTTGCGCACCCGTTCCATGCAGCCTTCCGGATCGCTCATATCGCTGACAAAGACCCGAGCGTCATGCAGCCAGACCTTGCCGCCAAAGGGCTTCGCCGCCTCCCGTACCCGGCTGACCAGCGCCCGCAGGAAATAGGGCCGATTCAGGCCCTTCAAATAAATCTCACCATATCGAACCATCAGCAGCTTGCGCATAATTGCAAAAACTCCTTTTCAGTGGCTTAGCCCGTTATCTTCGTTGAAATTTCGAAAGCACAGCGTAGTTTTGTTTGCATATTTTAGCCACCTGCTCCATTTCCTCCCGGGTGTTATCCGGGCTCAAGGAAAAACGCAGGGCACTTTCGGCCATGCGCTGGGGCGTGTTCATCGCCCGCAGCACCGCGCTGACCTTCTGCTTATGCGAGGAGCAGGCGCTGCCCATTCCCACATAAATGCCCGCCCCTTCCAGCGCATGCAGCATGGTTTCCGAGCGAACAGGGGGAAGAGACACATTCAGAATATGCGGCGCGGCGTGATCGCCGTCTGGCGCGGGGCCGTTTATCGCGGCGTCCGGGATTTGCTCCTTCAGCTGATGCCACAAATGCATTTTCACCTGCTGCATCTCATTTGACGTCGGATAGGCTTCCACCGCCGCCAGCAGCCCTGCGATGCCAGGGGTGTTTTCTGTGCCCGAGCGCAGCCCGCTTTCCTGTCCGCCGCCCAGCGCTCGGGGATGCACTCGAACACCAGGCGCCATAATCAGCGCACCGATTCCCTTCGGCCCATGAATCTTATGGCCGGACAGCGCATAGCTATCCGCCTGAATTTCCGGCATATCAAAGGGAACCCGCAAAAATCCCTGCACCCCATCCACATGCAAATGCGCTTCCGGAGCCAATCGATTGCGAAGCGATGCAATCGCCTCCAGAGGCTGAATGGCGCCCGTTTCGTTATTGACCTGCATGCAGCAGATCAGCCTGGTATCCGGGGTCATCAGCTTTTCCAGCGCTTCCAAATCCACCACGCCTTCCCGATCATAGGGAACAGACAGCGCTTCAAACCCGCCCGCTGCCAGGCAGGCTTCCTTCACGGCGGGATGCTCACCGGCGCTGAACAGAATTCGACCGCCCCCGCGGACGCCGGACAGCCGCCCCAGAATCGCCAGATTATCCGCCTCGGTTCCCCCGGAGGTGAAAATCACCTGGCTGCCCTGCCGGGCATGCACAGCCCGCAGCAGCGTTTCCCTGCAGGCGCGCATCATTTTCTCCGTTTCCAACGCAGGCGCATAAAGGGCAGAGGGATTAAAGAACCCCTCCTGCATGCACCTGGTCATCGCGCTGATCGCCGCCTGGCAAACCATGGTGGTGGCACTATTATCCAGATAAATGGACATACGACGTTTCGTCCCTTCGTCAGTTATTCTGCCACACGCCCTGCCCCACGTATTTCTTAATCAGACCAACCATTTCCTCGCTGGGCTCGATGATGATGATCCGCTTCTGGTTTTCCTTCTGGAAGTAGAAATAAAACAGTTCCGCTTCACGGTTCAGGAACCAATTGGTGCGCTTCACGCCGGGCATATTGATATACCGCTGAAAGGAACCGGAGGAGACCATACCGCAGGCTTCCACATTGCGCACGTTCATGGTACCCAGGCTCTTGCGTCTGCGGTTATTATACACCTGCGCAAAATCCATCTGGCCATTGGTGAAGGTATATTCATATTCCGTGCTGATCTTATCCTTGTTCATGAAAATCAATACAGCCAGGCCACCGAAAACAATCAGCTGCACCACATAGATCAGAATTTCCACCTTGATGCCTTGATCCATCACGAAATACATCACGTTTTGCAGCTGCAAAAAGGCATACCCGCCAAACAGCACCAGCAGCACCCACGCCAGACCCTTGGCCAAACCCTGAAGGCCCCTGTTTCGCTTCACAACCACTTCTTCCATAAAATTATCCATGCTTATTTTCCTCCTTTTTATTTATCCATAAATAATGAGAACCATCATCAGGCCAACCAGCACCCCACCGCAAACCTCCAGGGGCGTATGGCCTACCAATTCCTTCAGCTTCTGCTCCGTAATGCGCTGGCCTTCCACCAGCACCTCCCGCAAAATCCGATTCAGCACCGCGCCCTGCTTGCCCGTTTCCGCCCGCACGCCCATGGCGTCGTAAATCACAATCGTCATCAGCGCAAAGGCTATGGCAAAAGCCGTAGTACCAAAGCCCTCGGTAAGGCCCGTCATCAGCGCCAGGGAAAACACAAATGCGCTATGAGCGCTGGGCATGCCGCCCATCCCGAAGCACCGCCGCCAATCCAGCCGTTTTTCCATCCACAGAGTCAGCAGCACCTTCAGCGCCTGAGCCGTCAGCCAGGAAAGTGCCGCGCAGATCAGCACCTTGTTGTTCAATATTTCCGATAAAACCATGGTTTTTTCGCTTTCTTTCGTCCTTTATTGCTTTCGTCCCAGGGTTGCCTCCGCCAAATGCTGAAGAAAATCAGCCGCAGGGCCAAACATATCCAGCGCAGCTATCGCCTTTTCGATGTGCGTCCGCGCATCCTGCCGAGCCTGCTCCCTGCCCACGCAGGAGGGCCAAGTCAGCTTTCCTTCCGCCTGATCCTTACCAATGGATTTGCCCAGCACGGATGGATCACCATCCAGATCCAGCAGGTCATCCACGATTTGAAACGCCATCCCCAGATGAATGCCGTATGCCCGGCCCGCTTCCACCGCTTCCTTTTCCGCCCCTGCCAGCAAAAGCCCAGCCGTTACCGGCGCGGCAATCATCGCGGCGGTTTTTCCCAGATGGATTTGCTCCGTTAACTCGCGGTTCGGTTCCGTGCCTTCCAGCGTCACGTCCAGCGTCTGTCCTCGCAGCATGCCGCCCACTCCCGCCGCCCGGGCTATTTCGCCCATGGTTGCCAAGGCCGCCGGATGGGTCTGTGCCGCCATCAGTTCAAAGGCGTGGGTCAGTAGCCCATCCCCTGCCAGAATGGCCAGCCCCTCCCCATAGACCATATGGTTGGTCGGCTTGCCCCGGCGCATCGTATCGTTATCCATAGCGGGCAAATCATCGTGAATCAGGGAATAGGCATGGATCATTTCCAGCGCACAGGCAAAGGGCAGCGCATCAGCCGGATCTCCGCCCGCCATTTGGCAAGCCGCCAGCGCCAGCACGCCCCGCAGCCGTTTGCCGCCGGAAAGCAGACTATAACGCATTGCTTCCCGCAGAATATCCGGAGCGCCCGTCATTGGCAGCCGTTCCAATGCAGCGTTGACCTGCCCCTGATATGCCTGCATGGCCTCTGAATAATTCATGGCGCATCCTCCATGGGAATCGTCTGCCCACCGGATAATTCCAACATCCGCTTTTCCGCAGCGGTCAATTCCTCCCCCAGCGCCCTGGATAGCTGCATGCCCGTTTCATAGGCCGCCAGCGTTTCCGAAAGGGGCATGGAGCCTTCCTCCATTTTGCGCACCAGTGCTTCCAATTCCAGCAATTTTTCCTCAAAGGACAGCTGTTTCTTCGTCAAAGGGATCCTCCTTCCGTATCGCCACGGCCTGCACATCAATGCGGCCATCCTGCAGCAGCAGCGTCATTTCCTTTTGCGCCTGTTCCACTGAAACCACTGGCTCCTTCCCAGCCAGCACCACGGCGTAACCCCGGCTCAGCGCCTGCCGCGGGCCCAAAGCGTTCAATTTATCCTGAAGCAATGCCATCCGCGCCTTTTTCAGCGTCAGCTGGCGTTCGATAGCCGTTTGCAGCCTTTGCCGGGCCATTTCGTTTCGCCCTTGCGCCTGGCGCAAAAGCGCCGCAGGATGGCGCCCTGCCAGCCGCTTTTCATACAGCGCCAGCTGGCTTTTCCGGGAAAGCAGAGCGCTTTGCGCTGCCCGCTCCATGCCGGATTGCAGCTTCTGGATGCTGGCAAGCAACGTCTTCAATTCCGGAACGCAAACCTCCGCTGCCGCCGACGGCGTGGCCGCCCGCAGATCTGCCGCTAGATCAGACAGCGTCACATCCACCTCATGCCCAACCGCCGATACCACCGGAATCGGGCAGGCCGCAATAGCCCGCACTACAATTTCTTCATTAAATGCCCACAGATCCTCCATGGATCCGCCGCCCCGACCTACGATAATTACGTCCACCTGCGGCAGCGCCGAAATCTCCGCAATGCCCTGGGCAATATCCTCCGCCGCGCCCTCGCCCTGCACCTGCGCGGGGCGCAGAATAATCTGCATTCCCGGAAAACGGCGACGACTGACCGTGGCAATATCATGAATCACCGCGCCCGAACGGGAAGTGACCACCCCCACGGCCCGGGGCAAAAGCGGCAGCTGACGCTTGCGGGTCACATCGAAAAGACCCTCCTTGAGCAGCTTGTTTTTCAACGCTTCGTATTTCAGATACAGTTCGCCAACGCCGTCCTGGGTCATCGCGTCCACATAAAACTGGTAGCTGCCCGAGACTGTGTATAGCCCAACCGCTCCGGAAACCACCACCTTCATCCCGATTTCCGGGGTGAAGGCCACATGCATGGCGTTTTGCCGATAGCAAACGCACTGAATGCGGCTCTGCTCATCCTTGAGAGTAAAATACCAATGCCCGGAGGCGTAGCGCTTAAAATCGCTGATTTCTCCCCGCAAGGATACAAACCGCAGCGCAGGATCGCTGGCCAGAGCCCGGCGCACATAATCGTTCAACTCGGATACCGTCAGCGTCCAGGCCATGCAATCATCCTTTCTGTTCTGCGGCAGAAATGGTATTTTCCATCAGCATGCCAATGGTCATTTTGCCCACGCCGCCCGGCACCGGCGAAATCCATCCGGCGATTTTCTCCACCGCCGCAAAATCCACATCGCCCGTCACCTTGCCATTCACCCGGTTAATCCCCACATCGATCACAGCCGCCCCGGGCTTCACCATATCTGCCGTCACAAAGCCAGGCTTGCCAACGGCGGCAACCAAGATATCAGCACGGCGGGTCACGGCGGAGAGATTCTCCGTCTTGGAATGGCAGATGGTCACGGTGCAATTCTCCTCAAGCAACAGCAGCGCCGTCGGTTTGCCAACCACGCTGCTTCTGCCAATTACCACCGCTTCCTTCCCCGCCAGTGGTACGCCAAAAGCCTTGAGCATAAAAAGGATGCCTTTAGCTGTGCAAGGAACCATGCCCTCTGCCCCGGCCAGCAGCTTGCCTGCGTTCTGTGGATGAAAGCCGTCCACATCCTTTTGCGGCAAAATGCGGTTCTGCGCCGCTTCTTCCTGAAGTCCCGCCGGCAATGGCAATTGCACCAGAATCCCATGCACGCTCGCATCCTGGTTCAGCCGGTCTATTTCCGCTTCCAGCTCCGCTTGCTTTATCTGCGCGGGGAGACGGATCGTTTGAGAAAGGACGCCCAATTCCTGGCACACCGTTTCTTTATTGCGTACATAAATTTGACTGGCCGGGTTATCCCCCACCAGAATCACTGCCAGGTCAGGCTGCACGCCCTTAGCGCGCAGCGCTTCCACCCGTGGCCGAAGGGAATCCATCAGCTGCGCAGCTAGCAGCTTCCCATCCATGATAATTGCCAGGGTTATCCCTCCCTGCTCTGATGTTTTTCCAATCCAATAAGCGCAACGCCCACGGCGTTATCTCCAGAAAATTCCGGTCGGCCGAAATGCAATTGCAGGCCCAGCCTGCGCTGCTCATTTCGCTGCAACAGCATTTCCCTCAGCAGTGCCGAGGAGGCCACGCCCCCAGCCAGCAGCATCTGCGCCGTACCCGTCTGTTCCTGTGCCCCGGCCAGTAGCCGTAGCACCGTGCGGCACAAAATGCCATATACCTCTGCCGCCACGTTTTCCTTTTCTTCTCCGGCAGCAATCAGACGCATCAGCTGCGCCTCCGCCCCGGACAAGTGACAACGAAGCCCTTCCTTTTCCATACTGACCGGCACAAGGTTTCGGTTCCTGCCCCGTCTGGCCAGTTCTTCCAAATAAGGGCCGCAGGGAAACGGCAGCCCCAACGCCACGCCAATGCGATCCACCAACTGCCCGGCATGCAGATCCACCGCAGCACCCAGAGGCGTCAGCTTTTCGCCTTCCGCCAGCAGCACATCCGTTGTCCCGCCAGACAGATGCAGCGCAACGAAAGGAACGCATCCAAGTTCCGTTCCGAATCGCGCAGCTCGCACATGCCCTTGCTGGTGACTGGTCGCGTAAAATGGTACGTGCAGTGCCGCCGCAATGGAACGTCCTGCCATCTCTCCCACCTGAAAAACAGGCATATAGGAATTCGCTTCCCCTCGCGGAGCAACGGACGCGCATACGCAGGAGATGTGTTCATCGGTAGTTTTCATTACCGATTCAATCACATCAGAAAGCTGCCGTACATGCGCAAACACGGCCTCGCTCTGGCGAAGGCCGCGTTCTCCCGCAGGAACAGGCAACAGCCGCCGCGCCTGCCGCGGCTCAGCGCCCAAAGCGCAAAGCGCAGCGGAGGTGGTATAGCAGCTGGTATCCAGCCCCAGGGCCAGCATTATGCCATGGCCCCCTGGGCATTCTTTTCCGCCAGCACAGCGGACAAAACGCCATTGACGAATTTCCCGGCCTGCGGCGTATCAAAGCGCTGCGCCAGGGCCACCGCTTCGTTAATAACCACAGGAGCCGGGGTTTCCATGGCGTAGCACAGTTCATAAATAGCCACCCGGAGCACCGCCTGATCGACCTTTGAAATTCGATCCAGGGCCCAACCCTTCAGGTTCTTTTCAATGGTCTGATCCATTTCCTCTGCATGGGCTTCCACCCCGGAGAGAATCCCGTCGATAAATTCCTGATCGTCCGCTTCAGGGGTAAACTCAATGAGCCCGCGTAGCGTTTCCTCGCCGCCGTCGCCGCCCAGCATATTTTCAAACACCATCTGCACGGCCGCAGCCCGCGCTGATTTTCGCGCCATGGTTTTTCCCTCTTTTGTTCTTTTTTTCGATTAATTGTCTTCTTTTTCCCCGGAATGCTGAGACGAACGCATTTCCCGCGCCACCTGCTCCGGCGTTTTTCCAGCGCTGGACGTTTCCCGGTATACGTTTTGCCGGGGCGGGAACAGACGATTCACAGTCTTACGAATCCATTCCTTTTTATCCTTCACGCCGCCGATAAATGCACCAACGCAAACCAGCAGCGCAATTAGTATGGTTTCCCAGAAGCCCACCGTCAGAAACAGCAGCGCCAGCACCATCGCTGCTGCGCCGAAAAACAGCGCGCATTCCGGCGTGCCGATTTTGAACATGTTCTGAACAAAATTCTTCCATTTATCACTCATCGTCGGCTTCCTCCTTCGGGCTTTCCTCCATCTGCGTTTCCAAATCGGAAGCAGTCTGCTCTGCCTCGTCCGCCTTCGTTTCTTCTGCGGAGGCTTCCGAAACGACCGGCACTGGCTCCTCCTTAGGCAGTTGCTCCTGCTCCGTTGCTACCGGCGCCTGCGGCTCCGTGGCGTGGTACGTATCTCGGGAAAAAATCCGCTGATGCAGGGGCTGCTTTTTTCCCTTGCTTTCCCGCAGCTCCGCCGTCTTTTCGGAGGCTTCCTCCTCGCGAACCAGATACGGAGAATTTCCCGCCGCATCCTGTGCCGTTTCTACTGCTACCCGCACCTCCTGCACCTCAATGCCCGAGGAAGCAACCAGATACTGCTTAATCTGCTTTTGCAAAGAAGCGACCGCCAGGGGGATGGAGATATTATTCGCCAGGGAGATGCGCAGATCAATCACCACGCCCTCCCGCCGATTGCGGATATACATGGAAACCACATGAATTTCCTCATGCATATCGATGCAGCGCTGCACCAGGTTTTCAATTGCGTGCATTGCAATGCGAAGCTCACCGTTTTCCGTCTGCTGCACCACAAATTCCCGCTTGCGGCTCCTATACCGCCGGGGGAACATAAGCAGATAACCGCCAAGCAGCACTAGCAGCACGCCTGCGGCACCGGAAGCAATTTGCATCCAGGGCAACATATTCTCCCCGGCCAATTTCATGGCCGGAATGGGCAGCAGCACCAGCGCCGCCCCAGCCAGCACGGCCAGAAGCGCGCCAAAGAACAGGATCAGACGATCCCAAAAACGAATTTTCATAGCTTTGCCCTCCTATGCAGGACGGTCAGCAGCGTTTCCGGCCGGGTGCGGCGTCCTCCGCATCCGCTTCTTCCTGATTTACCTCTTCCGGAGCGCCATCCAAAGCAGCCTCCTCGGAAAGCACGGCTTCATCTGCCTGCTCCTCCTGAGCAGCTTCCTCCGTCAGCTGGATTTCTTCCTCCGCCGTTGCTTCGGACGCAACCGTTTCTTCGGCAACAGGAGTCTGCGGCTCCTCCTGGGGAGCCTGCGGCACATCCACCGGCTGCACCGGCGCTTCAGACAGGCTGGGCCGATTGGCGGCTTCAATGCTGGTTTGAGCGGCCTTCTTGTCCTTTTCGAAGCTCACGCCCTGCACATGCACGTCCACCCGCACCACATGCAGCCCTGTCAGGCTTTCCAGGGCCTTGCGCACGTTTTCCTGCACCTCGCTGGCTACCTTCTGGATCGGCTGGCCGTATTCCACGATAATATACAGATCAACCGCCGCTTCCTGGCTGCCGACCTCCACCTTTACGCCCTTGGTCATGTTCCGGTTTCGGCCCAGAATCTCGCCAAAGCCGCCGCTGACGCACATCCCAGCAATACCGTCAATTTCATTGGCGGCCACGCCGGCAATCGTAGCAATCACTTCGTTGGCATAGCTGATGGTTCCGCCGTTTTCCAAATCCACGTCAACCTTGACGGGGAGATTGTCCTTTTTCTGTGGCATGCAAATGCACCTCCTTACAGATTATAAATAAGTATACCAGATTCCCGACAATTTGGCAACAGCGCCATAGCGGCTGAATAATGGCAGCCATGGCTAGCCCGGCTTTCGCCGTTTCATGGAGAAAGCCAAGGCCGGGGAACGAGCTGGCCGTCCCCCGGCGTTTATTTTTGCTTACGGAGCGATGCGGTTGGGGCCACGGAAGAGGAACATAACATCCTTGATGCTCAGGCCCAGCAGCAACATCGTCAGCCGATCCACGCCCAGGCCGAAGCCGCCGTGAGGCGGGCAGCCATAGCGGAAGAAGTCCATATAGAACTTCACATCTTCGCCCAGGCCCTTTTCATCCGCCTGTGCCCGCAGCTGGGGATAACGATGCTCGCGCTGCGCGCCGGTGGTAATTTCCGTGCCGCGCCAGATCAGGTCATAGCCCAGCGGCATGCCGTTCTCATCCCGCATGTGATAGAACGCCCGCTTTTCCGGGCCATAATCAGTGACGAACAGGAATTCGTGGCCGAATTTATCCATGCTCAGCTTGGCACACAGATGCTCGGCCTCGGTGGTCAGATCGTTCTTTTCGGAATCGTCCACAGTGTATCCGTAGCGCTCTTCCAATTCCTTATATACATCCTGCAGCTTCATTTCCGGGAAGGGCAGGGAGGGCACCACGGTTTCCAGGCCGTAGAGTTCCTTAATCTGCTCGCCATACTTTTCCTTCACATGCATCAGCGCATCCTGCAAAAGTTCTGCTTCCATCTGCATCACATCCCGGAAGGAATCGATATAACTCATTTCCAGATCGAAGCCGGTGAATTCAGTAGCATGCTTATTGGTGAAGGATTTTTCGGCGCGGAATACAGGCCCCACCTCGAAAATTCTGTCAAAGCCAGCGGCCATAGCCATCTGCTTATAGAACTGGGGGCTCTGGCTCAGATAAGCCTTGCGATCGAAATATTTCAGTTCGAACACATCCGAGCCCGATTCGCTGGCCGCACCGATCAGCTTGGGCGTATGGATTTCCAGGAATCCCTTGTTCAGCAGGAACTGGCGCATGGAGGCCACCATCTCCGTCTGCGCCTTGAAAATCAGCAGGTTTTTATCCGACCGCAGATCCACCCAGCGGTAATCCAGCCGGGAATCGATCGCAGCGTCCTTGGTAATCGGCAGCGGCTCGGCCACGGAAAGAATCTCCATCTTTTCCGGGAGCATTTCGATGCCGCCCATTTTCACGAAGCTGTTTTCCACCACCGGGCCTTCCGCCGTAATCACCGATTCCACTGTCAACTGATCCACAAGCGCTGCCAGTTCCGGGTTCTTTTCCTTTTCGATGGTCAACTGAATCCGGCCCGTATGATCCCGAATAACCAGGAAAGCCATGGTGCGCTTATTGCGCAGATTCTCCACAAAGCCCTGAATTTTATTGTTTTCCCCTACTGCGACCTTGGCAATCAGGTTCCTTTCCATTGTTTGCATCTCCTCTTTATTTTATGAAGCGTTTTCACGGGTTATTTGCATCTTAAAGTATTTCTGCAATCTGCTGGGCTGCGGTTTCCAGGGCCAGTTCCTTTTCTTCCCGGGTTTCCATATTGCGAAGCTTCACCACGCCCCGAGCATATTCGTCCCCGCCGATCAGCGCCACCTGCCTGGCCCCGATCTTATCGGCATATTTAAACTGCGCCTTCAGCGACCGCCCTGCCAAATCACAGTCTGCCTTCACTCCGGCCTTGCGCAGCGCCTGGGTGAAGGTGAACGCCGGGATCGCCATATCCGCGCCCAGGTTCGCCACGTAAACGTCCGTCACCGATGGCGTCGCCGGCTCCGTTCCAGCGTTTTTCAGTTCCATCAGAATCCGCTCCAGGCCGATGCCAAAGCCCGCTGCCGGCGTGGCCGGGCCGCCCAGTTCTTCCACCAGCCCGTCATAGCGGCCGCCGCCGCACAGCGCCAGCCCTTCCCGGCCGGATTGCATAATGATTTCAAACACCGTCTTGGTGTAATAATCCAAGCCGCGAACGATATGCGGATCCACTGCAAAGGGAATGCCCTGGGCAGAGAGCAGCTTTTGCAGCTTTTCAAAATGCTCCCGGCATTCATCGCACAGGCAATCCAGAATTGACGGCGCATCCTTTACGATGGCATGGCATTTTTCCTCCTTGCAATCCAGGATGCGCAGAGGGTTCTTATCAAACCGCTCCCGGCAGGTTTCGCACATTTCGCCAATCCGGTCACCCAGGTATTCCTTAAGCTTTTCATGATACCGGGGCCGGCAATGGGGACAACCGATCGAATTGATATGCACCGACAGATTCTGCAAGCCCAGCTGACCCAGCAGCGTCATCAGCGCGTTAATCAACTCGGCCTCCACCGTGGGCTCCTTGCCGCCAAAGCATTCCATGCCAAACTGATGATGCTCCCGCAGCCGCCCAGCCTGGGGCTTTTCATAGCGGAAAATCGGCGCATTCAGATAATACATTTTGCAGGGCAGCGCTTCATTGGCCAACTTGCCCTCGATAAACGCCCGAACAGCCCCTGCCGTGCCTTCTGGCTTCAGGGTGATGGAACGATCGCCCTTGTCCTTGAACGTATACATTTCCTTCTGCACAATATCCGTGGTGCCCCCCACGCCGCGCAGAAACAGTTCCGTATGCTCAAATACCGGAGTGCGCACCTCCCGGTATCCCCACAACGCGGCCAGCGCGCGCATTTTTTCCTCCACGGCCTGCCACAGATAGGCGTCCTGGGGCAGCATATCCCGGGTGCCCTTTGGCGCTTGCGTCAGCAAATCCGATCCCTCCTTAAAACAATACGCCCATGCAATTGCGCATGGGACGAAGCTTTCCTTCGCGGTGCCACCCTGCTTGCGCCCGGCCTATTTAGCCCAGACGCCGCTTTTTTATCCGATAACGCAGATCAGCGCCTGCCCTACGGCAGGAAGGCTCGGGGGTGTCCATTCCGCGTTGCGGCGCAGGGTTTTCAGCCTGGCCCCCGCTCTCTTTGCCCGCGCGTGCGGCTCTCTTCCCGTCATGGCCCGTTTCTCTTTTATTATAAAAGGAAAAGCCCGCCCTGTCAAGCAAATCGCATCGGCAGAACCGGCGGGACTTTCTTATTTTTTTGTTTTCGGCAGCGTTCCAAAGAAGACGGTTTCCGTCGCATCGCTTTGCACGGTCAAATCTCCGCCGGCCTCCCGCATGGTATTTCGGGAAATAAACAGGCCCATGCCCCTGCCCTCTCCTTTACCGGAAACTCCCGCTTCGAAAATCGCGCCCTGATCCGGGGCGGGGATAGCGGGGCCGTTATTGGAAACACTGAAGAAAACGCTGCGCACATCCTCGCCCAGAGAAATTTTCAGTTTTGCTCCTCTGCGTCCAGCCAACGCATCCATTGCATTGTCAATCAGGTTGCCCAGCACACGGCATAGTTCCCAGGCAGGCACGGGCAGTTCCTGCCAGGAGGCGTTCACGCTCTGCTCTACCTTAATGCCTCTGCCTTTTGCCTCGGCGCACTTAGCCCGCAACAACGCATTAACCGGGGCGCACGCCGTTTTCATCTGCTGGCTCAATGCCTGAATATCGCCGTACACCTGCTCAATATAGCGGTTTGCTTCCTCATATTCGCCCATTTCCATCAGGCTGTAAACCACCTGCAAATGATTCAGAAAATCATGCCGCTGAGATCGCAGCGCAATGTTCAGATCCGTCATCTGGGAAACGGTCTTTTCCAGGCCGCCCAGCTTCAGCGTCATATGTCCGGCCGCCATGGCTTCCCGGATATCCACCACCGCGCCCCAGATCACCACCACCGCCAGCATCAGCACCAGAATATCCCCCAGCACACCCTGCAAAGCCTGATTCATCTGATCAGACAGCACATAAACCGCCAGCGCAGCCATGGCCAGAATTTGCAGTGCGTTTACCACAATGGCATAAACCGCCACCTTGCGCACATTAAACTGCGGCTGAATTTTCACGACGTTCCCTCCATTTCCCTGCGCAGCGCGGCCAGCACCCGCCGCTCCATCCGGGAAACCTGCATCTGCGTCATATCCATCTGCGCGGCAATCTGGCGCTGGCTCAGGCCCTCGCGGAAGCGCAAAAGCAGCAGCTGCTGCTCCTGCTGGGATAGCTGAGCCATGGCGCGCTTCAGGTCCTGCCGCTGCTCCATTTTTTCAAAGCCCAGTTCCGGGGACGCCAGCCGATCGGCCAGCCGCAGCCCCTCCTCATCCTCCTGATCCAGGGACGCCACCTGCCCAGAAGCCTGCGCCGCCAGCACGGACAGCACCCGGCTCATTTCCCATCCCAGCGCCTGCGCCAATTCCCGGGTGGAAGGCTCCGCATGATGCGCCTGCACATATGCCTGACGGGCGGCAGAAAGGCGCGCGCCCTCCTCCCGCAGCGTTCTGGGCGTATGCACCAGCGAACCCTTGTCCCGCAAATAGTTGCGCACCGTGCCGGTGATGGTCGGCGTTACGAAGGTAGTAAATTTCAGGCCCCGGCCCGGATCAAACCCGCGCAGCGCCGAAACGCAAGCCATCGCCGCTACCTGGTAAAGATCCTCATACTCAACGCCGCGACCCGAAAAACGCCGGGCAATCAGCGCACAAAGAGGCAACGCTGTTTCCAGTGCCGCATCCAGCGCCGTCTGCGTCTGTTCCGCGGCATACTGGCACGCTGTCGCATGCATTTTTGCTGCATCCATGAGTGATTACTCCTTGGCAGGCAGCGTCATATGCACGCAATGCACGCCGCTTTCATCCTGCTCCAGAGACACTTCCTTCACCAGTGTGCCAATAATCAGCCGGGAAATATCCGCATCTGCTGTTTCGGCGGCTGAAACAGCGCTGCGTTCCTGGGCAGAAAGGCACACATGCAGCCCGTCCGTACGCATTTGGCAGCGCAGCGTCAGCGTCTCGGCTGCATAATCCTGATGCAGCAGCAATTCGCAGCTTTCATCGATAGCTGTGCGCAAATCCTCCAATAAATCCACCGGCAAATCATATAGCCCGCCCACGCCGGCCACCGCCATCCGCAGCACAAGCGCCCAGTCCGGCTTGGCCGGAACGGTTAAAACCATTGGTTTCATTCTTTCGTCACCACTTTCATATCCTGATCCCCCAGCAGCGGCGCAAGCAGCGCCTTCATCTGCTCTCCCTGTGCCACCCAGAGCTTCCGCGGGCAAAGGAGCGTGATCCCCTCCTCGGGCAAATGCACATAAACCGGAATCTCCCCCGGCAGCATCGCCAGCATTTGCTGCACGCTTTCCATCTGGCTGCGGCTACAACGCAGATACAGCTTTTCCTTCGCCGCCTGGGCCCGCTGCGCATCGGTGCGGAAATCCATTTTTTCCGGCGCTACCAGCGGCTCCACCATGTCCACAGCCAGCTTAATCTCCTCGTCCTCCCGGACGGATAACCGCCCCGTCACCAGTACCGCCTGATCCTCGCTCAGTTCTCTGCCATACTGGTCATAAACCCGCGGGAACAGCAGGCATTCCACCTGCCCGGTCTGATCCTCCAAAGTAAGAAAGCCCATCATGGCGCCTTTTTTTGTGGCTTTTGCATGGGTTTCTGTAATAATTCCCCCAAGCTTTACTCGTTTGCCATCCTCGCTGACGCCCCGATCCTCCCGTTCCGCCAGTTCGGCCAAATAAGCGGTGCTGCATGGCAGCTTGCGCAGCAGTGGTTCATATTCATCCAAGGGATGCGCGGAGCAGTAAACCCCCGTCATTTCCTTCTCCTGCGCCAGCAGTTCCCGCAGGGGATATTCCGGCAACGGCGGATAGGTTTCCTCCGTGCGCATGGTTTCGGCGCTTTGACCCATGTCGAAAAAAGAAACCTGGCCTGCCACGTTCTGCCTGCGCATATTCAGCTGCGCCTCCATGGCGCTGTCGTAAACCCCCAGGCACTGTGCCCGGTTTGCCCCCAGGCCATCGAAGCAGCCCGCCTTAATCAGGCTTTCCACTGCCCGCTTGTTCACGTCCTCCCCCGCCATACGGCGGCAGAAATCAAATAGATCATTAAACGGCCCCATCCGCTCCCGCTCCAGCACGATTGCATCAATGGCGCGTTCACCCACGTTTTTCACCCCGCCCATGCCAAAAAGAATGCCGGGCTTTCCCGTTGGATCAGGGGCTACTGTGAATTTCCGCAGGGACTGATTGATCCGGGGCGGCAGGATGGGAATCCCCTTCTGGCGGCAATAATAAATGTACGCGGCGATTTTGCCGGCGTTTCCTGTCACGGAATTCATCAGCGCGGCCATGTATTCCGCCGGGTAATGGCATTTCAAATAGCCCGTCCGCAAAGCCACCACTGCATAGCAGGCCGCATGGGGCTTATTGAAAGCATAGGAAGCAAAGGCGGTCATCTCATCAAAAATTTCCTCCGCCACCTCTGCCGGAACGCCCCTGGCAACAGCGCCGGGAATATGCTCCGTCTCCGAGCCGTAAACAAAGTTCTGCCGTTCCTTGGCCATAACGTCCTTTTTCTTCTTGGCCATGGCGCGGCGCACCAGATCGCTGCGGCCATAGGAATAGCCTGCCAAATCCCGCACGATCTGCATCACCTGCTCCTGGTACACCATGCAGCCGTAGGTAACATCCAGAATAGGAGCCAGCAAAGGCGTTTTATACTGCACCGTTTCCGGATGCTGCTTGCCCCGTATATATCGTGGAATAGATTCCATTGGCCCCGGACGATACAGGGAAATGGCGGCGATAATATCCTCAAAGGTGCGAGGCTTCATATTGGTCAGGAATGTGCGCATCCCGCCGCCTTCCAGCTGAAACACACCGTCGGTATCGCCCTGGCAGATCATGTCGTATACCGCCGCATCATCCAGCGGAATATCCTCCGGCTTTAAATCAATGCCCCGGTTTTTCAGCAGCTCCAGCGTATCCCGAATCACCGTCAGGGTGCGCAGCCCCAGAAAGTCCATCTTCAAGAGCCCCAGGGGCTCCAGATCTCCCATGGGATACTGCGTGGTAATCGCCTCATCCTTCTGGTTCTTGGAAAGAGGCACATATTCCGTAACGGGCAGCTCCGAAATGACCACGCCCGCCGCATGGGTCGAGGTATGCCGCGGCATCCCCTCCAGCTTCATTGCCATATCCAGCCATTCGCGCACTTCCGGGTTGTTTTCATATTCCGTGCGCAGCTTCACGCTCTGCTCCAGTGCCTTTTTCAGGGTGATATTGAGCTCCCGCGGAATCATCTTCGCAATGCGGTCGGATTCCGCAACGCTGATGCGCATAACCCGCGCCACATCCCGCACAACCTGCCGCGCGCCCAGCGTACCGAACGTGACGATCTGCGCCACGCGGTCTTCGCCGTATTTGCGGGTAACATAATCGATCACTTCCTGACGGCGCTCGTAGCAGAAGTCCATATCAATATCCGGCATGCTCACGCGCTCCGGATTCAAAAAGCGCTCAAACAGCAGATTATACTGAATCGGGTCGATATTCGTAATCCCAAGAGCGTATGCCACAAGGCTGCCCGCTGCGCTGCCTCTGCCCGGCCCCACGGGGATCTCCTGAGAGCGGGCGTAATTGACATAATCCTGCACGATCAGGAAATAATCCGTAAAGCCCATCTGATAAATGGTATTTAATTCATATTGCAGGCGCTGCTCGTGAACCGCCGGATCCGGGAATTTCCGTGCCATGCCCTGCCGGGTTAAATATTCCAGATAGCCCTCGTGAGAGTAGCCCTCCGGCACGTCAAATTTCGGCAAATGCAGCTTGCCGAACTCGATTTCTACATTGCATTTTTCCGCGATTTCCAGCGTATTCGCCGTTGCCTCCGGAATATGCGGCACCAGCGCCGCCATTTCGTCGCCGTCCTTTAAGTAAAATTGATCGGAGCCAAAGCCCAGAGAGCCATCCTCTGCCACATAGCGGTTCATCTGAATG
>CAYRFP010000017.1:0-37532 GCA_964423675.1 uncultured Oscillospiraceae bacterium
AGGGGGATCGGTTATGCAATATACAGTACAGGATGAACCATTTGCGTTGGGTTATCTGGCATGTGATTCGGATGAATTGGCTTTGAAAATTTCCAATGGCATGTTGCGTCAGGCGCAGGAAATGCCGTTGCATATTAATCCCGAATGGAAGCTGGCAGGGCTGGGGACGCAAGACCAGGAATCAATCGGCCAGCAGATTGTCTCCTATCGCTATGGTCGGGGTATTACAGTTTTGCCTAATCGTTTACAGGAAAAGCGGGAGCGTTTCCCTGAAAAGGCAGCGGAATATCAGGCGATTTTTGATGCGTTCGGCGGAAAGGGCACTCAGGAGTGTGTGGAAGACGCGCGAACGCCGGAAGAGAAAATACTGTGGGAGAATAACACGCTTTGGGGCGGGCGCTGGGGTGGCCATTGCAATATTGATTTCGGCGGTTTTGTGCATAGCGGAACCAGCGGAATTCGTGCTAAAATCGCACAGTATCGTCACCTTCATCCGGAAAAGGATAAGTGGTATGACGCGCTGGATCAGGCAATGGAAGCCGTCGAAATATTGGGTCAGCGTTTTCGTTTGCTGGCAAAGGAAGAAGAAAAGCGCGCTCCGCAGGATAAAAAATATGTTTACGCTCGCATTGCCAAGGCACTGGAAACAGTGCCCCGGTTCCCGGCTTACGACTTTTTTTCTGCGGTGCAGAGTTTTTATCTGCTTTATTCCTTTGACGGCGTAGATTCGCCTGGATACTTCGATCAGTATATGGGCGAATACTACGATCAGGCAGATACTCAGGAAGCACGGGAGATTCTGGAAGGGTTATGGATCGCATTTCATGATATTCGCGCATGGAATCTCTGCATTGGCGGCAGTACGGCGGATGGACAGGATCGCACCAATGCGCTTTCCTATGCTATTTTGGATGTAACCAAGAATATGGGCTTTCAGACGCCCAATCTAACCTTGCGCTGGCATCGAAATATGGATGACAGATTTCTGCGCAAGGCCATCGAAACCATCGGAACGGGCATCGGCTTGCCGGCCCTGTATAATGACGAGTCGGTTTGTCCAGCGCTGGAAGCCCTGGGCATTCCCCCTGAGGACGCTCATGAGTATGCTATGAATGGCTGCAATCAGATTGACATCCAGGGTAAATCACACATGGGCTTGGAGGATGGCGAACTGAGCGTTCTCAAGTGTCTGGAATATGCACTGTTTAACGGCGTGGATCTGCTGAATGGCCGCCAGGCATCGATTCAAACCGGGGATGCGGCGGCATTCGAAACCTACGATCAATTGTGGGACGCCTTCAAGCAGCAGGTGGCATTTGCTACAGAACGAATCGTGGTCTTGTCCAACCGTTCTCAGCAGATTTTTGCGCAAACTGCGCCGAATCCGCTGCGTTCAGCAGTTTTGCAGGGATGCATTGAAAAGGGGAAGGATTATTCCGCAGGCGGCGCGATCTATAACCATGGCCAGTTGCTAACCGAGGGTTTAGCCGATGCGGCGGACTCGCTCGCGGCTATTCGGCATTTTGTGTTTGAAATAAAAAAATGGACGATGGCGCAGCTGCTGGACATGCTGCGGGCGGATTTTGTGGGCTATGAAGCAGAAAGATTGATCCTGCGCGGCTATGACAAGTTTGGAAACGATGTGGACGAGGTAGATCAAATTGCAGCGGATATTCAGAAATTTTATTTCACGGAAATGCGGAAATATCGCACCTGGCGTGATCCGGTCAACGGCATTTATGGCGGCGGCCTGAGCACCTTCTCCCGCACAGGGCGATACGGCGGCTCTGCGGGGGCTTCTGCGAATGGCCGCCATAGCCGGGATGTGCTGATCGCTGACAGCATCGGCGCAACTCCGGGCTGTGATCGGCTGGGGCCAACGGCGGCACTATGCTCCGCCATGAAATATGATCATAGCCTGGCCACTAGCGGCTTTGTGATGCAGCTGAAGTTCGATCGAAAGCTGTTTAATACGCCGGAAGGAATTGAAAATTTTCTGCGGTTGGTGAAAGGATATTTCATGGGTGGCGGGCAGCAGCTTTCCATTAACGTAGTGGATAAGGCGGAATTGCTGGACGCTGTAGAGCATCCTGAGAGGCACGAGAATCTAATCGTTCGCGTGGGCGGTTACAGCGATTATTTCACCCGTCTTTCTCCTGCATTGCAGCAAAACATCATTGCCAGAACCAGTCAAAGCATGTGAGATATCGACAGGAGCAAGAAATAGGTGAAAGGAAGAATCTTTAACATCCAGCGTTTTTCCATTCAGGATGGGCCGGGCATCCGCACCAATGTGTTTTTCAAGGGATGTCCGCTGCGTTGCGACTGGTGCCATAACCCGGAGGGGTTATCGCCCCGAGCTGAACTGAGTTTCCTAGCCGAGAAATGCATCCAATGCAGCGCCTGTCAGCAGGTTTGCCCCCAAGGGGTGCATCACTTGGACGGAGAAACGCACAGAATCGCACGCGATCAATGTACAGCATGTGGCCGATGTACAGAGATATGCCCCAATGGCGCGTTGGAAATTCTGGGGAAAAGCTGGACTGTGGACCAAGTGGTTCGTGCAGTTTTGCGAGATAAACCGTTTTATTTGGATGGCGGTGGCGCGACGTTGACGGGCGGTGAACCGCTTTTGCAAAGCGAATTTGCCACGGCTGTGGCGCAGGCACTGGCGGAACAGAGCATCAGCGTTTGTCTGGAAACCTCAGGGTTTGCTCCCGTCTCTGCAGTTGAAAGCATTGCGCCTTATTTAGACTTTGCATTGTTTGACATTAAAGAAACGGACGAAAAGCGCCACAGGCAGTTTACTGGCGTGGGCATGGCGGGAATTCAGGCGAATCTTCGGCGGCTGAATGATCTGGGCGTGAAAATTATTCTTCGCTGTCCCATCATTCCGGGGGTGAATGATCGTTCGAGTCATTATGAGGCGATAGCGGCGCTGGCCTGTTCACTGAAGCATGTGCAAGCAATTCATTTGGAACCCTATCATCCTCTGGGTATTGGAAAAACGAAGCGGGTGGGACGCGAAATGACGTATCAGGAAACCGAATTTTTGGAGGCAAAAACGCTTGAGCAGCCAACTGCATTTCTTCTAAAGACAACGGGAAAGCCGGTTATCATATTGTAATAACACAAAAAACAGGGCGCGGACAGGTTCCGCGCCTTTTCTTTGTTTTTTGCGCCTTGCTTCGACGAAGAGGGAATGGAACACCGGTATAATGAAGGCATCCATTGGATCAAAGGGATGGGGGAAGATGCATGCATACCGCGCAAACGTATACGCCGCCCCGGTGCTGCTCCAGGCAGCGCTGGATTCGGGCGCTGAGGCTGGCCTTTCAAAAAGTGATTCGGAGAATCGGTGCACAATTGCCCATGATCGCGGCTTTTTTTCTGTTGAGCATTACCTCATGCTTCTCGGTGCCTTCGCCATATTTGGTCTGCTGCATGGCGGCGCTGGCCCTGGCATGGCTGCCGCCAACGGGGGCATTGATTGGCATGAGCGTGGGCATTGTTTTTCGAATGGCGTGGGGAATATCGGCGGATATGGGACAGTTTTTTGCTGCAGCGGTGGTTTATTTTCCATTGAAAATTCGGGGACTTAGCCGTCGGGGAAGACGGTTCCTTGTTTTTCTTTTTCTGATAATTCGAACGATTCCTGAACTGATTCAAGCGACAGAATGGCAAACGCCGCTTTTGGCTCTGGCAGGACTGGGATTGGGCATGGCTTCGCTGCCCGCCTTGGAACGGGCGGCAACGCTGGCACGCAATCCGCAGCAAGAATGGGAAGGGGACGATCTGCTTTGCCTGCTTTTGCCGGGGCTGCTGCTTCTTGCTGGTGCGGCTCGGCTGTCACTGTTTCGCGTCAATCTGGGCTATGCGGCGGCGTGCGGGCTGGTTCTGCTGATTGCATGGAGTGCTGGGGGAGTGGCTGGAATTTGTGCAGGTATGGGCTGCGGCTTGGCGCTGATGATTGGTGGGCAGAGCGCGTTAATGCTGGTGATGCTAACATTTGGCGCCTTGGCGGCCGGGCTGATTCAGGGCAGACCGCGGGTATTGGCGGCCGGGGTGTTTTTGCTGGCGCTGGTTACGGCAATGTATTTAACGGTGCTTTCCTTTCATTGGCCGCTGTTTATCGCTGCGCTGGCAGGCAGCCTTTCGTTTGCTTTCCTTCCGTTGCCCGTGATGCGCAAAGCCAGCCGATGGTCACGCAAAATCTGCCGTCCCCGGTCACTGGAAAACGCCTATATTCGGCTGCGGATGCAAAAGTGGGTGAAGGCCATCCACTGCCTGGCGGACGCTTTGCCTGCCCCACAAATGCCCCCGCCATCGGCAGAAGAGGAAAGCGAAGCGCTGACCGAAGCGCTGTGTGCTGGATGCGATCGACTTCCGATCTGCTGGCGGGATCAGTATGCCCATACAAAAGCCGGAATGGAAGCATTGGCGGCACGACAGGATGAAGGGGATGGGTATTATGACATTATCAATCACTTTTTTTCTGCGTGTCCACGAATTTCAAGGCTGCCCGATCTGCTGAATGGTCTGGATGAGAGGCGGCAAAAACGCCAGCAGCAGGAGATTTATGCCGATTATCAGCGGGATATGCTTGCTACGCATTTGACAGCCCTTTCCCAGGCTGCGCAGCAAATTAGCCAGGAAGGGCTTCAATGGCAGGCAGAGGAGCAGGAATGGTTGAGCCTGACGGAGGAAGCACTGCAATCTATGCGCTTTCCGGGCCATGCGGCGTTTGCCAAAAAGGTGGAAGGACGCATGCTGCTATGTTTACAATATGAGCCGCTATCCCTGCATCCAATAACACCGGAAACACTGGCCAGAAATTTAGGCAATCGGTTGGGTATCGGCCTGCAAATTAACCAGCATAAAAATGGACAAATTCTTCTGGAAGAGGAGCCGCCCTTGCGCGCCGTAACCGGTATGGCGACAGTCTGTGCCGCCACGCCTGAGAGAAAAAAGAAGATTGGTCAGCCACTGGATAATGGAGATGCCGTGCTTGTGCGTCCCCTGCATGGGGGCAGAGTGCTTCTGGCTCTTAGTGATGGCATGGGGCATGGCGCAGGGGCACAGGATGCAAGCAGCAAAACGCTGGAAATGCTGTCGCTGTGCATGGAGGCAGGATACACCAGGAGCCAAGCCATGACGGCGGTCAATGGGGCAATGCTTTCTGCTACCGGGGGCGAAAAGTTTGCTACGGTGGATCTATGCCTTCTGGATCTATGGACCGGGGAGGCGTCCATGAATAAGCTGGGGGCGTGCGCTTCACTGATTTTGCGGGGGCAAAAGCTGCAAATGATAGAGGACGCGGCTTTGCCGCTGGGCATTATTGAGCACGTGGTGCCTATGGAGCACACGTTTTCCCTGGCGGAGGGAGATATGCTACTGATGATGAGCGATGGAGTGCAGGATGCTTTTGCGGCGGCGGAGCAGATTCTATCCGTACTTCGTCGCAGCCTGGATGATTCGCCGCAGCATATTGCCGATGCATTGATGCAGGAGGCACTGATTCAGCAGGATGGACTGCCAGCGGATGACATGACCGTGCTTTGTACCCAGATTTGTTCCAGACGGTCACAGCCCAGACAGCACAGCCTGCATAGATAACAAAAAGCGCGGTGCATGCTGCAACATGCCGCGCTTCTTTCGTCTTATTCTATTCCACCTTTTATCATTAATTCTCCTGCGATAGAGATTTGCTCACAGATCAGTTCCACGATAGCCTGCCCACTGGCCTTGGGCGCACCGCCTATAGCAATATCTGCCGTTCGCCATCCTGCGGCGAGCACGTTATTAACCGCCGCCTCCACGCATGCCGCCTCCCGCCCCAGCTTCAGGGAAAAACGCAACAGCGCGGCCACGGAAAGGGCGGTGGCAAAGGGATTGATTTCATCGGCTGGTTGCATGTCTGCTGGAATGCAGGGAGCATATACACCCATGGATTCGTCAAATGCGGCATCATGCATCATTCCTGGCAGGGGACAAAGGGCTGTTGCCGCAGCGTCGAAAATGCTGCCGGCATAGGGGGGGCACAGAAGCAATCCCAGCCGTCCGGGCACCTGTATCAGCGAGGTAATTGCATCTGCGGCGGAAAGGCCAAGATAGGCAACACTGGGAAGCGTTGTTTTCTGCACCCGGATGGCCGCATCCCATTCACACTTGGCATTTCCAGAGGGGGAAACGGCGGTCATCCGTGTGCCGGTTTCATCGGCAAAGCGAAATGCGGACTGCATGCCCCGTCGAAGCGTGTCTGCATCCACAGAAAACATATGGCCGCACCAGAGATTAACCGGGGATTCATGGCGGCCGCACAGTGCATCGGGGACACAAAAGGAGCGGATGCGAAGAGGAAGATCCAGTGCGTCATATAAATCCTGCGCGCCTTCGCAATCCGCATCGCACAGAAAAATCGCCTGACATTTCTGGCAGGCGTCAATAGTTTCATCGGTCAGTGGCTCCCGATGCGCTGCCATGGATTTTTCGCCAATTTTTCCTCGCAGCAGCGAAAAACTGTGGTTAAAGGCGGCAGAAACATCGGTGAGGATGGTTTCTGCATATCGTCCCAGCTTTTCACCCAGGGGGCTGGCAGGAAGCAACATGATTCTGGCATGCATGGGCTCATCATCCTTTGTGGAAACAAATTTAAAGTGTATAGATTTCCACGGCGCATTCACCGTCGATTTCAGGCACCTTGACGGCTACCAGTTCAGAGCGAGCAGTCGGGATATTCTTGCCCACGAAATCCGCGCGGATAGGCAGCTCCCGATGCCCGCGATCCACCAAAGTGGCCAGCTGAATTTGGTCGGGGCGCCCCAGCGCAAAAAGCGCGTCAATGGCAGCTCGGGTTGTACGGCCCGTGAAGAGCACATCATCCACCAGCACCACCTGCTTGCCCGTAATGGAAAAGGATACATCTGTCTGATTCAGCCGTGGATTTTCTGCATGAGCGGAGGAAAGATCGTCCCGGTACAGCGTGATATCCAGCACGCCAACCGGCACCTGCTTTCCCTCGATGGCCTGGATTCGCCGGGCGATGCTGCGGGCCAATGGCTCGCCACGGCGGCGAATCCCAATCAGCACCACCCTGTCGCAGCCGGCATTTCGCTCCAGAATTTCATGGGCGATACGGGTGAGCGCGCGGTCTACGGCGTTTTCGTCCATCAGACGGGCTTTGAATTCAGGCATGCGCGTTCACTCCCATTCCAGCGGATAAATAGTCACGGCGTATTCCAGCTTTTTAGAATTGCTCTTGAGGGTGTTGAGCACGGTGGTGATATTGGATTGATCGGTCAGAGGCGTAATGGCAAAATCGTTATAATCCTTGCGAGAAGAAATCCGGCATGGAATGATGCGGAAGGAATTGTTCACCACTTGCCCTTCTTTGACTTTAATGCGCGTCTGGAAAATAAACGTGAACATATCGCTGGGCTTATTATTGCCGGCAAAGGAGCAGTTGGCCAGGGAATAAACGATGTATTTGCCGTTATAGCATTCAATGGGATTGATGCGGTGACTATGATGGCCCAGCACAAGATCTGCGCCAGCATCGATAGCGGCGCGCCCCAGCATGATCTGATTGTCCTTGGGGGAATAGTCCAGTTCATCTCCCCAATGGAAAGAGACGATCACCAGATCGCAGGTTTCCTTGGCCGTGGCGATATCTGCAGCCACCACATCCTTGAGTTGCTCGGAGGTGATGGGCTGATTTAGGGTTTGATAAGCCAGCATGCCAATTTTCAGACCCTGAGTTTCATAAACCCCCATGTGCTCCGCATTGCTCCAAACCACGCCTGCGCTTTCCATGGTGGAGATGGTGGAAGCAATGCCGTCGTCTCCGAAATCACCCACGTGGTTGTTTTCCATCGCTACAGCCTCCACGCTGTTATCCGTCAACGCGGAAACATAACTGGTGGGAGCCAGGAACAGATAGCTGTTATTTTTCTTTTTGGACGGGATGGAATAGGAATCGGCCAGCACGCCCTCAAAATTTACGATAGTCAGATCATCCGATTCGAAAATATCCTTGACATTTCGGAAGATGAAGTTAATATCTCCATCCTGTTTTTTCAGTTCTTTTTCGAAAATGGATGTTCCATTGTGCTGCACGTTGCGGCCGATAGTCACATCGCCCACGGCGGTAATCGTTACCATCACGCTACCATCCGCCTGGAGAACTGGCGTGGGAGACGGCTCAACTGTGGCTTCTGGGGCTGGTGTGGCGTTCGGATCCTGCGAGGGGACGAGCGTGGCCGCGTTTTGCAGCGCGTTCATGGACACCTCTTCCTCTTCCGCCTGAACGGCCAGCAGCCCAAGAGCAAACAACATGGCAAACACCAGCAAAGCAGACCAAATCTTACGCATGATTCCCTCCTTGAATGGATCAGAGCGATTGAACAAAGCGGTTCATTCGATCAAAGGCTTCCAGCATGCGCTGCAAATCCGTGGCATAGCAGCACCGAATATGTCCCGCGCCCTGCTGGCCGAAAGCGTCTCCAGGCACACAGACTACCTGCTGTTCCCGGAGCAGACGCGTACAGAATTCCTCGCTGGAAAGGCCGGTGGACTGAACCGAAGGGAAGCAATAAAACGCTCCCCGTGGTTCAAAACAGGTAAGCCCCATTTTACAAAATGCATCCAGCATCACCCGGCGGCGACGATTATAGCTTTCCCGCATGGCAGCAATATCTTCATAGCCGTTCTCCCGGCCGCGGCGCAAGGCCTGTTCGCCAGCCACCTGCGCCTGCCGGGGGGCGCACATGATGGCGTACTGATGAATTTTGTTCATTTCGTAGAGAATATCCCGGGGCGCACAGGCATAGCCCAGGCGCCAGCCCGTCATCGCGAAGGCCTTGGAAAAGCCGTTGATGGTAATCGTGCGCTCCTTCATGCCGGGCAAAGCGGCAAAGGACGTGCGCTGGCCGGCATAAATCAGTTCACCATAGATTTCGTCGCTAATAACCAGCAAATCATGCCGCTCCACCACAGCGGCAATCTGGCGCATTTCCTCCGCCGTCATAACGGCGCCTGTTGGATTATTGGGATAGGGGAATACCAGCGCGCGGGTTTTTTTGGTAATCGCTGCTTCCAGGGAAGATGCAGTTAAACGGAATTCATCCTTCGCCTCCGTTGCCACCGGAACAGGAACGCCGCCGGTAAAGGTGATGCAGGGGGCATAGCTGACATAACCCGGATCCGGCAGGATTACTTCATCTCCCGGACGAATGCACACTCGCAGCGCCAAATCGATGGCTTCGCTGGCCCCTACCGTGACCATGATTTCCTGCTCTGGATCATAGGATACGCCAAAGCGATTTTCCAGATATAGCGCAATTTCCTGGCGCAGAGAAAGCAGTCCCTTGTTGGGAGTATACTGGGTTTCGCCGTCCAGCAGGCTGTCAATAGCCGCATTGCGGATATGATAGGGCGTAACAAAATCCGGCTCGCCCACACCCAGCGAGATGGCATCCTTCATGGTTCCGGCTATATCGAAGAACCGTCGAATGCCGCTGGGAGGAACGGCTGCCACGCGTGGGGAAACGAAACGGCTGCTCACA
This sequence comes from uncultured Oscillospiraceae bacterium, assembly GCA_964423675.1. Classification (GTDB taxonomy): domain Bacteria; phylum Bacillota; class Clostridia; order Christensenellales; family Aristaeellaceae; genus RUG563. Next base: position 9,564 of record CAYRFP010000017.1, read on the forward strand.
GCGTCACCGCCATTCGTTTATCGCTGCTTTCGCCCACAAAGATTACGCCGTCCTGTTTATAACGCTTCAGCACGAAACTGGTGGCCGTTCCGGTAACGGTGTCCAGAGGGCTGAGTTTTTCGGAAACAAACAGCGCCAGTTCCTTCAGCGTTCGCGCTTCTACCAGCACCAGCAGATCATAGCTGCCGCTCATGAGATAGACGCTTTTGACTTCCTCAAATCGATAGATGCGCCCCGCAATTGCATCAAAGCCCATATCGCGCTGGGGGGTGACCTTGACCTCGATCATGGCTTCCACCCGCTCCCGGTCGGTACGATCCCAGTTAATAATCGGAGAATATTGCAGAATAACCCGATCCTGCTCTAATTCCTCAATAGCCTGCGCCACCTGTTCCAAAGAAGAATCGGTCATTACGGCAATGCGCTCCAGAGGCAGACGGCAGTCTTCGGACAGAATTTCAAGAATTTGAGTTTTCAGCGATTGCATGTTTTTTTACCTCGCGCTGTATCATCAGCCCATCAGCTCATCGGCCAGGACGATAAATTCTTCGATTTGCTGTTCATAAACCTTCAGGGATGTGCGCCAGAAATCCACGCTACGCACATCAATGCCCACGCTGGCTGCCACATCTGCGATCATGCCAGAACCGCAGGAGCGCAGGAGCTGGTTATATTTAGGTACGAAATCCGCGCCCTGCTCCACATACTGGGCATAAACCCCTGCGCCAAACAACTGGCCAAACGCATAGGGGAAGTTATAGAAAGCCAGGCCACTGATATAATAATGGCTTTTGCAGGCCCACATATAGGGATGTCGCAGATCGGGATCCAGGCCATCGCCGTAAGTTCGATTCTGCGCGTCCAGCATGATTTCCTTGAGTTCGTTGACCGACAGCGTGTGATCCTTTCGCCGTTGGATGACCTCGGTTTCAAACAGATAGCGGCTCATGATATCCACGATGGTCTGGGTGGTTTCCATAAGGTTGCCTTCCAGCAGGCTCAGCTTTTCCTTCTTATCGGCCTGGGCCATAGCGGCGTTTGCCAGCAGGGTTTCATTGAAAATGGACGCAGTTTCCGCCAGAGGCATGGGCGCATTGGTCATGCTCAAGGGTAGGCCATACATGCAGCGATTGTGCCAGGCATGCCCCAATTCATGAGCCAGAGTGCTTACATCGGAAAAGGAACCGGCGAAATTGGTCAGCACACGGCTTTGGTCAATTCCCGCCACTTCTGAGCAGAAAGCGCCGCCGCCTTTGCCTTCCCGGGGGAAGACGTCAATCCAGCGGTTTTCGAAGGCTTCGTTAATGAATTTGCCCATATCCGGGGAAAATTTGCTCATTTCAAAGATTAGTTTTTCCCTGGCTTCTTCAATGGTGTAGGTCTTGGGCGTATAACCCTTGGGCGCAATTGGCGCGAACAGATCGTAGAAAGGAAGGCCGTTCTTGTGGCCCAGAATTTCGCCCTTCTTGCGCAGGTATTTCCGGAAAGCGGGCAGGGCTTCTTCCATGGCGGAGAGCATAGCATCAAGGGTCGCCCGATCCATATTGGAATTAAACAGCGTCTGATCCAGAATGGAGTCGTAATGCTGCGCCTGGATCATGGTCAGCCCCTCGCCCTTAATGCCGTTTAGGCAGGCGGCCATGGGGATTTCAATCTTAGCATAGGAAGCCAGTTCCGCTTCATAAGCGGCCTTGCGCACTTGCGGATCCGGATCGTAGGCCATGGCACGGGCAGCGGCCAGGGGGATTTGCTCGCCCTGGTAATCCACCATCAGCGTGGCGTCCAGCTTGTCCCGCAGGGTGGAAAATGCTTCCCCGCCCGTCAGAGACATTTTCAACATCCATTCCTCGATTGCGGGATCCATCAGATGCTGGGCCGATTTCTTGGCACGCTCCAGCACGAAGCGCGTCTTTTGCAGCTTGGTGCTTTGCTGAATCAGAGCATCCAGGTTTTCAATGCCGCCTAGATAGCGCTCAAAGGAGGATTCCAGCAGAGAAATCTGCACAAAATAATTCATCATTTTGTCCATCAGCTGCTGCGCCTGCTCATTGGAAGCGTCTGTGGCCAGGGTCAGGCTGGCAAAGCTGGAAAGGCGGCTGGACAGAAGCCGGATTTCTTCCAGAGCATCGCTCATGTTTTCCAGGGCGGTTTGCGGGTCGCCCTGCATCATGCCGCGGGCATTTTCCACCGTTTTTTGCAGTTGCGCGTAATCGGCATCGATTGCCGGATCGTTAAAATCCTGATAAAGAATAGATAAATCCCAAGTCCAGTTCATCATCGTGTCCTCCTTTTTTTTACTGAAAACGGCGCTGCGCTACAGCGGCCAGACAGGTTTCCTTGCTCTCATTCAAATGATGATGCATCAGTTGCTTAAGCCCCTCCAAATCCCGGTTTTCCAGCAGGGCGAGCATTTCATGGTGTTCCAAATGGGCATTGGATCGGCGAACAATGCTGGCGATAGTCATGGAGGAGAAGCGGATAATGTAGTCCTCCTGGCTTTCAATCACTCGCAAAATTCGCAGCTTGTCGGACAGATGCTCGATGGTGCCATGGAAAGCGCGGTTCAGCGTGGCCAGTTTGTCCGCGTCTGCCTGCTCCTGAGCCAAATCCATTTCCTTCAGAATTTCGCGAAGCTTTTGCAGTGCTTCTTCGTTTACGTTGGCTACGATAGAGGGGAGCAAAAGCATCATCATGGCGTTGCGGATAGTAAAAATTTCGTCGATATCGTTCAGGGTAAAGGCGCGCACCAGAACGCCCCGGTGCAGCACATATTCCACCAGTCCGTCCCGCTCCAGCTTCCGCAGCGCTTCACGCAGCGGTGTGCGGCTGATATGCAGCTTTTCGGCATACGCGGTTTCCACAATACGGGAGCCGGCGGGGATTTCGCCGGAAATAATGGCGTGCTTAAGCTGCTCATAAGCAATATCGCGGATGGGACGGCTATCTTCTGCGGGTGTTAACGGCTGGTTGGTCACAGGAATTCCCCCTCAGCATAAATGTGTATACAGTATTAATAATACCGTGGATGGCATCCGATGTCAAGAAAAATGCATGTTTTCAAGGAAATTTGGGGCAGAAAATTCCGCTGAAAGAGGTGATGAATGCAGCAGCGCTTTTTCTGCTTTTCGCGGATCGAAATATGTGGTAAAATACAGAAAAAGGGAGGCACACACATGAACGAATTCTGGGGGAGAATGTGGGAAGGGGTAACGGAGCTTTTGTATCCCACGGCATCAAATTGCCTTTGCTGCGGCGAGGCACGGCAGGTGAGCCCGATGGATTGCCTATGTGATCGCTGCCGCTTATCCCTAAAGGAATGGATTGTTCCAGCCCAGGCCTGCAACCGCTGCCTTTCGCCGGTTCATCCAGGACAGCCCTGTTCGCTTTGCGCGTCCCCGGTCATGCGGAATATTCATCGGGTATATGCGCCGTTTCGGTATGGTGGGCCGATACGCAAACTCATCCACGCTTTCAAGTTTAACGCATGCAATGAAGCACTGTATATTCTTTGCGCCACGATGAACGCTTCCCTGCAGGATCGAAACTTCGATTATATAGTGCCAGTTCCGCTTCATCCCAGACGGCTTCGGGAACGGGGCGCAAATCAGGCGCTCTTGCTGGCCAAGGGGCTGAGCGGGGAAAACGGAATCCCCGTGCTGCAACTACTGGAGCGCGTTTCTTATCATAAACCGCAGAGCCTGATGACGAATGAAAAGTGGCGGGAGAACGTGAAAAACGCTTTCCGATGCAACGTGGATGCGCACGGCATGAAGCTTCTGCTGGTGGATGACGTGCGAACAACAGGTTCTACGGCTGACGCCTGTGCGAAAGCACTGATGCAAGCTGGAGCGGAGGAAGTGGACTTGTGCGTTTGTGCCGTGGTCTATCGTTACCCGAAGAAAAAGAAAGCGAAAAGCGCAAAAGAAGGCGAAAAAGACTGAATATTCACGCCCTGTTCAAATTTTCTTCATAGCCACTTGTTATGCTGTAATCGTGGATGAGAAATCATTCACCTTCTCTCCCCTTCTTATAGGCAAGGCCTGCGGCGCTGCAAAGCGCCGTGGGCTTTGCTGTTGAAGCGGGCTTTTTGCGTTTTATCGTATTCTCTTGTTTTTTCTTCCTGCTTTTGATATAATGAAGCAATAAAAGGAGGAAAACGACCATGAAATTGACAACGTTGCAATATAATCCTCATCAGCTGGGCCAGGCTGAACAACTGACGGACATTCCTTATTCCACAGCTACCGGCGAACTCCTTACTGCTACTATTCTTCGTCCCTGGGAGAAAACGGGACGGTACCCCGCTATTGTATTCGTTCAGGGCAGCGGATGGACGCTTCCGAATCCGGGCTACGAATTGCCTCAGCTTTCGGAATACGCCCGGGCGGGTTATGTGGTGATGACGATCCGACACCGCAATCGCAAGGAGGGGCATCCCTTCCCAGCTTTCCTGCAGGATACGAAGTGCGCTATCCGTTTTTTACGGGCAAATGCGGAAAAATACCAAGTGGATCCTGATCGAATCGCGATTTTTGGCACGTCCTCTGGCGGCAATACTGCGTTGCTGACGGCGCTAACTGGGGATGATCCCCGCTACAAGACGGAAGAATATGCCGAGTTTTCCGATAAGGTTTGCTGCATGGTGGAATGTTTTGGGCCGACCTGGATGGAACGGATGGGTACCGAAGAAAGCGCGGGAGATCTTGTTGCAACCTTAGCGGGGGATCGGGATCATTTGGAAGTGATGCGGGAAATGAGCCCCTATTGCGTGGCGAAAAAAGGAGAAAGCTATCCTCCGATGCTGCTGATCCACGGGGATGCGGACACGACGGTGCCCTATGAGCAGATGCTGCTGATGGGGGAGAAGCTGGACGAGGTTGGCGCGGATGGCCGGATGATTTGCGTACATGGTGGGCCGCATGAAGGCACCTTCTGGAGCCGTGAACTGCATCGCCAGATTCTGGCGTTCCTGGATGCGCATATGCTGTGATGAATTCACGGGACGCGTTAGAAAAGGCGCTGATCCGTTATCAGCCCTGGAACGAGCAGGAAGAAACGGATCGCGCCGTGATGCTGTTCTTGCTTCGGGAGCAGCCGGATATTTTTCTTCGCCAGAATCAGTCGGCTCATTTTTCTGCGTCCTCCTGGATCGTGGATGCAAAACGGGAGCAAACGTTGATGGCATATCATAAGCTGTATGACGCTTGGGCCTGGACTGGCAGCCATGCGGACGGCGAGGCCGACCTATTAGCAGTTGCGCTTCGGGAAGCACAGGAAGAAACGGGAATTCATGTGCGCCCGGTCAGTTCAGAGATTTTTTCGTTGGAAATTCTTACGGTCACTGGCCATGAAAAGCGCGGGCAATACGTAGCTTCGCATATTCATTTAAATGTGACTTATCTTTTGGAGGCGAATCCGCAGGCACCGATTCGTGCCAAAACGGACGAAAACACCGGCGTATGCTGGTTTTCCCTGGAGGAGGCGCTGGCAAACTGCACGGAGCCGTGGATGGTTAGCCGTATATACAGCAAGCTTAATGCGAAGCTGCGGAACTTTCCGGCAGGGGAGAAGGCGTTGGTACGGTGACAGTGATGAAGCTTTCCAGCGCATGGAAGCGCTTTTCCCCGATTCCGCGGACATTCATTAAATCCTCCTTAAAATAAAACGGCTGCTTATCCCGATAATCCACGATAGCCTGCGCCAGCGTTGGGCCGATACCGGGCAATGTTTGCAGGGCATCCAGGCTGGCACTGTTGAGTTCAATGGCACCCGGTGGTGGGGAGGATGAGGGCGGCTGGGAAACGGTTTCAGGCCGAGCTGTGACCAGCACTTCTGGCCTTCTGGAAGAAAGCAGGGCGGTAAAACCTGCGAACAGCACCACCGCGTAAATGGAAAACCCGAGAATCACAACAAGGCGCGCTGCATTTTTGCGGCGCGCCTTTTCGGTCTGATTATTGTTCATAGGGGTTGGCGGGCAGTTCACGTCCGCTGATTTGGCATAGTTCGCTAATGGGAACTAGCGTTAGCCCCAGCGTGTCCTGATAATAGGGGATAACTTCCCGGAGCGTGGAGGGCGTTTTGAAACCGTCCAAATGGAACAGGATGATCGTGCCAGGGCCTACGTTTCGCTTCACGCGGCGGATGATCTGATCTTGGGTGTATGCCTCATCCCAGTCATGGGAATCGATGGTCCACATGCAAATCTCCATGCCCTCGGATCGGGCAGCAGCGGTGACGGTGGAATCAAATTCGCCATAGGGCGGACGGAAGAGCCGCGGAACGGTGCCTAGAGTTTCCCGGATGATTTCAGAACCGTGGCGAACCTGATAAAAACGGCTGTTCAGCGTCTTTTCCAGCATATGCGGATGACTGACGCTGTGGCAGGCAATTTCGTGGCCGGCGTCCCGGATTTTTTTTGCTTCCTCCGTGAATTCCTCCACGAAGCCGCCGGTCATGAAGAAGGTCGCCTTCACATTGTATTCATCCAGAACCGCCAGAATCTTATCCGTGGGACTGCCTACAAAGGCGCAGTCAATGGAAATGGACATGTACGGCTGGTCGGTGTCCAGGGTGGTGATTGCTTTTTGGCTGCGATTGCAAATGGCTACATACGCAGTGTTGGTGCTCAGGCACTCATCGCCGCTCCAAACCGAGAGATCAAAGCCGCCCAGATGGCTTTCATCCAGGGTCGTTTGGAAGGAAAGCACCTTGGCCTTCACTGGGCAATTCCGGCTGGCCCAGACACGGCCGTTCTGATCCCGCAGTTCTACCGGATATGGCTTGGAAAGGTAGCTGGCATATTTAACCGCCACTTCGATATACAGACTCTTGCCAAGATAACCGACATAATTCTTTTCCTGGAAGGTGAACTCCGGCGCGCGCTCCTGGGCGAACGCAGACAGGGGGCAGAGTAGACAGAAAACCAGCAGCCAGGCAGCCAACCGTTTCATGAAGATCTCCCTTTCTTTTGTGTGATGAATGGATTATTTACGCTGGGAATAGGGGGTCCAGTCCATCGCAGGCGTTTCCTGCATGGAAGTGGGATAAACGCCTGCATTGCGCAGCACAAAGCCCAGATCGCAATGGAGGTTTTCCGTTCCTGAGGGAACGACCATGGTAAAGGATACGGTGGTTTCCTCACTTTGTGGCATAATGCTGGCCACCAGCGGGAATTCCTCCTGATGGACGGTTGCTTTCAATTCGGCAGGCATGGTCACGCGCATTTCGTATTCGCCGGGGAAGATATTTGTTAATTCCCAATGGCCGAAAGCGTCTGTCACCGTGGACGCTACGCATTCTCCTTGCTGATACAACGCAATGATAATCCCGGGCATATCCGGCTCGCCCAGATCCTGCATACCGTTTTCATTTTCATCCAGCCAGCCTCTGTCGCCGATAGAACCCATAGCGCCGATGCCAATATCCATGCCGGTCAGGTCTTCGCCCATGGTCAGGGTGAAGGGAACAGACTGAGGCTGAGCATTTTCAGCGCTGATAATATAGCTGGAACGCCCGGAAATGCTTTCCTGGGTACGGGAGAAAAGATATCCATCTGGCAGAGAGGAAGACAGCAGATAGGTGCCGGGCAGCAACCCCTGGAAGGAATAGCTGCCATCTTCCGCCGTTGATGTGGCGGAAAGCATGCGACCGGTTTGATCGTAGATGGAAACGGGGATGCCGGAAATGCCGCTGTCGCTGCCGTCCAGGCTCCAAATCTGGCCAGTGATGGCGGCGTAGCGCATAACGGGCAGCATGAAATCATGCATGCGTTCGCCGTCGGCAAGTGAGATCGGCGCTTCCCATACTGCGCCGTTCTTTTGCGCACCGCTGACAACGACCTCGTTGTCTTCCAACTGCATTTGCAGGGTGTATTCGCCGGGGGCAAGCTGGGTAAAGAGGAAAGCGCCGTTGCTATCCGTTTCGGCGGAAGCAACCAATTCCGTACCCCGCCACAGGGTGAACGCCCGGCCTTCCGCGCCGTATTCCGCTGCATCGCGGGAAGCGGAGAGATTATCGTCATAGAAGATTAGTCCGGCCAGAGAAGCCACCTTTGCGGCAGCAATGTCCGCATTCTGCCATAGCTGGCCATAGGCCAGGGTAAGGGACGCGGAAGCTGTTGCCGCCATCGTTGAATCAAAGGGGGAGTTTTCCTCTTTGCCGAAAACATAACCGCTGGGCAACGCCGCCATCAGGACATAATCTCCTGCGGGCAAGTCGGTAAAGCAGTAAGAGCCGGAAGCATTGGTCTGGGTGGAGAGCACCGTGCCGGTCTGCACGTTGGTCAGCGTCAGCGCGGCCTGAACCGGTTCGCCTAGATGCAGCACGTGCCCGGAAAGTTCTGCTGTTTTTTCGGCATACACTTTTTCTGCTTCCAGGGTTTCGCCGCTGCGGATGGAGAACTGGGAAGATTGATATTCCATCTCTTCGCCGGTAGCGAAAACAGCATGCTCGGGCAGCGTATAAAGCAGCGAATAGGTTCCGGGCAGCACACCTTTAATGTAGAAATGACCGTTCTCATCGGTGATGTCATGAGTGAAATCGGAGAAGGCGGCGTCGTTAGAGTCCAGCAGCGTAACGGTTACACCGCTCAGGTATCCGCCTTCGGACAGGCAGACCAATCCGTCCACCACGCCAGCCCGGAACACGCCGCCATCCAAGCTATCCAGCGTCTGTCCGGCCGACAGCGTCACGGCTTCTGTTTCGCCATATTCGGGCTGCTGGGTTTTAATGTGGTTCATAGCGCTGCTCATATCCATATCGCCGGTATAAGCGGCGGCAACGTAGGGATCTGACAACAGGAAGCGAACCGTGTATGCGCCAGGGATCAGGGGAGACAGCGAATAGAAACCGGCCTCATCCGTCACGGTTTCCTGAACGATTTGTCCCTGCGCGTCAATGGCCTGCACCGTGAAACCCGGAAGCAGAGCATCGCCTGCCGTATAAAGTCCGGTGTTTTCCGGGTCTTCAAAGAGCATGCCGGAAATAGCAGCAGACTGCACAGCACCTCCGGAAAAAGAGGAGGCCTGAGCCGCGGGCACAGAAACCGTTGCCTGTGCCTGACTGCTGGGCAGAGCGACATCGAAGATATTATCGCCGCCAACAGGGGAGAAAACAAAACCGTCCGGCAAAACACAGGAGATCGTGGCTTCGCCGCCGCGAACGGTAGGGAACGAAACCAGGCCCGATGCATCTGTGACTGCCTCGCCCATGGTTTCTCCCCCCTGAATTAGCGTCACCTGCACGCCAGCCAGCGCCGTTTCATTAGCATTCCACATGCCGTTGCAGTTTACATCCTGATACATTTCCAGCGCAATGGAAGCGGCTTGGGAAACGCCTACAGCCCCTAGTGCGGTGGTCACATCGGTCTGGATCGTCACATTCAGACTGGCCGAACGGACGCTTTCCGTCAGCAGAGAATTGCCCCCAGCTGTGAAAATCAAGCCATCCGGCAGCTGGAAATGCAGCTGATATGCGCCCGCCTGCAAGCCATTGAAGGAAAAGACGCCGGTTTCATCCGGGTGCGTTTCCAGCGGCGCAGCCAGGGAGTCCGAGGTCAGAGAGACAGTCACAGCGGTGCATCCGCCCTCGTTGCCATCCCAATAGCCATTGGCATTTTCATCCAGCCAGACTTTTCCGCTCAGCGAGCCGCTTTTGACGGCGCCAACGCCCATGGCGATAGATTCCTTCGCTGCAAGCGAAAAGGACTCGGTCAGCGCGACGCCGCCCTGATAGGGCAGAAAGCAGTTATAGTACGTATTAATCTTTGCGCCCAGTGGTCCAACCGTATAATTATTGGGCAGCGTGGCGCGGACGCGATAGGTGGCGGGGGACAGACCGGTGAATTTAGCCAGGCCGTTTTTGTCCGTGGATTCGGATGCGATCACATAAGTTTCCCCATCCTGCTCATATAGCAGTTCAACGAGCACGCCGCGCATCAGCGGCTCGGCCTGGAGACGACCGCCATTGGCGTTTTTGTCCTCGAAAGCCAGCACTGTTACCGAGGAGGAAGACGTGGTTGCGCCGATGTTTTTGACCACTGTTTGCCCGGCATTAACCGGGAAATAGGCCGTATAGCCGCTTTTGCCCTGGGCAGGCAAAGCAGCGCTGCCAATGCCAGGCAGCGTAAACTGATATTTTCCGGGCAGCAGAATTTTCAGCCGATATTCGCCGGACTGGGATACGGAGAAGGAGTAGCGGCCGTTTTTGTCCGTCTCCTCAGTGGCGACCGTGTAAGCGCCGCCATCCGCTCCGCGCATTTCCAGCGTCACGATAGCGTCCGCCAGGCCGGATTCATTGTTCATGATTCCGTCCACCGTTTTTTCGGCCCATACCTGGCCTTCAATTTTCATGCCCTCTGCCTCGGCGATGGCCATCGTTGTTCCCAGAGCCAGAATAAGCAGCAGCAAAATCCATCCTTGCTTATGACGAATGCGCATAGCGAGCCTCCGTTTTCCATATGTATATGTTCAAATCCATGATAATCCAAAGCGCCCCGCTTGTCAATGAAAACGGGGCGCAGGGAATGTAAAAATATGCGAATGCGCGCAGGAATCAGCCGGCCAGGTTCTGCTGCTTGTGCATTTTACGGAGCTGACGGCGGGAAACTTTTGTGGCGGGCAGACCATATTCATTGCCTTCCTCAAATTTCACCGTTTCCGGCGGGGTTTCCAGCAGCTCGGGATTATTCAGATAATGCATCATCCGGTTGACCATCCGGGCATACATTGCTCCGGCGCAGATTCGTTCGTCCGCCGTGATGCCAATGGGCAGATACCGCTTGCGCACGGGCTTGCCATCGCTGCCGATGACAGTCTGCCGTTCCACCGAGCCAAGGGACAGGAACAGGGAGGTGGTGCCGAAATTATAGATATGATGGTTTACAGCGGGCATGCCAATGGAGCCCATATGCGTGATGAACAGGCTGGTATGGAAGGGCGAAGCTTCCATGATATATTTTGGCAGAAGGCCGTATCGATCCGTTGCACGAGCGAGGAATACCACCGTGTTGGCCAGCGCGGGACGCAACAGCAGCTTGGCCACCTTCATCGTGGCGTTATCTGCTTCCTCCCGTCGGTTTTGTTCAATGGCGAAACTGACCCGTTCGGCCACATCATAGATAGTATCCCGGGGATCAAAATGGCATTTTACGGTGTTTTCCTCAATGTCATCGGCATTTTTGGTTTCTTTCAGCAGCGCAAAGGAAACCGTTAGCTGCGTACGCGCATACAGCCGCTTGTTAGCCACGAACCGGTTGATTTCCGGCAACTCGGACGCTGTGCGCACGTAGGCGGCAATCAGCAACTCCATGAACGTGAACCGATGCCCTTCACCGCCCTTTTCTACAATATAGCGCGCCAACCGCTCATAATCTACCTTGTAATTCAAAAGCACCTGAGCATCGCAGCGCATAGGCATCAGATACGGCGTAAGCGCAATGATTGGGTCAATCTTTTTCAGGACGCGACCGTCCGCTCTTTTCCCAAACATCGTAAAACCCCCTCGATTAAAAAGTCTCCATAAACATGCAAATTATAGCGCTTTTTGGCGATTGCGTCAATCCTTGAGCACAGTTTATGGAAAAAAGAGAAAAGCATATTGCAGAAAGAAACGATATATTTTTCACAAGAAGCTGTGTTTGAAAGAAAAACTGCGTTTTTTTGCAAGTTTTATAAACTTTGATGCTTTACAAGAACAAGAAAATATTGTATGATAATTTTGAAACAAACGGGGACAATGCACAGGAGGATGAACCTACATGGAACGCACGGCGTACATCCCGGCAGAACGGCAAAAGAAAATGATTGAATATGTGGAGTCGAAAACCAGCGCTCAAATTCACGAATTAGCTGAGTACTTTCAGGTGTCGGAGGCAACGGTACGCCGCGATCTGGACGAGCTGGATCAGCAGGGCGCGCTGCGGCGTACTCATGGCGGCGCGATAAAAATGGATCGCAGCACGTCTTATGAGCAGCAATACAGTGAAAAAATGCTTCTTATGACCGAGGAAAAGCAGCGCATCGCTGCTCATGCGGCCAAATTGGTGCATACAGGGGACACGGTGATCATCGATGCGGGCACCACCGGTTTTTTTATCGCCCAGGCGCTGGCCCATCATGAAAACCTGACGATTATTACCAACGATTTGTATACCGCCTATCAATCTCCTCTGCATCCATCCAGCACGATGATCGTCACCGGCGGAACAAGGCGGCGGGATCATCATGAATTGACCGGCACGCTCACAGAGAATTTGCTGCGGGAAGTGCGGGTGGATTTGGCGTTTATCTGCGTGGATGCGATTGATTTAACCGGCGGCGTGACGACAACAAATTTTGCCGAGCTGGGTGTGAAGCGGCTGATGCTGGATGCTGCGATGCGCAGCGTGATCGTAGCAGACCATACCAAGTTTGGCCGGGTGGCGCTGGCACGGATCTGCGATTTGAAAGAGGTGGATCTGCTGCTGACCGATACCGGCTTGGATCAGGATATGCTTAACCGAATCAAAAAATTATCGGTGGAGATCGAACTGGCTTAAAAACAAAAATGCTCCGGCTGTAAGCGAAACATAATCGCCTGCAAGTCGGAGCGTTTTTTAGAAAAGGAAGCGCGTTGCGTTAGTCCTTGGGTTGCGGGCGGAAGCAAAGCGCCGCCAGAAAGCCAAAGAAGATGGCGGCTGTAATCCCGCCGGCCGTGGCAGTGAGGCCGCCGGTGAACGCGCCGATCAGCCCCATTTCCTGCACACCGGCGATCGCCCCCTGAGCCAGTGCATGGCCAAAGCCAGTCAGCGGAACAGTGGCTCCTGCGCCTGCAAATTTGGCTAGCGGCCCATAGAGGCCAACGGCGCTGAGGATTACGCCGGAAGTAATGTATACAACCAGAATGCGGGCGGGGGTCAGCTTGGTTTTCAGGATGGTGGCTTCGCCCAGCGCGCATAGCAAACCGCCTACTAGAAATACCTTTAAATACATCAGCATTTTGAATCCTCTCTTTCCAGCACCACCGCGTGGGCCACGCCGGGGATAGTTTCTCCCTGCTGATTGGTGGTGGGGCTCAGCAGTGCGCCGGTGGCCATGAACAATACCCGCTTCCATTCGCCAGATTGCAGCTTTGGCAGAATGAGTGCGCTGAGTACGGAGGCAGAGCAGCCGCATCCGCTGCCCCCGGCATGCACATCGTCCTTTGGATCGAAAATGCTTAGGCCGCAATCCATGTATTGTTCCACAGACAGCGGGAGATCATTATTTTGCATCAGTTCCTGCAGAATCTGGCTACCGACAGCACCTAAATCGCCAGAAATTACCCGCGTGTAGTCGCGGGGAGTGCGCTGCGTGTCTCGAAAATGGGCGATTAGCGTATCAACGGCAGCAGGGGCCATGGCTGCGCCCATGTTATTCGGGTCACTGACGCCCATATCCACCACACGGCCGATGGTGGCATGCGTGATGCGCACGCATCCCTTTCCCTTCTGGCTCAGCAGACAGGCTCCCGCGCCAGTGACCGTCCATTGCGCGGCAGGAGTTCGCTGATTACCATATTCCAGTGGAAAGCGATATTGCCGTTCTGCTGTGCAGAAATGGCTTCCGGCGGCACAGAGTACTGGCGCAGCATAACCGCCGTCCACCAGCATAGCTCCCACAATCAGAGATTCGGCCATGGTGGAGCAAGCGCCATATAGACCAAGAAAAGGGATGGACAGTTCCCGGGCGGACAGGGAAGCGGCCATAATCTGGTTTAGCAGATCGCCGCCCAGCATGGCCTGCACGCTTTCTCTGGGCGTGTTTCCCTTGCTCAGGCAGCGCTGACAGGCTTCCCGGAAAATGGCGTGCTCCGCCTGCTCATAACTGGATTGATTGTATAGCGCATCGGGAACAACGAAATCAAACTGCTGTCCCAGGGGACCGCGCCCCTCTTTTGGGCCGACTACAGCGGCGGAAGAAAGGATTTTGGGTGAGGAAGAAAAGAAAACGGTTTGTTTTCCAAGGCGTTGCTGCGGCATAGTTCCTCCTTTGCTGCTTACCAGCGGATGAAATAATACAGAATTCCCACTACGACCGATGCGCTGATTCCGTAAACCAGCACCGGGCCGGCAATTGTAAACAGCTTTGCACCTGTGCCCAATACCCAGCCCTCGGGCTTATATTCCATGGCGGGAGAAACCATAGCGTTGGCAAATCCGGTAATGGGGACGACCGTGCCTGCTCCCGCATATTGGGCAATCTTATCAAACACGCCCACGCCGGTAAGCAGAGCGGTCAGGAAAACCAGAACTACAGAACCCATCATCAGCGCTGCACCTGAGGATAGCTGAAGCCATGAGGCGCTTATATCTGCCACGGCCTGACCCAGCATACAGATGATGCCGCCTACCCAGAAAGAACGAAGACAGCCCTGCCCAAGCTTGGATTGGGGCGTGAGACGGCGAACCAGCGCCGCATAGTTTTCTACGGCGGCCTTCCGGGCCGAGGATTGTTTATTCTGTTCCATGCTCTTGCTCCTTTTCGTTTCGGATGTTTGGGGTTGCCCGTCCGGGACGCAGCCGAATTTCTCGCATGCCGGGGCGGGGGAGAAAGTCCAGTGGATGCGGGAATAAAGGCCGTTTTTCCATGCTTATCCTCCCATAAGCCCTGCGATGACTGCGCCGGCAGCCTTGCCAATGGCTAAAGCGATTGCGGCAAGGCGCATATCGCAGGTGATGCTCAGCCGCTGAAACAGCGCAGGAACAAGTTCAACGGCCTCAGTCAGTGCCGAAGCCAGCATGCCCACAAACACGCCGCCAATACCCATGGCCACGGTGCCAAAGCCAAATGGAAGTATGCCGGAGGGAGCCAGCGCTCCCAGCGTTGCGCCCAGCGCCAGGGCCAGGGCAGTCATGGGCATGGTTCCTGCATCGCAGATATCCACCGTGCGCATGGGTAATTCCAGCATCATCCATAGTGGCGCTACACAAAGCCCCAGCGTTATTCCGCTGGCCAATCCAATTAAAATGGACAGCGTCATGGCGTTTTTCCTGCCACCTGCTCGGCGGCCTGTTGGTATTCTTTCAGCTTGATGTCCAGCGGCGATACGGTTTCCTTTCGCCCAAGCAGGGCATAAAAGAGCGTAACGCCCAGAAAAACTCCCAGCGCATAGGGGATGGTAATGAACCAGGAGTTCTCCGCTTCCTGGCCTGTAATTAGCCGATAAAGCCCTTGCTGAGCGTCGAGCATGTTCACATCTGCGTGGAACCAGGTGATGGCCAGGGCGCTGCCGATAAGAAGAAGCACAAAGGCCAGCCCGGCACGGAGCGCATGCGTTTGCTGGCGGCGATCCTTTCCTACCACGTGTACAAAGCATTCCGCAGGGCCGAGCATGGTAATCTCCGGGTATTGAGTGGACACGGCTTGAATCACCGCCATGGCAGGAAGTCTCCAAACGCCTTCTGTGGTCGGACAGGAGACGGGCAATTCCATGATCGAGCCTCCGGCTGTGTCCAGCGCATTGGCCACATGCCGTATCCGCAGTTGTTCGCCAGGCTTCAGGGTAGTTCGTTGCTTTAATTGCATATACAGCATCGCTGCGTTCACCTCGCTTGTTCAGGCATAGGATGACCAGATCAGGAGAAAAATATGTAAGCATGCAGATTTTTTGACAAGCAGATTCTGATCTGGTATAATAAATCTGCTTCGGACTGCTGCCGGTATCCTGTGGGAACTGGACCGTCCGGGCAGGAGAAACATTTCGTCGGGCATCAAAGATGAGCTTGAACGGAGGAAAAGAAAAATGAATCGGCAAACTAAATTGATTCGGATGGTGACCACCGCACTGTTGGCAGCGCTGATCGTGCTGCTGGGGTTTACGCCTTTGGGGCTCATTCCCCTGGGTTGGTGCAATGTGACGCTGTTTGTGATTCCTGTTGCTATTGGAACACTTCTTCTTGGAATGAAATGTGGGCTGGTGCTGGGGCTTGCTTTTGCTGGGGTTAGCTTTGTTTCAGCGCTGATTAAGCCGTCTGTGCTGGTGGCAACGCTGATGGCTTCCAGTGTTCCGCTGGCGCTGCTTATGACCTTTATTCCCCGGCTGTGCATTCCGCTGGTGATTCGCGGCGTTTATCGAATCATGCCGAAGAAGAATAAACATCTGGCTTACGCCGTTTCCGCAGCGTTTGGTTCGCTGACGAATACGGTGCTTTATCTGGGGATGATGCTGCTGTTTTATGTACTCTGCGGCATCGATAATACCGCCGTACTGAGCGCTATCGCGGCTACGGCGGGCGGCGCTGGGCCATGCGAAGCGGTAGCGGCAGCGCTTGTCTGTCCGCCGGTGCTTCTGGCATTGGAAAAGAATAAAATCGGAAAAATGCTGATGAATGAACATTGAGGAGTTTTCGCTATGCTGCTTACGATGGATATCGGCAATACCAATATTAAAACCGCCCTGTTTGACGGGACGGAGATGGTGCATTACTGGCGCTTGTCTACTACTCGGCGCTATACCAGCGACGAGATGGGCGTGATGATTTCCCAGCTTTTCCGCAATGAGGGCATTGATCGGGGGATGGTAGACGGCATCATGCTGTCCTCTGTGGTTCCTACTATTAATTTTACAGTGGAGCATATGTGCCGGGATTATTTCGGCATAGATCCTTTATTTGTGGCGCCGGGAATCAAAACGGGGATTGACATTAAATATGAAAATCCCCGTGAGCTTGGCAGCGACCGGATTTGCAATGCGGTGGCAGCCTACACGCTGTACGGCGGCCCCTGCGTGTATATTGACTTTGGTACGGCGACCACCTTCGGTGCGCTGGATAAAAACGGCGTGTTTCTGGGAGGCTGCATCTGCCCGGGATTGAAGCTGACCAGCGAAGCACTGGTGTCCGGAACGGCAAAGCTGCCCCATTTCGAATTGGTGCTTCCCGAGCATGTGATCGGGAAAACCACCGTGGCTAATTTGCAGTCCGGTGTTATCAATGGCTATGTGGGCCAGGTGATTTATCTGGTTAACGAGATGAAGAAGGAAATGGGCTGCCCTGATGCGCATGTGATTGCTACGGGCGGGATGGCGCGGCTGATTGCGTCTAAATCCGGCGTGATTGATCACATTGATGGATTGCTGACCCTCAAGGGGCTGCGGATGATTTACGAAAAGAATCAGCCCAGGGCCTGAGATTTTACTGATAGAATGCGGAAGGAGGAACGCATATGGGAAAAACATCGGGGTTGAGTCTGGGCAGCATGCTGGCCCTGGCTCTGACAGCGGCGGTAATTGTTGGCTGCGTTTGCTTCTTCTCGACCGTTCTGGGAGATGCGGGCCAGGTGAGCATGCGTGCAGAGCGCGTTGCTGGTTTAATCGATGATGTGCTTCATGCCAGTACGGAAACTCCTAAGCCGCAGGTTACGGTTCCTACAGTACGGGTTACGCCTGCGCCACCAGCTTCCTCCGGCTCTGGAAACAATTAAAGCAAGAACAGCTCTGCAAAGACTTATATCAGTGCAGGGCTGTTTTTTATATGCTTCATAGCATCGAGGAGGAATGTAACTGAAAAACAGGAGAATCTGGCGAATTGCCGCATGAATTTCATTTTTCTTTATAGCTTTTTTTTCAGTAATCGTGTATACTAAGCGTAGCCAAAGGCTGTTTTGCAGGAAGAAGCTTCCAAGACAAAACGGAATGCATAGAAGGAGGACGTATCCGTGCCCTATTTAAAGGATCGTTATTTGCGAACTGTATCAAAGATGGTGGAAAAAGTTCGTGCGCAGGTTTTTGTGCCTGTAGCTCCCCTGGCCATGACCTGCTATACTACAACTGAACCGGTGGATTTTGCGCACCGGATGGAAGGACAGAAGCGGGAACTAAAAGAAGGGGACATTTGGGGAGAAAATTTGTTTGACTGCGGCTGGTTCCATTTTGAGGGTAGTGTGCCCCAGGAATGCCAGGGAAAGCCCACCGTGCTGCTCATTGATGTGAGCGGCGAAGGCCTGATCGTGGACGCGCAGGGCGATCCGCTCCAGGGCATCACCTGCGTGGATTCCCAGTTTTCCCGTCGACTGGGCAAACCGGGTAAATGGGTCTATCCTTTCCAGGAAAGCGGCGTTTCGGGAAGAACGATCGACATTTGGATGGACGGCGCGCAGAACGATCTTTTCGGCGTGATGCGCAATGAGGGACGAGTGAAGCAGGCGCAGGTGGGTATATGGAATAAGCGTTTGTTTAATCTGCTGTATGATATGTTTGTGCTGGTAGATTATCTGGAATGCAGCGACGAAAAATCTGCTCGGTATAACCAGATTCTGTTCTCTCTTTATGAAGGCTGCACGCAGGTAACAAGCCTGGAGGACGGCGGCTATGACGCGCTGGAGGCAGCGGCGCACAGGCAGGTTTCCATGCAGGGCGGCTCAGATGCTCCGCTTCGTTTTACGGCCATCGGTCATGCCCATATGGACCTTGCCTGGCTTTGGCCGATTCGGGAAACCAAGCGTAAGACCGCCCGTACCTTCGCCACTGCACTTTCTCTGATGGAGCAGTATCCGGACTATGTGTTCGGCGCAAGCCAGCCCCAGCAGTTCCAATGGCTGAAGGAAAATTACCCGGGGCTGTATCAGCGGGTGAAGGAAAAGGTGCGGGAAGGCCGGTTTGAGGTGCAGGGTTGTATGTGGGTAGAAGCGGACACCAACCTCAGCGGCGGTGAAGCGCTGGTGCGCCAGATCCTGTATGGAAAGCGCTTTTTCAAGGAAGAATTCGACAAGGATGTGCGCGTGTTGTGGCTGCCGGATGTGTTCGGCTATAACGCCGCCATGCCTCAGATTCTGGTCAAGAGTGGCAACACGGTCTTTATGACCCAGAAGCTTTCCTGGAGCCAGCATAATAAATTTCCTCATCAGTCGTTCCGCTGGAAGGGAATTGACGGCACAGAGGTTTTTACCCATATGCTTCCCGAGGAAACCTACAACGCCCCCCTGATGCCCCGGGGCCTGCGCAAGGCGGAGGAAAACTATCAAGACAGCGGCGTGTGCGATGAAGCGCTCATCCTCTTTGGCATCGGAGACGGCGGCGGCGGCCCGGGCATGGAGCATCTGGAAGCAGCCAAGAGAGTGAAGAATTTCTATGGCCTTTGCCCCTGCGATCAGGGCCAGGCACAGCCGATGCTGGAACGGCTTCGGGAAAAGAGCTGGGGGCGAGTACCTGTCTGGGCGGGCGAACTTTATCTGGAACGCCATCAGGGCACGTTTACTACCTCCGCCCGTAGCAAAAAAATGAACCGAAAAATGGAAAATATTCTACGTGATCTGGAATTTGTCTCTGTTTTGGCAGGGGACTATCCTAAGGTAGAATTGGAGCGGTTGTGGAAAGAAACCCTGCTGTATCAGTTCCATGATATTCTGCCTGGTTCTTCTATTCAGCGGGTTTATACGGAATCGCTGGAACGGTACGATGCGATGGCCGCGGAAACTGAAAAGCTGATCGCAGAACGCCTGGAAAAGTTGGCGGACGGAAAGCAGACCGTGTTCAATAGCCTGTCCTGGCCACGCCAGACGTTGCTGAAGCGGGATGATGGATATTATCGAGTGACTGTTCCTGCAATGGGATATACCCAGGAAATGGGCGAGAAGCTGGAAAGCCTGAGCGTTTCTACCGGAACGAACACCCTGGAAAACCGCTTCTTGAAAGCAACCTTTGACGAATTGACCGGGGCGCTGATTTCCTGCCTGGACAAGCGCAACGGCCGGGAAACGCTTCGCGCTCCCGGTAATCGTTACGCCGTATATACCGAGGAAAATGCAGACTGCTGGGATATCGCCATTGAGTATACAGATCGGAAGCCGGAATATTTTACGCTGCTGGCCCAATCCTGCCGTGTAATTGGAGAAGAAGCGGTTTGCTTCCAGAAGTACGCTTATGGAAATTCCACGATTGTTGTCAAGGCGCGGCTGGGCGAGGATATGGAATATCTGACCTTTGATACGCGGATTGATTGGCAGGAGCAGGATAAGATGCTGCGCACGTCCTTTGACACTACCGTGATTGCGGATCGGGCGGGCTTTGACATCCAATACGGTCTGCTCCATCGCAGCAATAATGAAAACACCCTGTGGGATAAGGCGCAGTTTGAAGAATGCGGCCATAAGTGGGTGGATCTCAGCGAAAGCGACTGGGGCGTGTCGCTGTTGAACGATTGCAAATACGGGTTCAGAGTTAAAGGGAGTGTGCTGGACATGAATATTCTCCGCGCGCAGCATTACCCTTCTGATCTGACCGATAAGGGCATGCATACCTTGTCCTATGCCCTCTATCCCCATGTGGGCAACGAAAAGGGTGGACAGGTGAAGGAAAAAGCCTATGAATTCAATATTCCTCTGCGTACAATGGAAGGGGCAATCGGCACGGAGAAAAAGAGTCTGATGCAGGCACAGGGGGCGATCATAGAAAGCCTGAAGCAGGCGGAGGATGGAAACGGGCAGATTATGCGTGTGTATGAGCCCTATGGCGCGCATGCGGCGGCAATGATCAAACTGGACGGCGCCTATACCGTTACTCCATGCGATCTTATGGAAGACAGCATCGGCGAAAGCTTTACCGCAGATGCGATTAAGCAGCCGATCAAGCCCTTTGAGATTTTGACGTTCCGTCTGGAAAAATAAACTGATCTATCCATTACGCAAACGCTAAGGAAGGAGAACAGAATCCATGAATGCTCAATTTGATTTGACAAAGGAATTACTTTCCGGGCTTCCTGCCTATGAGGGGGGGAGGATGTCGGACAAGACCTATAATGCTGGCGTGGGCCGCCATGCGATGTATAACGATGGTAAACCGCAGGATTATGAAGGTAACGTAAACGTGGAAAAAGCGCGGCTGGAACTGCGGCGGATGGAATTAATGGGCTGCAAGGTACATGTGGAACAGGAAGGAGAAAGCTCCTTTAAAGCGGAAATTTCCGGAGAAGAGTGGTCGCTTCGAGGAGAAGTGACGGAGCAATCCATCCGCGCGTCCTTTACGTCTCTGCGGCCCGATGTGGGGTCTCAGCCGCCCTGTCTGCTTCGCGCTGTCACGGAAACGGATCGTGCTGCTTTCGATGCATATATCACTTTGTTGCAGCAGCAGGGATTCACTTGTATCTGGGAAAACCAAATTGAGGAGAATGCGTTCCGGGAATTGCAAAAGGACGGGCGCTTAATTTACGCTTCCTTTATGGGACGGGAGGGCACCGCACGGTTTATAGACGATACAGTCAGCGCGCCGATCACTGTGTGCAGCGGCGGAACGGCCACTGGCAAGAAAACGGAACTTTGCCAGTTTGGCCTATTCTATGATCGAATGATTCATGGCGTTTCCGCTGATTGCGGCATGCTGTATATGATAAAGCTTCCGGATGATTCGCTGTTCCTGGTTGACGGCGGCGAATATGAGCAGGCAACAGATGCAGCGGCTGACGAATTGTTTGGACTGATGCGTTCCTGGACGGGCACGGCACCGGGTGAAAAGATTCGTATCGCCGGCTGGTTCTGTACGCATGCCCATGACGATCATCTGGATGTGTTCTCCAAGCTGATTCGTATTCATCATGATGAAATGGATTTGCAGCGGATTATCTTCAATTTCCCGGCCTCTGAGTTTTATCAGCTGATGCCCTCGGCCTATGCGACGCTGGAGCGACAACTGAAGTATTATCCCAATGCGCTGTATCTAAAGCCCCATGCAGGGCAGGAGTTTACGCTGGCGGGTGTGAAATTCCAGTTCCTGCAAACACATGAGGATAGCATTGGAGCAGCGGGGGATGAACGAATTGGTGGCTTCAATGATACGTCTACCGTGCTCAAGGTTTCCTTTGACGGCGTTAGTTTTATGCTCCTGGGCGATATTAATACTGGCGCTGAGAGTATTCTTGTGCGCAATTACAGCGAAACCCTGCGTTCTACAGCCGTTCAGGCGGCGCATCATCTGATCAATTTGCTGCCGGAAGCTTATGTGGCCATTGCTCCGGATATTGCGCTGATTCCCAGCCATTATGAAAAAGCAGATCCCCAAAACGCCAAATATCTGAATTTGCTGCGCAGCGTGCCGCGGGAAAGAATGTATTTTGCCTTTGAGGGAACCACGATCTGGGAAGAAAAAGACGGCAAGCTTGTGATGAAGGAAAAGCGTCCCGTGATTGGCGGTCACTTTGATAATTCGCAGATATGATGTGTGCTTTTCTGTAAACCAGACGAACAGATATTTATTGGGAAGGAACTTTTTATAGAGTTCCTTCCCTTTTTATTCGCGACTTTATCTTGTGGAAACGGTCGATGCGTGATATACTTAGCAAAAAGAGAGGAGGATGGTGAATGACGCGGGCGAAAAAATGGTTTAAACTGGATAATGCGGCGAAGCTTTATCCCGCTGTGGCCACCTCTCGCTGGAGCAGCACGTTCCGCATGAGTGCGGAATTCACGTCTCCTGTGGATCCGCACGTCCTGCAGCAGGCTGCAGAACGTGTGTTGCCTCGCTTTCCTTCTTTGAAGGTGCGCATGCGCAAAGGTGTGTTCTGGTATTATTTGGAAGAAATTCGTGAGCCGATCATCGTGCGGGAGGATGCGGGACATCCTTGCATGCCGTTTCGGTCTAAGCAGGATCACGGCTATTTGCTGCGGATTTTTTATTATCAGAATCGTATTTCCACCGAGTTTTTTCATGCATTAACGGATGGAACTGGTGGCCTGGTGTTTCTGAAAACGCTGACAGCAGAGTATCTTCGGCTGCGGGGCAAGCGGGTTGCCTATGATCATGGAGCGCTCAACCCCCGGGAACCCGTGAGCCGCGAGGAAACCCAGGATGCTTTTCGTAAAATGCTGCTGCCCTCCGTTCGCGTTTCCCGGAAGGAAACCCCGGCATATCATTTTCCTGCCACCCGGGAAATTCCCCATACGCTGCATTTAATCGCCGCGTCCATGCCCTGCGATCAAATAAAGGCGCTGGCTCGAGCTCAGGGCGCAACGATCACCGAATATCTGACGGCAGCGATGCTCTACGTGGCATATCGCTTCCAGAAAACGCAGGAGCCGCGGCGTTTATTGCCGCTGCGAGTTTCGGCGCCGGTTAATATGCGGGCGTTTTATCCAACGAAAACGCTGCGCAATTTCTCATCCTTCATCAATCCGTCCATTGATCCGCGGCTGGGGGATTATTCGTTTGAGGAGATCGTTCGGGAGACCAAGGCGTTTATGCGGTACAATTTAAATCCTAAATTTCTTTGCGCCACCATTGCCACGAATGTGGCGGATGAAAAAAATCTGCTGATGCGCTTGGTGCCTCTATTTGTGAAAAACATGGCGATTGGATTTGTGTTTCGCCGGGCGGGGGACAGACTCGTTACGGCGACGATCAGCAATCTGGGCAAAACAGAGAAGCCTACTGGCACGGAAAAGCTGATCCGTCGCTTCGAATTTCAACTGGGTGCGCCGCCCAAGGCTCTTTGCAATTGTGCAGCTGTGACAAATGAAAACGAGATGCGGCTGGTGTTTTCCAGCAATATTCAGGAAACGACGCTGCCCCGGGAACTGCTCTGTTTCCTGGTGGAGCAGGGCGTGCAGGTGGAAGTGGAAAGTAATAGGAAAGGGGATGAATAAAGATGGCCTATTGTGTGCATTGCGGCGTAAAGCTGCATGAGGGTGAGCCGTGTTGCCCCCTTTGCGGCATTGTATCGATGGATCCCTTGGAGGAAAAAAATGAACAAACCGTCAAACGTACCTATCCCGTGCGCACACCAGAGCAGGAGCTGCGGCGGGGAAAGCGTTTTTTTCTGGGGCTGGAATCCGTGCTGCTGTTGCTGCCTGCCGCCCTTTGCCTGCTGATTGACGCGCTGACAGGCGATGGCCTCAATTGGAGCATTTATATCCTGGCCACGCTGGTTTCGTTGTTTCTGGTCGCGGTTGTGCCAGTGATTGTGCCGCGCTACCGCACGTATTCCACGCTGCTGGTTGGGTTCGTGGTGCTGAGCGGATATTTGCTGTTTATTGAAATGTTCAACGGCACCAGCGGCTGGTGCATTCCGATTGTTGTTCCATCGCTGGGCTTGGCGACAGGAATGGTGGCGATTATCTTGGCGCTGTGGCGCGGTGAGCGGCTGAATAAGGTGTCGCTGACGGGCGCGATTTTTGCGGCGTTAGGGATAGAATGCTTTGCAGTGGAATGGTTGCTGACAAGAGCCGTGTTGGGGCATATGGCATTTATCTGGTCGCCCTATGCGATGGCACCCTGCTTGTTCATTTCCTTGCTATTGTTTTTTATTAATGGCAATCGCTCAATCCGGGAAGAGGTGCGTCGTCGGCTGCATTTCTAATTCAATCTACGTTTTCTTTTCCGCCTTTTTGCATATGCTAAGGCAACGGAGGTAAAAGCGCGGTATGAAAAAATATCGAGTGGGTATCCTTGGAGCGACTGGAATGGTTGGTCAGCGATTTGTGACGCTGATGCAGGCACATCCCTGGTTTGAACTGACGGCGCTGGCAGCCAGTGCAAACAGCGCTGGGAAAACATATGCAGAGACGATGCAGGGGCGCTGGGCCTTTCCCTGGCCGATTCCGCAACAGGCGGCAGAGCGGATGGTCTACGATGCGGAAGACGTGAACGCCGTGGCCTCTCAATGCGATTTTGTATTTTGCGCAGTTAGCCTGGATAAAGCGGCTACAAGAGAACTGGAGGAAAGCTATGCCCGGGCGGAAACGCCTGTGGTCAGCAATAACAGCGCCTGCCGGGGGCTGGCAGATGTGCCGATGCTGATTCCGGAGATTAATCCGGATCATGCGGCGGTCATTTCGGCCCAGCGAAAGCGTTTGGGCGTTAAGCTTGGTTTTATTGCCGTGAAGCCCAATTGCTCCATTCAAAGCTATGTGCCGGCGCTTTCGCCGCTACGGGATTTTGGAATCAAGGCGGTGTCTGTCTGCACGTATCAGGCAATCAGCGGCGCGGGGAAAACATTGGAGCGCTGCCCGGAAATTCTGGATAATGTGATTCCCTTCATCGGCGGCGAGGAAGAAAAAAGCGAGCAGGAGCCGCTGAAAATCTGGGGCGAATTATGTCCTGATGGCAGCGCTATTCTCCCGGCCACAGCGCCGATTATCAGCGCGCATTGTATCCGTGTGCCGGTTTCAGATGGACATTTGGCGGCGGTGAGTGTGGCGTTTGAGCAAAAACCATCCCGGGATGAAATCCTTCGACGCTGGGAAAGCTGGCACACACCGGCGCAGCAGTTGGCATTGCCCAGCGCACCCACGCCCTTCGTGCGTTATCTGGATGCACCGGATCGGCCGCAGCCCCGTCTGGATCGAGAACGGGAAAGCGGCATGAGCATTTCTGTGGGGCAGCTGCGGGATGATCCGCTTTTCGATTATAAGTTTGTCTGCTTATCCCATAATACCCTTCGGGGCGCTGCAGGAGGCGCGGTATTGATGGGTGAGTTGCTTTGCGCTCAGGGATATATCCAGCGGAAGGAGTGAAGGAAATAATGAAAAAAACGTTGTTTACTGGCAGCGCCGTGGCGCTGATTACGCCGTTTCATCATGGCGCGGTTGATGAGACGGCACTGAATCGACTGGTTGATTTTCAACTGGAAAACGGAACGGATGCGATTGTTGCTTGTGGCACCACAGGAGAACCGTCCACCATGACGGAATCTGAATGGCGGCAGGTGCTGGAAAGCATTGTTCGGCGCGTGTCTGGTCGCGTGCCGGTGATTGCTGGCACGGGCGGAAACTGCACGGCGGATGTGATTCGCAAGGCGCGTTTGGCCAAGGAGCTGGGGGCGGATGGCCAGCTGTGTGTAACGCCCTACTACAATAAAACCTCGCAGGCCGGGCTAATTGCCCATTATACCGCCATTGCCGAGGATGGCGCGTTGCCTATGATTCTCTATAACGTTCCTTCTCGCACTGGACTGAATCTGCTGCCGTCCACGCTGGCTGTTTTAGCGCAACAGGAAAATATCGTTGGGATGAAGGAAGCGTCCGGGGATATGATTCAGATTATGGAGGAAATCCAGCTGTGCGGGGACAAGATTGCGTTTTATGCGGGGTCGGATGAATTGACTGCACCGCTCATGGCGATGGGCGGGCAGGGCGTGATTTCGGTGACGGCGAATCTTGCTCCTGGGAAAATGCGGGAAATGACGCATGGCACACCCGACGAGGCGGCGAAGCTGAATTTGCAGCTGCTTCCACTGATGCGAGCGCTGTTTTGTGAAGTGAATCCCATTCCTGTGAAAGCAGCGGCGGCGATGATGGGGCTGTGCGCAAATGAAGTGCGGCTGCCGCTGGTGCCTTTGCAGCCGGAAAATGAACAAATGCTGAAGCGTGAATTGGAGAAGGCAGGGATACGATGCTGAGAATTTTGCTGTCCGGCGCGGCTGGCCGGATGGGACGTCAGGTGGCCGCGAATCTGGATGGAACGGCGCAGATCGTGGCCGGGGTGGATGTATGCCCGGCAGAAAGCACGGATTTTGTAATCTATCCGAGTTTTTCCCTGGTACGGGAAGAAGCAGATGTGATTGTAGATTTTTCGCGGCCCGAGGGGCTTTCGGGGTTGCTTGGTTATGCGCAGGCTCATAAGCTGCCGGTTGTGCTGGCTGCCACCGGCTATAACGAGCAGGATCTGGCTGCAATTGCGCAGGCTGCGCGGATGGTCCCGGTTTTTCGTAGCGCCAATCTGAGCCTGGGAATATACGTTATGCGCGAACTGGCTCATCAGGCGGCTGCGCTGCTTCCGGAGTTTGATATTGAGATTGTGGAAAAGCATCACAATCAAAAACTGGACGCGCCCAGCGGAACGGCGCTGATGCTGTACGACACCGTGAAAAACGCGCAATCGCAGCCGGTTTATGGGAGAAATACCCGCACGGAAAAGCGTACACAAAACGAGATTGGCATGCATGCAGTGCGGGGAGGCACGGTGGCGGGCATTCATGAGGTGGGCTTTTATGGACCTGGGGAGTTTATTACGCTGACGCATCAGGCGCAGGATCGCTCCATCTTTGCGCTGGGTGCACTGCGGGCGGCCCGATTTATTGCCACGCAGAAGCCTGGCGAATACAGCATGGAGAATCTTGCTCAAGCGATGATGACACCGTGAAAAAAGGCTAAAAAGAAAAAATGTTTTTACACTTGACAAATAGGGAAAAACAGCCTATAATATCTTTGTTTCAAGCAGAAGCTGCCCGCTTCTCTCCGACGCGAACTTGGTTTTGCGCGGGTCATGGCATGATTGTTATGATGTAATGGACGGGTAGCTATGCCCGTCCATTTTTCGTTGGACAAGAAATTGGGAGGTGTATCGACATAGCCGCTGAACTGCTCATCAATGAAGAAATCCGAGATCGGGAAGTGCGCGTTATCGGCGCGGACGGCGCTCAGCTTGGGGTTTTGCCCATTCGCAAGGCGCTGGAACTGGCTGAGGAGGCCGAGCTGGATCTGGTCAAAATTGTCCCGACGGCCCAGCCCCCTGTATGCAAACTGATGGATTATGATAAACACCGCTTCGAGCAATCTAAGCGCGAGCGGGAAATGCGCAAGAATCAAAAGGTGATCGCGCTCAAAGAGGTGCAGTTGTCTGCCACGATCGAAGAAAACGATGTGGCGATTAAAGCCAAGAACGCTATCCGCTTTTTGCAGGAAGGCAACAAGGTCAAGGTGTCCATCCGTTTCCGTGGTCGTCAGATTGCCCATTCCGATATCGGCATGAAGGTCATGCAGGATTTCGTTGAGCGCACAAAGGATGTATGCGCGGTCGAACGCCGGCCCTTGATTGAAGGGCGCAACATGATCATGATTCTCGCGCCCAAGGCGGAAAAAGCCAGCAAGGCCGAAAAGGCTGCCAAGCCGCAGCCCAAGGCCCCGCAGGCCTAACCCATATTTTCCGGAAGGAGGAACTTATCCATGCCCAAGCAAAAGACCCACCGCGGTGCTGCGAAGCGCTTTTCCCTGACCAAGACGGGCAAGGTCAAGCACAAGAAGATGAATG
>CAYRFP010000018.1:0-1716 GCA_964423675.1 uncultured Oscillospiraceae bacterium
AAAGCTGCCCCACGGGGTTCCCTTTTGCGCAGAAAATCAGCGATGCCGCGCCGATCAGCGATGCGGCAAGGGTCAGGTAGCTCTCCCGATCAAACAGCAGAAAGGACATCAGAATCATCAGCGTTGACCCGCCCCACAAAATCAGTTCTCCTTTGGAAAAATAACGCAGTTTCGACATTACTTTTTGCATACAACCTCCAAAAAAATAAGCATCCGCCGACGCATCTTCTAAGACCTAACGATGCATCGTGAATGCCTGTTTCGCATTTTGCTACCCGGTGGCAGCTGATATGAAAATCCGCAGCACGGAATGCTCCTCCGTTTGCGCTGCTGGGCATATTATAGGGGACGAGCGGGGGTTTTGTCAATCTTTTTTCTTGCAGTCCGCTTCCTCGATTGCCTGCAAAATGACACTCGGCTTCACGTTCATCGCTTCGCCAATCCGATAAAAAGTCTCCAGCGTGGGCTTGCGCACGCCGCGCTCAATTGCGCTCAAATGTGTCCTGCCGATATCGGCAAAGCCACTCAAAACCTCCTGCGAAATCCCCCGCTCTTCGCGAAATCGCTGAATCACACTTCCTACCAAACCAGGCTTACACTTTGATCCCTAAATCTATCCCTAAATGCTCAATTTTTGCGATGATACAGGGAAATTTTCAGTTTTTTATTGCACATTTTCTTTTTTGGTGTTAAACTGAAAAAAACCGGATAAAAATCAAATAATTCTTATAATAAAGGAGCATTTTATGATGAAAAAGAAAAGACTTTCCTTCTTGCGATGGTGCTTTGTCTCGTGCTGTGTGTTGGGCTTTTCCTCATCTCCGCCTCAGCAATAACCGATACGATCGACCCGGGCGATAGAAAATTATTCACGCTTCAAATCACCAAACAGATTGCGCAAGATGTGGATGTGAACGAAACCCTGATCGACGAGGATGACGCATTTTCCCAAATGCAGTTTACGCTCTATGCAAACGAAGATATTATTAATAACAAAAACGGCAGCATAATTACGAAAAAAGGTGAGATCGCGAAGGTTTACGATCCCATTTCCAGAGATTATATCTCAGAGGGAATCATCTCGGCGCATGTCAACGGCGTTTTTACACTGGAAAACATTCCCATCGGACAATATTCCTTAAAGGAAACGATCGTTCCCGATGGCATCGTTGTTCCGGAGGAAGGGACTTCTGTGCGCTTTCAGACAGTAGAAGACGGAGAACATTCCCTCTTGGAATTGTCGATCACAAACGATACGATCAAAACCAAATTTCACAATACTGACGTCTCCGGCGCGACCATGCTTGCGGGCAGCGGGCTTGCTGTTTATAAAAAGGATGGCTCGGCGTTTACGAGAAAGGATACTTCTGCACTCGCATGGACTTCTTCCGATCAGGCATATTTTATCGAGGGCTTGCCCGTCGGGGAATATTTCCTGCGGCAAACCTCCGCAGCGGAGGGGTATGTCTTGAGAACCTCCGACCTTCCCTTTACCGTTGCAAACACGAAAGATGTGCAGAACTTTACCATGAAAAATAAGCAGGTCACGCTGGAAAAAGCCGCAGTCAACGGCACAAAGATCACCGGTGCAACTGTCACCGTCACCGATCAGGCCACGGGCGCGGTCGTCGATACCTGGACGGACGACGGCACGGCGCACGCCATCAAAAATCTGACGGAGGGCCATGCTTACACCGTTCGGGAACCCGCCCCTGC
>CAYRFP010000018.1:1726-3298 GCA_964423675.1 uncultured Oscillospiraceae bacterium
GCACCGTGACATTTCACGACATGGACTTCACCGTAAATGACGATTATTCGCAAAACCAGGCGCTCGTTTGGAACGCATTCACCTGCACGCACCGCGGCGGCACGGCGACTACCACCGCAAAGGCGATCTGCGAGGTGTGCGGCGAGGAATACGGCGATCTTCTTCCGGAAACTCCGAACGAAGAGATCCCCCCTGCTCCCTCCGCTCCCGCTGACGAAACTCCCGCAGAAAGCACCATCCCGAAAACGGGCGATGATGCGAACCTCATCTTCCCGCTCATCGCGATGCTTCTCAGCGCTTGCGCAATCGCAGTGCTGCTCGGAATGAGAAAGCGCAATTTCTAAAATCTATTTTGCCTCCCCTTTTCGGGGAGGTTTTTTCGTATCGAAATGAAATCCGATGTCGGATTTGATTCCGATGCTTATGCAAAAAAATCAGACACATTGCTGTGCCTGATTTTTTTACAATCAAATTTGCTTATTTGGTCATTGCCTCTTATACTGCAACCGCAACTGCGACGCTTGCGCCGACCATGGGGTTGTTGCCCATGCCGATAAGGCCCATCATTTCTACGTGCGCGGGGACGGAGGAGCTGCCTGCGAACTGCGCGTCGGAGTGCATTCTGCCCATGGTGTCGGTCATGCCGTAGGAAGCGGGGCCGGCGGCCATGTTATCGGGATGCAGGGTACGGCCGGTGCCGCCACCGGAAGCCACGGAGAAGTACTGCTTGCCTTCTTCCCAGCATTCCTTCTTATAGGTGCCAGCAACGGGGTGCTGGAAGCGGGTGGGGTTGGTGGAGTTACCGGTGATGGAAACATCCACGCCTTCATGCCACATGATGGCCACGCCTTCGCGCACATCATCCGCGCCATAGCAACGAACCTTGGAGCGTTCGCCGGTGGAATAGGCGGTTTCATTGACCACGGTCAGCGCATGATCCTGCTTCACATCCGCAGAGAGATAGTCATACTTGGTCTGAACATAGGTGAAGCCGTTGATCCGGGAAATGATCATGGCGGCGTCCTTGCCCAGGCCGTTGAGGATAACGCGCAGCGGGTTCTTGCGAACCTTGTTGGCGTTGCGGGCGATGCCGATAGCGCCCTCGGCGGCAGCGAAGGATTCATGGCCAGCCAGGAACGCAAAACATTCGGTCTTTTCATCCAGCAGCATAGCGCCCAGATTGCCATGGCCCAGGCCCACCTGGCGCTGGTCCGCCACGGAACCGGGGATGCAGAAGGCCTGCAGGCCCTCACCGATGCACTTGGCGGCTTCGGCGGCGGTCTTCACGTCCTTCTTCAGGGCGATAGCGGCGCCCAGTTCATAGGCCCACTTAGCGTTTTCGAAAGCGATGGGCTGAATGCCTTCCACGATCTTGTAGGCGTCCACGCCCTTGCTGTTGTTAAAAGCCTTCAGTTCTTCAAAATCCTTGAAGCCGTATTTTTCCAGCACAGGCTGCAGCTGGGGCATACGCCGTTCATAACCTTCAAACAGAGCCATTTTCAGCGCACCTCCTTCTTACTGTTTCCGGGGGTCGATCCAAGCGACCGCGCCGTCTTCGGCCTTGAAGCGGCC
>CAYRFP010000018.1:3308-3542 GCA_964423675.1 uncultured Oscillospiraceae bacterium
GGTGCCGATGTTCTTTTCATACGCTTCGTTGGGGCTCATGCCCTTCTTGATGGCGTCCATCATCTTGCCCAGGCTCAGGAACTGATAGCCGCAGACCTGGCTGTCCTTATCCAGGGCAATCTTCATCACATAGCCTTCGGCCATTTCCAGATAGCGGGTGCCCTTGGCCTTGGTGCCATACATGGTGCCCACCTGAGAACGCAGGCCCTTGCCCAAGTCTTCCAGGCCAGCGCC
>CAYRFP010000018.1:3552-35497 GCA_964423675.1 uncultured Oscillospiraceae bacterium
ACCGTCATCAGAGAAAGCGGACTGGGTGCGGCCGTAGACGATCTGCAGGAACAGCTCGCGCATGGCGGTGTTGATCGCGTCGCAGACCAGGTCAGTGTTCAGGGCTTCCAGAATGGTCTTGCCCGGGAGAATTTCGCTGGCCATAGCAGCGGAATGGGTCATGCCGGAGCAGCCGATGGTTTCCACCAGCGCTTCTTCGATAATGCCGTTCTTAACGTTCAGCGTCAGCTTGCAGGCGCCCTGCTGGGGAGCGCACCAGCCGATGCCGTGAGTCAGGCCAGAAATATCCTTAATTTCCTTCGCCTGAACCCATTTTCCTTCTTCAGGAATGGGAGCGGGGCCATGATTGGGGCCCTTCATCACGCATACCATTTCTTCCACTTCGCGGGAATATTGCATGGATTCGGATCCTCCTTACAATGAATTGTGGCACATACACCTATTTATTATAACATATCCCAGGAAATCCGAAAAGGGGAAAATGGAGAATTTTGCGTTTCTTCGCGGGACGTTTTGCGCCCACCAGGACAAATTATCCCCTACTGAGTCTGGGTGATATCCCTTTCGGTATGCGTGTTGCTCCCTTAGATATGATTAAATCAGATAGAGCGAATGAAATAGATTTCTCCTGTTTCCAGCCCATCTGTGCAAAGCACGCCGTCCTCGCTCTGGCAGACCATGCTGCCATCCTTTCGATACAGGGCGTGGGGCTTTTGTGTATGGCACAGCTCGATTTTGACTTTTTCCCCCTTGGAAACAACGAGTTCTGCTTCAATTGCGCCATTTTGCCATCTGGCAGATATGGAAAAGCCAAAGGGCGTCAGGAAATGGTCAAAGCCATAGCCTGCTTTCTCCAATTCGGGAAGCAAAATCGGGAAGAGCACGCAGCTATTGCCGTAGGTTTGCAATGCCATTTCCGACAGTGCAGCGCTGACGAGACCGTGCGATGTGATGAAATAGCACCTTTCTTTTGCGCCGCTGCTCTCGAAAAACTGAATGTCATCCCAGTCCAGATAGGGCTTTTCCATCTGCGCGGTGGCCAGCAGGTTATCCAGATCCTGCTTGGCTCCTTGATCGCTGCGCATGCGCATGCTTGCCATCAGCACTTCCCCTAGGCTCCATCCGCCCCATTGGTTGAGTTCTGCGCGGATGATCCACGAATACCGTTCCCGATAGGCTCGCTGTAACAGTTCGCCTTCGTTCATCCATTCAATCGGGAGCAAAGCCAACGTGCTCAGCCGCATCGGTGCGCCAATCTTTTCATCCTCAGGCGCCCCTTCGTAGGTAAGCAGCTTTCCATCAACGGTTACTTTGTCAAAAGCATACCTTTTCTGCGCAATATCCACCCATGCAGGCTCCGGCTTGAGCCCCGCCAATTGATAAAGTTCCAGCACTTTTTCCATGGAATACTGGGCGCTGATCATGCAGCAAAGATAGTTTTTCTGGTTGCTCGCCCCTTGCTCATGCTGACCGGTGATAGGCTTAAAGAGAACCTCATAATGCCCGCTGGCAGAATCAAAGCTGCTGATGTTCTGATAAAAACGAGCAATCTGTGACAAAACAGGGATGGCCACCTCACGTAGATATGTTTCGTCTTTGGTATATCGGTAGTATGTATAGCAGATGTGCGCCACATAGCCGCTGTTATGCAGTTCATAATAGAAACGGTTGGGCACGCTATAGGCATTGAAGCCCTCAAAGCTTGTGTTGGGAAGACACCAAGGCATAAATGCTCCGTCCACTTGCAAAAGCCGCTTGGTATAAGCAACGATTGCCGCTAAATGTTCCTTCCAGTAGGTGGCAGTACCATTGGCAATCTCCAAATGATTGGCGGCAAGGAAGTTTTGGAATACAAAGCTGTAATCCTGCGGGAATGCAAACGGCCAGCATTTAGATCCTGCCAAGCCCCCCGGTGTTCCAATATTGTCCGGATGATCAGGTTCGGAAATCGCCATATAATAGAAACTGCGCAGCCATATAGCCTGCAAACGTTTTGCGCCCCGGATATCGAGCATAGACTGGTTCCAAAATATCTGCCAGCGTGTTTCATGGCGTTTCCGCTGGATATCCTCCGGCGTGTTTACCCAGCGCAGGGTTGCCGCTTCTGGCGTGATGGCATAATTTTCATTGGCAGCAACAAAGCCCGCATGCAGCACCTTTTCTTCCCCTGCCGGGCAAAAATACCGCGTGTAAAGATGATTTTCTTTTCTCTCATATTCGCTATCTTCCATCTGGGGAACAACAACGATCGTCCAAGTGACGCCTGTAGAAACCTTCAGCGCAGGCTGCTGTTCCACTTCAATATGTTCGCAGAACCCGCGATACATAAAATTGTAATGCGTCTGATAATCCGTGATAGCCTCTGTATCAAAAAGGATTTCCACATCCGTCTCTGCTGCCGTCACCTTTATATCGCAGTGAAAATCTGTTTTATCCTCAAAAGAAAAATACTGCGCAAGGCTGATCTGGGCCGTCTTCTTTTCGCTGCTCTGCACGATATAGCTGGTATAAACCGTTCCACAGGAAATATTCAGTTCCTGGCTATAATTGGTGATGGTTAATTCGTTTTTCAGCAGAGACTGATTCTGCATGCGCACATCCAGATGTGTGCGCACCAGCGGAACTTTGAATTCCATTCCATGGGTAGCCTTGCAATAATGCCTGCGATGGTTCACATGGGTGATGCCAACGCCTGTGGCATTAGGAAATTCCTCCATTGATCCGAGGGCATCCACGCATGCCCCCATGATGTTGTTCCCAATAAACAAATTAATTCGCTTTTCAGGCGCAGGAATGGATTGTCGACAAACGTTACCAATGGCAAGAATTTCTTTTCTTGTTTGAGTATCCATAGCATATGCTCCTTCCCCTGGCGAAAAAAATCAACATTCGCTGAGTGCTTTTTCGATATCTGCAATGTAATTAGTAATATGTTCCGCTTTAAGAATGGGCTCTCGATCCTCATATTTGGCTTGCACAAAGGCGGCATGCGCCCGCAGATTATCCAGCGCATGCATCAGTTTATCCCGGTTATCCGGTGCTGCTTCGCCGGGGTTTTTCTTTTCAATCCAATAACGAATAAATGCTTCATGATGATCTTGAACAATTCGGCAGTAATCCCGCAGCAGTTCAAATTGATACAGCAGACGCTGCACTTCCTCTTGCGGAAGCAAGGGAGCAACGGCCTGCACTTCCTGCAAAGACTGCTGCGCCATTTCCAGCGCTTCTCTTTTTTCCTTGATCACGCGCTGCGCCGTGATTTCGCGCGGACGGCTGCTGAATTCACGATAGATGCCTTCATGGACATAGTCCATGGGCTTCCACTCATACAGCGCACGGCCAAAATTCAGCGTATGCGCCAGAATATAGGCCAACGATGGAAGCACGCTATGGTTGCTGGCCCAGCAGCCAAGGACGTAGAAAATTCGAGCTCCAATGTCATGCGTGCGCATGAAGGCCGTGACCAATGCCGGGGCAGCTTCCTTTCCAAAGCGCTCCGTTGCCCAGTCCTTCCAAACCTGTTCTACTGGCACCCATGGGTCTTTGGCAAACCGGCTCAGCGCATAGAAGTTGATTTCATTATAATTGTCGAACAGATTGTCAAACTGCCACATGACGCGCATGCCGATATCCGTAATATTAGTGTTATAATTCAGCGCATGTTGCAGACGAAATTGTATATCCTCCGGCAGGCAAAACGGAATGCGGCATTGGCCCCAGTATTCGCCAGCACCATCAAACAGCATATATCCTTTGCGCTGACTGACATGCTCCAGAATATTGTTAACAGGGCGATGAAGATCCCAATCTCCTGGCTGACATTTATGATCCAGAATCAGCGGCACAGAGGAATCAATGCGTTCCAGTGCTTCTATCAGCAGATCCTCCTGCCAGGGATAATGGCTGAAAGTGAGCATAGAAAACTCTTTTCCGGCTTTTTGCGCGCCCTTTGCATAGGCTGTGATGACCTGCGCGAGCATATCCGCAGAAGACATATAAGGCTGGCTTGAATAGAGCATGGAGCGATGTCTGCCTGCCCAATAGAGCTGAGGAAAAACCAAATGCCTGTCACTGGTTAAATCGTTCTCCCACAGGTACATTTCCAAGCAATCACATTCTGGAAACAACGCAAAGTATTCCATCACCATCTCCTCGATGAACTGACAGAACTTTCCGGTATGCATGTTCTCACATTCCGGATACTGTTCAAACAAATTATCTGGCACATCAGGGCCGCTAAAGCCGCAGGTTACCCGCAGCCCCATTTCCTTATACTTTTTCAAATAATCACGGAAATAGGCAATTTCCTCTTTCACATCGGGGCTAAGTTCCCGGCTGATCAGCGGAAAGTTTTTATGTTGGCTGCAAAAGTAGGGCAGCTTGCCCGCTCCATGAATGTTGATCTGATTAAAATCATATTTTTCTGCATAGTCTGGCAGCTTTTCTATCCAGTGCAGGTGATGCTTTTGGAAATAGCTGCTGTAGAGTATTTCAGGAAACAAGCCCAGCGGCTTGGAAATGGATGTAGTTAACGGAATATGGCCATGATTCAGGTTATACACGCATGCTCCTCCTTTTGTCAGCGTACCACTGCTCTCGGAAATGTTTTCGCCCCTATTTCAGCAAAGCACAAAAATTCGTTAAATGCCCGGGTCAGTTTTCAAGGGCTGATGTGCGCGCTATGCGAACGCAGTCAAGCACGGCCTATGTCTGCTCGTTTTCAACGTAGCGGGAAACCATAAAGACCGTTCCCTTGAGCGGCTCTTCAGCCAAACTGACACCGGGCATCAGAGCAATAAGCATCACGAAGATGAACAGGATGCTGCAAGCGCATTGTTTATAGAAGCCCCTTCAATGCCTTCTTCAGATTTTTGAGGCAGCACGAATTTCGCACCACGATTCAGCTTTTCAAAATGCGTTGCAGCGGCGAATTTATTGCTCATTTTTTATTATTTTATACTTCCTGCCAGCTTCCACCCGATTTTGCCGACTTATACATCGCATCCAGAATCATGCGCGATTTAATGCCTTCTTCGGCCGGAGTGACCAGCGGCGTGCCCAACCGGACAGCGGAAGCAAAGGCATCGCTTCCCTGCCGCCAAACACGCTTGACGGGATACGGTTCTTCGCTCGTCCATTTGTTATCTTTACCATAGTAAATTCCATTGCCCTCAGGCCCGCCGGAAGACTGGACATAAGCGCCCTTGGTGCCATGCATTTCTACGCGGGTATACCAGGTGGACAGAGGATATGTGGTAGTGGAGAAGAAGCGAACAATCAGATTGTTGCCATAATCCCATTCTGCAAAGCCGATGTCCTCCGTCTCAATGGCGCGCGCCTGTGTTGCAATGGTTGCGCGCACACGCTTAGACATGCCAAGAATGTATTGCATAACATCAATTTCATGCACCCCCTGATTGCACATAGCACCGCCACCATCATAGCGCCAGGTTCCTCTCCACGCGCCATTCTCGTCGTAATAATCCTGCGAGCGATGAATATGCAAGGTTGCATGCACAGAAAGCAAATGGCCAAACCAACCGTTTTCCACAGCTTTCTTCAGCGCAAGCACATGTTCATCGTAGCGCATATCAAAATCAACGCCCAAAAGACGGCCCGTCTCCTTTGCTGTTTTGATCATGCTCTGGCAGTTTTCAACGGAGACATCCATCGGCTTGGTGGTCAGCACATGCTTTCCAGCGCGCAAGCACTGCTCGGATACCTGCCCATGCAGGCCAGTGGGCACAACAGTGTACATCACTTCCACTTCGGGATCGTTGAGGAAATCGTTGATATCGCTGCTGTATTTCACGCCAAATTCTTCGCCAACCGCCTTGGCCTTTTCCGCATTGATATCCACAACGCCATAGAGCTGGCAACCATCTGTATCGCGCAGCTGGCGGCAGCGGGATCGGCCCATGCCAAGCCCAACGACCACGTATTTAACAGGATTGTCAGAATAGCTGCGGGGAAAGGTCTGCTTTTTAGCCAGGGCCTGATGCACAGTGGTGGGAGCGCCGGAGGGCATCGCTTTCAAAACGGCGCTGTATACCTTATGCGTGCATTCCTCGCCGGTCATACTGCTGTCCTTAGGCGTGTGGGTTTCCATGGAAACAGGAAGATCCTTGCCGCTTGCTTCCACGGCGCTGAGGATGCGTTCCCACGGCGGCTTAATGCCTTTGCATTCAGGCAGGATACTGCACGCCTTGACATGAAGAAGCTTGGCATGCTCAATGCACTTTTCGTAATAGGCATTGCAGTCTTCAGGCGCGCCGGGAACGAGCTCCAGATGATTCTGAACATCCCATGCCAGACCCCATTCCGGCACGCCGAGCGCTTCAGCAAATGCGATGGCTTCTTCTGCCGTCTGGCCGCAGTTTTCAAACGCTAAAATCAGGCCGGCTTCTTTAGCCCGTTTGGCAATGGGAGCAAATGCATTAAGCACTCTGTCCATCTCGTCCGGCCGGACGATCAAGTCACCAAAGGTCACATCCGGTGCCGTATGGGGCTGCCAATAGTTAAAACAGCGAACCAAGCGACAATCCAGCGCATCGGCAGCGCGGATGATGCCTTCCAGCTTCTCCATTTCTTCGGTCTGGCGCTCCTTGTCAGGCAGATGAACCTTGCACAACGAGGTTTGAAGAACGGCAGTGGTAAGATTGTTCGCGTTAACCAAAGCTGCCAGTTCGCTTAGTTCTTCTGCGGTTTGAAATTCAATCCCGCGGCCATTTACGCGGCCACGGAAATCCACATATTTGCTTCCCCAAGAGGAGATGATCGGCAAAGCCTTTGCTACGTCATAATGAAGTTCATCGCTAAAGACAGAGATTTTCATTTGTGTTCCTCCTTTTGTGATTCGATATAGGTTCGTGCAGTTACCAATGAACGAAATCTCTAAAGGCCAGGGGCTGCTGAAGCGCCGCCTCCCCTTTGCCTCTTTTTTCTTTTATTCAATCCATGGCGCGTATTCCGCCATATGGACGTCAATCGGCTTCTGATAAAGATCGATTTCAGGATGCAACCGTTCACGTCCAAACACCATATTGCAAAAATCAATGAGGGCTTTCCAATCTTCTAAGGCAAAGGTATGGCGGCCCGGGCGGACAAACATAGCATTTCGCTCCGATACGCCCAGCAGATCGAAAACTGGCTGGGCCGCCTGATAGGCCAGCTGAGTACCAAAAAGATTGGCCCAATAATCCCCTGTGCCCTCGGCACAAAAGACAGCTCGCGGCGCACAGGCAGCGCGAAGCATGTGGGCATCAATCGGGAAATGCTCCATTCTTTCATCCATCGGATACGGCGGTTCGTCCGTGCCGAAGGAAGCATAATCACCGCCAAACCAGTGTGGAAATTTATGCGTGATGCTGCCCACGGACTCGCAGCATGTCGAATCCTGTCGGCTTCCCGTTATTGTGCCCAAGAAGCGCGCGCTTCCTGCTCCGCCGCACCCCGAACCAGCCGGAGCAACCACGGCAAAGTGATCATCATAAATACCGGCGCACAGCGCAGATTTTCCGCCGCGGGAATGTCCGGTACAAATCAGCGCTTCGCAATCCGAACGGGTAGAAAGATATTCCGCCGTCAGGCTGAAGCCCCAGCCCCACGCCATGATAACGCCGCACTCCAGCTTGGGATAAAGCGGCTGTTCCTCCGGCGTTAACACATGATCTGGGCGGATCGCTTCACGATCAAAGATTGCCACTGCGTATCCTGTCTCCAGAATAACGGCTTCATCCACATCTTCCGAAAGGAACCATTTATCCTGGCCAATGATCACGATGTAAGGCATTTTCTCCTTCCCAGCAGGCCGCGTAATCAGCACGCCCATGTCGAACTGATCATTTACGCGCAGCGTAATGTTTTCTCTCACGGCCTTGCCAGCATAAACCGTTTCGAAGCGCTGCTCCTTCAAAACAACGCTTTTTGCTTTCCCTGGCCAGCTTCCATACATATGTTCTTCCGCCAACCTGCGAATTTCTGCCGCGCGGGCGGGCCATTGGCTGGCGCTGTCAACCCGGTTGCCATCCTCCTGCAAAAATGGATCCGGCAAGTACGCTGTGGGTTTAAACATTGGGCCTTCCCCCTTTTCGCTATGTTTCCATTCTTGTAAACCGCAACAATATTCT
Organism: uncultured Oscillospiraceae bacterium; assembly: GCA_964423675.1. Taxonomy (GTDB): domain Bacteria; phylum Bacillota; class Clostridia; order Christensenellales; family Aristaeellaceae; genus RUG563. Next base: position 11,682 of record CAYRFP010000018.1, read on the forward strand.
ATCTAACGAATTCGTTTCACGCTGCATCCTCCCTCCTCCTGCGCGGAATTAGTTTTGATGCGCCGCCTGTTCAGCAGCCTGTTCGTTTGCATTTATTATATCATTGCTTCTTCCGGATGATAATGGTGTGTTTCTTTCTTTCATTGTCCATTTTTTGTCGTTAGGATCAAGCCCTGGCCTTGCATTTGTTCCAATCGCTCAGCAAGCAGAGGTTCATTTTTTTCGCCAGATTCAAAAATTTCAGGATAAATTATTGAATTGCTTATGAAAGAGAAGGTGAATTGCTTTTTCTTCTGGATTCTTTTAAAATAAGGATAACAAGTTCCCCATCGAAAGGAGGCATAGCCCAAACAAAAGGTTTCGCATTTTCCCGTTTTCCCCAAATAACATTCAGGAGGTAAAAACATGAAAAAGGTTCTTAGTCTGGTTCTTGCTTGCGTCATGCTGCTAAGCCTGGCATCCATTTCCGCAACTGCTGAGGAAGAACTCAAGACCATCCGCGTTCTGGGCATTGACAATTCCCGTATGGTCGGCGATAAAACCGTTTACATCTCCGATTTGAAGAACGGCACCTATGGCGAAAGCAAAATGTGGGCCGAGCTGGAAGCTCAGCTGGCTGCCCGCGGCATTAAATTGGAAGTAGAACTGGTTCGTCAGGATCAGTATCAGGTGGTTGCCCAGACCCGTCTGGCCAGCGGCTTGAAATGCGACTATATGGCGCTGCGTTATCTGGATGACAGCACCCTGTTCCAGATGGCGGAAGTTGGCCGTCTGCAGGATCTGAATTCTATCATTGATAATTACTCCGATGGCACCGCCAAAGAATTCTTCTACAATGGCAACGGCCAGCAGGACATGGCCAAAAACAGCCTGCAAGATGGCAAGCTGTACTGGTTCACCAGCAACGTAAATGGTTATTTGGGCGATATTAATAACCACAAGGGTTCTACCCGCGGCGCTATGATCCGCTACGACTGGCTGCAGGCGCTGGGGCTGGATCTGCCCACCACCACGGATGAACTGTTTGACGCGCTGGTTGCTTTCCAGGAGAACGATATGAATGGCAACGGCGAAAAGGACGAGGTTGTTTCCGTTGCACTGGATAACTTCCAGAACGGCATCTCCGAATTCTACGGCATCGGTGCTGGCGGCTTTTTCTACTACCACAACACTGTGACTGGTGAGCTTGAGTGCGCTTGGACGGCTCCCTATGTGAAGGAATATTTTGCTTTCATGCAGAAGCTGCATAACGCTGGTCTTCTTGACACCTCCTTGAGCAGCAACGAAAAGCAAGCCGCCAATCAGACTTCCCTGTTGGCGGACTGGCAGGTCAACAGCAACAAGGAGCCCGTTGTTCCCGTCCAAGAAGGCGCTGCTCCTGCTTACTACGTACCCTTCGTCTGTAAAGATCCAACCATTGACATCGATCCTTATGTCGAACGCAATGACGGCCCTGCTGGTGCTGGCGGCGGTGGCGTTGTTTGGGGCTTCACGAACGAATGCGATCCCGAAGCTGCGGCAGCTCTGCTGGATTACATAACCGGCGATGATTACTATATGCTGACCGAATGGGGCATCGAAGGCTACACCTTCAATTATGATGAAAATGGCAAGCCTGTGAAGTTCAAGGGCGATAGCATCGAACAGATTCATTGGTTCAATCGTTACGGCCTGTGGGCACTGGGCATCTTCCCCCGCATCGAGCGTGTTGACCGTGCTGAGGAAATCGCCCGCGTGATTGCTGCCGGCAAGGAATATGGCTATCCCGAAGGCTATGTGCTGAAGGGCGAAATGAGCGAGAAGCTGATGCTGCAGGAAAATGCTCTGTCCGATGCATTGCTGGCTGTCGCCACGCCGGAAGAGCAGGAAAAGATCAACGAATGGTATACCGATTTGGATACCTATTCTGACGAACTTGCCATGAAGCTTATTCTGGGCCAGGCCTCTTTGGATGATTGGGACTCCTATATGGCCGACTTCGAACGGCTGCACTTGGCTGAGTTTATGGAACTGCAGCAGGGCCGCTTCGAACGCGCCAAGGTTGCTCTGGGACTGGAATAAACGAATCGAGGCAAACAAATCATGCCTATCCAGGGGGCTGCTTATAGCAGCCCCTCTTTGCATGGCAAACAAAAAGCCTCCGTCACTTTTTTTGTTCCAGTATCAGACCGGATTATACCGCAAAAAGCTCCTTCCGCCCATGGCGAAAGGAGCTTTCGACTATTGTTTTGTTTATTCAGGCAGCGTTCGCATAGCGGATGTAAAAGAGCTAGTCTGGCTACTGAACGGCCGCATAACCACCGTCATCGAGCGCGTCTCCCGGAGATAGTTCTTATAGCGTTCCAGCGGGCCGGGGCCGCAGCTGGAGCTGCCCGTACCATTATGCGCCAAATCAACGGAAAACACCGTTGCATCTATTTGCCCAAGTTCTGGCGTATGGGTGGCTTCATGTAGCATCTGGTCGGTATAATCATGGGCGGTAAAGGAAAAGCCCTCGCCTTCTCCCTGCTCACAGATCACCATTAATCCGCTACCCCGCACGTTCAGCACCGCAACCGCGCGAGTATCAATATGCGCGCCATTTTCCTGCGGACGAATATACGGCACATGAGTCTCCTTCACGCTGCATTCATACACGCCCACGTTGGCGTGCATTTTCAGATCCGGATAGCTTTCCCCAGGGCCACGGCCATACCAGATCAGGCGATTAAAGGCCGCTGGGAGATGCATCTGCACCCCCAGCCTGGCATAGGGCGGAAGCTCCAAGTTTCTCGGCACATAGTCCACGTGCATGCGAACATCGCCATTTCCAAACACTGTCCAGACCGTTACTGTGTTCAGCAGCGGCAAGCGTGTAAACGGCGCATGCACATGTTCTGCGGTAATACGGATCGACATGTCCGTCAGCCGTTCCATTTTCCAGCTATGCAAACGGGTCATAATATGATCCATCTTCCAATCCAGCCAATCATTATTCACGCCCCGCGCATCGTTATCCGTGGGCGCGCGATAGAAATTGGCTCTCGGCGCACGCTGAATCAGTTCATAGCCTGCGTTCTTCCACGAGATCATCTCTCCCAGCCGGCTATCAAACGTAATGGCAAAATCCTCTCCTTCAATAATCAGTCGATTAGGCTCTTGGCAAACCTGCAGCCCGCTCATACACGCTACAGGCAGATGTTCCACCGCAACCGGAACAGGGAGCTTCAGCTGCGTCGTGGAGACCTCGAAGCCAGCCTTTGCCCACAACTGATCCTGTGCCTGGACAATCACAATCTCCAGGATACTTTCGCCACAGGCAGGCAAAGCGCAAGGCAGCGGCAATGCTTTGCTGCCAAGCGGTTTAATCCCGGAAATGTCCAGCGTTCCGCTGGCCTGGGATACGCCGTCAACCAGCAACCGCCAAACGGCCTTCAGGCCATCCGATGTTACAAAACAGAGCCTGCTGCGCACCAGTATACCATCTTGATCCAGCGTAAACTTCAGCGGTTCCAGCGCCTTTTTCAGCGAATAATAGCCCGTGCGAAGCGAACGATCCGGCGCAATCAGGCCATCGATGCAGAAATTATAGCGAGTGGGAATATCGCCAAAATCGCCGCCGTAGGCATAATAAGGATTGCCCTTTTTATCCTTTACTTCAATGCCATGATCCACCCATTCCCACACGCAGCCGCCCATCAAACGCGGATACGTGTAGAACACTTCCCAATATTCCTCCAAATTGCCGGGCCCCATTCCCATAGCATGCGCATATTCGCAGGTGAAGAAAGGCGCCGGATCATCCTTGATGCCCCGTGCCACCAAATTGTGAACACGCTGATACATGCTGCTCTGGATATCGGACACACGATCCTTTTCGCGATCCTCGGCGTAATGAATGGGGCGGCTGCTATCCAACGCCAGCGCAGCTTCACGCATAGCAAAATGGTTGCAACCCAGACCAGATTCATTGCCAAGCGACCAGATCACCACGCTGGGATGATTCCGATCCCGCATCACCATGCGCTCCATGCGATCCACATACGCTGCCGTCCATTCAGGAGAGCCGGAAATATTATAAAACGTATGCCCCAAGCCATAGGATGCCCCGTGTGCTTCCACGTCCGCTTCATCCAGAACATACAGGCCATACTCATCGCACAAATCCAACAAGCGGGAATCATTGGGATAATGAGAAGTACGGATACAATTGATGTTTCCCTGTTTCATCAGCCGCACATCCTGCAGCAAATGATCGGCCGGCGTGGTATGCCCTAGCAGCGGATGTGTGTCATGACGGTTTACGCCCTTCAGCTTTACCGGCATGCCATTGATCAGAAATACTGCATTCTTAATCTCAATTTTGCGGAAACCTACCCGCACACGCTGTACTTCGCATACTTCCCCATCCACGATGGCAAGCGCATGCAAAGCATACAGATTCGGAGTTTCATCCGTCCAGCGCTTGACATTGGGCAGTTCCAGACGCACTTTCGCCGTTTCCCCAGTCACGGATACGCGCTTTTCGGCAACCACAGTTTCTCCGTCATAGAGCTTAAACGCCAGTTCGCAGGCCTGCACAGTTAATACATCTGCCTCGATGTTTAAAATACCATCTGTATAGCGCTCATCCAGCGTAGCGTCAGCACGCAGATCCCGGATATGGGTCTGCGGCACCCCCAGAAGATATACATCGCGGAAGATCCCGCTCATACGCCAACAGTCCTGGTCTTCCAGATAGGTGCCATCTGACCACTTAAACACCTGCACCGCCAGCAGGTTCCGCCCGGCATGCAAATACTGGGTAATATCAAATTCAGCAGGCATGTGCGGCACTTTGGAAAAGCCCACATTTACCCCATTGACAAACACATAATAGCAGCTATCTACGCCATCCAAATTAAGATACACGCGGCTTCCATCCCAGGCATTCGGGATGGTAAACCAGCGGCGATACAGCCCCGTAGGGTTATCATTGGGCACATAGGGCGGATCCAGCGGAATGGGGTATTCCCAATTGGTATAATGCGGCACATCATACCGCATGCTCATCTGCCAGCAGCCTGGAACCTCCTGCTGATCCCAGTCGGCATCGCAGTAATCTTCCTGTTCAAAATGCTCAGGGCATTCCCCTTCCGCCGCGAAATAGAACTGCCAGCAGCCATTCAGGCTACGATAAAAAGGGCTGGCCGCGCGCTCCATTGCCGCTGCCTGCTTTTCTGTTTGACATGGGATCAAGGATGCATGCGCTTTTTCACGATGAATGGATAAAACCGACGGATCTTGCCAATCACATTTCATAGCCTTTCTCCTTTATTGATTGATGATTAATACGGGATTTCTCCGGTTTCCAAACACACTTCCAAATAGCGCGATACCGCCTTTTCCATAGTTGTTCCCCGTTCGCCAAAAAAACGTTTGAGCTCCTCGCTCTTATCGCGGGGCATGCGAACGGATAAATTAAAATACTCCTGCAAGTAGTATGCTTCCCTTTGGTATTTTGCTTTCTCCAGCATTTCCTCCGTGACAGGATTATACAGCCTTTCTTTCATGGACACATACCTCCTCATTTTTTATTCTTCGTCTTTGGGCTTGCACTGGAGCATATACTGATGCGGCGTTACCGCAAACGCACGGAAAAATGCCCGGCGGAAGGTTGCGTTGTTTTCGTAGCCACACTCGGTGGACACCTTGCGCAAATCTGTTTCTCCCGCGTCCAGCATTTCTTTCACTGCATTGGTGCGCAACGTATGAAGATAATCCACAAAATACTTCCCGGTAGCATTTTTGAAAATGCGGGATACGCTGGGACACGACAGTTGGAAATGAGCCGCTACGAACTTCTGCGTCAGATTCGTATCGCGGAAATTTTCATCAACAAAGCGCTGCATTTGTTCACCAAGCTGTTTTCCGCTATCCGCGACCTCTTCATCCGTGTTTTCAAACACTTCCAGGCAGGTCAAAAGCTGCTCCCACATCAAATCTGGCTGATGGGTCTCCTGAACCCGCTCCCCCTTCAGGTTCAGCTCCGCGGCAACGCGCAGCATCAGCTCGTTAATCAGGCTAACAACCCGGCGGTGCTGATCCGCATTAAGCTGACGCGCGTTGTTTTCCCGCTGAACCTCTTGAATAATGCGAGAAACCGTGGAAACATTTCCAGCGCGCAGCTGGCTGATCATCTGGATTTCCCAATCAAGCGGGAAATAATACTGCTCCAGATTACCTGTCTCATTTTCAATCTCGTCCTCTCGCGCTTCCTGATAAGATCTGCTGATGCCCATCACGTAATGATGCGGTAGGCCGCTGAGCAGGGTTGCCTCCGGGAAATGCTCATTGCAATATTCCCGCAACAGCATCGTCTGCCTGGCAATCGCCTCCAGGCCTCTGCGTTCCTCCAGATCCTGTTCATAGATGACCAGCACAATCTCGTTCTCCGGCGGATTGCATACCAGCACATGAATGTCGTTTTTCACACTCCACTCCTGCAGCGCCACCGCATACATCGAAGTCCGCTCATTGCGGGAAGAATCGGCAAAGCTGAGAATAATCACCATATACAGATACGGCGTCGTGCGGTCAAACGGAATACCAAACATATGTAGTGTTTCATTGGACGCATGCTTGTTAAAGGGCGCATACATCAACGACAGCAGCAAATTATTGCGAGCAGAATTGTAATACGACTCTGCCAGTCTGCGCTGATTTTCCTGTTCGCTGCGAATTTGATTAAAGCTTTCTTCAATGGCATAGAATTCATTCTGGGCTTCCGCAGTGGTTTTCAGCTTACTTTGCAGCCGCTGAATCGGCCGATAGGTAATCAACGCTACGCCAAAAGCCAGCAAAACGCTGCACAGCAGCGGCAGAATCACTATGCTGAGGCCATAAATGAAATAATATCTGGCAGCCAGCTTCGGCTGCGCTACGCTGGCATGATAGCACCAGTGATATTGTTCCGAAGGCACCTCGATCAGCAGCGAATCATGGGTCGGTTCCATCCCGCGATAGCGATACACAACCGTGTCGTTTTGCTCAATCTGAAAAGAATGCAAATCAAGGCTACAATGATAATTGATAAAGTTCGACATTGCATTGCCATCCAACAAAACAGTCAGCACAAGCTCAGGATTATTCTGTGAATCCAACCGATTGGCTACAGCAAACGTATTGCTCACATCATGAATGGGCACTAGTGTAAGGCCGGAAAAGTTCTTATCGACTGCGGCATACAAATTCTGCAAAAAATCCTTATCGTAAACAGCCATCGAGGAAAGATACCACGTTTCGGGAGTCCAAAAGGTGGTACTATCAATCACCTGCCGCTTTTCGGGCAGAAAAAGCGCAACACTTTTGCTGGTAGAAACAATGCGCTTATAGCTGGCAAATTCTTCGCAGATTTCCCGTCTGGCAAAATAGTCCAGATCCCGCAGCAGAACTTCCGAATGCGATTTTACCTTGTTAATCCAGGAATTCTCCCGCAACGAAACGCCAATGGCATACATCTCATCAAATTTGCTGTCTAGCATCCGCGACAGCAGTTCCACTTTACCTTGCATCTGCCGTATCTGCTCGACGCGGTCATGCTCAATGATTCTGGAATAATTAAAACCGGACAGAACAGAAACAACCAAAATCAGCACAATAGAATAACCGCCAAAAATCCTTCGGAAGTATTTTTGAGAAAAAAGCTTCAGCACGGTTAACACGTCCTTTGTTGTAATTCGTCCGGTAAACACCAAAAAGACAGCAAGTCAGCTGCCTTTTCGGCTCTTTTTCTGCCCCTAAAAGCGCTCCGTTTCCCACTTTATTTATTCTTTCAGCGAGCCCAGCATAATGCCCTTCATAAAATAACGCTGGAAGAACGGATACACACACAGAATGGGCAGGGTAGTAAAGATGATCATAGCATATTTCAGCTGCGCATTAGACAACTGCCGAAGCGTGGCCTCCAGCGCTTCATCTGGCGTCAGCTCCTGGGAAAGGTCGCGGGTGTTGTCCACCAGCACCCGGCGCAGATACATCTGCAGCGGCTGCCAGTCAACCTGCGGCAGATATACCATTGCGCTAAACCAGCTGTTCCACACATTAACGATGGTATACACCGCGATTACTGCCATAATCGGCTTGGACATGGGCACATAGATGTACCACAGCGTCTGATATACATTCGCGCCATCGATTCTGGCCGCCTCGCGCAGCGATTCCGGAATGGAGCTCAGATAAGATTTGGTCAGAATGATGTACCAGATGGAGTAGCAGCTTGGCAAAATCTGCGACCAGGGACTTCCATACAGGCCCAGCCGCACGATCTGAAGAAAGCTGGGAATCATGCCGCCAGAGATATACATAGGAATCAGCAGATAATAATTGATAAAGCTGCGGAATTTCAGGCCCTTCGCTGTAAGCGGATATGCCGCCATCAGGCAGGTGATCAGCATCAAAAGCGTAGTGGGCACGATGTACATAATCGTGTTAAGATACGCACGCCACATTTCATGGTCGCTCATCAACACCTGATAAGAGGCAAAGGAGAACCCCTTGGGAATCGTGTAAACACGCATGCTCATGGCCGCCGTGGGCTCGCTGAGCGAAAGAATCAGCACATAATACATGGGATAAACAGTGACTAAACCCAGCAGCAATGCAAGCGAATACAGGATCGTATCGGCCACTCTGCTACCTTCGCGGATATGATTGCGCTTTTTCAGCATACGCTTACTCTTTCCAAGTTCCATTTTCTCCCCTCCTTACCACATGCCGTAGCCCGTCAGCTTGTTAGATGCCTTGTTTGCCAGATATGTGAGAATGAACCCAATCGCTGACATGAACAGGCCTGTTGCCGTTGTGTAGCTATATTGGCCACCCAGGATGCCCATTCGATAGGTATAAGTGCCGATAACGTCCGAAACATCATAGATAGCGGGCGTGTACAGCAGCAGAATCAGATCCGAATTGGTGTTCAGGATGCGGCCAATGGACATGATCAGCTGAATGGCAATAATGTGCCTGAGCCCTGGCAGCGTGATGTGTACCACCATATCCCAGCGATTGGCGCCATCAATTCGGGCGGATTCATAAAGGCCCGGATCAATGGAGGAAAGCGTGGAGAAATACAGGATACTGCCGAAGCCAAAGCCTTTCCACACGTTGGTGATGGTATAAATCGCCGGGAAAGCGCTCGATACAACACGCCAGTTCTGATTAGGAAGGCCGAACACAGCAAGAAGATTGGAAATGATGCCGCCTTTATCGATGAAGGAAATCACCATGCCAGCCACAACAACGTTGGAAATAAAGTAAGGCATGTAGCTGGCAGTCTGGACAATCTTCTTGAAATGCGTGTGCCGGATCTGATCCATCAGCAGCGCAAAGGCGATGGGCAAGGTAAAGCCAAAGCACAGATTCAAACTGCTAAGCACCAGCGTGTTACGGATAATACGGGGAAAATATTCGCCGCTGACGAATTTAATGAAATGCTTAAACCCCACCCATTTTACGCCTTCGCCCAGAAAAGGAGAGCCGGGAAAGTAATTCTGGAATGCAATAATAATTCCATACATTGGCATGTAGCTGAAAATAAAGATCAGCACCATGACCGGAAGAAGCAGGCTATAGTATTGCAGCGACTCCTTCGTCAGCTTACGGGTAGGCTTCTTTACTTTTCTGACAACGACAGCCTTTTGGATCGGCATAGGAGAACCCCCTTTACTATTCTGACCTTTTCCCCTGAATGGGAAGATGTTGATTGTAGTATACATGTACTTTCTGTGAAATTCAACATCCAATCCTTTCATTTTTCGATGAAAAGAAGAAATAAGTGCGACAAAAATTTTGTCGCTATTCATTTTTTTCGGCCCGAAGCATTTGGGGGAAAACTTGCCTCAAATTCCTTCTCCTCTCCGCCACAATTGCGCAGTTCACGGGCAAATGGTATAATAAGATGATTTCTCAAGAAGGGGGATAAAGAAAATGCTGATCAAAGCCACCGAAGAAGATGTGAAAAAACACGGCGCGTTTGCTTATCGTCTCGCCCAGAATCTTGCAACATCTTGCTATCCCACCTACTGCGATGGCATTAAAACCAAGACAGATTTTCTGAATGCGGCCAAGCAAGCCGTATCCAGTCCAACAGCCGAACTGCTGCTGTTTCTCCTTGACGGAAACGTTGAAGGCTGGATCTCCTATTATTGGATTCCAGAGGACAACTATCTTCAGCTAACTGGCTTCAACATCAAACATGGCGCGCAACAGGCATTGGCAGAGTTGATTGAACGCATAAAGACAGCGTTCGCCGGCTATACGGCTTATTTCGGCTATCCAGGGGATAACCAGGCCGCAATCAGCTATCTTGTGGAGCATGGCTTTCAATGCATTGAACGGGACTGGAACCACTCCTTTTTCTTCGACGAATATACGGCAACCGCCGATAGTCCCTGCATCGAGAAGATTTATCGACATAACTTTGATAAGTTTCGAGCGGTATATCACGCCGATCCCGAAACCTATTGGAACGCCGACCGCATCTTTGAAACAATTGATGATTGGACGATCTTTGTTTATAATCAAGCAGACGTTCCAATGGCAACTGTTTTTTTGAAAGGCGATGATGAATACTTTGAAATTGTCGGAATCGAGTTTGCCGATGGCGTATTCCATGAAGATCTGTTCCATAAACTTCTGGAAGCTTCGCTGAATGCGTGCAAGCGCCTGGGGGCAAAATATATGACATACTTCTGCGGCGAAAACGAAAAGGCTGTTTTGAGCAAGCTCGACTTCAAATGCGTTGGGCAGTATGTTTTATACATAAAAGCCTTATGACAATAGCTCGATCCTTTTCTATCGTTTTTTTAGAATATCTTCACAGCATAGAGCCAGGCAAAGCCGCATCGCCCGGCTTCTCGATGGCATAAAATGACACAAGCAGAACTGGGAGAGCATATGCACGTATCCTTCCAGTCGGTCAGCAAATGGGAGCGGGGAGAAACGCTTCCCGATGTATCGCTTCTGCCCAATCTTGCTGACGCATTAGAAACCACTATCGACTATCTTCTTCGCAGTGGCGAATCCACATTTGCGTTCAAAGGGAAAATTAAAATCTCCGACATGGTGGAAGGTCTTATCTGTTTGAAAAAAGTCGGTGAATTGCTCGGGAAAGAAACCACGATCTACCGTTATGCCATTGATGGGATCAACACCGGAATGAACACAAATATTGAACTGGCATTTTCCGATGCGTCGGTTTTCGAAGTGTTTGTAGCCGAGGCGGTCATTCAGAACCTTATGAACGGCATGTATGTGGATGTCCCGGATGTCATGCACAGCTTTAAGCGCGAGCAATGCAGAAGCCTTGTTCTCGAGCGCATGAAAAAATTTTCCATTATATAATTACGAAGCAAAGTGCCCCTCACTGTTTATGAATCCGTATCCCGTTGTCGTGTTATTGATGAAAACACGGATTTCTGCGTCAATGTGGTTCCCTTCTGAATAAAGAAAGTAGCTTCCACGCAGCCTCAAGCCAGGCCAGCGTTTTCCCAGCCTATACCAAACGCAAAAACCCGGAGGATTGCTCCTCCGGGCTTGGAATCAAACAAGGTCTTTTTTGCCTTGTTCATAGATTTTCAACATCGCCTCAGCCGTATCTCGCACGGAATCCAGATTGTTCTGGAAGGGCTCGCCCGTAGTCAGGGAATGATAGAAATCTTGGATGCAGGCCAGATGGCCCGTTCCCCAATATCCCTTTCCCAGCGCCTGGGGCACGGAAAAATCCTGTCGTTCTGTCTTGCCGTCCTTGCGAATTTCCAGCCAGGTTTCCTCAATCCGCAGCACAGCCTGTTCCAGCTGAATCTCCACCATCACCGGCGCATCCTGAGTATAGGCCGTAGTGGCGTAGAACAGGGCCGGCTTTCCGCCCAGCATCAGATATGCTTCCAGCGTGTCTTCCACCTCGATGACGCCCTGCAAATGATGATTCGCCATATGCGCTTCCACCTGCGTGGGCGCGCCCATAAGCTGCACCAGCAGATCCAGCGTGTGGATGGACTGATTAATCAGCACACCGCCGCCCTCGGTTTCCCAGGCGCCGCGCCAGCCGCTTTCCACATAATACGGAGCCAGCCGTTTCCAGGTGACAAACGCCCGTGCGCCAACCACCGCGCCATATACGCCCGCTTCAATCAGCCGCTTGGCCTCGCGCACGTTGGGATTATAGCGGTTCTGGAAGCAGACACCCAGAGGCACCTTCTTCGACGCTTCTTCCAGCGCGGCCCATTGCGCCCGATTGATCACTGGCGGTTTTTCCATGAACACCGGGATTCCCTTTTCCGCCAACAGCTGGGCCATGGGGGTATGCAGATAATGAGGCGTACAGATATGCACAGCGTCCAGCTTTTCATGGGCCAGCATATCTTCCAAGGAGGCATAGGGGCGGCAGCCGTACTGATCCGCTTTTGCCTGTGCCCGCTCCGGGCGAATATCGGCGCAGGCGATCAGCTTCGTTTCCGGAAGCTGATCCAGCACGGCGGAATGCACCCGGGAAATTCCGCCGCAACCAACAATGCCAACTTGATACATGGCGATTAATAACTCCCTTCAGTGGAGAAAGTCTTGCCAGATTCTTCCTTGTGCCGAGAGGTCTTGCAGCGCTCCATCAGCAGCTCATAGAACCGATTTTCATCAATGGGCAGCGTCACAGCATGGCCTTCCCAGGAGGACAGATGCATGGCGTTGGAAATCATCAGGCCGTTGATGCCTTCCCGGCCATCCGCCACCAGGGGCTCGCCCCGGAGAATATGGCCGACAAACTTGTTGAGCACTTCGGGATGCTGGATGTTCCGGCCGTCGGTTTCCACATCGATCACATGGATTTCCGGCTTGCCAAAACCCTGTGCCGCAGTCTTGGTCCAGTCGCGGTCATCCACGTCCATCTTGTAGAACGTAATCGTCCGGCTGCTGTCTACCACAATCTTGCCCCGGGTGCCGATGATTTCCAGACGGTTGGTGCCCGCCGCGTCGCCGGTGGTGGTGATGAACACGCCGGTAGCGCCATTGGGGAATTCCATGTACGCGGTCACATCGTCTTCCACTTCGATATCATGCCATTTGCCCTCATGGCAGAAGGCCTGCACCTTGCTGGGCACGCCGCAGAGCCACTGGAGCAGGTCCAGCTGATGGGGGCACTGATTCAGCAGCACGCCGCCGCCTTCGCCAGCCCAGGTGGCCCGCCAAGCGCCGGAGTTATAATATTCCTGGGTGCGATACCAGTCGGTCACCAGCCAGGAGATATGCTTCAGTTCGCCCAGATCGCCGTTATCCAGCATTTCCTTCACCTTGCGATAGACGCAGTTGGTGCGCTGGTTAAACATCATACCAAAGGTCAGTTCCGGATGCTTGTCCGCTTCCGCGATCATTTCCCGCACCTGCAGGGTGTAAACGCCAGCAGGCTTTTCGCACATTACATGCAGGCCATGCTGAAAAGCGCTGATGGCAAGCGGGGGATGCTGATAGTGGGGCGTGCAGATATGCACCGCATCCACCAGACCGGAAGCGATCAGTTCTTCGCCCTCGGCAAAAATCGCCGCATTAGGCATCGCTTTCTTCGCCGCCTCCCGACGATCTTCCTTGCGATCCGCAATCGCGGTCACTTCCACTTCGGGGCACTTGCCCTCCAGAATCTTGTTCACATGGCCGGAACCCATGTTGCCAAAACCGATAATGCCCAAGCGTACCTTTTCCATGATTTTTTCCTCCCTTTTTTGCGTTAAAATCAGTAACCCAGCCGCGTCAGATAATCAAAGCTGCTCTTCATGCAGGAATAAGGCGTTTTTTCGTAGCACCGATCCTGCTCCACCAGCGCGTATTCCGTCACGCCGTTCTTGCTCACTTCTTCCAGCAGGCCGGCAAAATTGATATTGCCCTCGCCCACGGCCGCCATGCGCACTTCAGCATCGGTGGGAATCAGATCCTTCAGATGGATGCAGTAGAGCCGATCCGCATGCTGCTTCATCCACGCGCGGACATCTACGCCGGCATATTGCAGCCAATAGGTATCAGCGGTCACGCCCATCAGATCGGCGGGGATCAGATCCAGCAAATGATCCATCAGTGTCCGGCCATCGGAATGCTTTTTAAATTCGAAAGCATGATTATGATACATAAGGATCATGCCGTTTTCCTTCAGCTTCTGTGCCGCCGGCAGGAAATCTTCCGCGAAATAGGGCAGGAAATCTTCCTGACGATAGCGGGCGGGCATGCTGCCGATGCCCACATATTTGCAGCCCAGAATCTGCTGTTCTTCAATCAGTGCGTCCACGCCGTTCAGAAATTTCTGCTCGCCGTTATGAGTCAGCACGATCTTGAGACCATTGTCATCGCAGATAGCGCGAATGCGTTTCGGGTCAATAGGACCCACGCCGGAAACCTGCACCGTCTTGTAACCAATCTTGGCCACAGTTTCCATCGAACGGGCAAAGTCCTTTTCATTTTGGCAAAAATCACGAAGGGTGTATAGCTGCGCTCCAATTTGCATGGATTAAGTCTCCTTTCCAGATTTTCGATCCCCCTTATTATAACTTCTTTTTTCGTAAATGGCAATGATGAAAAATTTCAGTGATGATGAAAATTGCGTTCTTTCGCCGTTTTTTCCCCATTCTTTTCTGAATATTACATAAAAAATAGATATTTTCTGATTTTTCCCGGTCAAAAATAGTTTTGCAGGAAAGCGGACTTGACCAATCCCGCCGCAGCGCCTATAATAAGTCGAACCTGAAATAGGAGGAGGATTCTTATGCGCCCTTCCGTAAAACGCCTGGTTTACATGGCAGTTATGGCTGCGCTGGTGGCGGTGGCCACGCTGTTTTTGCAGATTCCCATTCCCATGACTCAGGGCTATTGCAATTTAGGCGACGGCGTGATCCTTTGTGCCGGAGCACTACTGGGTCCTGCGGCGGCGATTCCCGGAGCGCTGGGCAGCGCAATTGCCGATCTGGCGCTGGGCTACGCAGTTTACGCCCCGGCCACCGCGCTGATCAAGGGCCTGATGGGCTTCCTGACCGGCATGCTTTGCCTGGGAGCGAAAAAAAGCTGGCAGCGTTTCTGCTGGATGGCCGCTGCGGAAATCTGGATGATCGCCGGTTATTTCCTATTTGAAAGCATTCTTTACGGCGTAGCCACGGCGACGACCAGTCTGCTGGGCAACGGCTTCCAGGCCGCAGCAGGATTCGTCTGCGGCGCGGCGCTTTGGCCGCTGGCGATGCGAATTCGCAAAATCCCGAACTGATAAAAAGGAGATCGATAAAAGATGGATACGCTGCTTCTCGCTGCAGATTCCGCAGCGATTCAACAGGCCAGTGCCCTGCTGCAGGCAGGGCAGGTGGTTGGCTTTCCCACAGAAACGGTTTACGGCTTGGGGGCGGATGCACTGAACCCCGATACAGTGCGAGCCATTTTTGCCGCTAAGGAGCGGCCGGCGGATAACCCGCTGATCGTCCATGTGGCGACCCAGGAGCAACTAAACGGCCTTTGTGCGGTCACAGATACCGCAAAAAAGCTGATGGACGCTTTCTGGCCCGGCCCGCTGACGCTGCTGCTGAAAAAAACAGATCGTGTGCCGGACGTGACCACGGCGGGGCTGCCCTCGGTGGCGGTGCGCTGTCCCAGGCACCCCATCGCCCAGCAGCTTTTGCAGGCGTGTCAATTGCCCATCGCCGCGCCCAGCGCCAATCGCTCCGGTCGCCCCAGCCCTACTACGGCGCAGCACGTATTGGAGGACATGAACGGCCGCATCCCCCTGATTCTGGATGGCGGGGAATGCCAGGTCGGTGTGGAATCCACGGTGCTGGATCTGACTGGAGAAATCCCCTGTGTGCTGCGTCCCGGCGCTATCACACCCGCCATGATCGAAGCCGTAGCCGGGCAATGCACGGTAGCCCCCAGCGTGATGCGCCCTCTTAAAGCTGGCGAGGCCGCGCCCTCTCCCGGCATGCGCCATCGCCATTACGCGCCCCAGGCGAAAATGACTGTGTTCGTGGGGGCGGAAGACAGGGTGATTGCAGAAATTTGCCGCCGATACGACGCGGCGGAAAATGCCTGCATTCTGGCTCATACAGACGCGCTGCCCGCCTTTGGCCACCGCGCCAAGGTCTCTCTGGGGGCAACGCCGGAGGAAACGGCTCATCTTCTGTTCCAGCGGCTGCGGGAAATGGATGAAACCGGCTGCTCCCTCATTCTGGCCATGGGCTGGCAGGGGGATGATGTGGCGCTGGCGGTCATGAACCGCATGGCTCGAGCCGCCGCCTTTGATATTGTAACGCTGTAAAGGATACGCTGCTGAACGGAATACCTATGAAAAGGCGAAAGGTCATGCCGACGACATTCTGCGTTCCTGGTTTGAGCTCAAATGGAACGCAGAGGAGTGACTTTGTCAAGGCGTTTCCTGCAAATAAAAAAAGGGGCTGCTACCCCTTCTTTTATTAAGCAATATCTTGCATTTTACGAACCGGGATGCTTCTGCATCTCGTTTTTTGCTTTATGCCAATTGAAGTTCCCGCACATGCAGTGTATCCCCATCCACGGTAAACCGAATTTCCATTCCCGCATAGGAAAAGCCGTAGACTCGGCCAGGATTCTGCTGATACGCCGGGCGCGGATCCTGGCGCAGCAGCTGTTCCAACGCCGCCTGGTGTTCTAACGGCACCCGCTCCCAGAGCGCCGCCGGAAAATCCACCTGCAAATGGTCTTCCGCATGTGCATCCGCAAACCCGCCGACAGCCTCCGGATGGCAATCCACATAAGGCAGATACGGTTTAATATCATAGATCGGCGTGCCATCCATCATATCCGCCCCCGCCACCAGAAGCGCCAGGCCGTCCCGGGCAGTTTCCACAATCTTTAGCAGCTTCACGCAGCTGAGCCCAATCCCATTGGGGCGAAAGGGGGAACGGGTAGCAAATACGCCCATGCGCGTGTTCCCCCCCAGCCGGGGCGGGCGGACCGTGGGCGACCATTCTCCCTCCGGCCGTCGGGCCTGATGAAAATCCCAGAGCAGCCAGATATGCGAATAGCCATTCAGCCCCCGCAACGCTTCGGCTACACGGTATTTCGGCTCAAATACCACCAGCGACTGCACCGCATCGGCCAGTCCACTTTGCCGGGGCACACCAAACTTGGCCGAAAAACCGTTGCGCACATGCGCAATAATCTCCATATCCTGCTCCCCCTTCATCCGTGCTTTACGCCCAAAGAAAAGGCGAGGGCGCGCGCAAAAGCAGCGTCCCCGCCCAACTTATCCTTTTTCAATTACGCCCCTGCCGGGCCCACCAGCTTCGTTCCTTCCGGCAGCTGCCCTTGCAGCCGCTGGCCAAAGCCGCTTTGATCCTGGCCGATGACCACGCTTTTCGCCCCATGCTGTTTGGCATAGCGGGCAATGGCCGATGCCGCATCCGCCTCGTTATAGAGGATGTTCATCTCCGCGTCCGCTTCATGCGCCAGAGAAAACAGATAATCCATCGCCTCGGCAATATCCGGGTTGCCCATCAGCGTGGCTTTTCCGGTGCACACATGCAAAACATGCAGCGAAAGCCCCTCCTGGCTGGCCAGCGCACGGCCCTGAAAAATCAGTCGGCCGCATTCCTTCTGCCCTGTTACGCAGACCAGCACACATTCCGTTTCGTTCATGACGCCCCCTTCGTCAGGCCCGTTCCCAGCGGCCCACTTCTTTGTCATGGGAAATAATCGTCAATTGCTCGCCCTTTTGCCAATCAGGCCGGGGCAGATTTGCGTCGAAATAAAACAGCCGATCATCCTCCGGGCTTTCCATATCGCCCACATTCAGCAGCATGGGATAATATACCACGCCGTCCCGTTCCACAGTTGCTTCATCCATTTCCTTGAACGCGCACGTGAGCTTGCTCACACGACCATGAAGCACGTTATCCAGATGCCTCTTATAAGCGATCACCGGATAGAGCAACATCCCGTAACCGAAAATGGCGTATGCGCCCAGCAGACAAGTCAGCGCCATCGTGAGCCATTTGATCCGGAAGACAAAGGAAACGATCACCCCAGCCAGCAGCACCACAGCCGGCGTTCCCAGCGCCAGTTCCCGCTGATGCAGTTGCTTTTGAATATCCTGATAATCCTGTTCCGTATACAAAACGCTGTTCCTCGATTCTTTCTTGTTTCAGAGAGGGCAACTCCCCCACCGTCATCATACCGCATTTTCCCGGCCTTGTACAGCCCCAAATCCCGCCCCTTTTGCGGCGAAAAAAAGGCAGCACAGCATAAAAGTTTCCTTAAACAGCTGTTAAATGGACGTGCATCCCCTGCCACAGAAGATGGAAGCGTTATTGCCTTGGCTTCATTTTCGCTTCATGCCCCTGATCGCTGGGGGTATAATAGCGGGCGGAAAGGGCGTCATCCGGCAGATACTGCTGCACCACCCAATGGCCCGGATAATCATGGGGATATTTATATTCCGCCCCCTTCACGCCCAGGCGTTCATTGCCCGCATAATGAGTATCCCGCAGATGCGCGGGCACCGGGCCGAAGCCGCCCTTTTGCGCATCCGTCATGGCAGCGTCAATCGCCGCCGAAACGGAATTGGATTTCGGGCTTGTGCACACCGCCAGAATCGCCTGCGCCAAAGGCAGTCGCGCCTCAGGCATGCCCATCATTTCCAACGCCTGCCCCGCCGCCACTGCCTGCAGCATGGCCGCAGGATTGGCCAGCCCCACATCCTCGCTGGCATGGGCCATAATGCGCCGGGCCAGCATCTGGGGATCCGCCCCGGCGTAAAGCAGCCGGGAAAACCAAAGCAGCGCCGCATCGCAGTCCCCGCCCCGCATGGATTTGCAAAAGGCGGAAAGCATATCGTAAAACAACGTGTCATCGCAGCGAATCTGTGGCTTTTGGATGCTTTCCTCCGCAATGGACAGCGTCACGCGAATCTGCCCATTTTCGGTTGGCGTGGTCAAAACCGCCAGTTCCAAGGCGTTCAGCGCCGTGCGCACATCGCCGCCTGCAATCCGAGCGATATGATGCAGCGCGTCCTCATCCAAAACCACCTGCATTTTCCCCAGGCCCCGTTCCTCATCCTGCACCGCCCGAAGCATGGCCTTTTCCACCTCTGCCTGCCCCAACGCTTCAAAAGCAAACACCCGGCAGCGGCTGACGATGGCAGGAGTCATGGAGATCATAGGGTTTTCCGTCGTGGAGCCAATAAAGCGGATCAGCCCGCTTTCCATGGCCGGCAGGATGGAATCAGACTGCGCCTTGCTCCAGCGATGGCATTCGTCCAGCAGCAGATACGTGGGCTGGCCATACATGGCCCGCCGATCCGCCGCCGCCTTTAATTCCTCCCGTACATCCGAAACCCCGGAAGTGACGGCGTTCATTTTCACAAAGGCCGCGTTGGTCTGCCGGGCAATGATCCCGGCCAGAGTGGTTTTCCCACAGCCAGGCGGGCCATAAAAAATGGATGAAGTAAGCCGGTCGGCCTCGATGGCTCTTCGCAGCAGCCGTCCCTTGCCCACGATATGCTCCTGGCCGTAAAATTCGTCCAGGGTGCGCGGGCGCATCCGGTCGGCCAGCGGCGCGCCGGCGGACTCATTTTGCGTAAACAGTGTCATTTTCTTATATCCGATCCTCCGCAATCAGGGCGGCGATTTCCCGCCCCTCGCCCCAGCGAATCACATGCTCCTTTTCGCCTACGCCCAGGGACAGATGCAAAAGCGCCACACCTAGATCCAAATATCCCCCAAACGCCGTGCGAGAAAGCACCAGCGTGCGCCCAGCAAACTGCAGCCGCCAGGGCTGAAGATTCAGAGCCGAGGGAGCAAAGCGCACACATTCGGCGGCGTTATACGCCCAAAGAGGCCAAGCCGCCGGATCGCCATTGCAGATCTGGCCCAGCCGCTTACGCTTATGCGCAGCGCTTTCCGCTGCCGGAACGCCCAAAGGTGTCACCGCCACCACCCGTTCATGCTTTTTCAGCACCGCATCCACGCCGCTTCTTCTAAAGGATGTGACCCAGCATGTACCCAGCCCCAGCGATACTGCTTCCAGCATAAACGCCTCCCCGCTCACCCCAGCATAGAGCTGGACGTGGGGAACGGTTTCATCGATGATGATCGCGGCATACCGGCTGGTGCCCATAATGCCTGTTCCAAAGGGTGAAGATCGAAAAAGCCGGGCCGGAGCAGCTTCTCCCATTTCAATGCGCACACCGGACAAACAGCCCCGGGCAGCAGCATAATTCAGCGCGCTGCGCTGGGCCACATCCGGCTCTCCAGAAAACTGACGCACACTGGCCCGCACCGATACCGCTGCCAAAAACCGCGCCCGCTGGGCCGGCGAATAAAAGCCATTCAAGGCGCAGTCATCCATACATTGATCCTCCCCCCAAAGCAATCCTCTGTGGCTACAGTTTCGCTATTTATTATAGCAAAAAAGCTGGGGAAGGGCAATGGTTCCGGGCGATTTCTCCTGCCCGCCTCCCCCCAAAACGTATCGAAAGGCGGCATGCGCCCGGATAAAGGAAAATCGCGGCGTTTCGCCTCTTGCAAAAATCGCGTAAATGGATATACTAAAAGTAAGTAGGAAGAATTTTGGCACGGAGGGACGAGAAGAATGCGGAAAACCCATGTGGCCATTGATATTGGCGCATCCAGTGGCCGGCATGTGCTGGGCTGGATGGAAAAAGGAAAGCTTTGCCTGAAGGAAATGTATCGCTTTGAAAACGGCGCAGATCTCAAGGACGGTCATTTATACTGGGATCACGCCCGGCTGAAAAGAGAAATTGTGGCAGGGCTGCGGGCCTGCGCAGATGCTGGCGAGCAGCCTCAAACCGTGGGGATTGACACCTGGGGCGTGGATTACGCCCTGCTGGATGCCGACGGCCAGTTGACCGGCGATACCGCCGCTTACCGGGATAGCCGCACCGCCGGCATCCCCGATACCCTGGATGACGACGCGCTTTATGCCGTGACCGGCATCCAGCGTCAGCCCTTTAACACCATCTATCAGCTGCTGGCTGACAAGCGGGATCGCCCGGAAAGCCTGGAAAAGGCCCAGCGACTTTTGTTCATGCCAGAATATCTGGCCTATGTACTCTCCGGAAAAATGGAAAATGAGTATACCATTGCTTCCACCTCCGGGCTGCTGGACGCCAAAGCCCGGGATTGGGCCTGGGACTTAATTGATTCTCTGGGGCTGTCCCGCCGCCTGTTCGGGCCGTTGCGCCAGCCGGGCTTTTCGCTGGGGCAGGTAAAGCCTGAAATCGCCCAGGCCATCGGCTATGCGCCCGAGGTAATCCTGCCTCCCGCCCATGATACGGCTGCGGCCGTGCTGGGTGCGCCGCTGGAGCCGGGGGATGCATTCCTTTCCAGCGGCACCTGGAGCCTGCTGGGCGCGGAGGTCGATACACCGGTGCTGACTCGAGCTGCGCGGCTCAAGGGCCTGACCAACGAAGGCGGTGTGGAAGGAACCTATCGATTCCTGAAAAACATCATGGGGCTCTGGATTATCCAAAACATCCGCAAGGAGCTGCCGGGCAAGCCGTCCTTTGGGGAAATGGCCGTCTTGGCAGAGGAAAACGCCGCATTTCCCGGCCGCATCGATGTGGACGCGCCGGAATTCCTGGCTCCGGAAAACATGACTGCGGCCATCCATGCTCATCTTCTCGCTCATGGGCAGCCCCTGCCCAAAACCCCGGGTGAGCTGCTGGCCTGTGTGAACCATTCCCTGGCGGAAAGCTATGCGGCCACGGTAAAAAATCTGGAATCCCTGGCAGGCAAGCCGTTTAAACGGCTATGCATCGTAGGCGGCGGCAGCCAGAATCAGTTTTTGAACCAGCTCACGGCGCAGGCCTGCGGCATCCCCGTAACGGCAGGCCCAACCGAGGGCACCGCGATTGGCAATCTGCTTTGCCAGATGATCAGCTGCGGCGAAATTGACTCCGTTTCCGCAGCCCGGGCCGTGATCGTGGATTCCTTCGATATCCGGCAAATTTAAGCCATCGCCCCAAAGAAGATGATTCCTTTCCCTGCCATTTTATGCTATAATAACGTTTGAAACCCCTGATCGAAGAAAAAAAGCGAGGAACAGCAGTATGGATAAAAAAACAAACGCAGGCGCGGCAGCGCGTCGGCCGAAGATTCTGGTTGTAGGCAGCTTCGTTATGGATTTGATCGTCAGCGCGCCCCGATTTGTGCAAAGCGGAGAAACCGTCATCGGCTGCGGATTTGAAACCGCGCCGGGCGGCAAGGGCGCGAACCAGGCAGTGCAGGCCGCGCGGCTGGGCGCGGAGGTGACGATGGTTGGCAAGGTAGGCAACGATGCGTTCGGCCAGCAGCTTACCCAAAGCGCCCGCAGCGCTGGGGTCGATGTATCCCATGTGCTGGTCAGCCCGGAGGTTTCCTCCGGCATTGGCAACGTGCAGCTGGAAGTAGGCAACGGCCAGACCAGCAACCGCATCGTGGTGGTGCCCGGTGCAAACCAGAAAATTACGGCTGAGGATGTAGCGTTTCTGGAAGAAGGCGTGCAGGAATACGATCTGGTGATCCTGCAATTGGAAATCCCCATGGAGATCAATCAGCTGGTGGCCCGATATGCCAAGGCAAAGGGCGTGCCTGTAATGCTCAACAGCGCACCCTACGCCCCCATCCCCGAGGATCTGCTGCGCAGTATCACCTATGTATCTCCCAACGAGCATGAGGCCGCGCTGATGACCGGCATCCCCGTGGATTCGGAGGAAAACACTGTGCTGGCCCTGAAGGCCATCCGCGCCATGGGCGTGGAAAACGCGCTGATTACGCTGGGCAGCCGGGGCGTTGCGTATCTGGATAAAAACGACCAGTTGATTATCGTGCCGGCGCTGAAAAACCTGGATGTGAAAGACCCCACCGCCGCGGGCGACAGCTTCGTGGGCGCGTTCAGCGCGGCCATGGGTCTGGGCGTGGATATGGAAAGCGTGCTGCGCTTTGCGAACCATACCGCCGCTATCACCGTCTGCCGCATGGGCGCGCAACCCAGCTTGCCCACCATCGATGAGGTGCTGGCGCTGATGGAGAGCCGCGGCGTGGATACCGCGCCCTTTGCCCCGCTGCGCGGCTAAAGGCATTGGAACAATTCAGCGATCATAGCAAATTGGAAAGGAACGAAAAGCAATGATGAAGGAACTGGAATATTTTCTTGGCAGCGCACAAAAAAGTTTTACGGCGTTTTGCCAGGGCGTAAAAGAAGAAGAACTGCTGGCTGCTGCTGAAATCATCTGGGCGGCCCAGAAAAAGGGCAATCGCATCCATATCACTGGCATTGGCAAGCCCAGCCATGTGGCCAATTACATGGCTTCCCTGCTTTCCTCCACGGGTACGCCCACCTATTTCCTCCACGGCACGGAGGCGGTGCATGGCTCCTGCGGCCAGCTGGTAGAAGGGGATGTGGTGATCTGCATTTCTAACAGCGGCGAAACCGCCGAAATGAAAGCCACCGCCATCGCCATTCGCAATAACGGCTGCAAGGTGATCGGCGTGACGGGAAATGCAGATTCCTGGCTGGGCAAGTTTTCCGATGCGCATCTCTTCGCCGGCGTGGACGAGGAGGGCGGCCCTCTGAACCGTGCCCCTCGGAACAGCATTCTGGCGGAAACGTTGGTTTTGCAGGCGCTTTCCGTGGTGCTGCAGGCCAAGCGGAATATTACGCCGCAGGAATATGTCCGGCGCCATCCCGGCGGCGCGCTGGGCCATCTGCGGAATGGAGAAAAATAAAAAATAAAAACAAAAACGGGAGAGATTTTGCTGTGTGCTGATAAGACAGTAATTTGAGAAACTTACGAAATCGGCAACTGC
>CAYRFP010000019.1:0-34577 GCA_964423675.1 uncultured Oscillospiraceae bacterium
TGCACGAAGGGAAAGCGTACCGCGTTTACTTAGGCAATGAAGAAATAGGAGACCCCGAGATAACTGAATAAATTCCAATTTGTTAAACTGATAAAGGGCGCATTTCTGTACACCTTTGGGTGTACCGTGTGGCCATCCCTTGCCTCTCCTTGTGCGAGACGTGACCGAGCGCAGCGAGGACGGAGAGGGGCAAACAATGACTATACCAAAAGACAACACCCAATTAAAAAATGCCCGGCGGCTTCGCAGGGAGACGCCGCCCTCACGAATGTAAGCTCTGGTATCTTTTTCTCTGCAAATATCTAGTAAAAATCCACAAACAGCGGATTATCGGACATTATGAACCTCAGGGGCTTGCCTGCAGCGTCATCATATGTAATAATGACATAAAAACGGAGCGTGTCTGTACTGATACGCTCCGTTAACTGTCTTACGCCCCCACGAAGGAAGCATCCTCTTTTTTGTTTGCCAGTTTCAGCCTTTGAGCGATCCCATCATCACGCCCTTAACAAAGTATTTCTGAATAAAGGGATAGACGCACAGGATCGGAGCGGTCGCCACCACAATCAGCGCATACTTGAGCAGGTCTGCCATACCCTGCATCGCAATCGCCAATTCGGGGTCGGCAATTTCTGAGGTGTCTATCTGGTTCATCACCAGGATCTCCCGCAGGAAAATCTGCAAGGGATATTTCCGGCTGTCGGACAGATAGATAAACGCATTGAAATACGAATTCCAATGGCCGATGGCGTACTGCATAGCGATTACCGCGATCACCGCCTTTGACAATGGTAGCACAAACTGCGCGAAAAAACGAAAATCGTTGCAACCGTCAATCTGCGCCGCTTCCAGCAACTCATCCGGAATGGTACTGCGGATAAAGGTGCGCGTGACGATCATCTGCGAAACGCCAATAGCCCCGGGTAACACCATTACCCAAATGGAATTGAGAATATGCAGGTCCCGCATTACCAGATAGCTTGGGATCATGCCGCCTGAAAAAAGCATGGTGAAGGTAAACAGGAAGGTAAAAAAGCCTTTATGGGGCAGTTTTTTTCGCGCCAAGGGATAGGCGCAAATCAGCGTCATGGAGACATTGATCAGCGTTCCCAGCACGGTATAAATCAGCGTATTCTTATACCCCATCCAGACTCGAGCATTCTCGAACACCTTCTGATATCCCATCACGCTAGGCTCCACAGGCAAAAGAACCACGCGCCCCGTAGTCACGGCATTAGCCGAGGAGAATGAAGAGGAAAGAATGTAAATCAAGGGATAGAGCACAATCAGAGTTAGCAGAATCACCACGATATGACAAAACAGAAAGAAAATCTGGTCATCCTTAGAACGCCTAACCTTCGCAGGGCGCGGCCGAATTTCCGCAGCATGAATCTTCATCGGTTTCCCCCTCCTTTCTCACCACAGGCTCGTTTCGCTCACCCGGCGGGAAATCCCATTCACGCAGGTGATCAGAATCAAATTCACCACAGAATTGAACATGCCAATGGCCGTAGAATAGGAATAATCATTGGCCACCCCCGCGCCCAGCCCCTTTTTATACACGAAGGTGGAGATAATCTCGCTACGGCTCAGGTTCAAATTATTCTGCATCAGATAGGTCTTTTCAAAGCCGATGCTCATAATCGAGCCCGTGCGCAGAATCAGCATAATAATGATTGTGGGCAGCAGGGCGGGAATATCGATGTGCAATACCCGTTGGAACCGGCTTGCGCCGTCCACCTGCGCCGCTTCATGCAGCTCCGCGGACACGTTGGTCAGCGCCGCAATATAGATAATGGAATTGTATCCAAACCCCTGCCAAACGCCGCTCCACACATACAGATGCGGAAACGCATTGGGATTGGCAAACAGATCGGCTGGCATTTCGCCAGTTAATGCTTTCACAAAACGCCCGTATACACCGACCATGGGATGAAAAATCTGCATCAGCATGCCCACCAGCACCACTGTGGAAATGAAATGGGGCATATAAGTGATGGTCTGCACGACCTTCTTCAGCTTTGTGTTTTCAATCGTGTTCAGCACCAGTGCAAAAAGAATCGGGAAGGGAAACGCGGCCAAAATGGCATAGATCGATAGCGTGAGCGTATTGCGCATAATATTGCTGAACTGATAGGCGTTAAAAAACTTGGTAAAGTTTTTAAAGCCCACCCAAGGGCTCTCCCAGATTCCCTTGGAAATCGAGAATTTTTTAAACGCGATTTGCAGCCCAAACATTGGCCAATACTGAAAAATCAGAATATATGCCACGGGCAAAAGCAGAAAAACATATAATTGCCAATAGGGCTTATATTTTTTCTTAAGCCTGTTTAGCATAAGGAGCATCATCCTTTCCAAGAAATCATTCAAGGAATCGCGGAAAGCACTCCGCCCCGGCTTCGGGGCCGTTGTCGATTGCATCCAAAGCCGGGGCATCGGCGGCTTAAGCCTGTTCAGCGCCGCCGCATCATGCTTTTTTATTTGTTGCCATACATCCGGTTATAGCAGCTGTTCACGGCCTCCATATAAGCATCCAAGCCCATCTTGGAGAATTCATTCACGTAGTTGTCCCATTCCGTGTCAATATCCCGCACGCCGGTAATAAACTCGGCAAAGGACTGAGCCACGTATTCGTTGATCGTGGACTGGAATTCCGTAACGATTTCCTGCTCACTCTCGTTGTAAACCAGACCGGAAATATCGGGCGTAGCAAATTCCAGCGCCTTGTCCATAGAACGTCCAATGGCCACAGCGCCATTGTATTCCACGTTTTCCACCGCCTGGCCAGAGGCATATTTATCCAGCAGCACATAGGGACCGACCTGCCCCCACCACTGATTCTGCAGCACGTTCCAGGTGGAGATTACTTTGATGGCTGCCGGGAAGCCCGCCGATTCATATACGCCAACAGCGCTTTCAGATGGATCATCCCAGTCCACGCCCTTTTCGCCATAGCGGTTCCACACGCTCATGATTTCTTCGCACATATAGTCGCCCAGCTGGAAGGCAGCGTCCGGATTCTGGCAGTTCTTTGTGATAACCATGCCGATAATAGGAAGACGCATAGACTTGATAGCATGTCTCTCGCCCTTCGGGCCTTCCAGCGGATCTAGACAGATATACTGAGACCGGCGGCTGTCCGTCGCGCCCAGATTGGTCGCAGAAATGCGGGCGATCACGCCGACCTTTTCCGGCTCCTCGGTCATCACTGCGGTCAATTGCTTCTGATCCTGGGTCAGGGTCAAGGGAGAAATCAGCCCTTCATCCATCAGAGACTTGACCCACTTCACGCCCTCTTTCCAAGCTTCCTTGTTGGCAGCAAAGTCAATCATGCCCTCGTCGTTCTTATAAAAATAATTCTCCTGCGTAACGATAAACGCGTTCATCAAGCCGCGCATGAAGCAGCTGTTCACCGTGTTGGCATAGCCCATCATGGGAATTTCGTCCGCAATGCCATTGCCGTTGGGATCTTCATTCTTGAAGCGGCGAAGCATTTCCGTAAATTCCTCCGTAGTCTGAGGCTTTTCCATGCCCAGCGCTTCCAGCCAGGGCTCATAAACCATCAGACGGGACTGCGCGTAGGTATTGTTCACCGATGCCGCATAGCGGAACACCCCGTAAACCTCACCATCATAGCAGGTCACATAAGGCAGCATTTCGTCGATGGTCATGTTTTCCACAGCCAGCGTCTGGGCAGTATAATACGCAGCGCCGCTCTTGTAATACTCCGTGGTGGGAAGAATCATGCCCATCTCGCCGTACTTCACCAGATTGGCCAGGCCACCCAGATCGCTCATAATGATATCGGGCAATTCATCGCCGCCAGCCATGATCTCCAGCTCAACCTTCTGAATGAAATCAGCGGTGGTCGAAGGATATTCTTTAAACTCCAGTTTCACGTTCAGATCATTTTGCAGCTTCAGCGTCTGCGCGTTAGTATACCAATCCTCAACCATTGAGGACTGCGCAACGCCAATGGTAAACTTAATGGGTTCGCCATCCGACAGGGGGATTTTTCCGGGAGTCAACTCAGCGAGCGCCGTACAGCAAATCATGCACAGAGCCATCGCAGCAGCTAAGATACGAGCAAACCGTTTCATGGATCAATTCCTCCTCTGTTTTTATGTGCGAAAAGGTCGTTTTCTTTCCGCTTGATAGTTTTATTGTATGGGGACAATGCTAGTTCTTCAAGTGTAAATATCCTTCAAAGCATGATGAAAATTTCATTTTTCGCCGAATTTATTCCGTTTTGAACATTCTCGTTCTATGCCACCTGGTTTTATAATTTCTCGAAGTTTTTTCAATTCCTCCGTTTTTCCAAAAAGTCAAACTTTGTCCAATTTCCATTTTTTCCATTGCAAATTCAAGCTTTTTGTGCTATAAAGAAATGGTTTATTTTTGGCCATAATCGCGTTTTTCTGTTTGCAAACATCCGATAAGGAGATGACGCCTATGCCTTCCGATGGAAAAATCTTTCGAAGATTTTTCGCTGTGTATGCCTTCTTTTTTGTGTGCATGCTGCTTCCGTTGCTGCGGATATTCTCTATCGCGATCAGCAAATTTTCCGCTTAGCCCAGCTGAAAGCACCGCTTTCTGCCATCGACGGCTATCGAATTTTGCAGGGACAATCCCTCTATAAAAATATTGCTTCCATTCTTCCGTTCATTTCAAACTCCGGTCTACATTTGCGCAATGGCTCGCTGTTTTTCTCCAAATGCTTCTTTCTGGACGCCAATGATGCCTTTGGCATTTTCCTAAATGATTTCGAATCCATAGATACTTTATCTTGGTTCCAACGCCTTAATTTATCTGGAAATAGTCATTCGCTGGTTTCCATGCCCCTGTCCATCATCGGCGATACGCAAGAACGCCTCATCTTCTCGCTGTCGCTCCCTTTGAATTCCTCTGCAAAACAGACCTTTTTCTTTTCTATTTATAACGCCGAAGATATTCTCCAGCTCATGGTCCTGCCACAATATCTGCCATCCTGTGCATTAACGCTACAGGATAGCAATCAGGGCATTATTTGGGAACATACACCCGATCAAAATGCAGCTCGGACGCTAACCATCGAAGCAAAAGGCGGAGAGTACGGCCTACAAGCTTCTCTGCAAATTGACACTTCAGTCTTTTCCGAAGAACTTCGTCCGTTCCGAACCATTGCATGGATCGGTTTGCTGCTCTATATTGCCGTCGGATTAGTGCTCATCCTTGTGTATTCCTGGCGAAATGCGCGGCCCATGGTTCATATGGTTCATGCCGCCAAAGAAACGAGCCTCGCTTCCGGCCTAACACTGAACGACAGCACAGATAATTCCTTCCAATATATCCATTCCTTCATTCATCAAATGGGTGATCAGATGGCGGATTCCCGCCGGGAATTGGCCGAGCAGTTTGCGCAGTTGCAGGAAAGTATGCTGGATCTGCTGCTACAGGGGACATGCCATGGTGATCGTCTGGCGCAGGCACAGCGTTGTTTCCCCGATTTTCCAGCTCAGTGCCAGATGGTGACAGTTCGTTTGCTGCATGCCAGCCAATACAGCTTGGAAGCACTCTCTACTGCCCATATGCTGCTGCTTGATGCGCTTAAGGCCCATCTGCCCAGCCAGGTTCTCATTCATCGGGTAAGCCCAGCGCAGCTGGTGCTGCTCTGGCCGCTATCAGCTGACAGCCCCGCCGATGAATGCGAGCGGACGATTTTTCTGGTTGCCCAAGAGCTTCGGAATAACCCAGAAATTGAAGTGAAATTCGCTCTGAGTCAACCCTTCTCCGGCATAGAAAAGCTCCATGAAACCTTCGAACAGCTGCGTCAACTGATTCATATTGTGGGCTATGATGGCGAAAGCGTTATTTTCGCGTCCAATATCGTGGCACGCACCAACAATGCGCTGCGCCAGTCTACATCTCGCTTCTATGATCTGCTGCTGCAGGGCAATGCGGATGTGGCCATGTCGCTTATGGATGTGGACGTGACAGCGCTGAAACAAACGCGCACAGCGGATGAAACCGCAATTCAGCAGTTATTCTTCCTTTATCGGCATGCGCTGATGCGGACAGCCGAAGAATTGAATGGAGAGATCGCCCTGTCCGTAACGCTTCCCCGTTATCAATCAGGGCTAAACATAGATGAAAACTTCGGCGCGCTGCGGGAATGCGGAGAAACGATTTGCAGCCAGATTAACCAGCATCGCAAGTCCGCCGAGGAAACCTTTGAGCGCAAAATCATTCGGTTCATCGATGCACACCTGGCCGATCCCGGCCTTTGCATTCGGCTGCTGACAGATGAATTCAATATTTCCGAAAGCAGTCTGCGGCGCATGCTGCTCAAGGCTACTAACGGAAACTTCCTGGAATATGTAGAAAAACAGCGGATGCAATTGGCTGCTTCCCTGCTATCGCAAACCGATATGCCCGTTGGCCAGATTCCCCAACACTGTGGCTATGCCTCAGCTAATTCCTTCTATAAAGCGTTCAAGCGCCATTTCGATATTTCGCCTTCGCAAATGCGAAACAATAAAATGGCCTCCTCCCCTTTTGACCTGTCTGAATAAACGAACACGAAAGGATGAATCAATATGAAAGCAAACGTGGTATTTAGCAAAGATGTGGCACTGCAGGATCTGGGCGGCGGCGTAAGTCGGCGTGTTCTGGCGTATAATCCGCAGCTGATGATCGTGGAGGTTCATTTTGATCAAGGTGGCGTAGGCACGGTGCATACGCATTTTCATTGCCAGAGCACCTATGTTCAATCCGGGAAATTCCGGTTTTCCATTGGAGATGAATTGGTCGTGGTCGGCCCCGGGGACACCATCGCCTTCCCCTCTGCAATTCCTCATGGAACGCTTTGCCTGGAAAGTGGTGTTTTGCTGGATATCTTTACGCCTATGCGCGAGGATTTCCTTGCATCGGATTGACAGAGGTTTACGACAAAAAACGCTTGAGATCCCGAAAAGGGCCTCCCAAGCGTTTTTCTTTCGTGATATTCCTACTGACGATTTTTCGCCGTTGTTCAGCGCGTTTTTCTAAGTCTCATCTTAGAAGCCATTCGCCTTGTTCAGCTCGTCAATCTCTGCCTTGGTCATAATCTGTGCGCAGTTGGAGCAGGACGTCAGTTGGGAATAGGTCGTGTTTAACTCCGCATAGGTAATCTCCGTAAGCGGAAGATAGCGGTTCTTCACTGCATCGCAATACTGATCTTCATGATAATTCTTGCCGCCATTCGGATTATAATACAGCTTTGTGTCATCCGCAGGATAAGCGATCAAGCGTCCCGTGTCATCCCAGATCAGCACCTTGGTATTCACCTTGATGTTATTCCAAAGCCACTTAATGCTCTGGCCCTGCTCGTTTGTATCCTTCTGCACACGGATGCAACCATGGCTGGCCTTTTTCCCCAGCATCTTTACCTGCGCCGAATAATCCCGCTGACTGGCCGGCGTGTCCGCATTGCCAATATACGGCACCTCATGAATCGCGCAGCCACCATTGATGCGCATACCATAAGCACACCAGAGATTGCCCGCCGGGAAGCCGCCCATGCGGCTGATCATCACAAATTCCCCAGAAGGGGTTTCATTCCAGGATTGCTTTTCATTGTTTAAGCCTGTAGAAACCAGCAGCGAACCGATGCATTTACCCTCGGAGAAAATATACATTTTCTGCTCCAGCTTATCAATCACCAGGCCGTAATCGGTTCTGGGCTGAATGATTTTGAGCAGCGAGGTTTGCACATAGCCCTGAATTCTTTCGTCCGTCACGCCATAGCCGGGACGAGAGGTGCAGTCCGGGCCATAGGAGGAATTGTAGACCTCTACCAGCGTCCAGCCATTGTCCAGCGTTTCCAGAACATGCACGCCCTGAGACGCATATGTCACTTCTCCTACCACATTATCCCGCTTCGTACTCTTATCCGGTGTTTTACGCAGCCGGTAAACTTCCTTCTGCTCCCCATCGATCACGGTCATAGGCTGGGTCAGCACTTCCCAGATTTCTGCTTCCGTAGCGGCGTCCATGCCCATAGGCAGCGTCCAATAACTGAATTCATCCGCCTGAGTAGTCACAGCACTGGGAATCACTTCCGTTTTCGCCGAAGGAACAGGGGTCTGCGTTGCCGAAAGAGCAACGCTCGAGGCGTTCGCGACATCCGGGGCAGGGGTCTGCTCCGGAGTATTTTCATTTTCGCCATTGCCCGATTGATGCAGGAAAATCTGCTGGGTTGTGCTGGAAAAACCAGTACGATCCGTCAGTGTCATCTGAACAGCGAATTCCCCAACCGCCGGCATCTGGCCATCTGCACGGCCGTCCCAGAAGAAGGTATTTTCCCCTGCTGAAACCGACGTTTCCAGGCATGTGCCCCACTGGCTATCGCCCAGTTCTGCCCGCATAGTCAGGGTTCCTGCCATGTTCACGTTCACCGTAACGTGCCAGCCCCAGGGTTGATTCGGTTCTTCCTCCGCCTGCACTGCCAGAATCTGCGGGCTTTCCTCGCCGATCTGAATTTCCTGCTGGCAGGTTTCGCCGTTTAGCTGTAGCGCCAAATAATAGCTTCCCGGCGATACAGAATTTCCGGCAAGATCCATGCCGTCCCAGGACAGATGATTCACACCTGCCATGGCGTTCATGCCCTCGCGCACCAGGGCAACCTTTTTCCCATTTCCATCCATCAGATATATACTGGCCTGGCCGCTCTGGGGCGTAAAAAAGCTGATGCGCTCCGTTTTCCCGGGACGCAGCGTTTCCGGCGTAACAGTAAAGTTCAATTCCTCAGCCAGCGCCATCAGCGGAAGCAGCAGGGCTGCCAGCAGCAGCGGAAGCAGTTTTTTCAGCATAACAGGCTCCTTTTGCATTATAATTTGCATGGAAATACACAAGCTTATCTTACCATTTTTCTCGCTGAATGCCAAGGGCTTCGGCGTAATAAAATTGTAAATATTTCGTGTTTTCGTTTGAAATCTGTTCTTCACGCAAAAAGACATGCTTGCGCATGCCTTTTAAACGAATTCGGCCCTGCCTTTTAGGCAACGTCCTTTTACAGCTTGCCAATCACGCTGGCAATCAGCGCCGTAAATTGCCCGCGAACCCGGCGCCCCATCTCCATCACTTCCTCATGATTGATGGGCTGATCCAGCACGCCGGCAGCCATATTCGTGATACAGCTAATGCCCAGCACCTGCATGCCGCAATGCACTGCCACAATGGTTTCCGGCACCGTGGACATTCCCACTGCGTCTGCGCCCAGTGTACGCACCATCCGAACTTCCGCCGGAGTTTCATAACAGGGGCCGTTCATCCAGCAATATACGCCCTGCTTTAAATCAATTCCCAGCTCCTGCGCCGAGGCCAGCGCTAATTCCCGCAGGCTCTTGTCGTAAGCATTGCTCATATCCGGGAATCGGGGGCCAAACGCGTCCAGATTCGCGCCACGCAGCGGGTTCTGGCCAGTAAGATTTATGTAATCCGTCAACAGCATCAGCGCGCCGGCAGAAAACGCCGTGTTAACCCCGCCGGCAGCGTTTGTAACAATCAGTTTCTTTACGCCAATTTTCGCCATCATGCGGACAGGCAGTGTCACATCCTCCATCGGATGGCCCTCATAGCTATGGAATCGTCCACTCATTAGCATGACCCGCTTGCCGGACATATCGCCGGTAAGCAGCCTGCCCGCATGGCTAGGAACCGTTGCGCGCGGAAAACCGGGGATATCCTGATAAGCAATCTCTCGCACGTTTTCCATGTTTTTTCCGCATTCGCCCAGACCGCTGCCCAGGATCACCGCAATCTCCGCGCCGCCAATCGCATCCAGAACCGCCTTTGCTGCCCATTCAATCCGCTCCATTGCATCCATGCTTCATTCCTCCAATTGTGCAAGATAGGACGTAGCGCCAAACCGCTCCGTCAGGCCAAAGAATTCGCAGATCGTAGCAGCCGTATCCGCATAGCTTTCTCTGGTGCCCAGCGGATGGGGCTGATTCATGCCCTTTTGCCAGCACAGAATGGGCACGTATTCCCGGGTGTGATCCGTTCCATGATGCGTTGGATCGCAGCCATGATCTGCCGTAATAATCAGCAGATCTTCCTCGCCCATCAGCGATTGAATTTCTGGCAGCCGTGCATCAAAGTATTCCAGCGCTCGGCCATATCCCGCTACATCCCGCCGATGGCCATAGGCCATATCAAAATCCACCAGATTGACAAACAAAAGCCCGTCAAAGCCTTTATGCATATAATCCAGCGTAGCATCAATACAGGCCGGATTGCCTGCCGCATGGTTGCTGCCGGTCAGGCCGCGCATAGCAAAAATATCTTCAATTTTGCCAACGCCCAGCACGTCCTTCCCCGCTGCTTTAAGCGCATCCAGCATCGTAGGCGCGATAGGCTCCAGAGAAAAATCCCGGCGGCCAGCCGTGCGGGTGAAGCAGCCTTTCCCCGTTCCCACAAAAGGACGGGCAATTACGCGGCCCACTGCATGCTCTCCCACCAGCTGCTTTCTGGCAATACGGCACATTTCATAAAGCCGCTCCAAAGGGATGATGCCCTCATGCGCGGCGATCTGGAACACACTGTCTGCGGAGGTATAGACAATGGGATACCCGGTTTTCATATGCTCCTCGCCCAGTTCATCCAGAATCGCCGTGCCGGAAGCCGGTTTATTGCCCAGCGTTTTGCTGCCAACGGCCTTTTCAAACGCTTCCATCACTTCTGGCGGAAAGCCCTGAGGATACGTGGGGAAAGGCTTGGGCAGAACTACGCCGCTCATCTCCCAATGACCTGTGGTGGTATCCTTCCCCATGGATTTTTCCGCAGACCGGCCATAACCGCCCTGAACTTTTTCCACAGACTGGATCGACAGCCCCGGCAATTCGCCCAATCCCAGTGCTCGCATATGCGGAAGCTGCAAATCCATCCGCTGTGCAATATGACCCAACGTATTAGCGCCCACATCTCCGAAGGCAGCAGCATCCGGCAATGCGCCTGCACCTACGCTATCCAGCACGATCAAAATTGCTTTCTTCATATTCAATCTGCTCCTTTTCAAACAGCTTCCTTATATGTTCAGGGAACCAGCGGTTCACTGTCCTGTGCTTCTTTTTCTTCCGGTGGCTTAGGCAGATCCTCCAGGGACGACAGCCCAAAGTGAGCCAGGAACGTATCCGTTGTGCCATACAGAATGGGACGGCCCAGAGCATCTTTGCGCCCCACTTCTTCAATTAGTCCCTTGCCAACCAAAGATTGCACGGAATAATCGCATTTCACCCCGCGTACAGCCTCGATTTCCAGCTTCGTAACTGGTTGCCGATACGCCACCACCGCCAGCGTTTCCATGGCGGATTGAGACAGGGATTGCTTCTGAATCGGCTGCAAAAGCCTTTCCACGTAAGGGGCATATTCAGCTCGAGTGGACAGTTGAATATGGCTGCCGAATCGATTAAGGCAGATGCCCCGCCGATGGTAGGCGTAATCGCTTTCCAGCGCATCAATGGCCTGCTGAGTCTCCAGAGCGGTCACATCCAGCGCTCGCTGCAATTCATGCACATTTACCGGCTCCCCTGCCACAAACAAAATCGCTTCTATTACATGCGCCAGTTCAGGCGTATCCATCTGCTTCAATTTCTCCTTCCGTTTCTTCCGCTTCATGGCGGGGTTCCAGCCGCATCTCGCCAAAAACCCCATCCTGCGCAACATCCACGCGCCCCAGCCGCAGCAACTCCAGCAGCGCCAGAAACAGTGTCACCACCTCATCCCGTGTGGGCGCAGAGCTAAATAATTCATCAAACCGAACCGGGCCTTTTTTCAGCCGTTTCAGGATATGCGCCGTGCAGCGGGGAATGGTATATTCATCCCGAACAATGCGCCGTGCCACGGCAACAGTTTCTTCCTCTTCCTTGGGAACGCGAGCCATCACCCGAGCAAAAGCCGCCAGCAAGCCATCCATGGTCAGCCCTGTCAATTCCAGTGTAGGCGGCGGAAGCGGATATTCTTCTGGCAGCTTTTGATACATTTGCGCTGCTACCTTTTCAAAGCCCTGCATATCCTGCGCAATTTGCTTAAAGCGCTGATATTCCTCCAATTGACGGATCAGCGCCAATTCCGGATCCTCTTCCTCTTCAATTTTCGGCTTGGGCAGCAGTGCCCGGCTTTTAATTTCCAGCAACGTGGCAGCCATGGCAATAAAAGCGCTGGCCTCGTCCATATCCAGATCCGGCGCTGTCTGTACCGATTGAATATACTGCTCCGTCACCTGAGAAACGAATATATCCCGAATATCAATTTTCGCCTTGCCCACCAGAAACAAAAGCATATCCAGGGGGCCGTCGAACTGGCTTAAATGCAATGTCAGTGCCATCCTGTCACGCCATCCTAAACACAAAAAGTATCGCGTCCACCACGCCGCCCTGCACCGCGTATATCACCTTGCCCAGCACATTCGAAACAATGTCCGTGGCAAAGCAGAGCACCATCAGTGCAATCATGCAGATATTCATAACCCGCGGCGGAATATGCAGCCTTCCCCGGATAAAAATATCATTTACCACGTGATACCCATCCAGCGGTGGAACCGGCAGTAAATTAAACAGCGCCAGGCTCAGATTAATCATGGAGAAATTCATCAGAAAGCGCTGGACGTATAGAAGCCAGGGCGCACGGATCAGCTGAGCATATTCTCCATATTCTTCATACTTCAACCATATGCCGCCAATTTCCTGCACGAACAGCTTGCTTTCTCCCTGAAACACTGAATAAAAATTCCTGCCCTGAAAGCTGAGAAAATCCTTCTGCGTGGTCAAATTGCCCTTTATCCAGATCTCGGGCGAATAAATCAGCTGGTTTAATGCAAACATCCCCAGCGTTGCCAGGAAAAAGAGACAAAAATTCATCACGATCCCTGCCAGGGAAACCAATAGGTCATCTCGCCGGAATCGCTTGAAATTGCGTGAATTCACTGGAACCGGCTTGGCCCAACCAAAACCAAACAGCAGCATACACAAGGCGCCCGCCGGATCCAAATGGCGCAATGGGTTAAAAGACAGCCGTCCCAGCATCTGCGCGGTTGGATCACCGCAGCGAAGGGCCACATAGCCATGGGCTAATTCATGAAGCGTCAGCGCAATCAGCACTGCAGGCACCCGATAAAGAATGGCGATCAGCGTAGCGATGGGATCGCTTTGCAATTGGGATAAAATACTCAGCAAGAGCCTGCATTCCTCCTTCCAATATTTCCTTTTCATTATATCGTATCATCAGCGAAAAAACAAGAGGGCCCGCGCCTGCCGCCGTCAGACTGCGCATTGTGTATTTTTTGTTTCCTTCCTGCCCAAGGCTGGACAAAGCGCAACCGCCGTGCTACAATCGTCTCTGATGTATTTTTATTCATAATTTGAATTTACCCAGCAGGAGGATAGAGCGAATGAAGCAATACATTGCCAAGCGGTTCCAGCAAAGTCAGCCCAGTCTTTCGCTTAATACCAGCGCACTGTCGCAATACACAGATATTATCGATTTAAGCATTGGAGACACCGATTATATCACCGACCGGCGTATTATCGATGCGGCCTACCGAGACGTCTGCGCAGGTTATACCCGTTACGGTGATCCCAAAGGCGATCCAGAGTTAATCAGCGCTATTTGCCAGGCCTGGCAGGAGGATTTTGGGCAGGCAATCGAGCCTTCTCAGGTTCTGGTGACCACATCCAGTTGTATGGGCATGGCGCAGGCAACGCTGGCGCTTTTGAATTCCGGAGATGAGGTGCTGGTATTCGGGCCATATTTCTCTGTCTATAAGCAGCAAATCGAATTAGCCGGCGGCGTCGCCGTTGAGGTGCAAACGCAGGAAGCGGAAGGATATCTGCCAAAGGAAGAAGACATCCGTGCCGCGATTACCGAGCGTACCCGGGCCTTCATTGTCAATAACCCCTGTAATCCCACCGGCGCGGCTTATGACCGGCCCACGCTGGAAATGTTCTCCCGTCTTGCGCAGGAATTTGACTTGCTGGTTCTGGCGGATGAAATCTATACCCGTTATCTTTTTGACGGAGAATTCGTTCCCATGCGTACGCTGCCCGGTATGGCGGATCGAACCGTCACCCTAAACAGCTTCTCTAAGAACTTCATGATGACTGGCTGGCGGGTCGGCTATATCATCGCCCATCCCGATCTGATTCAGGCATTTCAGTATATCAGCGGCGGCATGACCTACACCACGCCCGCCGTTTCCCAGCGGGCGGCCATACAGGCACTGAAGCTGCGTCAGGATATTCAGGAGAAATACATTTCGCAGTATAAAACCCGTGTATATTATGCAGCGGATTGTATCGATCAAATCCCCTTTCTTACTCTCCTTCGCCCCAGGGGCACCTTCTATCTATTCCCTGGCGTCGGCGAAAGCGGCATGGATGACGCCGCTTTTTGCCAATTTGTTCTGGAAAAGGCGCATCTCCTGATTACGCCGGGCTCTGCCTTTGGTCAGGCTGGCCGATATCACTGCCGAATCGCCTGCACCGTTAGCCAGAATCAGCTAGAAGAAGCCATGGAACGGCTGGCTGCGCTGGAGAAATACCTGCCGATAGGCGCACTGAATAAATTTTGAAAAAATATTTATAAAAATTCAAAATAGGGGTTGACATATTGAGAGAACGATGTATAATAATACACGTAAACCGAATTCAACCAAAACAAACGGAGGGAAAAGAAATGAAGCTGGTTAAGAAGATTATTGCCCTGGTTATGGCACTGTGCCTGGTATCGATGATGAGTGTTGCCTTCGCCGAGGATTCCAAGATTGATCAGATCAAGAGCAAGGGCGTGCTGGTGCTGGGCACCGAAGCTACTTATCCTCCTTACGAGTATATTGATAATGACGGCAATTTTGCCGGCTGCGACATCTGGCTGGCTCAGCAAATTGCTGACGCGCTGGGCGTGACTCTGGAAGTGCAGGACATGGCCTTTGATGGCATCATCCCCGCTGTACAGAGTGGCATGGTAGATATCGGCATTGCCGGCATCACCGTGACGGAAGAGCGTGCGCAGGTCATCAATTTTTCTAACGAATATGAAAGCAGTGTTCAGCTGCTGATCGTCAAAGCCGGCAATGCCGAAACCTATTCCACCAAGGAAGCGCTCAAGGGCCTGAAGGTCGGTGCGCAATTGGGCACCATCCAGAGTCAGCTTGTTGAAACTGCTCTGCCCGAATCCGAACTGTTCGAACTGGCGCTGTATCCCGACCTGGCTCTGGAAACCAAGAATGGTAACATCGCTGGCTTCGTGGTTGACTACGCCGTGGGTATGTCCATGGTGCAGCAGAGCGAAGGCGCTCTGGAAGTGGCCAGCTTTACCTTCGACGCTGAAGAAGCCATTGCTGGCAAGGCTGCCGCAATTGCCAAGGCCAATGAAGATCTGCTGGCGCTGGTCAACGAGGTGATCGAAAAGGTTATTTCGGATGGCACCTATCAGGCCGCTTATGACGCCGCCGTTCTCGCCACCGGCGAAACCGGCGAGTAAGAAGCGCTGCAAGCCATGAAACGCCGGGAAGCCTGCGGGCTTTCCGGCTTTCGGCGCGATTATCCCCATTCACTTAAGACTTTGGGAGGAAACGCATGTTTTTCGAGAATGTCTGGCAAACCCTGAGCAAGTATAGCGGCATGTTTCTCACCGGCGTTGAGAACACGCTGATTCTTGCCTTCTTCTCTGTTTTCTTCGGCGTGATTCTGGGCACGCTGATGGCCATGGCCCGGCTGAGCAAAATCAAGCCCCTGAAATGGTTTGCCGTCGCGTATATCGAATTTTTCCGCGGCACACCGATGCTGGTGCAGCTGATGTTCATCTTCTATGGGCTGCCCATGATCGGGGTCACGTTCCCGAACGTGACCTTTATTCCTAATTTCCAGCGCTTTGCTGCCGGTATCGTGGCTATGAGCATGAACAGCTGCGCCTACGTGGCAGAAATCATCCGTTCGGGCATTCAGGCGGTGGACGTTGGGCAAATGGAGGCCGCTCGCAGCCTTGGCTTTAAAAAGGGCCAGGCTATGACGCTGGTTATTCTCCCCCAGGCCATTCGAAACATCCTCCCTGCCCTAGGTAATGAATTCGTCTCGGTCATCAAGGAATCGTCTATCACTTCCGTGATTGCCATCGCGGATCTGATGTATCAAACCGACCGTGTAAAGGCGAAGAATTACATGGTGCTGGAATGTCTGTTCATCGCTGCCATCCTGTATTTTATTATGACATTTATCGGCAGCCGCATGATCGCCCTAATGGAGAGGAGGATGTCCCGTGGCAGAAAAAAATAATGCGCCAATGATCCATGTGCAATCCCTGACCAAATGCTTTGGCAAGCTGAAGGTGCTGGATAACATCAGCACCACCTTTTCCAGCAATGAGGTCGTCAGCATTATTGGCCCTTCAGGCGGCGGAAAGAGCACCTTTCTGCGCTGCCTGAATCTGCTGGAAGTGCCCACCTCCGGCCAGATTTTTTTCGATGGCGTGGATATCTGCGATAAGAAAACGGATATTAACGTGCATCGGCAAAAGATGGGCATGGTGTTCCAGCAGTTCAATTTGTTCGATAATATGAACATCTTGCGGAACATGACCGCTGCTCCCATGAAAATCAAAAAAATGCCCAAGGATGAGGCAGAGGCCAAGGCCGAAATGCTGGCCAAGCGCGTAGGCCTTGCCGATAAACTGCTGGCCTATCCCAGCCAGCTTTCCGGCGGCCAGAAACAGCGGATCGCCATCGTGCGGGCACTGATGATGAACCCGGAGGTAATGCTCTTTGACGAGCCTACCTCTGCCCTGGATCCAGAAATGATCGGCGAAGTACTGGATGTAATGAAACAGCTGGCCATGGATGGTATGACCATGATCGTTGTCACTCATGAAATGCGCTTCGCACGGGAGGTCAGCACCCGTACACTGTTCCTGGATAGCGGCCACATCGAGGAGGATAAGCCCTCCAAAGAACTCTTCGATCATCCGCAAAGTCCCCGGCTGGTCAGCTTCCTACAAAAAGTCCTGTAAAAGTCAGAAGCCCGTTCGTGTGCAAGCAGGATCGGGCTTTTTTCCGCCCAATATGTCCGTATATTTAAAACATTTGTTTTTTACACAAGGACGTTGTATGATAAACAGGGATTTTTTCATTCACCAGAACACACGAAAGCGAGAATCAGCATGTTAGAGAATTATCTAATTATTGACAAAAGCATTTTGCCGGATTATTACGAAAAGGTGTTGCTGGCCAAAAGGCTCCTGGAAGAAGGCAAGGCGCGGGATGTGAGCCAGGCAGTGCGGATCGCCGGTATTTCCCGCAGTACCTATTATAAATACCGGGATTACATCCTGGAGCCTTCCCAGTTCACCAGCAGCTGCAAGGCGGTTTTATCCGTGCTGCTTAATCATGAGCCTGGTGTGCTCAGCGCCCTGCTCCTGTGCATTTCCGATGCTGGTGGCAGTGTGCTGACCATCAGCCAGAGCCTTCCGATCCGCGGCAAAGCCAGCGCCATTATCACGCTGGATCTGAGCGGCATGCAAGGCTCCATCAGCAAGCTGCTGGAAGCGCTGTCTAATGTTGAGGGGGCAGAAAACCCGCAGCTTGTCGCCATTGAATAATTTGCTATGTTTTTATCCATTTTTGTGGTATACTGACCCATGAGGTGATTTCATGCGGGAGACTCTGCTGGCCGTGGACGGCAACAGCCTAATGCATAGGGCTTTTCACGCGCTGCCGCTAATGGATGCAGGCGGCGTTTATACCAATGCCGTGCACGGCTTTTTATCCATGATGCTCAAGGCGGCGCAGGAACTTTCGCCGCGCTATATTGCTGTTGCTTTTGACGAGCACGCGCCCACTTTCCGGCATACCGCTTATGCTGAATATAAAGCTGGGCGGCGGGCAACGCCGGATGAACTTCGGCCGCAGTTTGCTGTTATTCGTGAAATTTTGTCTGCCATGCAGGTAGGCGTTCTTTCTGTAACCGGCTATGAAGCAGATGATATTTTAGGCACGCTCTCAAAGAAATGCCAGGAGAACGGGCTGGACTGTGTACTGCTCACTGGCGACCGGGATGCGCTGCAATTAATCGGTGATGGTACGCGAGTGCTTTTTACCCGCAAAGGGATCACAGAAAGCACCCTGTTTGACGCCGCAGGAGTAAAGGAATACTTCGGCGTAACGCCGGAACAGGTGACGGACTGGAAGGGGCTAATGGGCGACGCCAGCGACAACATCCCCGGCATTCCCGGCGTTGGCGAAAAAACGGCGCTGAAGCTTTTGAATGAATATACAACGCTGGAAAATGTGCTGGAACACGCTGGAGAAATCAAGGGAAAGCTGGGCGAAAAGGTGCGGGAAAACGCCGAACTGGCTCGCTTTTCCAAGGATCTCGCCACCATCCGCCCCACCGCTCCCATTGATTTTGATTTAAACGCTTTTGACGCATCCCGTATGGCACAGGGCCTTCCTGCTTTGCGCAAATATCAGCTCAATGGCATTGCAGGACGAATGGAAAAATGGGCAGGAGAAGCCGCGCCAGCTATCCAGGAGACAGAAGATGCCGCTGAAACGCCCTTAGAAATGCTTTCTACCCAGGAAGCCATCGCCGCCTTCCTTGAAAAAACAGCCGGGCTGGATACGGCGATCCATGTTACGCCCACGCGCCTGACCCTTGCCGTTCCTGGGGCCGGCGCAGAAATCACCTTACAGCAGGACATGCTTTCCAGCGGCCTTTTGCCGGAAGAAGCCTGGGCTGCCCTGCTTCCCGTGCTGGATCGGCCCCTGTATGTGCACGATGGCAAGCGACTTTTGC
The DNA here is from genome assembly GCA_964423675.1 of uncultured Oscillospiraceae bacterium. Taxonomy (GTDB): domain Bacteria; phylum Bacillota; class Clostridia; order Christensenellales; family Aristaeellaceae; genus RUG563. Next base: position 18,801 of record CAYRFP010000019.1, read on the forward strand.
ATCTGCTTTCCCAGGCCGGTCTCCCGCTGCCCCAATTTGCCTGGGATACCATGCTGGGCGCTTATCTGCATAATCCTCAGGAAAAATCCTATGCCCTCCATTGCTTTGCAAAGGAGGATGCTTCGGGTGTGCTGCAATTAGCAAAGCGTCAGCAGAAGGAATTGGAAAACGAAGGAATGCTGGGGCTTATGCGGGATATTGAAATGCCGCTGCTGTATGTGCTCTTTGATATGGAGCAAAGTGGTTTTCAGGTGGATGCAAAGGTTCTATCCGCTTTGGGTGCTCAGTTCACGCGTGAAACCGAAGAACTCAAGGAGCAGGTTTATCAGCTATCCGGCGTGTGCGGCTTTAATCTGAACAGCCCGCAGCAGCTGGGCAAGGTGCTTTTTGAAACCCTGGGGCTCAAAGCCGGAAAAAAGACGCAGCGCGGCTATTCAACCGATGCAGATACGCTGGAAAGCCTGATAGATGCTCATCCCTGCATCGCGCCGATTCTCAAATATCGGCAGGTGGTCAAGCTGAACAGTACATATATTGATGCGCTGCTTCGGAAAATGGATGCGTCCGGCCGGGTGCATACCTTCTTTGATCAGACCGGCACCGCCACCGGGCGTATTTCTTCCAGTGAACCCAATCTGCAAAACATTCCCGTTCGCACACCTCTTGGGCGGGAAATCCGCAAGGCATTCGTGGCCGCGCCGGGCTGCGTGCTGGCGGATGCCGATTATTCCCAAATTGAACTGCGTCTGCTCGCCCATCTGTCCCAGGATGCCGCCATGACTGATGCTTTCCAGAAAGCGCAGGATATTCACACTCGCACCGCCGCAGAGGTATACGGCGTAAACATGACCGATGTAACGGCAGACATGCGTTCCAGTGCCAAGGCTGTAAACTTCGGCTTGGTATATGGCATCAGCGATTTCGGTCTTTCCCGCAATATTGGCGTTTCCCGCAAAGAAGCCGCCGCCTTTATCGCCCGTTATTTTGATCGTTATCCCGCCATCAAGGGCTATATGGATGAGGCTGTGCGACTGGGATACGATCAGGGCTACGCCGTTACGCTGATGGGCCGGCGGCGGCAGCTCCCAGAATTGAAAGCCTCTAATGCCAATACCCGCAATTTCGGCGAACGCGCCGCCATGAACACCCCTGTACAGGGAACTGCGGCAGACATAATTAAGCTGGCTATGGTGCGGGTACATGGTGCGCTTAAGGCGCATGGACTTAAGGCACGGCTGATTTTGCAGGTACATGACGAATTGATTATCGAAACGCCGAAAGAAGAGGAAGATCAGGTCAGCGCTCTGCTGAAGCAGTGCATGGAGGAAGTGGCTGCGCTGTCAGTTCCTCTGGTAGCCGAAGTAAAAACAGGTGAAAGCTGGTATGAAACCAAATGAGCGCCTATGTCATTGGGCTGACCGGCGGCATTGCCTGCGGAAAAAGCAATCTTTCCTCTGCGCTGCAAAATGCCGGGGCTAAGGTTCTGGATGCGGACGCGATCTCCCATTCCCTTACTGCTCCCGGAGGCCCCGCACTTCCCGCCATTCGGCAGGCCTTCGGGGATGCGGTCTTTTCCGGCGATACGCTTGATCGCCGGGTGCTGGGGCAATTGGTTTTCGGTAACGAAGCTGCCCGCCAGCAGCTCAACGCCATTCTCCATCCGCTAGTGCTGTCCCAGATGAAACAGGAAATCGCCGGATGTGAGGACATCGTGTTTCTGGATGTGCCGCTGCTGTATGAATGCGGGATGGATGCATGGTGCGATGAGGTTTGGTGCGCATATGTTCCCGGGAACGAGCAGCTTCGCCGGCTTCAGGCGCGGGATGGTTTAACCGTTGCCCAGGCACAGGCGCGCATCAATGCGCAGATGTCGCCGCAGGAAAAGGCACGAAGGGCAAATGAAATTATTCGCACCGACGGAAGCAGGGAATCCAGTGCTTCATTCGTTTTATCATTATGGCAGGATCGCCTGGCCAAATTTGCGCAAAGCAAAGGAGAAACGCCTTGAACAGTTTTCCTTCTCCCAAAGCGGTTCCTTCCGCACCGCGAAACAGACGAACCGGAAAGCGCCCCGTAAAAAAGCGGCCGCTTTTTTCGCCGCTTCAGGCAGGCGTGCTTCTGGTCTTGCTGCTTCTGGTTGTTTGCGCCATTCTGGCGCTGGGACAGGCACAGCGCAGCATAAACGCGCTGACTGTCCAGCGGGAATCCGAGGCGCAGGCCTACGCCAGGGAAGTAGGCCGTCATCAAGTGGCTTATCAGGATCTGATCGAATACTATTCCGCTGTAAACTGCATTGACCCCGCCTATGTGGCCGCCATCATCAAGCGGGAAAGCGATTATGACCCGGGGGCTGTCAGCCGCGTCAACGCCCGGGGGCTGATGCAGATCATGCCGGATACTGGAGAATGGCTGGCCAAAAAGGTGGACGCTTATGATTATGACAGTTCTATGCTTTTTGACCCGGAAACGTCCATCAAAATGGGTTGCTGGTATCTGGGCTATCTCAGCGGCCAGTTTCATGGCGATCCTATTCTCGTTGCCTGTGCTTACCACGCCGGGCAGGGGAATGTTCGCTCTTGGCTGGAAAAGTATTCATCCGATGGCCAAACCCTCTCCCTGGAGCAGATTCCCATGGAGGACACGCAATACTATGCCGGAAAGGTGCTGAATGCGTATGCGATCTATCAACAGCATTATTATTAAGACGGCGGCTCTGCTGCTGACTTTCACGCTGATTTGCCCCTCTGCCCTGGCCACCACCATGGACGATTCCCTGACGCTGGGCATGATCAGCGTCAAAACCACCAAGCTCAATCCCCTGATTGCCGAGGAGCGGGAATTCCAATCTCTCACCGCCTTGATTTATGAGGGACTTTTCTCTCTGGACGATGATTATATGCCGGAAAAATGTCTGGCCGCCAGCTGCGACCCGGACAGCACCGGCAAAGTATGGACGGTGGAACTGCGCGATGACGCATATTTCCATGACGGCTCCCTATGCACTGCTTACGACGTTGCGGCTACCATTCAGGAAATTCTGCGTCTGGCCGAAGAAGGAAAAGGGCAATACGCTCAATTGAAGTATATTATTTCTTCCGCCACAGCCAACGATGCAAAAACCCTGATCATCAAGGTTTCCCGCCCCTATTACGGCATTTACTACGCCCTCACCTTTCCCGTCCTTCCTCAAAGTCAGGTGCAGGCCGATAATCCAGTGGGTACCGGTCCCTTCAAAACCGAGCAATTCGTGCCTGCCAATTATCTATATCTGACGGCTAATTCCAATTGGTGGAACGGCGAACCGGATGTGAAAAGCATCAACGTTCTGTTTCAAAGCACGAACCGAGAACTGATTGAAGACTATGAATTTAACCGCGTGGATGCCGCCATTACCCGCTCCGCTTCCGCCGGGCAATATCGAACCGGCCTGACCAACCTGAACATTTCTTATCGCACCCGGCAGCTGGAGCTACTGCTTATGAATGAAGCAGAGGCGTCCTTCCCGCTGGATGATGTGCGCGTGCGCAAAGCCATCCGCTATGCCATTGATATTGACGCCATCGCCAACACCATTTACGGCGGCACCGCTGAACGAACCGATACGCCTTTCCCCTATGGCACCTGGATGTATCAGGACAACGAAGCCTATGAATATAATCCAGAGAAAGCCAAAGCGTTGCTGGCCGAAGCCGGCTGGAGCGATTCGGATGGCGATGGCATTCTGGACATGGTGAAAAACGGCGAAAAGAAAAACCTGAAGCTGCGGTTGTTGGTCTATGAGGAGCAGGATAATTCCGTCCGTGTTCAGGCCGCAACCATGATTTCCGATATGCTCTGGGAAGTGGGGATCAAGGCTGGCGATAAGGACAGAAATGTGGAGTCGGTCAGCTATTCCACGGCCAAAGCTCGGTTGGCTGCACGGAATTTTGACCTGGCGCTGGTTGCCTTTCAGATGGACGTAATCCCCGATCCCGGATTCCTGCTGATGAGCAATAATACCGGTAACTTCGGCGGCTATAAGTCCACTGCAATGGACAATCTGTTTAAAGAACTGCGCAAGACGCTGGATCAGCCCACGTATCAAAGTCTGCTCTATCAGATTCAGAGTCAGTTTGCCGAGGACTGCCCCTTCATCTGCCTCTATTATCGCTGCGGCGCGCTGCTGACCCGTAAAATCTTCACTTCTTCCCGGGATATCCGCGAGCCAGAAATCCTACGAGGGATTGAATCCATAGGCAACTAAACGAACGCAGCGGCATATACTCCTTCTTATAAGGGAGGGAAAGCTGCATGAGCCTGTCCGATCTGCGCACCAAGGATGTGGTAAACACCCTGGACGGCCGAAAGCTGGGCAAGGTTATGGACATTGAATTCAACGTCTGCTCCGGTCTTGTGGAAGCTATTGTCGTGCCCGGGGAATGGAAAGCCATGCATGTGATCCGCGGCGAAAAATGCGGCGTTGTCATCCCCTGGCAACAGATTTGCAAAATCGGGGAGAATGTGATTCTGGTGCAGCTGAATCCCGATGACTTGCCCGAAGCATAACAAGCCGTTCATCTTCAAAGAGGGAATCGTTCCGCCATGTTGGAAGGATTCCTTTTTTATTTCCTCTTCTCCTTGCAGCAAAGCCCAAAGAGGGCTATAATGGAATTTGGATACACATAGAATCAGGAGGCGGCAATGAACCAGGAAACGGTATTGCAGGCGTTGTCCGCGCTGCGGGCACCCCGGCCCCAGGACGAATATGACCTGCACGGCCTGATCGCAGCGGCGCTGCAAGCGGCGGAAATTCCCTTTCAGCACGAAGCGCCGCTGGCCCCGCGCTGTCGCATCGATTTTCTTTGCGAAGGGATTGGCATCGAAATCAAACGGGGGCGACCAATTAAAAGCCATGTAGAAGCCCAACTGCGGCGGTATGCCGAAACCGGTAAGGTGACGGCGCTGATTTTAGTATCAGAAAAATCGGTGGGGCTGCCCTCATTTCTGGCCGGAATAACCGTGTATGAATTAAGTCTGCAAAAGCTGTGGGGCGTGGCCGCCGAAGGAAAAAGTGTCCCAACAGATTCTGTCCAAACGCCGGAAGCGCCTGTGTTTTTAAGCGATGAAGCTTCCAAAACAACCCCAAAGGAATCAGCTCTCCCCCACTCCTTTTCTCCCAGCGCGCCAACGCTGGAAGATGATATTCTGCGTCAATTAAACAGCGAAGATACACCTCTTTTCCTGCAAACGCTTCCGCATGCAGACGAAACATATGGAACGCTTTCTTATAACTCCCGGCGCAAATGCTGGGTGATTAAAGGGGAGCCCTGCGTAACAGAGCTTGCCAAACGGCTATTCCCCGGTAGCGCTGGCGCAAAACGCGGCGAAGCGCGCTTTACCGCCCATCGCCGGCTGATCGGCGATGTGAATTGGCTGATGATGCGCTATCCCCTGGAGGTTGCGCCCCGGGATCGCGTACGCTGGGAACAAACGCTGGCTGATGCACGGGCATATTATCGGGATCGTCAGGCCGCGCGGCAAGCGCTGCCTGCTGCCCCACTTTCCCCAGCCGTCTTTCAAGGAGAGCTGATGCCCTTTCAGCGGCAAGGACTTGCCTGGCTGCAATTGACCAACCGCGCCCTGCTGGCCGATGAAATGGGCTTGGGTAAAACCGTGCAGGCGTTGGCCTGCGTTGCCAGCGAAGGTCGTTTTCCGCTGCTGATCGTGCCGCCGCCCCATCTAGTTCGCAACTGGCAGGCAGAAACGCTGCGGTTTCTTCGTTTAGACGGCCGTATCCCGCAGGTGCATATCATCAAAGGTCTAAAGCCTTATCCGCTGCCCCAGGCGGATGTTTACATCCTCCATTACCTGCTGCTGCGGGGATGGAAGGAAACGCTGCCCAAGCTTGCTTTTCACACGGTTATTTTCGATGAGGTGCAGGAACTGCGCCGGGCAGGAACAGAAAAATACAGTGCAGCCAGTCTGCTGGCCGAAAGCTGCCAGCGGGTCATCGGTCTGTCCGGTACGCCGATCTATAATTACGGCGGGGAGATCTGGAATGTAGTCAACATCCTGGATTTTCATTTTCTGGGCGATTGGGAATCCTTCTCGCGGGAATGGTGCGCCGGGTATGGCAACAGCATCGTACTCAAGCCACAGCTGCTAGGCGATCATTTAAGGCGGGAGGGGCTGATGCTGCGGCGGACGAAGCAGGAAGTTCTGCCTGAACTGCCTGAAAAGCGGCGGCTGGTTCAGCAAATCGATGCAGATGATGCCCTTTATCAGCAGCTGATGGCGCCCATCTGGGAAAAGCTTTACCGCTGGCGGCAGGATCAGCAAATGACGCCCTCCCAACGTGCCCTTTTGGAAGACCAGATTTCTCAGGAAGCGCGTCAGGCCGCCGGGCTGGCTAAAGCCCCTTACGTATGCCAATTTGTGCGGGCGCTGCTGAATGCTGGCGAACGTGTGCTGCTTTTCGCGCATCATCATGCAGTGATGGATCTGTATAAAAAGGAACTGAAAACGGAGCATCCTGTTTTTATCACCGGCCGGGAAACGGCAGCGCAAAAGGAAGATGCCGTAGATCGATTCATGACGGGAAAAACCAATCTGTGCTGTATCTCCCTGCGGGCGGCCAGCGGCTTGAATCTGCAGCAAGCCTCCTGCGTGGTATTCGGAGAATTGGATTGGTCGCCCGCCGTTCATTCACAAGCAGAAGACCGGGCGCACCGCATCGGCCAAAAGGATTCGCTGCTGTGCTATTATCTGGTTTCGCCCAAGGGAAGCGATGCAGAAATGCAGGAAGCGCTGGGGCTGAAGGTCAGCCAATTTTTGCAGCTCATGGGCGATCGTCCTGCTTCAGAAGAAGAAGCTGTCGCCGGAGCGAATTATGCCAGACGCCATGTAGAGCATTTGGTGGAGGGAATGCAGCTTTGATTTTTCCGGATCCCCCGGTGTTTTTTGTTCGTTTTGCTGGACAAACGTCTGCTTCAACGCTATAATAAAAAGGCATGAACCAATGCCAAGCAAAGGAATGAGAAGCCCATGAAATGTCAGTTTTGCAATTGCGCCGACAGCCGGGTGGTGGATTCTCGGCCCACGGATGACGGCAATTCCATCCGTCGTCGCCGAGAATGCATCAACTGCGGCCGTCGCTTCACTACCTATGAAAAAATTGAAGTGCAGCAGCTACTTGTGATTAAAAAGGATAATTCCCGGGAACTGTTCGATGCCAAAAAGCTGCGCAGCGGAATTATTGCCGCTTGCCATAAGCGGCCAGTTTCCGCTGCCGATATTGAAAAAATCGTCAATTCCATCGAGCAACTGGCCTATAACAGCCTACAGGAAGAAATTACTACCCAAAAAATCGGCGAACTGGTTATGGAATCACTGAAGGAGTTGGATGAGGTAGCTTATATTCGTTTTGCCTCGGTTTATCGCTCCTTCACCGATATCCCCACCTTCATGCAGGAATTAAAAACGCTCATCAGCGACCACGATGAACGGCGAGAGTAACCCGCTGCGGCGGCACCCCAAAGACAAAAGACTTTGGCATGCCGCCGTTTTTTCCTGTGTTTTGGGTATTTTTTCTCTGCCTTCCCATTTTTTCTATTGGCCTGATTCGGCGAATAGGCTATAATAATCTGTCGTATCTTCTTGCTATACCGCGTCCTCAGACGCTTGATTTAAAGACGGAGGGGTTTTCTCGATGCCAACCACGCAGTTTGACAAGGAATCCATCAAGCAATCCATCATCGGAAAGCTTCAGCGCTATAACGGCCGCACGCTAGCCGAAGCCACGAACCAGCAGATTTACTATGCGCTTGCATCTACCGTCAGGGATCAGATCATGCAAAAATGGATGGCCTGGCGGGAAAAGGAACAGACATCTCAGGACAAGCGGCTGTACTATCTTTCCGTTGAATTCTTAACCGGGCGCAGTCTTCACTGCAACCTGGTCAACCTTTGCAGCACCAACGTTTATCGTCAGGCATTGGAAGAACTGGGGCTAAACTGGCGCAACATCGTCAAGGAAGAGCCGGAGCCCGGATTGGGCAATGGCGGCCTGGGGCGGCTGGCTGCCTGCTTTATGGACAGCCTGGCCTCGCTTTCCCTGCCCGCTATGGGTTGCACCATCCGTTACGAATACGGCCTGTTCCGTCAACGGATTCTGGGTGGAAAGCAGGTGGAAGTACCGGACAACTGGCTGGAAAACGGAAACGTCTGGGAAGTGCCGGTCATGGAGGATCGGTGTGAGGTACATTTCGGCGGCTGGGTGGAATCTCGGGAAAAGGACGGACGGCTGACCTTCATCCACCACGATTACCATACCGTGGAAGCCGTGCCCTATGATATGCCGGTGGCTGGATATGATTGCGAAACAGTGAACACGCTGCGGATGTGGCGTGCCCGTTCCCCCAAATCGCTGGATTTTGCCTCCTTCAGTAGCGGCGACTATTCCAAGGCCACGCAGGAACAGGAACTGGCCGCAGTAATCAGTAAGGTGCTTTATCCGGAAGACAATCATTATGAGGGCAAGGAACTACGGCTAAAGCAGCATTATTTTTTCACCAGCGCCACCCTGCAATACGCGCTGAAGGATTTCAAGCACCGCTTTGGCAGCAATTTCTCCCTGCTTCCGGAAAAAATGACCATCCACATCAATGATACCCATCCCGGCCTGGCCATTCCGGAATTGATGCGGCTTCTGATGGACGAAGAAGGTCTGGGCTGGGATGAAGCTTCTTCCATCGTGCAGCGCACTGTAGCTTATACGAATCATACTGTACTCAGCGAAGCGCTGGAACGCTGGCCGGAATCCATGATGCAGTCGCTGCTGCCACGAATCTACATGATTCTGCTGGAAATCAATCGCCGCGTCTGCGCCCGGCTGGCAGATCATTATCAGAACGGTGCTGATCCCAGGATTGCGCATATGGCGGTCACGGCTTACGGTATGGTGCATATGGCCAATCTGTGTGTTGCCATGAGCTATTCTGTAAACGGCGTCAGCCAACTGCATGGCGAAATTCTCAAAGCAGACACGTTTAAGGACTATTATCAATTCACGCCCCAGAAATTCTCAGCCATCACCAATGGCATCACGCATCGCCGCTGGTTAATGGTCAGCAATCCCGGGCTGCGGGATTTGATCAGTGAAACCATCGGCAGCGCCTGGATCCGAGAGCCGGAGCGGTTGCGAGAGCTTCTGCCCTATCGAGAGGACGCGGCATTCCGGGAAGCCTTTGCCAAGATCAAACGGGAAAACAAGATTAATTTCTCCAATGTGCTGATGCAGCGGCAGAAAATGAGCGTAGACCCAGACTTTATGTTCGATGTGCAGGCCAAGCGGCTGCATGAATATAAGCGTCAGCTGCTCAACGCTCTGCATATAATGGTGCTTTATAACCGCATCATGGATGACCCGAACTTCACCATGACGCCCCGTGTATTTGTCTTCGGCGCAAAGGCCAGTCCTGGCTATTATCTGGCCAAGCAGATCATTCGCATGATCATTGCCATCAGCAAAATGATCGATGCTTCCCCCCGTGCGCGGAAATTCCTGCGTGTTGTGTTTCTGGAAAACTATGATGTATCTGGCGCGGAAGCGCTGATGCCCGCCGCGGATCTGTCTGAGCAATTGTCCACGGCCGGAAAGGAAGCCAGCGGCACGGGCAACATGAAATTCATGATGAACGGTGCCGTGACGATGGGCACCATGGACGGGGCTAACGTGGAAATCTATCAGCAGGTAGGCGCGGACAACATTTATATTTTCGGCATGCGGGCAGACACGGTCAGTACGCTCTATCAGGAGGGCGGCTATTCCCCCATGCACATCTATGAAAATAATGCAGAATTGCGCCGGGCGCTGATTCAGATTATTGACGGCACACTGTTCCCCGGCAATCCCGCCGCGCTGCAAGATATCTATCATAACCTGCTGTTCAGCGATCCGTATTTTGTGCTCAAGGATTTCGGTTCCTATTCCATGGCCCAGCGCCGAGTAGATGCCGATTATCAGAACAAAGAAAAATGGTTGCGCATGGCAATTACCAATACTGCCTGCTCCGGCATCTTTTCTTCGGATCGGACCATCCGTGAATACAACGAAAAAATCTGGCATCTGAAATAACAGAACGACATTTGGCAAGGGGATCATTCTCAAAGCAGGGAATGATCCCCTTGCTTTTTCGGATAAGAAGGAAAACCGATTTGCTCTCGTCTCTTCTGTTTTCGCTCATCGTTCGTCTTGCCAAGATTCAATGAAAATTGTATAATATAAAGAACGAATGCAAGGAGGGATGGGCCATGAATCTGCCACAGCTGTTGGAAAAGCTTCGTTCCAATCCAGTCTTTATGGAAAACGTAACCGCGTGGCGCACCATTCCGCCCCGGGCTGCCCAATATGCCCCCTGGCCCGAGGAAATTGATTCCCGCCTGCCCCAGGCGCTGGCCTGCCATGGTATTGGGCAGCTTTATACGCATCAGGCTGCCTGTTTTCAGGCCGCTCAGGCCGGGCAAGATTTTGTAGTGGTCACGCCCACTGCATCTGGGAAAACTCTGTGCTATAATCTGCCCGTACTGGCGGAAATACTGAAAAACCCCGATGCGCGGGCACTGTATCTTTTTCCCACCAAGGCGCTTTCTGCCGATCAGGTCAGCGAACTGTATGAGTTGATTGAGCAATTGCATGCCGACATTAAAACCTTCACCTACGATGGCGACACCCCTGCCGCTGCGCGCCGCGCCGTGCGCCAGGCGGGGCACGTGGTGGTCACCAATCCGGATATGCTCCATAGCGGCATCCTCCCTCAGCACACCAAATGGGTGAAGCTGTTCGAAAACCTGAAATATATCGTCATCGATGAAATTCATACCTACCGCGGGGTATTCGGCAGCAATCTGGCCAACGTAATCCGCCGTCTGCTGCGGCTGTGCGAATTCTACGGTAGCCATCCGCAGTTTATTCTCTGCAGCGCCACGATTCAAAACCCCAAAGAACTTGCCGAAACACTGATTGGACGGCCTGCGACCCTGATTGACAACAACGGCGCGCCGGCTGGCGAAAAGCATTATGTTTTCTATAACCCACCAGTAGTAAACGCCCAGCTGGGCATTCGCAAAGGTGTACTGCCGGAAACCCGGAAAATCGCTTCTTTGCTGGTACATAACGGCGTGCAGTCCATCGTGTTCGCCAAAAGTCGGCTACAGGTGGAGGTGCTGACGCGCCAGCTTAAAGAACTGGTCTCCGATCCCATCGGCAACAGCGGAAAGGTGCGGGGATACCGGGGCGGTTACCTGCCGACAGAACGACGGGAAATTGAGCAGGGGCTGCGCACCGGAAATATTCAGGCAGTGGTATCCACCAACGCGCTGGAATTAGGCATCGATATCGGCGCGCTGGAAGCCTGTGTGCTCTGCGGCTATCCCGGCACAATCGCCAGTACCTGGCAACAATCCGGCCGGGCAGGACGGCGGCACGGGGTTTCTTTGACGATCCTGGTAGCTTCCTCCAATGCGCTTGATCAGTTCATCGTTACGCACCCAGATTATTTTTTCACCCAGCCTGCCGAAAACGCGTTGCTTAACCCGGATAATCTTTATATCCTCCTGAGTCATTTTAAATGTGCCGCCTATGAACTGCCCTTTAAGGATGGAGAAACGCTGGGCAATGCAGTAGGCGGCGAAGAAATGCTGGAATATCTGGAAGAAAACAGCATTCTGCATCACGTAGGCGATACCTACCACTGGATGGCGGAGGATTTTCCTGCCAGCGAAATGAGCCTGCGTACCGCCATGACGGAGAACTTCATGATCATGGATATTTCCGATCCAGCGCATCCCCGAATGGTGGGCGAAATGGATCGGTTTACCGCGCCAATGCTGCTGCACGAAAACGCCATTTACCTTCATGAAGGCCAGACCTATCAGGTGGAAAAGCTGGATTTTGACGGCTGCAAGGCATTCATCCGAAAAGTCAACGTGGATTATTATACCGATGCAGATTTAAACGTAAGCCTGAGCCTGCTGGATATTGAAAAACAGGAGGAAGATGCGGCGCTGGGCGAAGTGAAGGTGACAGCGCTTGTAAAAATCTTTAAAAAGATGCGGTTTGATACCGGCGAAAACTTGGGGTTCGGCCCGGTTCGTCTGCCGGAAACAGATATGCATACCACCGCCATGTGGAAAACCATTCCGGAAAACATTGCGCAAAAATACGAAAAAGACGATCTGCAAAGCGGCATGCTGGGCATTGCCAATCTGCTGCGTATTTTAGCGCCTCTTTACCTGATGTGCTCCCCCCGGGACATCGCAGTGTCTTATCAGGTGAAATGCCCCTTCACAGATAAGCCCACCCTGATTCTCTATGACAATTGCCCCGGCGGCGTGGGCCTGGCAGAAAAAGCGTTTCGGATGCGAAGCATTCTGCTCAGCCATGCGCTGACGCTGGTGAACGATTGTACCTGTCCCCAGGGCTGTCCCTCCTGCGTTGGGCCCATTGGCGAAGTGGAGCAGCGCGGGAAGCAGATGGCCAAAGCGCTTTTGGAGGATTTGATGAATGACCATTCCTGAACTGGTTTCGTTGCAACGCCAGGCATTCCAAATGAATCATCCCTATTCAGTGGAGGAAAGGCTGGAAGCGCTGGAACTGCTGCGAGAGGGCATTTTGCGCCGGGAAAAAGAGATCCTTCAGGCGCTGGAGCAAGATCTGGGCAAAGGCCCCGGCGAAGCGTATATGACGGAAATCGGCATGGTGCTGACGGAACTGCGCTGCGCAATCCGCCATTTGCGAAAGTGGGCTGCGCCTCAGCGGGTGAAAACACCGCTGGCACAATTTCCCGCTCGCAGCTATATTCTTAAGGAGCCCTACGGCGTGGTGCTGATTATGGCGCCCTGGAATTATCCTTTCCAGCTAACGCTCTCCCCCTTTATCGGCGCGCTAGCCGCCGGTAATCATTGCATTCTGAAGCCCAGCAATTATTCCCCTGCCACCAGCGGCGTAATCTACAATTTGATCGCAGAATGCTTCCCTGTAGAACGGGCAGCAGTCATTCTTGGCGGCCGGGACGAAAACCAGGCGCTTCTGGAGCAGCGGTTTGACTACATCTTTTTTACTGGCGGCGTAAACGTCGGCAAAATCGTTCTGGAAAAAGCAGCGCGGCATTTAACCCCCGTTTCTCTGGAGCTTGGCGGAAAGAGCCCCTGCATCGTGGATGATTCCGCCGATATTGCCGTTGCCGCTCGCCGCATCGCCTTTGGCAAGGGGCTCAACGCCGGACAAACCTGCGTGGCCCCGGATTATTTGCTTGTGCAGGAAAAAGTCAAGGACAAACTGATGGGGCAGATCAAAAAATGCTGGCAAACATTCTATGGCGATGCGCTTCACAGTCCCCAATGGCCCCGAATTGTTAACGAAAAACATTATCGGCGGGTCATGGAACTGCTTTCCCATGAAAAAATCTATTGCGGCGGACAGGGAGACGGCCAGCACATTGCACCAACGCTGCTCACCGATGTAAGCTGGGATGCACCCATTATGCAGGAAGAAATCTTCGGCCCGGTTCTGCCTGTCATTTCGTTTAAGCGAATGGAAGAGATCGTCCCCCGCATTAATGCCGGCGAAAAGCCACTGGCTCTGTATCTATTCAGCCGCCGTGCCTCTGCCCAGGAACTCATCTTGGAAAAAGTTCCCTTTGGCGGCGGATGTATCAATGATACCATCATCCATTTGGCCAGCGATCGGCTACCCTTTGGCGGTGTTGGCCATAGCGGCATGGGCGCTTATCATGGAAAATACTCGTTTGATACCTTTACGCATGAAAAGTCCATCGTCAGCAAAGCCAGCTGGCTGGATATCCCTGTGCGTTATGCTCCCTTTAGCCAGAAAAAACTGAAGCTGATCAAAAAGCTTATGAAATAAGGAGGCGAGACCATGCCTGCATTGGAAGCTTATCGGCGGGGGCTGGATTATTCTTATGCTCCCGGCATGTTTCCTTCTTTGGAAGTGCTCGGCAAACGACCGGAACTGGTACGGCGATTGCTGATTTCTGCCCGCGCTGAAGACAGCGAGGGGTTGCACAAGCTAATTGCCCTGGCTCAGACGTATCATATTCGAATCGAAGAAGCTGATAAGGCGCTTTCCCGCATTTCCGGCAAAGAAAACTGCTTTGCTGCTGCCGTGTTTGAAAAGCGGCCCGAAAACCTCTCGGCAGCAGGCGATCATATCGTGCTGCATCACATTTCGGATTCCGGCAATTTGGGCACAATTCTCCGGGCCGCCTTGGGCTTTGGCTATCGCGATGTGGCTATCATTCGCCCTGCGACAGATGTCTATGACCCCCGGGTAGTTCGGGCCAGCATGGGCGCGCTGTTTTCCCTGCGTGTGCGGGAATATGAATCGTTCGAAGAATATCGCGCCGCTTTCCCCGCCCATTTTGCATATCCCTTTATGCTGGATGGATCTACCGCCCTGGATTCTGCCGCGGCGCAGGTCAGGCGTCCCTGCTGCCTTATCATGGGAAACGAAGGCGCGGGACTACCTAGCGAATTTGCTCAGCTGGGGCAACCGGTGCGTATTCCCCATAGCCAGGACATTGATTCACTGAATCTGGCCGTGGCCACGGCTATTGGCATGTATGCTTTACGGCGCTGAAGCGTCGGCTATTCTTTCGCCTTTCGGCGCATAACATAAGGAGGCATTTTCTCATGACGGATCAGGAAATGATTATGGCGCAGGTCACAAAAGCGCTGCTCGATTTAAAAATGGCGGCGCATCTCCAGAACGGCGCGCAAATCGTTGTCGGCTGCTCCACCAGCGAAATTGCAGGCGGCCGCATTGGCAAGGCCAGCGTTCCTCAAATCGGTGAGTGGGTCGCTTCTGCTGTGCTTCGCTTCTGCCAGGCGCAGCAGCTGACGCCTATTTTCCAGTGCTGCGAGCATCTCAACCGTGCGTTGGTTCTGCCCCGGGCAGCGGCAGAAAAGCATGGATATTTGCAGGTTTGTGCCATTCCGCAGCCCAAGGCTGGCGGCAGCGTGCCGGCGGCGGCATGGAAGCTGCTGGATGATCCTTGTCTGGTTATGGCTGTGCAGGCAGATGCCGGACTAGATATTGGCGATACGCTAATCGGCATGCATCTTCGGCCGGTAGCCGTCCCCTTCCGTGGAGAAATCGCGCAGGTAGGGCATGCTCACGCGGTAGCTGCGTATTCCCGGCTGCCCTATATTGGCGGGGAACGAGCCGTATACAAGCAACCCGCCAATACAGAAAAAAACCTGTAATCTGGCAGCACTGCTCTTGCTTTTTTCCGTGTAAAATGGTATCATAAGAAAGACGCGAAAGCGGATTAATACAATGGAGGTGTTTTTATTATGGCATACAAGATTTCTGATGCGTGCATCGCTTGCGGCGCCTGCGCCGATGGCTGCCCCGTGGAAGCGATCTCCGAAGGCGATGGCAAGTATGTAATTGATGCGGATAAGTGCATCGATTGCGGCGCTTGCGCTGATACCTGCCCCGTGAGCGCTCCCGAACAGGCTTAATGGTCGGGTGTGCCCCATACGCGAGCGCAAAACATGCGCTCGCGCTTTTTCTTTTTGTTTCCCTCTTTTTTTCTAAAAATGTGTTGACAAAAGAGGAAGCACGTAGTATCATTAATCCTGTTCTTCGGAATGCGCCATTAGCTCAGTTGGTAGAGCACCTGACTCTTAATCAGGGTGTCCCGGGTTCGAGTCCCTGATGGCGCACCAAAGCAATATAATCCGAACCAGATCTTCCCTGTGGGAGACGGGTTCGGA
>CAYRFP010000020.1:0-33447 GCA_964423675.1 uncultured Oscillospiraceae bacterium
GGAACGCCATACATATACGCCTTGGGCGGCATGGTCTGATGGAACGCCGTATCAAACACGGCGACCATGGGCGTGCCAGGCATAACTTCGCGGCAAGCGCGAATGCCCTGCAGATTCGCGGGATTATGCAGCGGGCCCAGGGGGATATTTTCTTCAATCGCCGCTTCCACTTCGGGGGTGATCACCACGGATACAGAGAACTTGCTGCCGCCATGAAGCACACGATGGCCCACCGCACTGATTTCATCCATGGACTTGACCACGCCAAATTCGCTGTTGGTCAGCGCATCCAGCATCATATGGCAGGCCTGCACATGGTTTTCAATGTGCGCTTCTTCCCAATCTACAACCTTTTTGCCATCCACCTTGCATTCATGATGGCCCACTGCGTCCATGCCGATGCGCTCCACCAGGCCTTTAGCCAGGGTGGACTCATCCTGCATATCGATAAGCTGATATTTCAGGGAGGACGAGCCGGCGTTTACAATCAGAATTTTCATGATGAAAAACCTTCTTCCTTCAAGCATTTGTTTCCAGAAACCATCATTTTCTATTATACAGGATTCTCCCCTGTTTTGCAAGGCGGCAGGCTGCGAAATGCAAGGCTTTTTTGAAAAATCCAGCGTCTTCCGTCCGTTTTTTCTCGATGTTTTTTTCTTTTTTGCTTGACAGACGGAAAAGAGTGTGGTAATATTATGCACGGCTTAAAAGAGCCTGTGCCGTAGACAGCAGGTGCGCTGCAATGCGCTTAATGGTTTTTCCGCCAGCCGAGGTGCGAGGAAGCATGCATTGTAATGCCCTTGTGCCTTATGGACAGGGGTTTCTTTTATTCACAGCCGCAAGGAAGGTGAATGAACACATGAGCAAGAATCTGGAAGTCAAAAAGCAAGTGGTGGCCGATATTCTGGAAAAGCTGCAAAATTGCCAGTCGATGGTGATCGTGCATTATTCCGGGATCACGGTGGAAAACGTGACCAAGCTGCGCAACCAGTTCCGTGAAAACGGTGTGGAATATTGCGTGCTGAAGAACACGTTGGTCAAGCGTGCCCTGCACGAAATGAACATCACTGCTCTGGACGAGCATCTGGAAGGCCCCAGCGCGTTTGCCTTTGGCATGACTGACGCGGTGGCTCCCGCCAAGGTGATCTACAACTTCCTGGAGAAGGAAAAGCTGGATTGCATCTCCGTAAAGGCTGGCCTCATGGGCACGGAAGTGCTGGATGAAAAGGCCGTGAAGGAGCTGTCCAAGATGCCTTCCCGCGAAGTTCTGCTGGTCCGTTTGGTTGGCAGCCTGAAGGCTCCCATCTCCAACCTGGTCTATGCCCTGGAAGCGTTGCGCAAGAAGCAGGCTGGCGAGGAATAATCGTTGCCTAATCGCGCAAACCCATCTACTTCAACCAATAATAAATGGAGGATTTCTATCATGACGCATGAAGAATTTTTCGCTGCGATTGACGCCATGACCGTCATCGAGCTGAACGAGCTGGTTAAGGCTTTCGAAGAAAAGTACGGCGTTTCTGCTGCCGCTCCCGTGGCTGTTGCTGCTGCTCCTGGTGCTGCTGCCGCTGCTCCTGCTGAAGAGCAGACCGAATTCGACGTCATCCTGGTGGATGCTGGCTCCGAAAAGATCAAGGTTATCAAGGCTGTGCGTGAATACGTGGCTGGCCTGGGCCTGAAGGAAGCCAAGGAATTCGTGGAAGCGGTTCCGAAGGCCATCAAGGAAGGCGTTTCCAAGGAAGAAGCCGAAAAGGTCAAGGCTGCTTTCGCGGAAGTTGGCGCGAAGGTCGAAATCAAGTAATTTCATTTCAGAAATTGCAATGGTCCGCTGTCGTTTCGGCAGCGGGCTTTTTCTTTTGTCTTTTCCTGCTATGCAGGAAAAAGCCTTTGCACGGAGAATAGTATTTTATGAAATCTTTTGAAAGGGATGTGAATTCTTTTGCGGACATTTGACATTGCCGTTATTGGTGGCAGCCTTGGCGGCGTTCAGGCAGCCATTTCCGCCTGTCGGATGGGCAAAACGGTATACATGTGCGAAGAGACGGATTGGATTGGCGGTCAGTTGACCAGCCAGGCCGTTCCTCCGGATGAAAACCGTTGGATTGAAGAGCAGGGCTGCACGCAGCGCTATCGCGATTATCGCGAACAAGTGCGCGCCACCTACAAGGCCATGCCCAATGCCTCTGAACTGATGCGCAGTCAGGAAAGGCTGAACCCCGGCAATTGCTGGGTCAGCCGCGTGGCTCATTCTCCCAAGCTGGCCCATAAGTTGCTGTGCGAAGCTGTGCAGCCCTTTATCGATGCGGGTCTTCTCACCCTGGAAATCGAAACCGTGGCCGTGAGCGCCCAAACGCAGGATGACCAGGTGCAAACCGTCACTGTTAAGCATAAGGATGAAACCACCGATACCATCTCCGCCGCCTATTTCCTTGACGCTACGGACTGCGGCGATCTGCTGCCCATGACCGGCACAGAATACCGCATCGGCTCCGAAGCCAAGAGCGAATATAATGAGCCCAATGCCGCCGAAACGGCAGATTCTGAGGATCACCAGCCTATCACCTGGGTAGCCGCCCTAGCGCTGGACAAAGAACGCACCTTTATGCCCAAGCCGGAAAACTATGATTTTTGGGCTAGCCGTAAGTCCTTCAACGGCCATCTACTTTTCTCCTGGGAAGGCTATGGCAAGAATGGCGAACCGGTTCATTATGGCATGCACAACGATGATGCCTATCCCGGCTCTCTGGGACTGTGGAATTACCGGCGCATTCAGTATCCCCCCTATTACACAACAGAATGCTCCGAAGTTACCCTGTTTAACTGGCCGCAGAATGACTATGAATTCGGCAATGTGATTGATGATCCCAAGCGTGAATTCCATCTGCAGCAGGCACGGGAAGAAACGCTCTGCCTGGCTTACTGGCTGTGGCTTCAGGGCTATAATGTCCAGCTGGATGGCGAACACGTGGGCACCGAGGACGGTCTGGCCAAAGCACCGTACATCCGGGAATCCCGCCGTATCGTAGCTAAGAAAACCATCGTGGAGCAGGATGTGGCCGCCCAATATAATCCTGAGCCAGTTCAGTTGCCGGACAGCGTGGGCGTTGGACATTATTCCATGGATCTGCACCGCACCACCAAGACCTGCACCAACATGTACCAGAAGGCGCAACGGTTCGAGATTCCGCTGGGCTCCATGATTCCGGTTCGGATGAAAAACCTTCTGCCTGCCTGCAAAAATATCGGTACCACACATCTCACCGGCGGCTGCTATCGGCTGCATCCGGTGGAATGGACGGTTGGCGAAGCCGCTGGTTATCTGGCCGCCTATTGCCTAAATCATGGATAT
This sequence comes from uncultured Oscillospiraceae bacterium, assembly GCA_964423675.1. Lineage (GTDB taxonomy): Bacteria > Bacillota > Clostridia > Christensenellales > Aristaeellaceae > RUG563. The sequence continues at coordinate 3,347 of CAYRFP010000020.1, forward strand.
ACGCCGGCCCAGGTCTGGGAAGAACATGTAGAAGATTTCCAGAAGCTGCTGGTGGAGAACGGCTTCCAGCTGCATTGGAAGGTGGATTAATCCATTTTCTCATTGGCTGACAGGATTAACGCCAACTGTCTGTTCATACAGTTCAAACGCTCCATCGCTCCAGCGCAGCACGTTGATCACATACCCCAGCGCATCCGCCCGATAGGAACCGCTGATGAGCTGCCAGGTCATCAATTCCATCTGCACACTGCCGCTGAAAGCAATCGGTGAAACCACGCTGGCCGGGGATACAAAGCCCTCGGTCGGCGTTTTTAATTGGCCGTCTGCTCCATAGAACGTATCCAGATATGTCTGCCCCTTGCTGGATAAATCAATCCGGTACGCCGCGCCGTTTTGCAGACTGCGTACCTGGGCAACGTATCTATTCTGATATGTCACGGCGTATGCATACATCTGCTCATATTTTTCGTTATCCAGTGCCAGGCGAAAAGCACCGTTTTCATACGTATACAGCGCGAAATAAAGAATCGCACCACTACCTCCGGACAATACCAGTGCCAGAATATCCAACTTATTGCTGCCTGTAAGCGGGCTGAGCAGCAGCCGAGGCTCAAACCCCGCATCTGCCGTCAGCGGCAAAGAAACCGCCTGACAATTGCAGCCCAGCTGCACTTCCAGCCGCAGTTGTTCCCAGGCCGAACTGTTCCCTGCTTTCACGCCGGTCATGCGCACCGTGTCTGCCCGCCGATCGCCGGTCACATCGCCTATTGCTATTGCCGCCGTTTGTCTGGTTGCCATTTTTATACGCCTCCTTTTTTCGAACTTTATGCTGCCGCACGCTGCTTTTATGCCGAATGCACCGCCAGGATTTTTCATTGACAGATCAATCAGAAGCCACTATAATTAAAAATTAGAGGAATTTGGAAAGTGGGGCGAACGGAATGAGCCGGCGATCGAGAAAGCAGGCACAGAAAGGCCGCAGGCTGCGCAAAGGTCGGGTCGCGCTGGCGTTAGGGGTACTGCTGCTCAATTTGTTCTTTTTAGGCCGATATCTGGTTCAGTCCATCCGCGTACAGCAAATTAACCGGCAGAACCAATCGCTGCTAACTCAAACTGCTGGCCCCACGTCAGAACCCACCGCCCTCCCCACAGTTGCCACGCCTCCTGCTGCCACCTCTGGCCCAACCATTTCACCGGCCACGCCCGTGCCGGCGCGGGCTGCCACGGCCACCCCTATTCCCACCGAAGCGCCAAAGATTCTGGCCCGATACCAAAGCCTGGTGCAAAAAAACAGCGATACCGTGGGCTGGCTCAAAGTAAACTGCATTCAGGAAATCGATTTTGCAATTGTTCAGCGGGATAACAGCTATTATATGACCCGAGATTTCAACGGTGAACCCAACATGAACGGGACGCCGTTCCTGGACGAGGGTAGCCAGATTCTCCCCCGGGATGATAATCTGCTGATCTATGGCCACAACATGAAAAACGGCCAGATGTTTGGCAAGCTGCGGCGAATGAATTCCTGGGAAAAGCTGTCGGCCAATCCCTTTGTCACGTTTGATACCATTTATGAAACCGGAACTTACGTGCCTTTGGCCATGTTTCCCTGCTCCATTATTCCCGCCACGGACTATTTTCGCTTTTATACTCGTAATTTCTATACCCGGGACGAATTTGATTCCTTCATTGAACGTGCCCGGGAACTTTCAGAAATTCAGTTGAACGTGGATGCGCAGTTTGGCGATAAGCTTTTGACGCTGGTCACCTGCTATGACGACAACCATAATCAACGCTATATCGTGTTGCTTCGTGCTCTGCGAGAAGGAGAAAGCGAGGATCAGCTGGTGCAAAAGTATTTCCGCCGATGGTAAGACATTCTCTGCCTTCTGAATTCATGCAAAAAGCTGCTTTTTATAGCAGCTTTTTTGATTCGTTTCGCGTCTTTTTCTTCTTTTCTTCTCTTGACGCAAACGACGTTTCCGTGTATCATGAAAAAGGGAAAATAGCTTTCCATTTCCATAAATACACACAAAACACAAGGAGGAATATTCTCATGGCAGGCCGTATTGTGTTGAACACCATTTCCTATCATGGCAAGGGCGCGATTGCTGAAATCCCCGGTGCGCTGAAGGCGCGGGGCTATCAGAAGGCGTTCGTCTGCTCGGATCCTGATCTGGTTCGCTTCGGCGTGACCGGAAAGGTGACCGCGCTTCTGGACGAAGCCCAGATCCCCTATGTGCTCTTTGATGAAATCAAGCCCAACCCCACCATCGAAAACGTGCAGACCGGCGTGGCCGCTTTCCAGGCGTCCGGCGCGGATTGCATCATCGCCATCGGCGGCGGCTCTTCGATGGATACCGCCAAGGGGATCGGCATTATTGTGAAAAACCCTGAGTTTGCCGATGTGCGTTCACTGGAAGGCGTCGCCCCCACCAAGGAACACGCAGTGTTTACCATCGCCGTTCCCACTACCGCCGGAACGGCTGCAGAAGTGACCATCAATTACGTGATCACAGACGAGGAAAAGAAGCGCAAGTTTGTCTGCGTAGACACCAACGATATCCCGGAAATCGCCGTGGTGGATCCGGACATGATGGCATCCATGCCCAAGGGCCTGACTGCCGCCACCGGCATGGACGCCCTGACCCATGCAATCGAGGGATATATTACCAAGGGGGCTTGGGAAATGACGGATATGTTCCATCTCAAGGCCATTGAGCTGATTGCCAAGCACCTGCGCGGCGCAGTGGAAAATACCGCCGAGGGGCGAGAAGGCATGGCGCTGGCTCAGTACGTGGCCGGCATGGGCTTTAGCAATGTGGGGCTGGGCATTGTCCATTCCATGGCGCACGGCCTGGGCGCGCTGTATGACACCCCCCATGGCGTGGCCAACGCGATTATCCTGCCCACTATCATGGAATATAACGCTCCCTGTACCGGCGAAAAGTATCGCGACATCGCCAAGGCCATGGGCGTTGCGGGCACGGAAACCATGTCCCAGGACGAATACCGCAAAGCCGCGGTGGACGCGGTGAAACAGTTGGCTGCGGACGTGGGCATTCCCGCCAATCTGAAGGCCATCGTAAAGGACGAGGATGTGCAGTTCCTGGCCGAATCCGCCTTTGCGGATGCCTGCCGCCCCGGCAATCCCCGGGATACTTCCGTGGAGGAAATTGCCGCTCTGTATCGAAAGCTGATGTAAGCTTCATGGAATCTCTAATAAAAAACGCCAGACGGATTTTTCCGTCTGGCATTTGATTTATGGGAACTTTGGCGCTGTGCGCGCCGACGCTTGAGCACCAGCATAAATAGCATGGCATAAAATCGCGAACGTTTGCTTTGCAGCTGGGCAACGCGTCAATCCCTTATCGCTAGCCGTTCTGACACCCGGCAAGCCTCGCCCTTCTTACCGGAGTCCTTTTTCCCCTTCAGAAAAGGGACATGGTGCGCAGCCATGTCCCCTCTTTTTTATTCTTCTTCGATTGCAGCCTTACGCTGATTGATTTCCCGGAATTTTTCCGCTGGGAATTTCGGCTTGCGCTGATAGGTATACAGGCCGTTCTGCTCCTGCTCCACGTCGGTCAGCTGCGTATAGCAGAAGCCCATGTGCTCGGGGTTCTGCATCAGCGCCGAGGTCAGTCCATCATAGCGAGCCACGAATTCATCCGGCGTAGTGGGCCAGCCGCCGTATGCCCAAGCCGTAGGATCATCCGTCCAACCAATGCCGCCATATTCGGAAATAAACATCGGCAGCTTCCCGTCATAATGCTGACGATTCTTGAAAGGATCATAAAGTTCCGCGCCGGGCTGATACCGCTTGGCATACACTTCTGTGTTCTGCTCATAATCGTGGATATCATAGATATCCGTTTCGGCATGCAGGCCGCCGCTGGTATCGATGCAGGGGCGGGTGGGATCCGCCGCCTTGGTGGCGCGATAAGTCATTTGCAGGGTCAGATGGCGCATACCATCATTGGATTCACCCCAAACTTCGTTATAGGGGCACCAGCCCACAATCGCCGGCGAATTGAAATCCCGTTCCACCGATTCCAGCCATTCGCGCAGGAAGATTGGCATGGTGTGCCCACGGCTGGGATCAATGCCCCAATTGGCCATTTCGCCCCAGCACAGATAACCCATCTTATCCGCCCAATACAGATACCGCTGCTCAAACACCTTCTGATGCAGCCGCGCACCGTTAAAGCCCATGGCCAGAGAAAGCTCGATATCCCGCTTCAGGTCGTCATCCGAAGGCGCCGTATAGATGCCGTCCGGATAGAAGCCCTGATCCAGCACCAGCCGCTGGAACACAGGCTTGCCATTGATCAGACACTTTTTCCCGTCGAAGGAAATGGTGCGCAGCCCGAAATAGCTGTCCACCGTATCCACAATTTCCTCGTCCTTTTTCAGCGTCAGTTTCAGGTCGTACAGATTGGGTTCGCCGGCATTCCAAAGATGCTTGTTAGCCACCGTCAGATTCAGCTTGGCATGGTTGCCATCCACGGCTACCGTCGCCTTGCCTTCTGCTTGGCCTTCAAAGGAGGCTTCCGCTTCCAGCGTCATGCCGGCAGCGCAGCCGTTAATGGTCGCATCCAGATAAACGCTGCCATTGGCGGCATCGGGAATCATCCGCGTCTTTTTCACATAGACCGGATTCACCCATTCCAGCCACACGGTCTGCCAAATACCGGTAGTGCGGGTATAATGACATTCGTAGGATTGATAAATGTGGCTCTGCTTGCCGCCCGGCTGCCGTCCGCCGCGCAGGTTGTCATCCGCGCAAACAACCAGCGTGTTTTCCCCTTCCCGGAGGGCGGAGGTGATTTCGAAAGTAAAGGACACAAAGCCGCCTTCATGCACACCCACGCTCTGGCCATTCACCCAGGCTTCGCATTTATAATCCACGGCACCGAAATGCAGCAGCACCCGCTTACCCACCGCTTCCCTGGGGAGCGTGAAGCTGCGGCGATACCAGACCGCTTCCATGAAATCCTTATAGTTTACGCCAGAAAGCTTGCTCTCCGGGCAGAAGGGAACCAAGATTTCCCGTTCCAGCTTTTCCTTTTCGACCAGTCCCCGAGCACGGCCCGAGCCGCCAAAATCAATTTCAAATTGCCAGGTGCCGTTCAAGTTCATCCAGCCCTGCCGCACAAACTGCGGCCGGGGATATTCAGGACGAGGCATCGTTTGCATTCCCGATCAGCTCCTTGTTGTAATACAGATTTTCCCGCTTTTTATTCTACTCAATTTTTCTCCATAAAGCAAGCCCATATTTTGTGATTTATATGCTTATTTCACCATTAAAACCATCTTGCCTTTGTTCCGACGCAACACCTGCGTTTGTTCCGCACATTTCCTATCGCAGCATTTTTGTAGAATTCAGTCTGTTCGCGTGCGATTTCCGTCTCTTTTCTTTCTTCTTTTGCTGTTTTCCGCATCTCCAAGAATTCCTTTTTCAAAAAACAACCCCATTTCCCGATAACAAAGATATTTCCTGCCTCGTTGAAGGCTTTTTCCACTTGAAAAGCTCTTTCTCTTATGTCACAATGCAGATAGCAACAATTTAAAAAGAGGAGGAATCCCGATGAACGAAAAGCTGGCTGCGCTGCTGCCCGAAGGCTGGGCAGAGCAGACGAAGGCAAAAATGGAAAAGAAAATGCATTTCAGCGCCGAGAAGGCTGCACAGGTGAATTTTATCCCTTACTCCACAGAAAACGGCGAATGGAAAGAATCTCGCATCGGCTGGTGGACCAATGGGTTCTGGGGCGCGTCCATGTGGCAAATGTATCAGATGACGAAGGACAAATTCTATCGCGATGCTGCGGTTCGCGCGGAAGAAATGATGGATGCGGCGCTGCGGGATTTTAAGGCGCTGCACCACGATGTTGGCTTTATGTGGCTGATTCAAAGCGGCGTTCGTTATGCCATCGAGCAAAATCTTGAAAGCTTTGATCGGGCTTTTTTCGGTGCCAACATGCTGGCTGGGCGCTTTAATCCCAATGGCTTTATTCGTGCCTGGAACGGCAAAGATCAGATTGGCTGGGCGATCATCGACTGCATGATGAATCTCTCCCTTTTGTATTGGGCCAGCCGGCAAACCAATGATCCCCGGTTCCGGCTGATTGCCATGCGCCATGCAGACACGGCCATGAAATACTTTGTCCGGCCGGATGGATCCTGCAACCATATCGTTTCCTTCGATCCCGAGACTGGCGAATATTTAGATAATCCTGGCGGGCAGGGCATTGCCTCCGGCTCGAGCTGGAGCCGCGGCCAAGCCTGGGCGCTTTATGGCTTCACGCTGAGTTATATGATGACCGGAAAGCAGGAATATCTGGATACCGCCGCAAAGGTCGCCAATTACTTTATTGCCTGCACCCAGGCCACTGGCTGGATTCCCGCCTGCGATTTCCGCGCGCCCAAGAAGCCCGAGATCTGGGACAACGCCGCCGGGGCAATTGCCATTTGCGGCCTGATGGAATTGGCCGATCTGCTGCCTGAGCATCAACAGAATGCGTATCGTTCCGCTGCTTGCAGCATGCTGACGGCCATGGAAGCCTCCTGTGCCGACTGGACAGAAAATACTCCCGCCATCCTGACCAAATGCACCAGTTCTTATCATTCCAAGGAACACCACATCACGATGAACTACGCCGACTACTATTTCATCGAAGCAGTAAACAAGGTGCTAGGCAACACAGATGTGTTTTTCTGGGCGCCGGATGCAAAAGAGTTTCCTATTAAATAGGCCCCTGCATTCATAAAACCAAACGCAAGGAAGGGCTGCAAGCCCTTCCTTTTTAATATGCGCAATTGGCGCGTTTATCTGGACATCAAAAAACTGCCGAGAATATTCGGCAGTTTGTCGCAGTCTGTCATTCCACGACTGCTTAAAGTGACTTTAGTTTTTAATCTTCAGGAACAGTTCGCGGTTAAAGGCAGGAATAAAATCCTCAATAGCATCCGCGATAGCTTCGCAGCATTGCTTCACCTCGGGATTCGCACTGCCAGACGCATTGCGCTCCTTATAGACGTGCCCCCACTCCGTCAGATCAATTTTAAAAATAAACGTGCTGGGAATAGAAAGCATATACAGCCCGCGCTTCACATCCTTGTCCTCTTCCATTCCCTCCTTAATATAGCCGTTGATCGCCTTCACATACGCGACCCCGTCCACCTCAATTTTTTCCGGAAGCATCATGCCCAGAGCGGAAAGCGCCTGATCTGTGGGCAGAATCTTTCCTTTATAATAGTCGGACATTTCGTAAGAAAAAGTGGACAGCCGCGTGCTGGAGCGAATAATTCGGTTATTGAACCGCTTGGCATGGGAATCCCAGTCATCCTGTCCCGCACGATGCAGGCCTTCCACGGTGATTGACATATCAATAAACCGCAGCATGGTGATATGCATCCAGCCCCATTTCACCAGCTTTTCCACCCAGCCGTTAAACAGACCAAAGTCTTCTTTTAATTCCGGATATTCCGCTTCATTTTTCAGCTTTCCCCGGGCGTCCAGCACCCGCTGGCAAATCTGATAAATGTTTTCTTCCAGTTCCCGCGTCCAGCTTCGCTTGCTGATAAACATGGACACGATCGCATCATCAATCCCGGACATTTTATTCAAATAGATCTGCATAAGTGCTTCGTTTCCTTTCATTATATATAATAGTATTATATCATACGGTGACCTGTTTCGGCAATAGAATTTTTTAAAGCCGTTAAGCAAATTCTGCCGAACCACCCACTCCAACGCCCGCCTTTTTTATCCCAATCGCACGTCCAATTACCCGTAAGTGTCACTTTCATGTTTTTATAAAAACCGTTTTATACATCTTTCCACACAAGCAATATTTGTATATGTCTCGTTCGAACAAAACTGTGTCTCAATCAATGCTTGTGTTATGCAGAGCCAATGATATATAATGTATGTGAACAGAGGCTGCTGAAAGGATGTCTCGAACTAGGAAAACGTTTTGATTTGGAATCATTCGTCCAGATTAGAAATGGTTCTGCGTTTTTCAGCATTTGTTCAACAGGAAAACTGGCAATTCCTGTTCTGATCTTTGCCGGCTCAACTGCCGGTAAAAATAAAAAGGAGGTTTTCTCTATGAAGTGCTCCCGTATCCTGGCACTGGCTCTGGCGCTGCTGATGCTGTGCAGCTGCACCGCCTTGGCTGACAACTTCCCCCTGGTTACCGAGCCCACCACCATCAAGGTTATGGCTCAGGTGCAGGCCTATTATCCCGAGCAGAATCTTGGCAATGTCCACGGTATCGCCAAGTATGCTGAACTGTCTGGCGTGACCATCGAATGGGAAAATGTCAGCAATTCCGTGTTCAACGATCAGCTGGCTGCCCTCATCGCTTCTGGCGATAAGCTGCCCGACGTGATCATGCGCGGCAAGCTCAGCAACGCCAAGCTGGCTTCCTGGGGTGACGAAGGCGTTATCATCGACCTGAAGCCCTACCTGGAAGAATATGCTCCGAACTTCTGGAAGCTGTACTGTGAAGAGCAGACCATCTCCGGCGCTATCACCGGTGTCAACGGCGAAATCTGGGGTCTGCCTCAGTTGATCCTGGGCGCTGAAATGCGTACCCCCACCAAGCTGTGGCTGAACAAGAAGGCCATGGATAAGATCGGCATGGATGATCCTAAGACCTTGGACGATTTCGTGAAGATCATGACCGCCATCCGTGACAGCGACTGGAACGGCAACGGCGAAGCGGACGAAGTGACTGTCATCGCCAGCACAGTCAACCTGCACAACTACTTCTACGGTTCCTTCGGTCTGCGCAACCGCGGCGCGCATCATTATGTTGTGGACGTGTATCCCGAAACCGGCGATCTGCGCGTGTACTTCCAGAGTGAAAACTATCGCAAGTATCTGGAATTCATGACCATGATGTATCAGGAAAAGCTGATCTATCAGGAAATCTTCACCGAGGGCGACAGCCAGTCTGAAGTGTTCCAGGCCACCGATCGTCTGAGCATGATCCTCAACACCGTGGCTCCCGGCAGCGGCGGCGAAGAATGGTACACCGTGAACTGGTCTCTGGAAGGCCCCGATGGCTTCGCTTTCCATACCAACACCCGCGGCGCTGTTCATTCCACCGGTAACTTCGTGATCACCTGCGACTGCCCCGAAGAACTGATCCCCGTGGCTCTGAAGTGGGTTGACTACTTCTACACTGAAGAAGGCTCTGCGCTGGCTCTGATCGGCGTGGAAGGCGAGGACTGGGAAGTTAAGGCTGACGGCAACCGCGGCTGGACCGACGCTGCCGAAGCGACCCGCACCGAAGAAATGAGCGCCAACGCGTTCCGTGGCCAGTTCGGTATGTGGCCCGGCGGCGGTGTGCCCGCTTGTTTCTTCTCCAACCTGTGCGATGCTGAATACGGCCCCATCCCCTCTGCTTGCGCTCAGGCTCTGCTGAAGGATTATGCGCCCGAAAAAATCTGGCCCATCATCACCTTCACTTCTGAAGAAAATGATGTGGTTTCCCGCGTGGGCACCGATATTAACGAATACGCCAAGAACTTTGCCGCTCAGGTTATGACCGGCGAAATGGAACTGAACGATACCACCTGGGCTAACTTCCAGGCTGAAATCGTCAAGATGAAGCCTGAAACCCTCATCGAAGCGTATCGTTCTGCTTTGACCCGTATCTATGGCGAAGGCGCTGAGTTCTAAGAAAAATCATGTGGCGTTTTAAGCCGCAGGAAAGGGGGAGCCTCTTGCGGGGGGCTCCCCCCTTCTCAAAGGGCGCTCCGGCGTTCAATGCTTACGCCAGGAAAACCGTTGACAGCAATTTATTTTAGAGAGGGTGCGTCCTATGGAAAAAACGATTCGGCCATCGCGTTCGATTAACCATAATACCTGGCGCAAGGCAATCATGCGGTATTGGCAGATGTATCTGCTGCTGATCCCCGTCATTGCATACTTCATCATTTTCTGCTATAGGCCCATGCTGGGCATTCAGATCGCTTTCAAGGATTATAAGCTGCGCAAGGGTATGTGGGCCAGCAACTGGGTCGGTCTGAAGCATTTTAAGAACTTCTTTGACAGTTATCAAAGCAGCCGCGTCATCATAAATACGTTGGCCATTAGCTGCCTTTCTCTGTTGTTCTGTTTTCCCTTCCCCATCTTCCTGGCTCTTGTCTTTAATGAACTGAAAACAGACAAGGGCAAGCGCCTCGCGCGCACCATCACCTACGCTCCCCATTTCATTTCTACTATCGTTGTGGTTGGTATGATGGTCTCTATGTGCGCCATGGAAACCGGTATTATCAACAAAGGCCTGATCGCCCTGGGGCTGACCGATGAGCCGCTTTATCTGATGGGTAGCGGCAAGTATTTCCGGTTGATGTATATTCTCTCCAGCATCTGGAAGGATTCCGGCTGGAATGCTATCATTTTCATTTCCGCTCTTTCTGCTATTGACAACGCGCTTTATGAAGCCGCCCGCGTGGACGGCGCAAATCGTTGGCAGCAGCTGATCTATATCACGCTTCCCAGCATCGTCCCCACCATCGTTATCATGCTGATCCTGAACTGCGGCAGCCTGATGAGCGTGGGCCGGGACAAAGTCTATGCCATGCAGACCGACCTGAACCTGAACGTATCTGAAGTTATTTCTACGTATACGTATAAGCAGGGCATTGTCGATCTGAGATATGACTATGCGACCGCGGTTGATCTGTTTAACTCTGTCATCAACATTCTGATGCTGTCTGTAGTGAACTTCATCTCCAAGAAGGTCACTGAGACCAGCCTGTGGTAAAAGGGGGAAAGGAAGAATGAATACGAAGAGTAAGGGTGACGCCATATTCCAGGCTGTCATCTATGTCATCACCGTGCTTGTGTGCCTCATTGCTCTCTATCCCCTGATTTATGCTATCAGTGCTTCCTTCTCTAATCCGCAGCGTATTGTAGGCGGCGATGTGGTGCTCTGGCCTGTTGAATTCACCACCACAGCATATAAACGCGTGTTTGCCAGCAATGATATCATGATCGGTTATCGCAACACCATCATCTATACCTTCTTTGGCACCACCGTTAACATGATCGCCACGATTATGGCCGCCTATCCCCTCTCCCTGCCGAACCTGAAGGGCAAAAACGGCATCACCTTCTTCATCACGTTCACCATGTTCTTCGGTGCCGGCATGATCCCCGGCTATCTGAACATCAAGGATTTGGGTCTGCTGAACAATCCTCTGGTCATGATTATTCCCGGCGCCATCAACGTATCCAACATGCTGATCATGCGCAACTACTTCATCAATTCCGTTCCCGGCGCATTGCGGGAAGCTGCCGAAATCGACGGTGCTTCTCCCATGACCACCATGGTTCGCATTATGTTGCCGTTGAGCAAATCCATCATCATCGTTATCATTCTGTACTACATGGTCGGCCATTGGAACAGCTACTTCAACGCCATGATGTATATGCGGGATCGAAAGACGTATCCATTGCAGGTGTTCCTGCGCGAGATGCTGGTTCTTTCCCAGATGGGTGATATGGAAGAACAGGCCGGTTACGACGATGTGAATGTCAAGTTGCTGTACGCTGCTATGAAGTACGCCATTATCGTTGTTTCCGCTGTGCCGCTGCTGGTGATCTATCCCATGGTGCAAAAGTTCTTCGAACGGGGCATCATGATGGGCTCGATCAAGGGCTAAGTCAATTTGAAAAACAGAAGATCCGAAAAGAAACCCTCCGTATGTCAAAACATACGGAGGGTTTTTCATTGATTTTTCCTTATTCGTCCTCAATTCCGTTATCCGCATAGGCAATCGGACGGCCATATGCATCATAAAGAATCGCCAGATCTCGTTTACTTTCATGCCAGACTCGCTTATCATCCCAGTATAAATCGCACTTTATTTCCGTTGCTCTGGAACCAATACAATATTTCTCGCCAGGCTTAAGCTGTACATCTTCCAGCATCAGCGTCTCATTGCCCTTGAAGGAATACATCGTCCATCCATCCAGGCTTATTTCTTCGGCTCCAGCGTTGCCAATCTTCACCACGTCCTGCGCCAAATCCAGTTCCAGCCAAACATCTGTGGGGCGAACTGGAATGCCCTCCCAGGCCACATCGCGAACCAGCGCCTGCCCTGCTTTCAGCGTCACTTCCAAAGCATCCTGTGCGTCCTGAGAAATATAAACCTGACATCCCGCAGCTTTCAGATTGCGCAGTGTAGAAGCCGCCGGCGTGTCAGGTTCTTCCTCGGTAGCGGTTAAAATAAACGCAGCCTGAGGCTTTAACAGCTGTACCAGAGCGGCAGATGTGGCCTTGTTATCCCCATGATGCCCTACCTTTAGAAACTGGCAGGGAGAAAGCGTTCCGGCGCGCAGCAGTTCCTGTTCTTCTTCGTCCTTCATGTCTCCCGCCAGCAGCATGCTGCCATCCGGGCAAGAAAAAAGCAGCACCAACGAATTGTTGTTTTCGTTATCTTCGTTCAGCGATAGCGGAGCCAGAACCGTCAGCGTTCCGTCATTGCCCACAGGGAGAACATCCCCCGCTTCCAGCCAAATGGGCTCTTGCTCTCGTTGCGTAGCCGCTTTTACTGCCGGATGCTTTTTCGCCTTCACGCCCGTATACAACGCACCGGCATACCAGGCATCCACCGGCCAATCGCTCTCCCCCAGCTGCTCCAGACTGCCCTGGTGATCTTTATGGCAGTGAGTCAGAATTACGCCGTCCAGATGCGTCACATCATATTGGCGAAGCATGGTTTCCAAAGCGGTGTATGTATGGGCATAACCCGTGTCGATCAGATAATTTGAATCCTGATACTGCAAAAGCATGCAATCAGCCTTGCCAATGTTCAGGCAGACCAGCCGTGGATGCGCTGTTTCTGCCTGGACGCTGGTCCATAGTGTCCATAGCCCTATCAGCAGCACCGCGATTGCCAAGCATCGCATTGTTTTTTTCATTGCTTTCCTCCTTTCATTGTCCTTTCGAGTATACCACATTCGCCTCCCTCCAAGCGCATCTCGGCAAAAAGTTTACAAATGAAGCGTTGACACGGATGCAAATCTATTTCAATTTTTTGCATTTTTCTCTGTACAAATTCTCAAAAAAATGCTATTATATGCTTGAAAAAAACTCGTGAAAAGGAAGGATTCCATGATGCTGTCCATCTGCAATGCATTTCAATTGGAAGGAAACGCCGTCTCCTGCGTTCCTTACGGCAGTGGCCATATTAACGCCACCTATCTGGTCAAAACCGATGTGGGGCATGCTTACATCCTGCAAAAAATCAACGATTCCATTTTCCGGGATGTAGCCGGACTAATGGAGAATATTCAGGCTGTTACGGCGCATTTGGCCGCTCAGGATCCGGACCCCCGGCGCAGTCTGCATTTGATCCCTGCTCGGGATGGAGCCGCCTATTGGAAAAGCACAGATGGCGGGTATTATCGTGTCTATGATTTCGTAACTGACAGCCTGGGCCTGGACGCTCCGGAAAACGATCAGGATTTTTATGAGAGCGCCGTTGCCTTCGGTCATTTCCAGCAGATGCTTGCAGACTTCCCGGCCGAAAAGCTGCATGAGACCATCCCGCATTTCCATGATACGCCCAGCCGCTATCAGGCGTTGCATGCCGCCATTGTTGCGGACGTGAATGGGCGGGCAAAGGAATGCCAACCCGAAATTGCTTTTGCTCTGGCGCATGAGCAGGATGCAGCCTATATGACGAGCCTGCTTCAGGCTGGGAAGCTGCCTTTGCGAGTCACGCATAATGATACCAAGCTAAATAATGTTCTCCTGGACAAAGCCACCCGCAAGGCGCTATGCGTCATTGATCTGGATACGGTTATGCCCGGCCTGGCTGCCAACGATTTCGGTGATTCCATCCGTTTTGGGGCCAACACAGGGGCGGAAGATGAAAAAGATCTGAGCAAGATCAGCCTGTCTCTTCCCCGCTTCCAGGCTTTCACCCAAGGCTTCCTAGAAGCCTGCGGCGCAGCCCTGACTCCGTTGGAAATCGAAACCCTGCCCTGGGGAGCCAAGCTGATGACGCTGGAATGCGGCGTTCGTTTCCTGACGGATTATTTATCGGGCGATACCTATTTCCGTATTCATCGTCCCGAACACAATTTAGACCGCACACGCACGCAGTTCGCTCTGGTGGCGGATATGGAGCAGAAGTGGGAGCAGATGGCTTCCATTGTCGCGCGTCCATAAGCATGCCGGCCGTTTTCGTCCTCTTCGGGATGAAACGGCGGTTTTCTGTCCCATTTGCGCATTGCTTCCTGCCAGAGAAACGCGTATAATAAAGACGATGCAAAATTGTTGATTATGCAAAAGAAAGGAAGAATCCAGCTATGATGGTTCGGCTTCCCGATTCTATTACCTTGTATACTGAAACAGAAAAACATGCCTTTTCCGCTCCTGTGGACAGCTTTCAGGATGTGTCCTATACCCTGAAGGAATGCGCGGATGGGCTGGATGTGTTCGTTCGCGGAGAAGAAACACCGCTTACATATCTGCGTCTTCGCTGGCATTTTACCGAAGCTGAAAAGCGGAATGAGCCCATTCGTGTTTATGGCGATGCCTGGGAGCGCGGCGGCGGCAATCTGGAATGGCGCAGCATTGTTCCGGAACGATGCATGCCCTGGTTCTTCCTGGTGGCTAACGGAACGGATGCATATGGCCAGCGGGATGGCCGCAAAACCGAGGGCTTCGGCGTAAAAGTACGGCCTGGCGCTCTGTGCTTCTGGCAATATGATTCATCTGGCGCCACCCTGTGGATGGACGTGCGCAATGGCGGAAGCGGCGTGATTCTCAAGGGACGGACGTTGCATGCCGCCACTGTGGTCTTCCGCGCCTATGAAAACTGCACGGCGTTTGAAGCGGGGCAGCAGTTCTGCCGCGCCATGTGCCAGGATCCCTTGACCACGCACCAGCCGGTTTATGGCTCCAACAACTGGTATTACGCCTATGGTGAAAGTTCCGAGGAAGAAATTCTGCGAGACACCGCCATCGTGGCCAAGCTGTGCCAGGGCAACGAAAACCGTCCCTTTATGGTGATTGACGACGGATGGTCGCCTCATCCCAAGAACGGGCCTTGGGATCGGGGCAATGCATTGTTTCCGGATATGGCCGGGCTGGCCAAAAAAATCAAGGAACAAAACGTGCGGCCCGGCATTTGGGTGCGGTATATCTATGATGACGGGCATGTTTGTCAGTTGCCCGATGAATGGCATTTGGCGCATGATCCCTCGTTCCTGGATCCTTCCCGCCCCGAAGTGCTGGAATATATTCGCACGACAACGAAACGGTTCGTGGACTGGGGCTATGAACTGATCAAGTTCGATTGCTCTACCCAGGATATTCTGGGTAGGCGGGGATACAAGGTTCCCTACGTGATCGCAGAAGACGGCTGGCATTTCTTTGATCGCACAAAAACCTCCGCTGAAATCATTCAGAATTTCTATCATGCCATCAGCCAGGCCGCAGGAAAGGAAATCATTCTCATCGGCTGCGCCACCATTACCCACCTGTGTGCGGGTATCGTCCATTTGGGCCGTACCGGGGCAGACATTAACGGAAAAGTCTGGGACATCACCCGGCGCATGGGTGTGAACACGCTGGCCTTCCGCATGATGCAGCATCAGGCTTTTTTCGCCGTCGATGCAGATTGCGTGGGTATTACAGGGCTGTTCCCCTGGCATTATACGCAGAAATGGCTAGATATTCTGTCCAAAAGCGGTACGCCCCTGTTTGTTTCCTGCAAGCCAGGTGTGCTGTCCGAAGCGGAAACTGAAGTATTACGACAGGCATTTGCTCGAAATGCCGTGCAGCAGGATGTACTGGTTCCGTTGGATTGGATGGAAAATATCTGCCCGCAGCGCTGGCTGCTCAATGGCCAGGAGGTGGCCTACGATTGGTTCGGCGATGAAATCCCTGTGATTTTCGATGGCAAAAGCCTGTAAAATGAAATGAAATTATGAAACGCCAGACTGCGCATAAGCAGCCTGGCGTTTGCGATTTTATGAGCCTCACACTGCAGGATTGCTTCTTTTTCCTTTCATGTCAGCTGCGCCATTTCGCCAATCATCAACAGGAATGCGCCCATACCATGCAGATCGTTTTCAATGCGCATACGCTGAACATAATGCGCATAGGTTCCCTCGTCAATGCAGCAGCCGTTGTCGGATATTGTGCAGACAGACCGCGATGACGAACCGCTGATTCATTTGCAAAACCGCGCCAAAGTCATGCTGGTATTAGCTCAGCTGGCGGGGCGAATCATGCAGCAAGGCGCATCGCAGCCCGCAGTGGAGGATATATCGCTTGTTCCCCAGGTCATTGCCTATATCAATGCCAATCTGTCTGAGAATCTTTCCCTGGATAGCCTGGCAAATCGTTTTTTCGTGAATAAATTCTATCTTTCTCATCAGTTTAAAGCATACACGCAGCTATCCCTGCATCAATATGTGGTAGCACGACGCATGCAGCACGCTCAAACACTGCTTCGTCAGGGCAAATTTCCCCTGGCCGTTTCCGAGGCCTGTGGCTATCGGGAATATTCCAGCTTCTACAAAGCGTTTCTCAAGGAGACCGGACAAAGCCCCAAAGTCTTCTCCTAATAATGCCGGCGAAAAAAATAAAGAAATAAGAAAAAATGTTCAAATACAGTATTGACATTTTCCAAGAGATGCGGTATAATTTATCTTGCGGTTGAGAGAAAAGCTTCCGCAAGGCAACATTGGGGAATGGTGTAACGGCAGCACCTACGACTCTGACTCGTATTGTCAAGGTTCAAATCCTTGTTCCCCAGCCATATGCCTCCATTGTCTAGAGGCCTAGGACGCCGCCCTCTCAAGGCGGAAACATGGGTTCGAATCCCATTGGGGGTGCCACCCAGAAATAGTAGTTCCGACAAACGGAACTGCTATTTTTTTATTTGTTTTTCATCCGTAAAAAAGGCTTGCATTTCCTGATAAAATACTCTATCCTTATAATAGCTTTTGTTTGGGAAAGGAGTATTTTTGTGGAACAATATGTGATCGGCATAGATTTTGGTTCCCTATCCGCCCGGGCAGTTCTGTGCCGGGTTCGGGACGGATCCGAACTGGCAAACGCCGTTTTTAATTATCCTCATGGTGTCATGACTGAGCTGCTTCCCTGCGGCACGCCGTTGCCCCCGAATTGGGCCTTACAGCATCCGCAGGATTATTTGGACGCGCTTTGTGCTGTTGTTCCTTCTGTGATTGCACAAGCCCAGATTTCCCCTGCGGATGTGATCGGCTTGGGCACGGATTTCACCGCGTGTACCGTATTGCCCGTGCTTCAGGACGGCACACCCCTGTGCTTTCTTCCGCAGTTTGCTCAGGAGCCGCATGCTTATGTGAAGCTTTGGAAGCATCATGGCGCGCAGAAGCAGGCCGAGCAGATGACTCGCATCGCCCTGGAGCGAAACGAAGCATGGCTGGCCAATTATGGCGGCAACATTTCCAGCGAATGGGCATTGCCCAAGCTGTGGCAGGTTTTGCAGGAAGCGCCCTGTATCTATGAGAAAATGGATCGCTGGATCGAGGCGGCGGATTGGATCGTCTGGCAATTAACGGGCAATCCCACCGTCAATGCCTGTTGCGCCGGATACAAGGCGCTTTACTACAACGGCCAATACCCCAGCCCGGATTACTTTGCCGCGCTGGATCCACGGCTGGAAAACGTGATTGCGCAGAAGATGTCTCTGCCCGTCTCTCCTGTTGGTTCCCGCGCCGGCGGCCTGAGCCCGCTTCTTGCAAAGCAGTTGGGGCTTCCGGCTGGCATCTGCGTGACCGTCGGGCATATTGATGCCCATGTAGGCGTGGCTGCTGCCGGTATTGATGGGCCAGGCAAAATGCTGCTGGCTGTGGGCACCTCCTCTTGCCACATGGTTATGACGCAGCAGCCGTTGTCCGTTCCGGGCATTTGCGGTATGGTTTGGGATGGAATTCTTCCGGGGTTTGTTGGATACGAAGCCGGCCAGTGCGCCGTGGGAGATTTGTTTGGCTGGATCACGAAGCATTGCTGTCCCCCTGCGTATCGAGAAGCAGCGGCAGCCCAGGGCGTTTCCATTCACGCCTATTTAACAGCGCTGGCCGCCCGGCTTGCCCCCGGAGAAAGCGGACTCATCGCGCTGGATTGGTGGAACGGAAACCGTTCCATTCTGGGTGATTCGGATCTGAGTGGATTGTTTCTGGGCATGACGCTGGAAACCCGGTGCGAGGAAATGTATCGGGCCACGCTGGAAGCAGTGGCGTTTGGCACTCGGATCATTGTAGAAAACTATCGAGATAATGGTGTTTCCGTGAATCAAATCATCGCAAACGGCGGCATCAGCCAGAAGAATCCCCTGCTGATGCAGATTTATGCCGATGTGTTGAACATGCCCATTTCTCTTTCCACCAGTGCGCAGGGGGCGGCGCTGGGCAGCGCGATTTTCGCCGCAGCCGGGGCGGGCGCTTATCCAAACGTTGGCGCAGCAGCCCGGGCAATGGGAAAAATTGAAGAAAACGTCTATCAGCCTATTCCGGAAAATGTGGCGGCCTATCAGCCGATATATGAAGAATATCGCCGTTTATATGACTATTTCGGCAATGATAATCCTGTCATGAAACGGCTGAGGAGCCTTCGAAACGCCTGCAAAAAGGAGAAGCAAACAAAAGGAGCATTGAGCGATGCACAATTCTGAAAAGCCTTTGGAAAGCTTGCTCAGCGACGGCGGCTTTTGCGCAATTTTCCGGCATATTGGTTGCATTGGCGATAGTCTGTCCTCTGGGGAACTGGAATCCCTAAAGGATGGAAAAAAAGGATATCATGACTACTATGAGCATTCCTGGGGGCAAGTATCTGGCCCGGATGTGCGGCTCCACGGCGTATAATTTCTCCGCTGGCGGCCTGACTGCCAGGGGCTTTCTGACACATATACATGAGGAGCGTTTCAACGTATACGATCCGGCAAAAAAATGCGAAGCCTATATCATTGCAATGGGCTGCAATGACATAAGTCAGGTGATGCGGGGCGAACTGGGATTTGGCTGCATAGACGACGTGTCCCCCGAGAATCCGGAAAGCAATCCCGAAACCTTTGCAGGGCAGATGGGAAAAATACTGTCTATTCTCAGGGAAATCGAGCCCAAGGCGCGAATCTTTCTGATTACCATGCCGCGGCGGCATCCCTTGAACCAAGAACGCGCGGAATTGGAAGATCGCCATGCGCAGTTGATGTATGAATTAGCCACCCGCTTTTCCTACACGTATGTGATTGATCTGCGAAAGGATGGCCCGATTTACGATGATGATTTTTGTTTCCGCTATTATTTGGGCGGACATCTGAACACTATGGGCTACCTGCTGACAGCTAAGATGATTGCTTCCTACATTGATTACATCATCCACCATCAGCCGGAGGACTTTGTTCAGACTGGTTTCATCGGTCGGGGCGATGATTTGCACAACGAAAGTCGGCCATGGTAAAACACGAAGGAAATAACGCCGCTTTTAAACAATTTAATGGAAAAACGGCCATGGAATTTCGATTAGCCAATCTGAACGATCTGCCTGCGCTTCAGAAAATGTATCGCCTAATCGTTCAAGATATGCGGAAGCAAAGGCTCCAAATCTGGGACAATGTGTCTCCATGTGAATTCCTGAAAGATGATATTATACGCCAACAAATGTATCTTTTAGCAGATGGAAGAGAAATCATTGCTGCATTTTCCCTTTGCAAAACAAATGACGGCGAAAATCATGTCGCTTGGATGAATCCACGCGGAAAGGCTGTTTATCTGGAGCGATTCGGCGTGAACAGCCGCTGCAAGCGTCAGGGTTTCGGCAGCTTGGCGCTAGAAAAAGCAAAGGAAACGGCACGAACGCAGGGATTTGAATATCTTCGTTTATTTGTGGCGGATAGCAATGCCCCGGCCATCTATTTCTATGAAAAAACCGGATTTTCTCTGGCATCAGGCTGCTATGACGAAGTATTTGCGGACGGTTGTTTGGCTTTGCGCGAATACGGCTATGAAATAGCGGTTTAGGGATCTTTCCTACGCCTCTTGGATGAAAAGATGCCCCGTAAAGATAGGAGCGTTCGCTATTACTCCTGCTTTTCGGGGAATTTTCCCGATAAAACATAAGAGGGCATCCTTTTCAGGACGTCCCCCTATTTTTATAGTTTCATTACTTGCTGTACTTTTCCCGCTTCACATAGTGGGTATGGAGCAGCTCGTGCGCCTTATGGCTATTGGGCTTTTTCAGGAATTCGTCATACAGCTTCTTTACCTGCGTATTTTCGTGGCTCTTACGCTTGGCCTTGCCTTCGTCCTCGCTATAGAGCGCCTTGGCGCGCAGCACCTTGGGATCGCAGGTCATCTTCGCCTGAGCGGAGACGATGGGCTGGCCGCCGCCCGTAACGCAGCCGCCGGGGCAGCCCATAATTTCGATGAAGGTATACTTCTTTTCACCGCTCTTGACCATATCCAGCAGCTTAGCCGCATTGCCAGTGCCATGAGCCACGGCCACGCTCACATCCAGGTCGCCCACCTTGACGGTAGCTTCCTTGATGCCTTCGATGCCGCGAACAGCGGTGAAGTTTACATCCTGCAATTCTTCGCCAGTCACCACTTCGTAGGCCGTGCGCAGCGCGGCTTCCATTACGCCGCCAGACGCACCAAAGATCACGCCAGCGCCGGTGGATTCGCCCAGCAGATCGTCAAAGTCCTCATCCGGCAGATTGACAAAGTCAATGCCCGCCTCCTTGATCATATGGGCCAATTCCCGAGTGGTGATCACTTCGTCTACATCCGGATACCCAGAGGCAGCCAGTTCTTCCCGCTCCGCTTCAAACTTCTTGGCGGTGCAGGGCATCACGGAAACCACCTTAATGTCCTTCGCATCCAGACCCGCTTTCTGCGCGTAATAGGTCTTGGCCACCGCGCCCAGCATTTCATGAGGAGACTTGCAGGAAGACAGATTGGGGATAAAGTCCGGATAATAGGTTTCGCAATACTTAATCCAGCCGGGAGAGCAGGAGGTGATCATGGGCAGCGTTCCGCCTTCCTTGATCCGTCCCAGCAGCTCGGTAGCTTCTTCCATGATGGTCAAGTCGGCTGCGAAATCCGTGTCAAACACCTTGTTAAAGCCCAGCCGGCGCAACGCAGCAACCATCTTGCCAGTCACGCAGGTTCCCATGGGCAGACCGAATTCCTCGCCCAGCGCAGCACGGACGGCAGGAGCAGGCTGCACGACCACATGCTTGCTTTCGTCGCCCAGCAATTCCCAGACCTTCTTGGTGCTGTCCTTTTCATACAGCGCGCCCACGGGACAAGCCGTAATGCACTGGCCGCAATTGATGCAGGCCATATCCGCCAGCTTCATGTTCCAGGGAGATTCGATGGAAGTAAGGAAGCCACGGTTCACCGCGCCAATAACGCCAATGCCCTGCACCTTGGAGCAAGTGGCCACGCAGCGGCGGCACAGAATGCACTTATTGTTGTCGCGAACGATGGAAGGAGAAGCGTCGTCAACATCGTAGACATTCTGGCTGCCCTTGAAAGCATCGCCGTCTTCCACGCCCAGTTCCCGGCAAAGGTTCTGCAATTCGCAGTTGGTGGAGCGCACACAAGTGAGGCACTTCTTTTCATGAGCAGAAAGCACCAGTTCCAGCAGCGTCTTGCGGTATTCGCGAATTTCCGGGGTGTTGGTCTTAACCACCATGCCCTCCGTTGCGGGCAGCACGCAGGCCGCCTGCAACGCACGGCCGCCGGCGTTTACCACGCACATCCGGCAGGCGCCGATCGCATTCACGTCCTTGAGATAGCACAGGGTGGGGATATTGATGCCAGCCTTTTTGGCAGCCTCCAGAACTGTCGTGCCGGCGGGCACCTCAACCTTTACGCCGTCAATCGTAAGGGTGATGAAGTTTTCCATTTGTTATTCCTCCTCGCACGAATCAAATCTTGGAGATCGCGCCAAAGCGGCACTTTTCCATGCACGCGCCGCACTTGAGGCACTTGTTGGGATCGATATGATGCTGTTGCTTCACTTCGCCGGTGATGGCGCCAGCGGGGCAAACACGGGCGCACGCCGTGCAGCCGCGGCATTTATCGGTAATCACATACTGCAGCAGATCCTGGCAATGATGCGCCGGGCACTTCTTATCCCGGATATGCGCTTCATATTCATCCCGGAAGAATTTCAGCGTGGAAAGGACGGGGTTGGGCGCAGTCTGACCCAGACCGCACAGAGCGGTGGCTTTAATGGTCTTCGCCAGATGCTCCAGCTTCTCGATATCGCCTTCCTGACCCTGGCCCTTCACGATCCGTTCCAGAATCTCCAGCATCCGGCGGGTACCGATCCGGCAGGGAGCGCATTTACCGCAGCTTTCATCCACAGTGAAGTCCAGGAAGAAGCGGGCGATGTCCACCATGCAGTTGTCTTCGTCCATGACGATCATGCCGCCGGAGCCCATCATGGAACCAGCTGCAATCAGGTTGTCATAGTCCACGGGAGTATCCAGCAGCGAAGCGGGCAGACAGCCGCCAGAGGGACCGCCAGTCTGCACAGCCTTAAACTTTTTGCCGTTGGGAATGCCTCCGCCAATATCATAGATGATGGTACGCAGCGGCGTGCCCATGGGCACTTCCACCAGGCCAGTATTATTGATTTTTCCACCCAGAGCGAACACCTTGGTGCCCTTGCTCTTTTCGGTGCCCATGGAAGCGAACCAATCCGCGCCCTTGAGAATGATCTGGGGAACGTTGGCATAGGTTTCTACGTTGTTGAGCATGGTAGGCTTGGCAAACAGGCCCTTCACAGCGGGGAAGGGAGGACGGGGCGTAGGTTCGCCGCGCATACCTTCGATGGAACGCATCAGCGCCGTTTCTTCGCCGCAAACGAACGCGCCCGCGCCCAGACGGATATGCATATCGAAAGCAAAGTCAGTGCCAAAGATATTCTTGCCCAGCAGACCGTATTCCCGGGCCTGCTTGATGGCGATTTCCAGGCGCTTAACAGCAATGGGATATTCTGCGCGGACATAGACATAGCCCTCAGACGCGCCGATCGCATAGCCAGCGATAGCCATGGCTTCGATAACGGCATGGGGGTCGCCTTCCAGCACAGAGCGATCCATGAACGCACCGGGGTCGCCCTCGTCTGCGTTGCAGGCCACATACTTCTGATCCGCCTGAGAATTATAGGTGAACTTCCATTTCAGGCCCGTGGGGAAGCCGCCGCCGCCCCGGCCACGCAGACCGGACTTGAGGATTTCATCAATGACTTCTTCCCGGGTCATGGTCAGCAGCGCCTTTTCCAGCGCCTTATAGCCGTCAAAGGCCAGATATTCATCAATGTTTTCCGGATCAATCACGCCGCAGTTGCGCAGGGCAACACGGTGCTGATGCTTATAGAAATTGATATCCTGAAGAGACTTGTTGGCGTTCTGCTCATGCGTCGCATGGTCGGTATACACCAGATGCTCCACCTTGCGGCCCTTCAGCAGATGCTCGGTCACGATCTCATCCACGTCTTCCACCTTGACCCGGGAATAGAACGTGCCTTCGGGATAAATGATAACCACGGGCCCGGCCTCGCACAGGCCGAAGCAGCCCGTGCGCACAACCTTGACTTCCTTGTCCAGGCCCGCTTCCTTGAGCTTTTCTTCAAAGCGCTGAATCAGCTGGGCAGAGCCGGACGATGTGCAGCCCGTACCGCCGCAGCAAAGCACATGAGCGCGATAAGTTTCCATGGGCAATTCCTCCTACATAAGCTTGCTGAAATCCGCTTATTGGTTCTCGGCAGCGCCGATCATATATTCCGCCACAGGCTGGCCTTTTCCAATGTGCTCATCCATCACCCGGATGACCTTTTCCGGGGTCATATGCACATAGGTGACTTTTTCCTTGCCGGGCAAATAAACGTCCACCACCGGCTCCAGCGCACAATTTCCCGCGCAGCCCATCTGGGAAACGGTCACGTTCCGCATCTCCCGCTTGCCGACCTCATCCAGGAAGGCCAGCATCACGGGCCGAGCCCCGGCGGCAATGCCGCAGGTTCCCATGCCAACCACCACGCGGACCAATTCCGCCGCATCTTCCCTGCGAAGGCTGATGCAGTTCAGCGTCTGTTGACGGATGGCTTCCAGTTCAGCCAGAGATTTCATAGGATCACACCTCCAAAAATCGGTTGGATATTTTCCTGCATGGATGCACACATCCACGCAATCACTTCAGGCACATAAAACGCACGATGATCTCCATACGCCCTTTTGATCTCCCGGCTATCCCATTGTGCTTCGCCCGTTGGCGATTGGCAATGGAGCAGAAAATCTGGCGCATCCGGATAGGCGGCGGCAAAGGCTGCCAGCGAAGCCGCCAGATCTCCCAAGGGCAGGCAGTCTGTCCAGGCGATGGACGCCGTGGCTGTCAGGACTGTCCCCTGCCCCGGCTTGCTGGCCAGAGAAAGGCTCCCTCCTGCCAGACGGCAGCTTTCTGCCATCATCGCAAGCCCCAACCCCACACGCCGGGTTTCCCGGCTGGTGAAGAAAGGATCCTGCGCTTGGCGCAGCGTCTGCGCATCCATGCCCGCGCCGTCATCCTGAATCTGCATCCGCAGCACCCCCTGCTCATCCAACGCTACCTTCAGCGCCATGAGCTGTGCTCCCGCACGCGCACTGTTTTCCATCAGATCCAATAGATGCAGGGACCAATCGCGCATGTTTCTTTACGCCTGCTCCTTTTCCCGGTATTTCGCAATGATGCCAGGGATATCATCGGGCGTGAGTCGGCCATAGACCTCTTCGTTGATCGTCATAACGGGGGCCAGACCGCAAGCGCCCAGACAGCGGGTGGGGTTCAGGGTAAACAGGCCATCGCTGGTGGTCTGCCCGATGGGCACGTTCAGCACCTCGCTGAGCTTGTCCAGCACCTTCTGGGAACCCTTGACGTAGCAAGCAGTGCCCAGGCAAACGCTGATGATATACTTGCCGCTGGGCTGCAAAGTGAACTGAGCATAGAACGTGGCCACGCCATAAACCTCGCTCAGCGTGACGCCCAGCCCCTCTGCGATGATCTTCTGCACATCCATGGGCACACAGCCGAAAATGCCCTGGGCCTTCTGCAGCACGGGCATCAGCGCGCCGGGCTGATCCCTGTGCTCGGAAATGACCTGCCGGAGCTGTTCATACTTGTCTTGCATGACGGTATAAGACCTCCTTGTAATGTAGCCTTGCGTATTTCCGCTTATATCATCGCATATACTTTCGTATATACCCGATATACCATTTTCTATAATAGCACATTTTTTTCGATAATGCACGTACTAATTTCAAGAAATATCGTCTTTTTTGAAAAATGCGGTGTATTTTCGTCCATTTGCGCGGGATAAATTTTGCCCGCGGTACTATTTTCCGTTTTTCCACATTGCATTTTTCTGCTGGGCTGAAATATATACCGGAAGAATTCCGAATACGGCTTGCATTTTGTCCTAAGGCACGATATAATTTTTCTGGTTTGCATTTTTCAAGCCTATTCCTACATCAGAAAGGTAGACACCTATGAGTAAGCTACAGCGCGACTTCACCAAGGGGCCCATCGGACGTGAACTTATTTCCTTCTGTATTCCCTTCCTGCTCTCCAATGTGCTTCAGGCTCTTTACGGAGCGGTGGACATGTGGGTGGTGGGCAATTATTCCTCCCCTGACGCAGCCACCCGAACCGCCATCCTCTCCGGCGTGAATATCGGCAGTCAGATTACCCATCTGGTAGCCATGATGGTCAGCGGCCTGACGGTAGCAGGCACTGTGATGGTTGGCCAGTATATCGGCGCGAAAAAGCCCAAGGATGCATCTCAGACCGTGGGCACCATGTTTTCCATTCTGGGCATTCTGGGCGTGGTGCTGACGGTTCTGATGATTGCCTTGTCCGGTCCCCTTCTGCGACTGCTGAATACCCCGGAAGAATCCTTCGCTTATGCCCAGGAATACCTGAACATTTGCCTGCTGGGAACACTGTTTATCTTCGGCTATAATGCCGTCAGTTCCATCCAGCGGGGCATGGGCGATTCAGTTCGTCCGCTGTTTTTCGTAGGCGTTGCCTGTGTGGTTAATATCGTGCTGGATCTGTGGCTTGTCAAAGGGCTGAATATGGGCGGCGCCGGCGCTGCCTGGGCTACGATTATTGCTCAGGCCGTCAGCCTGGTGCTGGCTGCCTGGTATCTGAGCCGTTCTCGGTTCATCTTCGATTTTAAGCTTTCTTCCTTTAAAATTGTAAAGGACAAGCTGAAGATGATGATTAAGCTGGGTATCCCCTCCTCCGTGCAGAGCATCATCGTAAACATCTCGTTCCTGGTTATGACAGCCATGGTGAATTCCATCGGTGGCTACGTGGCTTCGGCAGCGGTCGGCGTGGTCGGCAAGTTCAATTCCTTCGCCATTCTACCAGCCGTGGCCATGTCTTCCTCCATCAGCGCATATGCCGCCCAGAATATCGGCGCAGGCCTGTATGACCGGGCAAAAAAGAGCCTGGGCGTTGGACTGATTATCGCGATGATCATCAATATCGGCGTGTTCGCGCTGGTGCAATTGTTCCCGGGCCAGATCATTAGCTTCTTCGATCAGAATCCCGAAACCATCCTCAACGGCGTAGAATACATGCGAACCTTCAGCTTCGATTATCTGCTGGTACCAATTCAATTCTGCATCAACGGTCTGATCATGGGCGCAGGCCATACCTTCTTTACCCTGCTCACCGGTTCCCTTTCCTCCCTGCTTTTGCGCATTCCAGTGGCGGTGCTGCTGGGCAGCGTGGCTGGCTGGGGGCTGCCCGGCGTAGGTTTGGCTGGGCCGGCTGCATCGGTCGCCGGCGTGCTGCTGGACGTATGGTTCCTTTTTACCGGACGCTGGCTTAAAAACAAAACCGGCATTTCCAAGGAGGAAAACCTGGTGGACTGACGCCGATTAGGGAATCAAATAGATTTCTCCTGATTTTTCTCGGATTTTTCCGCAAAAATGGCGAATTTTTTTCCACGCATGCTTGTAATTTCTGCGGATGTATGCTAAAATCAATGTTGCGTTGATATCAAGGAGGTAAGGATTGCAATGACTGTTGTGCTTAACATTCTGCTGGTTATTTCGTCCCTTGTGATGATCGTGACCGTTCTGCTCCAGTCCAGCGAATCGGACGGCATGGGCGCTATTTCCGGCGGCAGTGAGACTTTCTTTGGCAAGAACAAGAACGCGACGCTGGAAGGCAAGCTGGCCTTGGCCACCAAGATTTCCGCTGTCGTTTTCGTGGTGCTGGCGCTGGTAATGCTCATCGTTGGCTGAACGCGCGAAAAGAGATTTCTCAGGGCTGACGGTTTTTCTGTCAGCCCTTTCTTTGCGTAAAAAATGGAAATCCGGGTCCTGGCCCATGGAAGGATTATGCCATGATTATTCTAACCATTCAAAATCTCCATAAAGCCTTCGGCGGAAACGTGGTGCTCAAGGATGTGTCTCTCACGCTCCAGGATCGGCAACGAATGGGTCTGGTGGGCGTAAACGGCTGCGGTAAAACCACGCTGCTGCGCATTCTCGCCGGAAAAGAACAGCCGGACGGCGGCAGCGTTTCTCTATTCAAGGGGCTTCGGGTAGGGTACATGGAGCAGCAGTATACCGCCCAGCCAGACGCCACGGTCTTTCAGGAACTTCAGGCGGTTTTTGCGCCTGTGTTTGCCATGGAGAAAAAGCTGCGGAATCTGGAAGTGCAGATGGCCAGTGTGCAGGATGAAACGGAACTACGTCGCCTGGGAGACAGCTATGCTCGCCTGAACGATGCTTTTGAGCAGGCGGATGGCTACGGCTGGCGTTCTGCGGTGCAGGGCGTACTGTCCGGTCTGGGCTTTCGCAAGGAGCAATATGACCAGCCTGCCGCTCTTCTTTCCGGCGGCGAATTAACGCGCCTTTGCCTTGCCAAGCTTCTACTGCAAAAGCCGGATCTGCTGTTGCTGGACGAGCCAACCAACCATCTGGATCTGGCCGCCCTGGACTGGTTGGAAGGATATCTGGCCGAATACAGGGGAACCGTCATTGTGGTTTCCCATGACCGATATTTTCTGGATCGCGTCTGCACCCATATTACCGAACTGCTTCTTGGCACAGCGGAACAATATGAAGGAAACTACTCCCGTTATATGGCCCAGCGCACCGAGCGCTTCGAAAGCCGCATGCGTGCTTGGGAACAGCAACAGAAGCTGATCTCCCGGGAGGAAGCGATCATTGCCCGCTATCGTTCATTTAACCGGGAAAAATCCATCAAGGCAGCGGAAAGCCGGGAAAAACGTCTGGAAAAAATCGAGCGTTTGGAAAGGCCCGAGGATGAGCATCAAGTGCGCTTTCGGTTCGAAGCCAAAAGGCGCACTGGGGATGACGTAATCTCAATTCAAGAGTTGAGCAAGTCCTTTGGCTCGCGAACGCTTTTCACTCATATGAACCTGAATCTCCGGGCTGGAGATCGAGTGGCGCTGATTGGTCCCAACGGTATCGGAAAATCCACGCTGCTTAAATGCCTTGTAGGCGAGGAAAGCCCGGATACCGGCGTGGTGCGCTGGGGCGCCAATGTAGACGTTGGGTATTATGATCAGCAGCAAAAAACGCTGCATCCGGACAAGAGCGTACTGGATGAGGTCTGGGATCGGTTTCCGCGAATGGAGCAATCCCAGGTGCGTGGTGCGCTGGGGCTGTTTCTCTTTACCGGGGATGACGTTTTTTCCCCTATTCACACGCTGTCTGGCGGAGAAAAAGGGCGTGTGGCGCTGACGGAATTGATGCTGCGCAAGGATAATTTTCTGCTGCTGGACGAGCCCACCAATCATTTGGACATGGACAGCCGCGAAGTGCTGGAAGATGCGCTGGAAGATTTCGATGGAACGATTCTGGCCGTGTCCCATGACCGATATTTTATCAATCGCTTTGCTACCAAGGTGGTGGTTCTGTCCCCGGATGGCGCAAAGGAGTATCTGGGAAATTTCGATGATTATCAGGCGCGTATCCAATGGGAAAAAAGCCAGCAGGGGCAAGATCCCCGCTTTGCAGATATGACCCGCACTGAGGCGGGAAAGGAGAAACGCAAAATCCGCCTAGCCAAGGAACAGCGCAAAGCACTGAAGGAGGCCGTGCGCCTGGCCGAGCAGGCCGTCACCGATGCGGAAGAAGCCGTAGCCGCGCATGAAGCCCTGATGGCCACAGCCGAGGTATATGCCGTTCCCGAAAAAGCAGCTGCCGCCGCCCGGGAATACCAGCAGCTGAAGGAACAATTATCCAACGCCTATGCCGCCTGGGAGCAGGCCGAAGAAGCCTGGGCGGAAGCAAACGAAGAAGAATAAAAAATCCCCCCGTTTCTGTGTAGACGAAAGTGCATCCACAGAAACGGGGGTTGTTCTTTATTGTCTTTGCGCGCTTAGAATTTCGCTTGCTCAGCCTTCCAGGGTTGATGCAATGAAATCATCACCCGCCACATCAATTAAGATAGTCTGCCCTGGCAGAATGTCCCCAGCAATCAGTTTTCGGGCAACCAAGGTTTCGATTCGGCTCTGCAAAACGCGCTTCATGGGACGCGCGCCATATACCGGATCATATCCCAGATCCATCAGCTTATCAAAAGCCGCATCCGTTAAACGAAGAGACAATTGCTTGTCCTTCAGCCGGCTGCGCAGCCGCTCCAGCAGCAAATCCACAATGGAGCGAACCTGCGCCTTGGTCAGCGGCGTGAAGAGCACGGTATCATCAATTCGGTTCAAGAATTCAGGACGGAACTGCGTTTTCAGCAGCTTCTGCACCGCCGCTTTCGCGCTTTCGGATAACCGCCCGTTTGCATCGATTCCCTCCAGAATCTGGCCTGAGCCCAGATTGCTGGTCATAATCAGAATGGTATTGCGGAAATCCACGGTGCGTCCCTGGCTATCAGTCACGCGGCCATCGTCAAGGATTTGCAGCAGGATGTTGAATACATCCGGATGTGCCTTCTCCATTTCGTCAAAGAGCACCACCGAGTAAGGCCGTCGCCGAACAGCCTCCGTCAGCTGGCCGCCCTCCTCATAGCCCACATATCCGGGAGGTGC
>CAYRFP010000021.1:0-26536 GCA_964423675.1 uncultured Oscillospiraceae bacterium
ATGGATCACAAGGTGCTGCTCCCAAATCCCGTCGATCTTCTCTGTCTGATGGACTTCGATGCGATCGATCAACTCATTGAGCATCCGGGGCGTCAGGGTCTTGGCTCTGGTGTAATTCAACTTATAAAGCGCTGAAAAAAACTTCTCTTTGAACAATTATATTGCAAAACCGGCAAATTGGGTCATATACAGGGCATAATACTTTCCCTGCCGTGCCAAAAGCTCCTCATGGGTTCCTTGCTCGACAATCCGTCCCTGATCCATCACCACGATCAGGTCTGAATCTCGGATGGTGCTCAGCCGGTGGGCAATAACGATGCTGGTGCGGTTCTCCATAATTTTCTGCATGGCGCTCTGGATGGCTCTCTCGGTCCGGGTGTCCACATTGGAGGTGGCCTCGTCCAAAATCAGAATCTTGGGATCTGCCACAAAGGCCCGAGCAATAGCCAGCAGCTGACGCTGCCCCTGACTGATATTAGCCCCGCCCGCCTCCAGCATGGTCTGATAGCCTTGGGGAAGGGCGTTGATCATGTCTTGGCAGCGGCTCATCTGCGCTGCCTGCTCCAATTGCGCTATCGTTGCCTTCTCGTTGGCATATTGCAGGTTTTGCTGCACAGTATCGGAAAAAAGCACCGTGTCCTGCAAAACGATGGCAACATTTTTTCGCAGCTCCTGCCGGGAGATACCAGCAATATCCTGCCCATCGATGCGGATGCTGCCGCTGTCCACATCATAAAAGAGCATCAGAAGATTGACTATCGTGGTTTTTCCGCTGCCAGTGGAACCCACCAGCGCCACCTTTTTTCCGCTTGGCACCGTCAGAGAGAAGTCCCGGATCACAGGATGGCCGCTCTGATAGAAAAAATTCACATGATCAAAAGTGACAGTGGGGTCGGCACTCTCCGGAAGAGCTTGCCCCGACATATCTTCGTTTTCCTCAACCAGCATCACAAAGACCCGCTCTGCCCCGGCGATTGCCGTTTGCAGCTGGCCGTAGATCTGGGCAATTTCATTGATCGAGCGGCTGAACTGCTTGGCATAGACAATGAAGGCGGAGATAACACCCACGGAAATATATCCATGAATGGCAAAATACCCGCCGAAAGCCGCAATGATAACAAAGCCGATATTGCCAATGCAGTTCATCACCGGCCCCATAACGCCGCTGAAAATATCGGTGCGGATGCCCGCTTTTGTCAAGGCATCGGATGTGTTGCGGAATTCCTCCGCTGTGATCTTCTGATGATCATATGCTACGACAGTGCGGTATCCGGCAACCATTTCCTCGACGGTTCCATTAAGCTGGCCGAGCAGCTGCTGACGCTTTCGGGAAAATTTCCGCACCTGCCCGGAAAGAAACTTCGTTGCCAGAACGGTCAGAAGCACAGTGAAAAAGCTGAGCAGCGCCAGCTGCCAGCAGTAGTGCAGCATAATGGCCACGGTTCCGATGATGGTTAGCACACCGGAGCATAGGGAGGGCAGCGATTGGGAAACGGTGGTGGAAATATTCTCAATGTCATTGGTCATGCGGCTCATCACGTCTCCGTGAGAATGGGCATCCAGATATCGGATGGGAAGAACCACGATTTTTTCGAACAATTCTCCTCGCATCCGCTGAACCAGCCGCTGGCTGATCTTTGCGCTGAACAGCCCCTGTAACAGCTGGCCTGCGCTGTAAACCAGATAGACCAGCAACATCAGCACGATGGTTCTTGCGAGATTGCCGGTCTTTTCTCCGGCGATGATATCAATAGCGCTGCTTTGCAGGCTGGGTGCATACACGCCGCACAGGGTTCCCGCCAGCACAATGACAAGCATTCCGGTCACCAGCGCTTTTTCTTCGGCAAAATAGGCAACAAGGCGTTTGAGCGCCGCTCCGGCATTCTGGGCGTACTCCACTTCCACAAACCGCTCATGTCGATTCATGCCGGGAATATTGCGCTCCACGAGTTTTTTATCCTCAGCCATGGTGATCCTCCTTTCCCAGCTGAGAGTCATAAATATCCCGATAGACAGGACAATTCCGCAGCAGCTCTTCGTGGCTGCCGCAGGCGGCGATGGATCCGTTTTCCAGAACGACGATTCGGTCTGCCTGACGGACAGAGGCAATACGCTGGGCAACGATGATCTTCGTGCAGTCCGGCCATGCCTGCTTCAAGGCTGCATACAGGTTCGCTTCTGTTTTCAAGTCCAATGCGCTGGTCGCATCGTCAAAAATCAGAATTTCTCCCTGTTTTACAACGGCTCGGGCGATGGAAACGCGCTGCTTTTGGCCGCCGGAAAGGCTGGCGCCCCGTTCAGCCACCAAGGTTTCATAACCATCGGGCGCTTTGGCGATGAATTCCTCTGCCTGAGAAATCGCGGCTGCCGCATGGATAGCTTCGCTATCCGCATTCTCCCTGCCCCACGCAATATTTTGGCCGATAGTCTGATGAAACAACTCGGCCTTTTGCAGCGCAACGGAGATTTTTCCGCGCAGGGCTTGAAGATCGTATTCCCGCACATCCACGTCATCTACCAGAACGCTGCCCTCTGTGGCGTCATAAAACCGGGGAATCAGCTGGACAAGGGAGGACTTTCCGCAGCCGGTAGCGCCCATCACGGCAACTGTTTCCCCCGGATGAATGGTAAGATTGATATGCCTGAGAACCATCCGGTCGCTGCCGGGATAGGAAAAGGAAACGTCGCGGAATTCGATTTTCCCGTGCAGGGCGGTCTGAGCGTCAAAGGTGCCGTCCCGAAGCTCCGGCTCCGTTTGAAGAATCTCCTTGACGCGCCTCCATGAGGCAAAACCTCTGGAAATGTTCTGAAACAGCATGGTCAGGCCCATGATGCCGTTGAGGAGCTGGGTGGTATAGGTGATGGCTGCCATAATGCTGCCGGGCGTGGTCACACCGGCAGCGACCTCGACCGCTCCTGCCCGCAGGATCAGCGCTACCACGATATAGATCAGCGCATTGATGACAGGATTCATAAAGGCGAGAATGGTGAGCACCTGTAATTGCGTGCGGATCAGATCGCCGTTGGCCTTTCCGAAGCGCAGCTTTTCATAGCTCTCCCGGATGCAGGCCTTGATGATGCGGATGCCGGAAATATCCTCCTGCATGATGGCGTTGATCCGATCCAGCTGCGCCTGCAATCCGGAAAACAGCGGATTTGCCTTGGACAGGCAGAACGCCAGACAGCCCACGATCAGCGGGAGCGCGCACAAAACGATGACTCCGAAGCGCGTATTCAGCCGAAACAGAAAGAAGATGCTGCCAAACATCAGCATCCCGGTGCGGATCATTCCCCGGACAAATTGGGAAACCAGATTCTGCACCTGTGTGATGTCGTTGGTCACGCGGGTCACCAAAGAACCCGTTCCAAAACGGTCCACCTGCGGGAAGGAGAAGGTCATCAGGTTGCAGAAGGCGTCCTTCCGGATTTCATTCCCCACATTCTGCCCGGTCATGTGAACGAAGGCGTTGTTCAGTGAGCCGCACAGACCGCCGAATAAGACCAGAAGAATCATCTTTAGTCCCAGCGTCCAGATCAGTCCCATATCCCCCACGCCGCCGGAGTTGACGCCCAAACCACCATCGTCCACGATCTTACTCATGATCTCCGGCTGAAGCAGATCCATCAGTACCTCTCCTACCATAAACAGGGCCGCGAGAATCCCATAAGGCAGGTATCGTTTGATGTACTTCCACATTTCATTCACCGTCCGGATGCCGATAGACCTGATCCCAGTGGGCATTGACTCTTTCCAGCAGCGCGATCAGGGTATCTTTTTCTTCATCACAAAGCACAGAGAACATCTGCTCGTGGCGCTCCGCCCGCTTGGCGCTGGCCTCCTTCGCAAGCGCTTCTCCATCCGGTGTTAAGCGAATATTCATGGTTCTGTGGTCAGCTTCGCTGGGAGTTCTGGCAATCAGTCCTGCCTGCTCCAGCTTGTTGAGAACCTCGCTGGCGGAGCCGGGCTGCACGCCAAGGCGCGCCGTCAGCTCCTTCTGGGTCATCCCTGCCGTTTCCCGCAAAAGGATCAAAATTCTCTTCTGACTGCCCCGCCCTTCGGAGATCTGACGCATGGTATGCCCGATATCCCGGAAATTCCAGATCAGCTTGTTGTTCTGGTCTAAAGATTTATACTGTTCCTTCATGAAAATCAATCTCCCGCCCGTCGCATTTTTGTTAGGTACCTTGGCAATTATAAGGCGAGTCACATTTTTTTGTCAAGGTACCAAACAAAATATAACGTATCCTTCAAAAAAAGCGCCGTTCGGACATTGACTGTCGATAGCGCAAGAAACAAACCAAGCCGCCGCCAGAGGGGCCGACGATGGTGGTGGTTTTCTGGGGAATATGCACGGACACGCTATCGATGATCCTGCGCTTGTCGTAGAAGAACTCCACATTGTCTACGTCAATGTCGTAGCTTGCAGGCATGATATTCTTCCCGTCAATATCCATGGTG
This sequence comes from uncultured Oscillospiraceae bacterium, assembly GCA_964423675.1. Lineage (GTDB taxonomy): Bacteria > Bacillota > Clostridia > Christensenellales > Aristaeellaceae > RUG563. The sequence continues at coordinate 4,460 of CAYRFP010000021.1, forward strand.
GGCATATCCAGAACAGACTGGGCTTTGCTCACAGACAGATCAATGCTCCGCAGCATGGCCGAGTAGCTGCCTGCGCTGTCCAGCGCAAACAGATACACCAGCAGTGCGATGGGCACCAGCAGATTTGATGTAAATTTTGAAATAATGTGGGCCATCGCGGTCTCAATGCTGTCGATACGCTCTACCAGCACATTTTTTATAGAACCAGACGGCATATCCAGCACCGTGCCCAACGGCACACGGATCATCTTCTCGCATACCCGCTTGCGGATATTTCCCAGCACGGCGAAGGTCGCCTTGTGAGAAAGGGTGGTGAAGTAAATGTTCATGTCCCGGCATCCGCCCAGCAGATCGGCAATGATATTTGCCATCACGAAATAGGGCAAAAAAGAATGCCGCAACGAATCAACTTGGATCATGCCGCCACGGCAGCTGCAGTTCCTATGATCCGATTATCGTCACGATCCCGGCGCTGAGCATCGCCACCACCGCAAACAGCGGGATACCCCGAAGGAAGGAGCTGATATGCTTGCTTGCATCCTGATAGTGTCGCTTCTCCGGCAGGAAGGAAAAGCGGATGCGTTTCGTGGTCCGCCACCACAGCAGGTCGATAACCAACAGATCAAACAGCCCCAGTCCTTCGCCCAGCACAAGAAAGAACCAAAACGCCGCCCGAAAGTCGTTCAAGCCAAGAACGCTTTTCAGCACCAGTCCCAGAACAGAAAATACAGCGGTAAAAAGAATCAGATTTCCCAGCAAGATAGTCAGCAGAGACTTTTCCGGCGGTACAGTTCTACCAGGCGCGGAGTGCTCCCGCACTGTCTGTTGAACGGCATCGGGATAGGAATGCAGTCCGGCGAGATTTTTCCTGTCCGTACCCGTGCCGAGAAAACAGCAGAACCAATAAAGGAGGCAGAACGCAACGACTACGATCATTTTCATATCTGTGCCTCCTTACCAAATCGCAAGCATCAGGCCGCTGCAGATAAAGCCCATCAAAATTGCAAAAGGGATCACAGGCAGGCAAACCTTTACATGAAACCACTTTTGATGATATTCCTTCTCCATGTGCTCCGTTCCCGGAAGCCTAACTCGCTTGATATTGGCAAACAGTACCCAATCCAGAAAGAAGGTGTCCCAGGCAAAGACGCAGAGCATATAAAACCAGGAAAGCCCCACACCTTGCCAGAAGTTTTCTGCACCTGCCAGATGCAGCAGCCATGCAAATGCAAATAGAAACACAATCACTGCCACACGTTTTTTGATGCGCATCAGCTTGGTAAACTTTGCTTTTGTCGCCGCCTTGTGCTGGGAACGGTAGTATTCCGCCTGAATTTCCGGCGGATAGTCGCTGATAAAGGTCAATGGGTTCATCAGCAGCATCCCGAATACCAACACAGTGAAGACAGCCAGCAGCACGGCAATTTCAATGAAGATCACTGAAAGATTCATCGTGTTTTCCTCCTAATGATTTGACAGTTTTGCTTTGGTTAGTTATCTCTAACTCAAAACCTTTTAAAAAGCCGCCCACAGGCAGCTTCGCTTACAATGAAACAATTGTTTCAACCATATTGTATTGCTGTTTGCGCTCCTTGTCAATGACACAAATGTAGTTTAACCGTTTTTTATTGACTTTATAAGGTGCAGTTATTATAATGCCCATTGATTCTCGCATGCTTTTCTTCGATACTTTTTCCTTATGGAGGTAGGTTTTTATGCGCTTAAACATCGAACAGATCACGCAGGAAAGCCGATTTTGGAATCAAGTAAACGCCCTTGCCAAAGAAGCGTTCCCACCGGAGGAATACCTTGCGCCAACCGAGCTGGTCAAAATGGCACGGGCCGATAACTTTGATTTTCTTGCACTGCTGGACGAAGATACCTTTGTGGGCTTTATGGTGGTACTGACCTATGAGAATCTGGCATACCTGTTCTTCCTCGCCATTGATGGAGAAAACCGCGGCAAGGGATACGGCAGCCAGGCCATTGAAACATTGAAGGCAAACTACCCGGACAAAACCCATATTGTAGATTTCGAAATGCTGGATGCTTCCACCCCCAATAAGGCGCAGCGGGAAAAACGACGCAACTTTTATCTGCGAAATGGCTATCAGGAAACCGGCCTGTTCCTCTCCTATCTTGGCGTAGATTATGAGGTTTTCTGTATGGGGGATCGCTTTGACACAGAAACCTTTAAAGCCATGATGAAAACCATTCAGGTCGATGGATTCAATCCCCAATATAGAAACAAAGCGGCAAAATGAACATATCCCCAGCAAACTGCGCCCTCTTGAATTATCGCCGATTTCGCTCTATAATGATTCTGTTATGCATTCTATAAAACGAACCTTTCAAGGAGAATCCGCTATGAAGTATTTGATCGTGGTCGATATGCAAAACGATTTCATTTCCGGCAGTCTGGGCAGCGCGCAGGCAGCAGCCATTGTGCCCCAGGTTGTGAGCAAGGTGGCGGCCTTTGATGGTGCTGTGATTTTTACAAGAGACACCCACGGCGCGGATTATCTGCAAACCCAGGAGGGCCGCAAGCTCCCGGTGATGCATTGCATCAAGGAAACCCCAGGCTGGCAGATTTGCAAAGAACTTCTGCCCTTTGCTCAGCAGGTGGTGGATAAGATCACGTTTGGCAGCGTGGATCTGCCCCAGTTGCTGCGCGCCTCCGGCCAGGCCGTTGAAGAAATCGAGCTGTGCGGGTTATGCACGGATATCTGCGTTATTTCCAACGCCATGCTTCTGAAATCCGCCTTTCCTGAAGCCCGGATCATGGTGGACAGCGCCTGCTGCGCTGGCGTGACCGAGGAAAGCCACCGGACTGCCCTGAACGCTATGAAGGCCGTACAGATTGAAATAAAGGAATAAAAGGGCATAGGAAAAACAAAAGGATATTATCCCCGGCATTCAGAGCGGAACTTCTTTCGAAGTTCCGTTTTTTCATCCAGCGCAGGAAATGCCGCAGAGGGGGACTCTCCTTTTCCGTTTTCTGCGAAGCTTCCCTAAGTAGAGAGGGCGCAATTTGCTCATTTTCTTCAAAATCACGAACATTATTTTTCAAAAGACCTTTTAATATTCGCTTTTTTGTGATATAATAAAATTGGAATTTTTACGGTGGGAAAGGATGACCCAAGCCATGGAGAAGATCAAGCGGAATGAGCGGTTAGCAGCCATGACACAGATACTGACTGCTTCGCCCAACCGCATTTTCACGCTCTCGCATTTTTGCGATTTATTTTCCACAGCCAAGTCCACCGTCAGCGAGGACGTGGCGATTTTAGAAGAGACATTCTCGCAGTTTCATTTAGGGAAGCTGGAGACCGTGGCCGGCGCGGCTGGGGGTGTGCGGTATCGGCCGATTGGCATTGGCGCCTCGGCGCGGCCGTTTCTGGAGGGCATTTGCCAGCGGCTGATGGAGCCAGAGCGGATTTTGCCCGGCGGCTATCTTTATTTTTCGGATATTCTGTCCATGCCGGATTTGGCCCAGGGGATGGGCAATCTTATCGCCGGGGAATACTATGACGCCGGGGCGGACTTTGTTCTGACCATGGAAACCAAGGGTATTCCAGTGGCGCTGATGACGGCGCAGGCGCTGCGAGTTCCGCTGATTATTGCGCGCCGGGCGAGCAAGGTATATGAGGGTAGCGCGGTCAACATTTCCTACGTATCCGGCTCCGGCGGAATTGAAACGATGGCACTTTCCCGCCGCGCGGTCAAGGAAGGGCAGCGGGCGCTGATCGTGGATGATTTCATGCGCGGCGGCGGCACGGCAATGGGCATGATGGCGCTGATGAAGGAATTTTCCGTGGACGTGGCCGGCATTTGCTTTGTGCTGGCGCTGGAGCAGCCCAAGAAGCGCCTGATTGAAGGCGAAAAATCGCTTATGCTGCTTTCCGACATGCGCAACGGCGAACCGCTCCGCGTTCGCCCCGCAGACTGGATTCGCTGACAGCGCTCAGGCGCTGCCGCGGAATGCTGCCATAACTTCGTTTCTCTTGTTTTCACACAGAGAATAGCCGATTCGATTCGTCCAAGCAAAATTGTGAGCCGAGTCCAGAGATGAAATCTCTGGCGGTAGTGCGGGGCGCGTAGCCCCGTTCGTTCCCCCACGTTCCCGTTTCATAAGGAGTAGATATGTTAGCAATTGTCGGCCTGGGCAATCCAGGCGAAAAATATAGCCATACGCGGCATAACGCAGGGTTCGATACCATCGATATCCTGTCGCAGAAGCTGGATATCCCGGTCAAGAAAATGAAATGCCAGGCACTGATTGGGGAAGGAATGATCGGCGGACAGAAGATTGCACTGATTAAGCCCCAAACGTTTATGAACCTCAGCGGCCTGACAGTATCAGAGGCGCTGAACTGGTATAAACTTGATCCCCAGGAAATGCTGCTGATTGTGGACGATATTGACCTGCCGTTTGGCCAGGTTCGCATTCGGAGCAAGGGCGGCGCTGGCACGCATAATGGGCTGCGGCATATTGTGCAGTGTACCGGCACGGGCAATTTCCCCCGGGTTCGGGTAGGGATGGGCGCGCCGCCGCCCCAGTGGGATCTGGCGGATTGGGTGCTGGGCAAATTCCAGGACGCCGCTGCGCGTCAGACCGCCTTCGACGCCTATATGCTGGCCGCGGATGCGGCGCTGTGCTGGGCGGAGCACGGTATCGACCTGACGATGAACCGCTATAATAAACGCCATGCTGAATAAAATTCTGGATTTTCTTGCGGCCTCCCCAGCTTTTCGGGAGGCTTTTGCCGCGCCTGAAAACGGCGTGACCGCGCTGTATGATATGGCCGAGGGCCAGCGCGCGTTCTATGCCGCTGCGCTCGCCTGCCAGACCGGTCGGCCGGTACTCTATCTGGCCCCCTCCGCCGAAGCCGCTATGCGCGCCGCCGATGATTGCGCCGCCTGGCTCGGCGGCAGCGCTGCGTTGCTGCCCGCGCCGGAAATCCATTTCACCCGGGGTGTGGCCAGCCGGGAAAATGCCTTCCAGCGCCTGAGCGTGCTCCAGCGCGCCCGGAATGGCGAAACCCGGGTGCTCTGTGCCCCGGCAGACGCACTGCTGACCCGGATGCTCCCCCCCGCCGAATACGCGCGGTTTGCAGTGCAGCTGAAGGTGGGCGACCAGATGGATCCCGGCGCGCTGATCGCCCAGCTGGTTCGGATGGGGTATGAACGGGTGGATATGGTGGAAGGCAAGGGCCAGTGTGCTCTGCGCGGCGCCATCGTGGACGCTTTCTCCCCCGCCGAGACCGGCGCAACCCGCATCGAGTTTTTTGATGACGAGGTGGATTCCATCCGCGCCTTTGACCCGATCTCCCAGCGCAGCCTGGATCGCATGAACGAAGCAGTGTTTTTCCCGGCGGTGGAATGGCTGATAGCACCGGAAAACGCAGAAACCATGCGCTCCCTGATCCGCGCCCAGATGAGCCGTCTGCCCGATTCGCCTCTGGCTGCTGATCTGCCGCCGCTGCCCGATGAGGAAGAGAACGCGCCGGATGCGCCGCAGGAGCCCAAAACGCCGCTGTTCCGCGTTCATGATACTGGGGTTTCCCGGCTCTTGCAGGATGCGGATCAATTGGAAGCAGGCATGCAACCCCCGGCGTTGGCTCTTTGGGCCGGGGCGCTGGCGCTGCCTTGCGCCTGGATCTGGGATTATTTGGAAAACCCCATTATTCTTCTGGACGAGCCGGAGCGGATTCGGATCCGCTGCGATGACCGCGTGGGCGGATTCCAGGAGGATTTTAAGCTGGCGCTGGAGCGGCAGGAGGCGGTGCCGGAGCAGGGGCTGCTGCTGCGCTCCTTTGCGGAGGCTGTGGAAGCGCTGCAGGGGCATACGGTGGTGACTATGCAGGATTTCCTCCGGAGCATGGATGGGATGAAGCCAGATCGGCTGTATCAGTTTGCCGGGCTGAACGCGCCCAAATATGTGTCCCGGTTTAAGGAATTGGCCGGCGATTTAACCGCCTGGGAACAGGAAGGACGGCTGACGCTGCTGATGGCCGGGGGCGAAGCCCGAAGCCGCCGGCTGCAAACGGCGCTGAACGAGCTGGGCTGCCAGGTGCCCGGCGAGGAGGGCGAACTGGCGGCAGGACAGGCGGCGATTTGGCCGCTGACGCTGAGCCGCGGCTTTACCCTGCGAGATTTTCCGCTGGCCGTGATCGCCGATAGTGATTTGTTCGGCTCGGGCTATCGCAAAACCCGAACCCGGAAATCTGCCGGCGAACGCATTGAAGCCTTTACTGATCTAAAGGAAGGGGACTATGTGGTTCATGAAGCCCACGGCGTGGGCATCTTCCGGGGAACGGTACGGCTGCAAAGCGAGGGCACCTATCGGGATTATCTGCTGATTCAGTATCAGGGCAACGACAAGCTATACGTGCCCACGGATCAGTTTGACCGAGTGCAGAAATTTATTGGCAGCCAGGATAATCCCCCACCGCTGAATTCCCTGAACGGCGGGGAATGGGACAGGCAGAAAAAGAAGGTAAAGGCCGGGCTGAAAAAGCTGGCCTTTGATCTGGTGGCGCTGTATGCGACCCGCCAATCCACCCCCGGCCATGCCTTTGCGCCCATCTCGCCCTGGGAACGCCAGTTTGAGGACGCATTCCCCTACGAATTAACGCCCGACCAGGAAAAGGCCGTGGCTGATATCACCCGGGATATGGAAGCGCCCACAAACATGGATCGGCTGGTCTGCGGGGATGTGGGCTACGGGAAAACAGAGGTGGCGCTGCGGGCGGCGATGAAAGCCGTGATGGACGGCAAGCAGGTGGCGCTGCTGGCGCCCACCACCATCCTGGCTCAGCAGCATTATTACACGATGCTCCGCCGGTTCCAGGATTATCCGGTGGAAATCGATGTGCTGTCCCGATTCCGCGGGCCGAAGCTGCAAAAAGAAACCATTGCCAAGGTGCGAGAGGGCAAGGTGGATATTCTGGTGGGCACCCATCGGCTGCTGTCCAAGGATGTGACATTTAAGGATCTGGGGCTCTTGATCGTGGATGAGGAGCAACGCTTCGGCGTGGCGCATAAGGAAGCGATTAAAAATCTGAAAAAGCAGGTGGACGTGCTCACCCTGTCCGCCACGCCCATCCCCCGAACGCTGCATATGAGCATGGTAGGCGTGCGGGATATGAGCCTTTTGCAGACCCCGCCGGAGGAGCGCTATCCGGTGCAGACATATGTGCTGGATTACAATGACGCAGTGATCCGGGACGCGATTTTGCGGGAACTGGCCCGGGAAGGGCAGGTATATTTCCTATATAACCAGGTGCGGAACATTGATGCGTTCGCCGCCCGGCTGCGCGCGCTGGTACCAGAGGCACGCATCGGCGTGGGCCATGGGCAGATGAAGGAATCGGCACTGGAAGATGTGATGCTGGATTTCTTCGAGGGCAAGTTCGACGTACTGCTATGCTCCACCATTATCGAAAACGGCCTGGATGTTTCCCGGGCCAACACCATCATTATCTTCGATGCGGATCGTTTCGGCCTGAGCCAATTGTATCAGCTGCGGGGGCGGGTGGGGCGATCCAATCGGGTGGCCTACGCGTATTTCACCGTCCGCCCCGACAAAATGCTTTCCGAAACAGCCCAGAAGCGCCTGAACGCCATCCGGGAATTCACGGCCTTCGGCTCCGGTTTCCGCATTGCCATGCGAGATTTGGAGATTCGCGGCTCGGGTAATATCTTCGGCCCGGAGCAAAGCGGAAATGTAGCCTCGGTGGGCTACGACATGTATTGCCGGCTGATTGAGGAGGCCGTGCGGGAGGCCAGAGGCGCTCAGGGCGAGCCGGTGCCCTTCCAAGTGGAAACCCGGGTGGAACTGAAAATCGATGCCTATCTGCCGGGCGAATACGTTCGGGGCGAGGCCCATCGGATGGAAGTGTTTAAACGCATTTCCCTGATTAAAACCCGGGAAGACCGGGAGGACGTGATCGAAGAATTAATCGACCGGTTCGGAGATATTCCCGAGCCTGTGCTGCATCTGATCGAGATCGCCCATCTCCGGGGCGTCTGCGGGCGGCTGGGCATTAGCCGGGTGAACTATGTGGCAGGGGCGCTGGTGCTGAAATTGCATGAGGGCGCAGCGCCGGATCCCATCCGGCTGTATGCCGCCCTGGAAAAAACAGATAAGCGCCTGCTGCTTTCCGCGGCCAAGGAACCGGCAATTTTACTGCGGGATCCCAAAACGCCGCTGAACGCGCTGCTGCCCGCCGCCGTTTCCCTCCTGGAAAAGCTGGAAGCAAACCTGAAAGCGGCGGAAGGTTAAAGGAACCGCGCCGCCCCGTGTTGACTTTTTGCGCCGGGGCGCATATAATAAAAGAAGGCAGGGAACGGGGAAAAAACCGGAACCGGCAATGCAAGAGAGAGCGCGTCATGGGCTGCAAGCGCGCTTCATTGTCCCACGGCAGTGCCCCCGGGAGCCGCGAAGGGGAAAGGCAACGATTATCCTTCGCCGTCTGCGCCGCGTTAAGGCGAAAATCTAGGGCAAAGTAAGAGTGGATGAAAAGCAGCGCGCTGTTTCTCTGAAGGGAAGCAGCGCGTTTTTTGATGGAGCAGAGGAAAGGAGCGAAGCCATGTTCGACACCCTGAAACGGGATTTGGACGCTGTTTTGGCCCGAGATCCGGCAGTGCACAGCCGGGCTGAGGTGTTCTTCTGTTATCCGGGGTTTCGGGCGGTGCGCCGCCATCGCCGGGCACACCGGGCCTATGAACGGGGCCATTTCTTCTGGGCGCGGCTGATCAGCGCCCGCACCAAGCGGCTGACCGGCATCGATATTCATCCCGGGGCCGTGATCGGTGATGGGTTGTTTATCGATCATGGGGCCGGCGTGGTCATCGGCGAAACTGCGGTGCTGGGTAAGGATGTGACCCTCTATCAGGGCGTAACCCTGGGCGGCACCGGCAAGGATACCGGAAAGCGCCATCCCACCCTGGGCGATGATGTGGTAGTGGGCGCAGGGGCCAAGGTGCTGGGGCCCATCAGCCTGGGCAATCATGTAAAGGTAGGCGCAGGAGCCATTGTGCTCAAGGATGTTCCGGATCAATGCACGGTGGTGGGCAATCCGGGGCGCATTGTTCGGGGCCCCGGTGGCCGGCTGGAGATCGATTTGAACCACGGGGATTTGCCCGACCCCATGCTGGATAAAATTCAGGCAGTATACAAGCGGCTTTTGCAGCTGGAGCAAGCACTGTCCGGCCATGCGGTGCGGCTGGGCTGCGATGGCTGCCCGGTTTCGGATTGTCCAGGCCGGGAGCAGGCCGCCGCCAATCATGCGATAACCAATGAACAGGAAAAAATAAAGGAGGATCCTTAAAATGTTTATTTACAACAGCCAAACCCGCAAGAAGGAAGAATTCGTGCCCCTGCAGCCCGGAAAAGCCACGATCTATTGCTGCGGCCCCACGGTGTATAACTATTTCCATGTAGGCAATGCCCGGCCGTTTATCGTGTTTGACGTGCTGCGGCGATATCTGGCGCATCGGGGCTATGACGTGACCTTCGTGCAGAACTTCACGGATATCGATGATAAAATGATTCGCCGGGCCAACGAGGAGGGCATCACCGTCAAGGAACTGGGCGATCGGTTCATTCAGGAGTATTTCAAGGATGCGTCCGCCCTGGGCATCCGCCCTGCCACCATCCATCCCCGGGCCACGGAGCATATGGGCGATATTATCCAGCTGGTGAAAACCTTGCAGGATAAGGGCTACGCCTACGAAGTGAACGGCGATGTGTATTTCGATACAAAGAAAGACGCGGGCTATGGCAAGCTGTCCGGCCAGAACCTGGACGATCTGGAAGCCGGCGCACGGATTGACGTGGACGACGGCAAGCGCAATCCGGCGGACTTCGCCCTGTGGAAGGCGCAAAAGCCCGGCGAACCCGCCTGGGATTCGCCCTGGGGCAAGGGCCGTCCCGGCTGGCATATTGAATGCTCTGCCATGAGCATGAAATATCTGGGCGAAACCTTTGATATCCATTGCGGCGGCAAGGATCTGCTGTTTCCCCATCATGAAAACGAAGTAGCCCAGAGCGAATGCGCCACAGGTAAACCCTTCGCCCATTATTGGATGCACAATGGGTTTATCAACGTGGACAACGAAAAAATGAGCAAATCCGCCGGGAATTTCTTTACCGTGCGGGATATTCTGAAGGAATACGAAGCCGAGGATGTGCGCATGTTCATGCTTTCGGCGCAGTATCGCAGCCCCGTCAATTTCAGCCGGGATCTGATCGCCCAGGCCCACGCCTCGCTGCAGCGGCTGTATACCGCCCGGGACAACATGGCCTTCCTGCTCAAGAATGCCCAGGAAAAGCCCCTGACCGTTGCGGAGGAGCAGCTGCTGGCCCGAGTGAAAGAGGCAGCGAACCGGTTCGATTCCGCCATGGATGACGACCTGAACACCGCCGATGCCCTGGGCGCGCTGTTTGAAATCGTACGGGAAGCCAATGTGGGGCTGAACGGCGAAAGCAGCCGGGATGCCGTGCAAAAGACGCTACATACGCTGCTGGAGCTGTGCGATGTGCTGGGGCTGCTGGCCAAGAAACAGGAAGACGGGCTGCCCGAGGAAATCCAGCGCATGGCCGATGAACGCGCAGCGGCCCGGAAGGAAAAGAACTGGATGCGCAGCGACGAACTGCGGGATGCTATCAAGGCCGCAGGCTACACGATCGAGGATACTCCCCAGGGCCAGAAGATCACTAAGGCGAACTGACGAATTAACAGGGGAAAATGGAAGCTGCGTCCGCAGCTTTCCGCCCTCCCCGCTGCAAAAAGGAGGACAAACCCATGGCAGAATACCGTTTGGCTCGGCCTGAGGAAGAAGAGCAAATTCTGGATTTTATCAATCTTGTGTTCAGCATGGCGCATCAGCCCCACGATTTCCGACGGGTGCAGGCCAAGGAATATGCAAAGCCCGGCTTCTCCAAGGATCATTTCGTGGCGGCGGATAACGGCCGCATTCGGGGCGTGGTGGGTCTGCTGCCTCTGGAAATGCGGCTGGGGCAGGAAACGCTGAAGCTGGGATTCGTTGGCTCTGTGTCTGCCCATCCCTATGATAAAGGCGCCGGCCATATGAAGAGCTGCATGCATGCCATGCTGGAAAGCGCCCGGGAAAATGACTATGATCTGCTGGCCCTGGGCGGCCAGCGCCAGCGGTATCAGTATTTCGGGTTTGAAAAGGGCGGCATTGGCATGCGCTTTACCGTCACCCGAACCAACGCCCGCCATTCGCTGGCCAGCGTGGACGAAAGCCAGGTTTCCCTGCGGAAAATCGTTGATCCCGCCGATCCGGCGCTGGACGCCGTCTATGCCCTTTCCCAGGCTCAGGCGGTTGGCTGCCAGCGGCCCCGGGAACGATTCTGGGATTGGATGCATTGCGAGAGCGCGGAGATTCTGGCAGTGGAAATCCCAGCAGGAAAAATCGCGGGCTATATCCACATGCGAGGAACCTCGATTTTGGAAATGGCGCTAAACGATGAAGAAACGCTCCCCGCCGTTCTCAAGGCGCTGCTGAAAACCGTGGAGAAGGTGACGGTCAAGGCGCAGGATTATCAGCGCCGGCGCATTGCAATTCTGCTTTCCGTCTGTGAGCATTACGGCCTGAACGACTGCATGATGGTGCAGGTGTTCCATTGGGAAAAGGTGCTGGGCGCGCTGCTGCGCTTTAAGGCCAGCTATCTGCCCCTGGCGGAAGGCAAGCGGGTGATTCAAATCGGCCAGGAGCGCTTTGCCCTGGAAGTGAAGGCCGGGCAGGCCACAGTTTCTTCCACGGCGGAGCCGGCGGATAGAGCTTATTCGTCCCTGGAAGCCGTAGCAGCGCTGTTTTCTCCCTGCTCCGCGCTGCTGGAAACGGATCCCCTGCTGCGGGATTGGCTGCCCCTGCCGCTGGATCTGAACGACGCAGACCATTTCTAAGCTGAAAGGAAACTTCCCTGATGAAAAAAATTCTTGGGCCCCTGGCTGTGCTGCTGATGGCGCTGCTTCTGTCCTCCGCCAGCGCGCAGGTGTATGTGGATACGCCTGTCCCTGCAGACTGGAGCCAGCGAAATCTGATGCGTCTGACGGTGTTCCGTACAGGGGAAAGCGATTGCATGCTGCTGGAAAACGGCGGCGAAGCCATGATGATTGACGGCGGAGCGGCAAAATTTCGGGAAAAGCTGGCAAACGCATTGCAGGCCCGGGGGCTGACGCGCCTGAAGTATTTTTACAGCACGCATCCCCATGACGATCACATCGACGGGCTATTTTATCTGATGAAGGATTACGGCGTGACGGCGGAGGAATTTCTCTCTCCTTTTGCGGCAGATTACGATCATAAGCTTCAGCGGCGGACGGTACGGCAGGCAGAAAAATCCGGCGTGATTTTTCGCCAGATTGCAAATGGCGATACGCTGACCCTAGGCGGCGTGACTTTGCGGGTCTATCGCAGCAGCAAAGGAATTACGGAAAACGGCTATTCGGCCATGACCCGGCTTGAATTCGGCCAGGCCTCGGCGCTGCTGTGCGCGGATATTACGGGACTGGTGCAGCGGGAATTCCAAGAAACGCTGCCGGCAGAAATGCTGAAGGCCGATGTGCTCAAAGCGCCGCATCACGGGCTGACCGGCGTGGTGACGGAGTTTCTGGATGTGGTGGATCCCGGCTTTGTGATTATCACCAATTATGAGGGCGACGCGCCCAATACCGTGAACCAGATGAAAAAGCGCCAGCTGCCCTACGCCCATTCCGGCGAGGGCACCGTGATTTTGGAAACAGACGGAACGGACTGGTATATTACCCAGACCCTGAAACAGTTTTGATCCCCTAAAAGGATAAAGGAAGGCCGGCATCTGCTGGCCTTTCTTTTTTGCCTGCTTGTAAACAAACTGCTTTATGCCTTGTGAAAAGCCGGGACTTCTGGTATACTATAGAAGGAGATTTGTACCTATTGACTGCAACCCATGAGGAGGAAAAAAATCCGTGAATGAATATTATGATAACGATCGGCTGAACCAGCAGCCCGACCGGGTGGCTCAACAGGCGGTGAAGCGCACAACGCTTCCGCAGGAGGAGTCCGCTCCGATTCGCCGCCGTCGCAGCGATCGGCGGGAGGATACTGCCGCGCAGGAGGAAGCGCCCCAGTGGGTGCGCCGCCAGCCCCCGGAAAGCCCGGCTTATGATGGCCACGCCTTTGCCCGCCGCACAGCGCAGCTGGAAGACGAGGAGGACTGGGAGGACGAGGAAAACGGCAAGCCCTGGCTGCGAGCCCTTCTGGTGATGCTGGCCATCGCTTTGGCGCTGTGCGCTGCGCTGTATTTCCTGCCGGATCTGGGGCCGCTTGCCAGCGCGCAGCAATCGCTGCGTCAGGCAGTGCTCAGCATGCGGGATACCATCCTGCCCGTGGAGCCGAAAATCAATTCCTTCCAGATCGTCACCAATACCGGCACTACTGGCGAGCGCATTTATATGCAGATTACGGCGTCCAGGTCGGTAAAAAATGTGCGACTGGAAGATATTGAGGGCCATGAAATCCCCAGCACGGTCAGCCGCGTAAATAACGGCGATACGGATACCCAGCTTTTCGGCCTGACCGCTATTTTTGACGAGCCCTTTGAGGGCGAGGCGTTTGCTGCGTTTTCCGATGGGGAAACCTGGTCACGCTCCGGCGAATGGGTGATGCTCGCCGTTTCCGATCCCACGTTCCTGCCGGAAGTTTCCGAAACGCCTCTGCCGCAGCCCACCGATGTGCCAGCTGCTCTGGCTCCCACAGAACCCCCGGCAGCGGAAGAGGATTCGCTGGAAACGCAGGGCCAGAACGCTTCCATGCTGTCCATAGAGCTGCAGCTGGCCACCTGGTCTGCCTCCGGAACACAGCCCGCGGAGGAACAGCCCAGCCAAGTGCCTACCCAGGAACCGGCAACGCAGGCGCCGACCCAGGAGCCTACCCCCGAGCCGACCCAGGAACCAACGGCTGAACCCACGCAGGAGCCCACCCTGGAACCCACCGCTGCTCCTACTGCCGCGCCCACGGCCACGCCCATGCCCCGTCTGGCGGCGCAGGCGGCAGACGGCCTGGATGCGGACAGCATGAACGTGACGGACACTGTGTTCATCGGCGGGAAAACCCAGAAGAATTATGAGCGGGAGGAGGGCTATGTGGCCCCCAATCCGGATGAATATTCTTATTATGCCGGCGGCGTGTTTACCTTCCGGGGCGACAATTTCCGCCGCAACGCTGCCTTTGGCACGGTGGAAGTGGAGGAAGAAAGCCTGAGCGTACTCTGGAAAACAGAGCTGGGCTCTCTGCGCACTGCCGATAACGGCACGCTTTACGGCGTGGGCTGGACGGGTCAGCCCGCTATCGTGAAATGGACCAGCGAAGTGCGCCAGATGATGAATCTCTATGAGGAAAAGAAAAACACCAAGGCACTGCGCGAGGTGATTTTCGGGGCGCAGGACGGCAAGATCTATTTCCTGGATCTTACCGACGGCTCTGCCACCCGGGATCCCATCTCGGTAGGGTATCCGCTGAAGGGCTCGCTCTCGGTGGACACCTACGGCCGGCCGCTGATCGCCGTGGGGCAGGGCATTTCCAAGCTGGCCAGCGGGAAAACCGGTTCTATCGGCCTGCACGTGTTTAATCTGATTAACGGCAAGGAGGAATTCCTGCTCAACGGCCGCAAATCCGACGATCAGAAGCAGTATTCCACCAATGGCGCTTTTGACGGCACGGCTCTGTTCCTCTATGAAAACGACGCGATGGTGGTGGCCGGGGAAAATGGTCTGCTCTATACCATCGATCTGGGCAGCAAATTCACCTATCCCAACGCCGACGATCCCGACGCCACGGGCAGCATGGACGTGAAGAAATCCGTGACCTATCTGCGCACCAAGGGCGATGGAGAAAAGGAAACGCTGGTGAGCGTGGAAAGCAGCGTGGCCATGTATGACAAATACATCTATATGGCCGACACCCACGGTTTGCTGCAATGCGTGGATTCGGACATGATGAAAACTGTCTGGGCTGCGGATATGGGGGATAACACCGACGCAGCCATCGCGCTGGATATGGAAAGCGACAGCGCCGTCAGCCTCTATACCGGCAACACTGCCTATTCCCGCCTGGGCAGCAAAAAGGATGTGTCCATCCGCAAGCTGAACGCCCTGACCGGCGAAACCATCTGGGAATACAACATTAAATGCCAGAAAAACAGCGATCAGCTTTCCGGCTGCAAGGCCAGCCCCGTCATCGGCGAAAACAGCATCGATGATCTGGTGGTGTTCACGGTGAATATGCTGGAAGATGGCGGCAGCCGGATCATCGCGCTGCGCAAGGCTTCCGGCGAAGTAGCCTGGGTCTTCGATATGGACAGCAACGCCGTTTCCTCCCCCGTGGCGGTATACAACGAGGCTGGCAAGGCTTGGATTATCCAGGGCGACGAGGGCGGCAACCTGTATCTGCTGGACGGCCAGACCGGCTCCCTGCGCAATACGCTGAATCTGGGCGGAAAAATTCAGGGGTCCCCCGCTGTGTATAAGGATATTCTGGTCATCGGTACCTGCAGCAAGGATAACGCCTGCATGTACGGCGTGAAAATCCAATAATTTCATCAACCAACTTTGCGAGGGAACCGTATAGGTTCCCTTGCGGGCTATTCAGAGGTTTTTTATGGCGAATATGTATGATTATCTGGCGTGGCGCGGCGATTTGACCTTCGATCAGTCCCCCCTGTGCGAGGTGGACAATCTGGTTCTCAGCTGGCTCTCCTATGCGGACTGGGACAGCGCCGTGCCCCCACCCGGAGCAGGCAGCGTTTCCCTATCTCAGGCGGCGCAAGCCTTTTTGCTGGCCCATCCCGGGGCCGATGATCCGGCCGGAGCCTATTCCATCAACGCCCAGACGACAGGCGGCGTTATGGCCGTGCGGGCCAGCGCCTGCCCCCGGTTTCGGGATTTGCAGCTTTGCGGCTATGTGAACGAAATCGATCCATTGGAGCAAAAACAATTTTCTGCCGTGACGATTCTGGCCGGTGCCTGGGTGTATGTGGCCTATCGAGGAACGGACAGCACCTTCGTTGGCTGGCGGGAGGACTGCAATCTCAGCCTGTCCGAGGCAGTACCCTCTCAGGTGCGGGCGGCGGAATATCTTTCGCAGGTGCCGCAATTGCAGGGGCGGCGGCTGTATCTTGGCGGTCATTCCAAGGGCGGAAACCTAGCGGTGTATGCCGGGGTGAAATGCGGGCCGGATATTGCCGCCCGGGTGGACACCATTTTTAACAACGATGGCCCGGGCTTTACCGAGCATTTCGCCGCTGGAGAGGATTATCAGCGAATGCTGCCCCGGATCCACACCATCATCCCCCAGGCTTCCGTGGTAGGAATGCTGCTGGAACGGCGGGAGGCGCACGTGGTGGTGCGCAGCGATCAGAACGGGGTTTTGCAGCATAACGGTGTGCATTGGAACGTGCTGGGCACGCAGTTCGTTCGGGTGAAGGAGCGCACCAGTTCCAGCCAGATCATTGACAAAACCATGAAGGAATGGCTGCGGACGCTGAACGAGGAACAACGCCGGGGATTTATCAACGCCCTGTTTAACGTGCTGGATGCCACCGGCGCCGCCCGTATAGAGGATCTGAGCGAGGAAGGGCTGGGCAGCCTGCTCCGGGCGCTTCGAGCGCTGAATGAAATGGAGGAGGAGCAAAAGCAGATGCTGTTTCGAGCCGTGCTGGGGCTGATCCGCGCGGGAAACCAGACGCTGTATCAATCCTTCCTGGAGTCTCCGACAGAATTTCTGCGCCAGAGCCATCAAAAGGCGCGTGAACTGAAGGACGCGATTGCCAGGGTGCTGAAATAGCAGCGTACCCCGGACTCTTCTGTTTTTTGTGCATCCTGCCTACAGGATGCATATTTTTTTATAAATTTTTGTTGAGCCGGCAGGAAAACGGCGGGGAACGTCGAATTTCTTAAAACATAAGAGAGGGAGAAAAAGGCCGGGGTTCGGCCAGCATAACATGAGAGGAGTTGCTTTTATGAAGACGACGATTACCGCGAAGAACATGGTTGTAACGCCGGGCATTACCAACCGTATTACCAAAAAAACCGCCACCATGGAGCGTTATTTAAAGCCGGACACGGAAATGTTTGTGCGTCTGCGACGGGAGCGGGATGAGCGCATCTGTGAAATCACCGTTCCTATGAGCGGCGTGACGCTGCGGGCAGAATCTTCCAGCAAGGATAATCTGTTCATGGCCATCGACAGCGCCCTGGCAAAGCTGGAGCGCCAGATTTTGCGCCATCGCACCAAGCTGGAAAAACGGCTGCGGGAAGATGCGTATGCGGAGGAGACCCCGGAATTTATCGAAGACATCTCCGCTTACGGCACTGGCGAACGCGCCGTGGTGCGCACCAAGACGTTCCCCGTGCGGCCTATGGCGGTTGAGGATGCGGCGCTGCAAATGGAACTGCTGGGGCATTCCTTCTTCGTCTTTGTCAATATCGAAACCGAGCGCACCAACGTGCTTTATCTGCGCAAGGATGGAAACCTGGGTCTGCTGGTGCCCGAAGCTTAATCCGCCCCGCTTTTTGATAAACAGGGTGTAAAAATGAAGATGTCGCGGTTTCTTCATCCCCTGGGGCATAAAACCTTTTAACCAACTCAGGGCTGTCGATTTTTCGGCAGCCCCTTTTTCATGCCCGCTTGCCCTTTACAAATTTTATGATTCCGATTATAATAGAAGGAACCCCTGCGAGATTGAGAAGGAGGCATTTTCATGCAGATTGCGCCCTACATGCCGGGCGAGATTGAGCCCAAATGGCAACAATATTGGGAAGACCACAAGGCCTTTGCGGCCACCGATGATTATACAAAGCCGAAATACTATTGCCTGATCGAGTTCCCCTATCCCTCGGGCGCGGGGCTGCACGTAGGCCATCCCCGGAGCAATACCGCCCTGGACATTATCGCCCGCAAGCGGCGGATGGAAGGGTATAACGTGCTCTATCCTATCGGATACGATGCCTTTGGCCTGCCCACGGAAAACTATGCCATCAAAAACCATGTGCATCCCGCCGTGGTCACCAAGCAGAATATCGATCATTTCCGCGAGCAGCTGAAAAAGATCGGCTTCGCGTTTGATTATTCCCGCGAAGTGAACACCACCGACCCGGACTATTATAAGTGGACGCAGTGGATTTTCCTGAAGCTGTATGAAAAGGGCCTGGCCTATAAGAACGAAATGCCCATCAACTGGTGCCCCTCATGCAAATGCGGCCTGGCCAACGAAGAAGTGGTGGACGGGAAATGCGAGCGCTGCGGGGCCGAGGTGGTTCGCAAGGTAAAGAATCAATGGATGCTCCGCATCACCGCCTATGCCCAGAAGCTGCTGGATGGGCTGGAGAACGTGGACTTTATCGACCGGGTGAAAACCCAGCAGCGCAACTGGATCGGCCGCAGCGAAGGCGCGGAGGTGGATTTCCAGCTTACGCCCATCCCTGAAAAGCTTCGGGTGTATACTACCCAGCCGGATACGCTCTTTGGCGCCACCTATATGGTCATTTCCCCCGAGCATCCGCTGATCGAAAAATATAAGGACCAGATTACCAATTATGACGCCCTGCTTGCCTATCGGGAAGCCGCAGCCAAAAAGAGCGATTTTGAGCGCACCGAAATGGCCAAGGACAAAACCGGCGTGCAGATCGAAGGCTTCCGGGCGATCAACCCCATCAACGGCAAGGAAATCCCCGTCTGGGTCAGCGATTATGTGCTGATGTCCTACGGCACGGGCGCGATTATGGCCGTACCCGCCCATGACGAGCGGGACTGGGCCTTTGCCAAGAAATTTGGCCTGCCCATCATCGAAGTGGTGGCCGGGGGCAAGGACGTGCAGGAGGAATGCTTCTCCGATGTGCAGACTGGCACCCTGGTGAATTCCGATTTCCTCAACGGCCTGTCCGTAGCGGAAGCGAAAAAGAAGATCATCACCTTCCTGGCCGAAAAAGGCGTGGGCGAAAAGAAGGTTAATTTCAAGCTGCGGGATTGGGTGTTTTCCCGCCAGCGCTATTGGGGTGAGCCGATTCCGATCATCCATTGCCCCAAATGCGGCATGGTGCCCCTGAAGGAAGAAGACCTGCCCCTGCTGCTGCCCGATGTGGAGCATTATGAGCCCACCGACGATGGCCAGAGCCCCCTGTCCCGGATTGAAGAATGGGTCAACGTGAAATGCCCCTGCTGCGGCGCGGACGCCCGCCGGGAAACGGACACTATGCCCCAGTGGGCAGGCTCCAGCTGGTATTTCCTGCGCTATTGCGATCCGCATAACAGCAAGGAATTCGCCTCCAAGGAAGCGCTGGATTACTGGATGCCGGTGGATTGGTATAACGGCGGCATGGAGCATACCACCCTGCATCTGCTCTATTCCCGGTTCTGGCATCTGTTCCTGCATGATCTGGGGCTGGTTTCCGCCCCCGAACCCTATAAGAAGCGTACCAGCCATGGCATGATTCTGGGCGAAAACGGCGAGAAGATGAGCAAGAGCCGAGGCAACGTGATCAACCCCGACGATACCATCGCCGAAATCGGCGCGGACGCGTTCCGGATGTATGAAATGTTTATGGGCGCGTTTGATCAGGCCATTCCGTGGAGTACTAACGGGGCCAAGGGGTGCCGCAAGTTCCTGGATCGCGTCTGGCGGCTTCAGGAAATCCTCACGGCGGACGATGGCCTGAGCGATGAAATGCGCGTGTCTGTTAACCAGACCATCAAGAAGGTCTCCGAAGATTATGAGCGCATGAAGTTTAACACAGCCATCGCCCAGATGATGACACTGGTGAACGAAATGTATCAGAAGGGCAGCGTGACCCGGGGCGAAATGAAGACCCTGCTGCTGCTGCTCTCCCCCGTGTCGCCCCATATCTGCGAAGAAATCTGGCAGGCGCAGGGTTTTGGCTCGCCGCTGTATAACCAGCCCTGGCCCGCTTACGACGAAAAGTATCTGACCAAGGACGAAGTGGAAATTGCGGTGCAGATCAACGGCAAGGTGCGCGGAAAACTGATGATCCCCGTGACTCTCACCCGGGAAACCGCCCAGGAAGAGCTGCCCAAGCTTCCGGCTGTGCAGCAGCTGGTGGACGAAAAGCAGATCGTAAAGGTAGTTTTCGTGCCCGGACGGCTTTTGAATATTGTTGTAAAGTAATTGCGCATTGGCAAGGGCGTCCTTCATGGGCGCCCTTTGCTGATGAAACAAAAGAAAAAACAGGGGAAAGGGGAGCGGAAAGGCAATGTCCACCTATCGGAGATATCAGGACGCACGGGACGCGGCCTGGCGAACGCTGCTGCGCTTCGGGATACGGGCGCTACCAGTGGACGTGCGCGCCATTGCCCAAGGGCTGGGCTATACGCTCCATCCCTTCCCGGATCCAAAAAAGGAGCCCCGGTTACATGCGCAGGTTGCCCGGGCGATGGGCCACGCTGTCTGTGTTTCGCTGCGCCTGGGGCGGGAATGGCATGGCTTTCTTGCGCCGGGGCTCACCGAGGAAAGCCGTATCCGCTTTGCTCTGGCCCATGAGCTGGGGCATTTGATTCTGTCCCATGCGACCTATGCCATTTCCTCCGGCGTTCACGCTTTTCAGGGCCGGGAAAATGAAGGCGATCTCCTGAACGAGCCTCAGGAACTGGACGACTACGCTGCGGATATTTTCGCCATTCGGTTGCTGGCTCCGGCCTGCGTCCTCAAGAATCTGCATGCAGACACACCAGGGAAAATCGCCGGGCTCTGCCAGCTTCCGCCCCAGGCCGCAGCGCTACGCGCAGAGCGGATGGAACTTTTAACCCAGCGGAATGCGTTCTTTTCCCATCCGCTGGAGCGCCAGCTATACGACCGGTTTCGCCCGTATCTCTCCCAGGCATCCGGGGCCACGCCGCCAGACGCGTTTCCGCTCTCCCTTTCCCCTGCGCGGAATTTTCTGGTGCTGCCCGATCGTTCATCTTTCCTGCCAGGCAGGAAAAAGTCCTCTTCAGGTCGAACATCTAATTTGGAATTTGTTGCGCCGATGGCGCAAACGAATGCGCCCGCCGCACCGGAGACCTCCTTTCTCCCGGCACAGATGCAAGTCCGCAATCTGCTGGAAACGCCCGCCGCCAAAGCCCAATCCGCGTCCCCGAAATCCGGCTGGATATTTGCTCTGGCTGCGCTGGGGCTGGGTGCGGCCGTCTTCGCGCTGTGCTGGCTGCTCCATGGCTAAGCAAAATGCATTCTTTATTCGGAACAAAAAAGAGAGGGAAAAACCATGACCTATGACGTGCTGATCATCGGCGCCGGCCCCGGCGGTATCTTTTCCGCCTATGAGCTTATCCGCCTGAACCCCCAACTGAAAATCGCCGTATTCGAAGCGGGCCATGCCTTGAACCAACGCAAATGCCCCATCGATGGAGACAAAATCAAAAGCTGCATTGGCTGCAAGCGCTGCTCCATCATGAGCGGCTTCGGCGGCGCTGGCGCTTTCTCCGATGGCAAATACAATATCACCAACGATTTCGGCGGCACGCTTTATGAATACATCGGCAAGAAGCAGGCGCTGGATCTGATGAAATACGTGGACGAAATCAACATGGCCTACGGCGGAGAGGGAACCCATCTCTATTCCACCGCCGGCACCCAGTTCAAAACCCTCTGCATGCACAACGACCTGCATCTGCTGGATGCGTCGGTACGCCATCTGGGCACGGACATTAACTACGTGGTGCTGGAAAACCTGTATAACGACCTGAAAACCAAGGTAGATTTCTTCTTTGATTCGCCGGTGGAGCATGTGGTGGTCAAGGAGGACGGCTATGAAATCTCCACGCAGGAGGGCACCTACGCCTGCAAGCAGTGCATCATTTCTGTAGGCCGCAGCGGCAGCAAATGGATGGAGAAGGTTTGCCGGGAACTGGATATCCCCACCCAGTCCAGCCGAGTGGATATCGGTGTGCGAGTGGAGCTGCCTGCGGAAATCTTCGCGCACCTGACCAACGAGCTTTACGAAAGCAAGATCGTTTACCGCACCTCAAAATACGGCGACAAGGTGCGCACCTTCT
>CAYRFP010000021.1:26546-32455 GCA_964423675.1 uncultured Oscillospiraceae bacterium
CAAGGGCGCGGTGGTGAATGAAAACACCAACGGCATCATCACCGTCAACGGCCACAGCTACGAAGACCCGGCCCGGCAAACCCAGAACACCAATTTTGCCCTGCTGGTGGCCAAGAATTTCTCTGAGCCGTTTAAAGATTCCAACGGCTACGGCGAATCCATCGCCCGGTTGAGCAACATGCTGGGCGGCGGCGTAATTGTGCAGCGCTTTGGCGATCTGATCCGCGGCCAGCGCTCCACCCACAAGCGCATTGAGGATTCCTTCGTCACCCCCACCCTCAGCGCCACCCCCGGCGATCTGAGCCTGGTGCTGCCCAAGCGCATTCTGGACGGGATCATCGAAATGATCTACGCCCTGGACAAGGTGGCCCCCGGCACTGCCAACGAGGACACGCTGCTTTACGGCGTGGAAGTGAAATTCTACAACATGGAAGTCAGCGTCAATCAGCATTTGCAGACCAAATATCCTGGTCTCTATGTAATCGGCGATGGCAGCGGCATTACCCATTCTCTGTCTCATGCCTCTGCCAGTGGCGTATTCGTTGCGCGAGACATTGTCAATCCCTAACCCAGCGGAAAACGAGCAAACAAAAAAGGGGGAACGTCCGCTTCGGCAGGCGTTCCCTTCTATGGAAGGATGAAATCAATGGGCAAGCTGATCGTCATCGCGGGCACCAATGCCTCCGGCAAAAGCGGGCTGGGGGTGGAATTGGCCGCGCGATACGGCGGGGAAGTGGTTTCCGCCGATTCCCGGCAGGTATTTCAGGGGCTGGATCTGGGCAGCGGAAAAATCACGCCGGAGGAGATGCGGGGCGTGCCCCATCATTTGATTGATGTTTGTCAGCCCGGCGATTTCTTTTCTATGGCGGATTTTCAGCGTTTGGCCTATGCCGCCATTGATGATATTCTTGCCCGAGGACGGCTGCCCTTTCTGGTGGGCGGAACAGGGCTTTATGTGGACGCCGTGGCGCAGGGGTATCAGCTTTCCGACCGGGCGCCAGATCTGGCGCTGCGAGCGCATTTAGAGACGTTCACCACCCCGGAATTATACCAGATGCTGCTGGAAAAGCTGCCCAACACGGAGATTGACCCCAAAAACCGCAATCGCGTGATGCGAGCGCTGGAGCGGCTGGCGGCGGATGATTATCATCCGGGGCAGCGGAAGCCGCGATACGAGGTTTTAAAGCTGGGCGTTTCCTGGGATCGGGAGACGCTGAAGCAGCGGATTGACCAGCGGCTGATCCGGCGACTGGAGCAGGGGATGGTAGACGAGGTGCAGCAGCTTCTGGACGCGGGCGTAAGCCGGGAGTTTCTGATGAAGCTGGGCTTGGAATACCGTTATTTAACCCGCTATCTGGACGGCGAGATGACCTACGAGCAGATGGTCTTCGAGTTGGGCAACGCCATCAAGAAGTTTGCCAAACGGCAGGTTACCTGGTTCAAGAAGGATCCTTCCATCCACTGGCTGGACATGCGCGCCGATCCCGCCGCTCAGGCCTCCGCGCTAATTGATGCGTTCCTGGGGTAAGTGAGTTGCAGGGAAGGGGGAATCATTCCCCTGCCCGTCGGAGACCGTTGCCCCGCAATATTCTCGCAGCGAATGTTTGCTAAACAAAATCAAGGGTTCACCCCTTGGTCATTCGTCGGCAGACTCAGCCAGCAGCGCTTCCAGTTCGCTGGGGGAGAAGGTGAAGGCAGGCACATCAAAAGACGGCTCGGCCAGCAGCGCGGGCTGGAAGAAAAAGACCGCATTGCCCTCCTCGTCCGCATAAAAATCCCGGGTTGCGGCAAACTCCAGATAAAACTGCTCCTCGTCCACATCTGCCCGCGCCACGCCCTGCTCCTGCAGGGCGCAGAATTCCGCGTATAACACCGGGCTCACCGCTTCGGCCAACTGCGCCGAGGAATCACCAACCATCACCAGCCCGCGCAGCGTCAACGTTTCGCCCAGATAATCCCCCGCCATATCAAACACCAGCGGCTCCAGGGACAGATTCAGCCCTTCCTCGCCCATGGTCTGGCTGCGCTGCTGCAAAATGGACAGGAACCGGCCGTTGTTGCAGGTGACCACAAAATCATGCCGCACCTCATTCTGCCCGTCAAAAAGCATGTCCGGCTCATTGGCGAACATGGGCAGAACCAACTGCAGCATCTCGTCCAGCGCCATTTCGTAAGTGTCGTTTACCGCCAGGGACGCATAGTCCTCCCCCGCCAAATGCGGATACGCATAAACAAAATGATACGTCCAATCGCTCTCGGAAGGGAAATATGCCTCCCCTTCCAGCCGATCCACCGCCGGCCCCTGCGCAGTTTCCTGCCCATGGGCGCAGCCGCAGCTGAATAACAGGCAGATCGCCAGCAGCCCCATCATCCATCGCTTAGCCATTGGACGCCCCCCAAACCTGCATTGAATTGCGGATGAACTGCGCATAAAGCGCAAACTCCGCCTGCCGCGCCTCCGGGAAAGAAAGGGTCACGGTGTAACGCCAGTTCACCTCGTCCGCCACCACACACAGCACAATCTTCCCCGGCTGCTGGGCCAGGAACTGCGCCTGAGAGAATTCCGCTTCCTCCGTAATGGACGCGTCCGGATTCTCCTGAATAAAGGCCGCCAGCGCATCCGCATAGGCCACGCCGCCGGGCAGCACTTCGATGGTCAGGGTCGTTTCCCCATCCGCCGTCTGCCAGACCCGGCAGGCCGCGGCTTCATCCGCCAGCCCGAAAATGGAGGGCAGATTCACGGAGTATTCATATTCCGTGTTTTCCGCCGTCTGCCAATCGCTGAGCATGCCGTCGGCATAGGTGTCCGACAGGGAATAGCCCGCCAGCGTATAGCCAAAAAGCGCGTCCTCATCATAGCACAGGGAAACCTCCCCGTGGCAAAGCCAGGTCAGCGCTTCCTCGGGCAGATCCTCGGCGTTCTGGCCAAACTCGCCCCAATAGGTGAACAGATCGCACTGCACCGTCACCCCATCGTCATCCTCGGCGGTCTCGTAAATGTAAGCGCCAATGGCGGGGTTTTCCTGCAATTCGCTCAGATCCATGGTCATACCATCCGCAGTCAGGGCAATGCAGGGACAGCTGGATTCAGCGGGCCTGACATAATCCCCGGAAGCAAAAATTCCGGCATACAGGGCGGAAATCTCCGCATCGGTCAGCGTGGGCTTGCCCTGAAACAGTTCGTCCCCGCCGCTGTAGGGCAGCTGCAAGGTATACATTCCCAGCGCCAGCACGCCTTCCACCAGCGCCTGCGAGGGCTGTTCCCCGGCCTGAAGCACGTTTTCATCCCGCAGCACCGCAGCACCCATGGCCAGATTCACCAGCATTTGCAGCCCGATCTCCGGCTCTTCCCCTGCCCGATCCCGCACCGGGGCGGCCAGCGCGCCGGGCATGCAGCCCAGCAGCAGGCAAAGCGCCAGCATCCATGCAACAATCTTCTTCATAGCTTTCCCTCCTGTTTGTTCACAAATGAATTCTTTCTGCGCCGTTTGGGCGCTTTTTTCATGCTTCCGCTTCGTCCAGCATCTGCACCAGGCTCAGCGCCGCCTTGCAGCCATCGCCCACGGCCTTGGAAACCTGATACGGCATGCCAGCCGCATCCCCGGCGGCGCAGACCCGGCGCAACGTGGCGCGGCCCTGATCATCGGTGATGATTCGCCCGTTCTCTGCCTGAATCTCCGGCATCAATTGATCCATGGCCATGGCCGGGCGCAGAATAAACACCCCGTCAAAGGCGCGTGCTTCTGCCCCTGCCGTCAGCAGGATCTTGTCTCCCTGCCGTGCCAGCGCCAGCGGCTTGCCCGCTGCCTTTTCAATGGCGGGCCGCAAAGCCGATGCATCGTGCGGCAACAGGGAATAATAGGTCACTCGCCCCAATTCCGAAAGAAAATTGGCCTCCTGCGCCGCTTCCGGCCATCCGCTCAGCACGGCGATTTCCTTTCCTCGATAAAACATACCATCGCAGGTGGCGCAATAGCTAACGCCCTGACCCACCAGTTCCACTTCCCCGGGCAGGGGCTTGGCCTTGGGGGCACCGGTGGCAATCAGCACGCCCCGGCAGGCAATCAGTTCGT
Organism: uncultured Oscillospiraceae bacterium; assembly: GCA_964423675.1. Taxonomy (GTDB): domain Bacteria; phylum Bacillota; class Clostridia; order Christensenellales; family Aristaeellaceae; genus RUG563. The sequence goes on from CAYRFP010000021.1 coordinate 30,620, forward strand.
TCCCCAGCATGGCCGAAAAGGTTTTTCCCATGGGAAGTACCCGCTGCACCAGCCCTTCCCGGATTTCCGCGCCTGCATCCAGCGCCTGGCGGCGAAATCGCGCCATCATTTCCCGGCCCGACATTGCTGGCAAACCGGGATAATTATCCACCTGCCGCGCCTTTTCCAGCGCGCTTTCCCCTGCATGGGCCAGCAGCACCGTTTTGCCCCGCTGGCGCAGCGTCAACGCTGCGGAGCATCCCGCCGGGCCTGCGCCGATAATCAATACATCCACCAACGTGTCTGCCATTCGCTTTGTTTCTTCCTTTTCCCGGCCTGAAATCATCCGCAGCCGCATCTCATTTTCCATGGAAAAATCCGTCCTGGAGCCGTGCTCTTTCGCCGAATTCTTATCTTCATTATACCATAACCCCTTTTTATTTTCCACACACATTTGCAAAGAAATTGTAACAAGCAAAGGCATGCGAGCGCTTCACCAGGAAAAAAGCTTCTCGCATGCCGGAATTATGGGATATGCAATTCGTTTGAAACGCAGCGATTAAACCGCAGGACACGATTTAGCCAATCTCGGATCCATCAGGCATGATGGGATCAGCCTGAAGGAGGCGCAGGGTTTCGCTGCCGTCCTCATTTTCATGCACGGCGGAAAGCAACATACCCTGAGATTCGATGCCCATGATCTTCCGGGGCGCCAGATTGGCCAGCAGAATCAGCTTTTTGCCCACCAGTTCCTCGGGAGTATGGAACTTGGCCACGCCGGAAAGCACGGTGCGTTCCTCTGTGCCCAGCGACAGGCGGAAGCGCAGCAGCTTCTCGCTCTTTTCCACCCGCTGGCATTCCACCACTCGAGCCACCCGCAGCTGCACCTTTTCGAAATCATCAAAGCCGATGCAACCCTCGGGCAACGCCTGCTTTTTCTTTTCCTGCTTCTCCTGCTTCTTTTCCTGCTTGGCTTGCGCCTTTTCTTCCTTCTTTTGGGCCTTCTCCTCGCCGCCGTCCAGGGCTTCCAGCTCCTTCTTCACGTCAATGCGGGGGAACAGCGCTTCTCCTTTTTTCACCATCGTGCCCGCCGGGATCGCGCCGAAGGTCTGCAAGGATTCCCAGGTCTTCAGCGCATCGTTTTCAATGCCCAGCTGCGCATAAATCTTTTCCGGAGTCTTGGGCATAAACGGCCCAACCAGCACTGCGGCAAACCGCACGCATTCGGCCAGCATATTCATCACATTGGCCAGCCGGCCCTTCTTTTCCTCATCCTTTCCCAGAATCCAGGGCTGGGTCTGATCGATATATTTATTGCATTCGCCGATAACCTTCCAGATCTCCGCCAGCGCCTGGGAGAATTGCAGCTTATTCATCTGCTCTTCCACCAGAGAGGGCAACGCCTGGCAATGCTGGCGCAGGGGCTCGTCCAGTTCGGGGTCCACGTCCTGCGTCCAGGCAGGGATAGCGCCGCCGAAATACTTTTCAATCATCGCCACCGTGCGGCTGACCAGGTTGCCCAGGTCGTTTGCCAGATCAGCGTTCATGCGGGTAAGGAAGGCAGAATTGGTATAATTGCCGTCCGCGCCGAAGGGCATTTCGCGCAGCAGATAATAGCGCAGCGCATCCGCGCCATAGCGGGCTACGATGGGCTGGGCATACACCACGTTGCCCTTGGACTTGCTCATCTTATCATTTCCAAACAGCAGCCAGCCATGAGCAAACACCTGCTTGGGCAGGGGCAGCCCCAGAGCATGGAGCATGATAGGCCAATAGATGGTATGGAACCGGACGATTTCCTTGCCCACCAGATGCACATTGGCCGGCCAGTATTTCTGCATCAGATGGTCGTCTTCC
>CAYRFP010000022.1:0-32238 GCA_964423675.1 uncultured Oscillospiraceae bacterium
GAGACACCAACGAAGTAGTCAGAAATAAATCTGACTTCAATCTGCCTGTAAAAAAGGACAGAGATGGAAATTGGAAGCTGCCCAGCGGTTCCTTTGTGCGTGTATGTATGGCAAGTGACTTTTTTGTGGAGGAATCTGACGCATGGAGAAGCGAGGCGTGGGATTTTATTCGCCGCCGTCCCGATGTGACCTTTTCTCTGCTGACAAAGCGGGCGGAACGCATTCAGGATTGTCTGCCCTCTGATTGGGGTGACGGATGGGACAATGTATCCTTTTCTGTATCCTGCGAAAATCAAAAGCGTCTCGAGCAGCGTATGCCGTATCTCCTCGATCTGCCTGCCAAGCACCGCTGGGTCAGTTTAAAGCCTTTCATCGGAGAAGTGGATATTGCCCCCTACCTTGCAACCGGCAAAATCGAAACGGTACTTGCTGGCGGTGAAAACTATTTGGGCTCACGTCCCCTTCACTACGAATGGGTTCAAAAAGTTCACGATGCCTGTGTAGAACACAATGTCCAGCTCATTTTCGGTCAGACCGGAAACATCTTCATCAAGGACGGCAAGGAATATAAGATCCGCAACCGTACTGAACAAATGGTGCAGGCATTGAAAAGCGGGCTGCACTATCCGCCTGTTGACATTGAAAAAGAAGTGGCTGCTATCTATGACCGGAAAAACGTTATGAAAGAAGCGATGGAAGCAAGGCGGAAGCCAAAGGATAGCGATAAATTTCATTGCTAATGGTGTGGACAATTATGGACAAAGAGAAAATTTATGAATTTATAGCAAGGCAAAAAACATCCTTGATTTCCTCTGTCGATGAAAACGGTTATCCGGCAACCAGAGCATTGATACAACCTGTGCTGATTGAGGGCAACGATATTTATTTTGCCACCTACACCTCATCGAGAAAGGTAAAACACTATCGCAACAATTCAAAGGCGTGTGTTTATTTCTACGAAAAGGGCAGAAATTTTCAAGGCGTTGAAATCAAAGGTGATATGGCCGTACTTACCGATCAGGCTACAAAAGACCGTTTCTGGAAACCATTTTTCAACCGCTTTTATCGAAAAGGCGTGACGGATCCCGATTATTGTATCTTGAAGTTTACGGGCTTTGAAGCCGAATGGTTCAGCAGTTTCAAAACAGAAACAGTAAATCTTTGACATGAACAGCTAAGAGATTTATTGAGAAGTTCATCCAGAAGGCACACAACATGTGGGGCTTGAGAAACTGGACGGCTACGCTTTGCGGGAACTGGTGTCTGTCGTCTATGCGGATGCTCCGGATAAGTCCAGCGGAAAGCGGGTACAGCACATCCACATCAAGTACGATGGACAGGAGTTCATCCCTCTGGACTGGGAAATGGCGTGACTTTCATCTCGCCGTCCCTTGAAAACACAAGATTTTTACCATTCTGTAATTGACGGTTTCACGACCATCCAGCATTGCAACGGAGCATTTTTGCTAGAAAAAGAAATTGTATACAGATTGTTTTTTCGTTTTCAGGGGGCTTGACACCGGGGAAAAGGAGGAATATAATCATGCCATCCAAAGGTGATGACCGGGAAAAATGCTTGCCGGTGCGACCCTTCCAGAGAGCCTCGGGTTGGTGGAACGAGGTAGGGCGTGGCAAAGCGATACATCCCGAGAGCCGCAGCGGGAACAGCGAAAGCTCAGTAGCGCTTGCCGGGTTTCTCCCGTTATAGAGAAGGGCAATGATGGTTGCCTGCTGAGGCTCCGTTTTCGGGGCGAACATGAGGTGGTACCGCGGATGCTTGTTCATCCGCCCTCTGCAAAATGCTGAGGGCGGATTTTTGTTTCTGCGGCGGGCAGCAATTCATTGCCAGCGCAAATGCCATAACCGGCGATTTCGCCGTTATGAATTTTCCTTATATAGGAGGGTATATCCATGAAAAAGCTGATTGCAATGATTCTTTCTCTGGCGCTGGTTCTTTGCTGCGGCCTTGCTTATGCGGAAGACAAGCCGATTATTGGCATTATCCAGCAGATGGACCATGTGGCGCTGAACGCTGCCCGGGATGGCTTTATTCAGGCACTGAAGGATAATGGATTTGTTGATGGCGAAAACATTGTTTTGGATATTCAGAATGGCCAGGGCGACCAATCCAATCTTTCCACGATTGCAGATCGGTTCGTAGCGGAGGATGCGGATCTGGTATTGGCTATTGCTACCACGGCAGCCACAACCATGGCCGGAAAAACTGCGGATATTCCGATTTTGGGCACGGCGATTACAGATTATGAAGAGCCCAAGCTGGTAAAGAGCAATGAGGAACCCGGGTGGAACATTTCCGGCACATCGGATATGAACCCCGTTTCTGCACAGATTGATCTTCTTAAGACGCTGGTTCCTGATTGCGAAACGGTGGGTGTGCTGTATACCTCTGGCGAAATGAACTCCGTGCTCCAGGCGAAAATGGCGAAGGAAGCCATTGAAGAAAAGGGCATGAAGTATGTGGAAGTGACGCTTACAAACACCAACGATGTGCAGCAGGCGGTGCAGAAGATCGTGGGCATGTGCGATGCGATTTACCTGCCTACGGACAACGTGCTTGCTTCCTCCATGCCGATTGTATACGGCGTGTCGGTAGAAAACAAGGTTCCCGTGATTTGTGGCGAATCCGGCATGGTGGATTCTGGCGGGCTGGCAACGCTGGGCATCAGCTACTCTGAACTGGGATACCAGACGGGCCTGATGGCTGTGGAAATCCTGGGCGGCGCGGACATTTCTAAGATGCCTGTGAAGTTTATCACGGAAGGCTTTGAATACTCCATTAACAAGACCGTGGCGGATGAGCTAGGTCTGGAAATTCCGGAAGACCTGCTGCCCTACGCTTTTGAAATGAGCAAGTAAAGCGGAATAAGGGGCTGCTCGTTTAGCAAAATGGGCGGCCCCATCGTTCTCCCTATCAAGCTGATCCAATCAAAAAAGGATGGAAGAGAAGCATGCAAGTAGTATTAGGCGCTGTATCCCTGGGGTTGCTATGGACGATCATGACCATCGGAACATACATTTCTTTCCGTGTGCTGGACATTGCGGATATGTCCGTGGAAGGGTCGTTGCCGTTGGGAGCGGCAGTGGCCTGCACGATGATCGCGGGGGGCAGCAGCCCCTATCTTGCATCGCTTCTGGCCCTGCTGGCCGGATGCCTGGCAGGGCTATGCACCGGGCTTTTGCATACCAAGCTGAAGATTCCGGCTCTTCTTTCCGGGATTCTGACCATGATTTCGCTGTGGTCGATCAATCTGCATGTAATGGGCGACCGACCGAATATCTCCATTCTTCGGATGCCCACTGTGTTTCAGCCGCTGGAAGACCTGGGGTTGGATAAAAACACATCGATTATTGTGGTGGGAGCGCTGTGTGTGGCGGCGTTGATCGCCCTGCTTTATTGGTTTTTCGGAACGGAACTGGGCTCTGCCATCCGCGCAACGGGCAATAACCAGCGCATGGTTCGCGCGCAGGGCGTAGATACGGATTGGATGAAGATCGTCGGCCTGATGCTCAGTAACGGGCTGGTGGGCCTTAGCGGCGCGCTGATTGCGCAAAGCCAGAATTATGCCGATGTGCAGATGGGCACGGGCAGCATTGTGATCGGCCTGGCCTCGCTGATTATTGGCGAAGTGCTCTTTGGCCGGCGGGGATTCATGTCGCGGCTGATTTCGCTGGCATTGGGCGCAGTGGTATACCGCCTGATTATCGCACTGGTGCTGGAGTTGGGCATGCCCAGCAACGATTTGAAGCTTTTTACTGCGATTACCGTGGCACTGGCGCTGTGGCTGCCCCAGGGAAAAGAGCTGTTGCATACCCTGAAAAAATCCTGTGCAAAGGAGAAAGCCTGACATGCTGCAAATTACTGGGCTGAAAAAGGTCTTTAATCCCGGAACGATTAACGAAAAGGTTGCCCTGTCTGGCGTGGAATTATCCCTGAAGGCCGGTGATTTTGTGACCGTCATCGGCGGAAACGGCGCGGGAAAATCCACGCTCCTCAACAGCGTGGCGGGCGTATTCCCAGTGGACGAAGGGCATATTATGCTGGACGGGCAGGATGTGACCCGTCTGCCTGAGCATAAGCGCGCGACATTTCTGGGCCGGGTGTTTCAGGATCCGATGATGGGCACGGCGGCTGATATGAATATTGAGGAAAATTTGGCGCTGGCATATCGTCGCGGCAGCCCGCGTGGGCTGAAATGGGGCGTAAGCAACGCAGAACGGGAAAAGTATCGGGCAATTCTGAGCCAATTGGAGTTGGGCCTGGAAGATCGGATGACCGATAAGGTGGGGCTGCTCTCCGGCGGCCAGCGCCAGGCGCTGACGCTGGTCATGGCTACGCTGAAAAAGCCCAAGCTTTTGCTGCTGGATGAGCACACCGCTGCTTTGGATCCCAAGACGGCAGAAAAAGTGCTGCGGCTGACACAAAAACTCATCGCTGAGGATCATCTGACAGCGCTGATGGTAACCCATAATATGAGCGATGCTATCCGGCTGGGGAATAAGCTGATAATGATGAACGAGGGGCGCATCGCTGTGGAAATCGAGGGCGAAAAAAAGCAGGGGCTGCGACGGGAGGAACTGGTGGCGCTGTTTGAATCCGCCAGCGGCGATAAACTGGAAAACGACCGGATGCTGCTATCCTAACCATTTTTTCTTCAAAAATAAATCCGCAGGCTTAAACCGCTGCCTGCGGATTTTTGTTTTTTTAAATGTGCGAACGGATGAAATCAAAGGTACGGTTCAAGTCGTCGCAGTGGATCACGCCGTCTGGCAGGAAGGATGTAGCTTCCACAGTGTAATCCCCCTGATAGCCTACCGTGGGCAGAAAAGCAAAAAACTTCTCAAAGTCCACATCGCCCTGGCCGATATGAAGTGTGCGCAGAGAAGGCCAATCCAAGTATCCGCCATGATAATCGTTTACATGCAAATGGCGGATTGCGCCTTGCCAAAGCCAGGCGTTTTCCTTTTCATAGAGTTGATCTATTTGCCGATGAAATGCGGCCATTTTTGTGTCCAGCGTCAGGCGAACATCCGGATTCAATTGGTACAGTTGCCGCCAATGCGTCATGGGATCGTCGTGATTGCACACAACGTTTTCGATCATCAATTCAATTCCGTGCTTGTTCGCCTGCTTTAAAAGCAGGGGATAGGCTTCAAGATTATTCTCTATGTGCTGATCGGAGGTTAATCCATCCCATAAGTGCAGAACCATCCGCCGTGCGCCCAGATAAACGGCAAGCTGGCAATTTTCCTCGAATTGCCGGAAGGCTTCCGCCCAATCGTCGGGGCCACGCAGGCTCAGCTTTTCGCCGATATGCTTCTCGCAGTGCCATAAAGGAATGGGAATGCACAGGTTGGACAGAAACGATGCCACCTGATCGATCTGATCGTACCAGACACTGTAAAACATAAATTCGTAGCCATCGCACCGCAGCTTGTCCACGCAATCGGCCAGAAGACGATAATTCCGTCCGTTCGGTATGCCGAAAAGCGCGCCAGTGGAACAGATGATCTGCCGCATAAAATTGCCCCCATCCCGTAGTTTCATCCCAGTATACCACGATTGGATGCAAAAAGAAAGGAGACGGGGAGAAAACAGCGAAAAAAGCGGAAATGGCTCCTTCATGTCATCAAATTACAATTGAAGAAAGGCGAACACTGGTGTATAATGTTATTTAGTGGGATTTATAAGAAAGCGAGGTGTGCAGAAAATGTTTACCAGGAAGCAAGTTTGGGCGCTGCTGCTTCCGCTGATGGCAGAGCAGGTGCTCAACGCCATGATGGGCTCGGCCGATACTATGATGGTCAGCAACGCTGGCTCGGCCGCCATTTCGGCGGTATCACTAGTTGATTCAATTAACATGATGATCATTCAGGTGTTTTCTGCCATGGCGACGGGAGGCACTATCGTCTGTGCACAGTATCTGGGCGCAGACAAGAAAAAAGAAGCCAATCGGGCTGGCGGGCAGCTGATTCTGACGGTGCTGGTGCTGTCTGTGGCCATTGCGGCTGCTTTTGTTGCGCTGCGCTGGCCTCTGCTGCATCTGATCTTTGGAGCGATTGAGCCTGCTGTTATGGAAAATGCGGGCATCTATTTCTTGATTACTACGCTCTCTTATCCCTTTATTGCGCTCAATAACGCCGGGGCAGCGCTGTTTCGGGTGGATGGTAATTCCAAGCTGCCGCTGCTTGTGTCCATAGGCTGCAATTTAGTAAACGTTGCCGGAAACGCTTTTCTGATTTTTGTGCTGCACATGGGTGCGGCGGGTGCTGCACTGGCCACCCTGGTTTCCCGGGCGCTGAGCGCAATCATTATTCTATGTCTTCTGCGCCGCAACAAACAAACCATCGTGGTGCGCAATTACGGGCGCATCCGCCCGGATATGCAGATGATTCGCCGGATATTGTCTGTGGGCGTACCCACAGGCGTGGAAAATGGGATGTTCCAATTCGGCAAGCTGGCTATCCAATCTACTGTCTCCACCATGTCTACCATGGCGATTGCAGCACAGGCGATGGCCTCGACGATGGAAGGCTGTTCCAGCTGTATTCCCTCTGGTATTGGCTTGGGCATGATGACTATCGTGGGCCAATGTATTGGCGCTGGCCGTGTTGACGAGGCCAAGCGCTATATCAAGAAACTCTCACTTTACGGTGCATTGGGCATTTTGCTAATTTGCATATTGGAAGCGGTGCTGGTGGGGCCGATTACGGTGCTGGGTGGCATGGAGCCGGAAGCAGCGGAATTGACTATACAATTGACTCGCTTGATCTGCATAGTGAAGCCTATTCTGTGGCCGCCGTCGTTTATGCCGGGCTATGGCATGCGGGCGGCGGGAGACGTGCGCTTCTCCATGCTGGTGGCTACTGCGACCATGTGGCTTTGCCGGGTGATGGTTACGATTCTGCTAGTGCGCCTGTTCCATATGGGGCCGCTGGCTGTATGGCTGGGCATGTTCAGCGATTGGTTTGTGCGTTCGCTGATTTTCCCAATGCGTTTTCGAAACAACAAATGGATTCACCGGCGGATAACAGAAGATCCGGCGCAAACATAAGTAAAACCCCCGGCCGTAGTTTCCTGGCCGGGGGCTTGCTTTTAATTATGCGATTATTTCAGGAAATACGTCATGACATAGCCGGTGATGTTGCCATAGCGTACCTGCGTCCATTCATCGCCGGGGGTCAGAACGGTGACCGTAGTTCCGGAAGAAAGCCGCTGATAAATAGAGCCCGTTTGCTTGCTGGGCGAGGAACGAAGGTTCACGTAGCTGTTTCCGTTCTGCACGGTCTTGGTGGGCGTGGTGGGCAGGTTATAAAGCTTCAGATATTTGGTCATGATGTAGCCGGAATTGCCGCTGGCAGAGCCATAGACTTGACACCAGGTTTCGCCTTGGGCCACCACTTCCAGCCGAATGCCATTCTTATACTGGGCGATCACCTTCGCGGATAGGGAGGGCTGTGCCCGCAGGTTCAGATACTGGGTCGAGCGGGGATTGTTCACGATAGCATAGCCAATCGTTGTAGGCGTGGAGGGCGTAGGAGTGACAGAGGAGGATCCCATCCGCAGGAAGCTGGAATCAGCATAGCCGATCACGCCGCCAATGCTAACCTGCCAAAACGTGTTGCCCTGCAAAAGCACATTCACGGCAGTTCCGTTCATATATTGCGCCAGCACGGAAGAACCGTTGTAGGTGGGGGCATTGCGCAGATTCAGCTTACCGTTGTTGCCGGTGGAAACATAGGCGGAGGAAACGGCGCTGGAACTGCCAGTGCGCAGCACGAACTCCTGCCGGAAATAACCGATTTGACCGTCGATTTCTACCTGATACCAGCCGTCCATGGAAGCAAGAATTCGGAACAGGGCTCCATTATAATAGATGCCCAGTACAGGGGCAGAATAGCTGGGATACTGACGAAGATTCAGAAATTGGGTGGCGCGGGGGTTTTGTACCACGCCGGTATCATAAGCCGTGCCGGACACAGAGCGATCCAGGAAATTCTTGCTCATGTAGCCATACAGCCCGCTTTCCGGCAGGCGGACATAATACCAGTTACTCACTTCGTTGATAATCCCGACCCAGTCGCCCTCCTTGGCGCTGCCAAGCCAGGCATAATCACTACCGGGGCCGGCGCGCAGATTCAGCGTGCTGGTGCCGGAAACGATAGCATAATCTATTATGGACAGATGGATATACTCCGCTCCCTGCCCGATGGGCAAAGAAGAAGCCAGAGCAGGGCAACAAAGGCTTAGCAATAGCACAAGGACACAGGCGGCCAATGCTATGGATTTGAACCAGTTTTTCTTCATGATGATCCCTCCAAATCATGCGCTCTTCTGTATAATAGACGATTGACGGCTTCCAATTGTTCCGTATTTTTTATAATAATTCCACCAGCACCCGATTTTGCATATCCATGCCATGGCGGGTCAGACGGACAAAGCCGTTTTTCCATTCGATTAGCCCCTCATGCAGAGGCTTTTGCAGAGCGCAGCCAAAGGCCTGGGCGATGGTTACGCCATGCATCTGCTCAAATTCTTTTTCGGATACGCCTTCCATCATCCGTAGCCCCAGCATCATCGATTCAAATCGTTCGTCTTCCGGAGAAAGGTAAGTTTCTTCCGCAGGCTTTTTTGCCAGATAATCGGACAGGGAGGACGGATTCTGATAGCGAACAGTGCCCAGAAACCCGCAGGCGGCGCTGCCAATGCCTAAGTATTCCCTGCGTTTCCAGCAATCCACGTTGTGACGGCAGGCATAGCCCGGTAACGCAAAATTGCTGATTTCATATTGCTCAAAGCCATGCGCGAACAGCGTCTCCCTGCAGCATTCGTATTGCCGCCGTTCTGTTTCTTCCTCGGGAAGCTGCCAAATTCCCGCATCCACTTGCGATTTCATCCGCGTGCCTTCTTCCAGAATCAGGCCGTAGCAGGAAAGATGGGTGGGGGAGAGGGAGAGCGCTTGTTCCAGCGTTTCCTGAACCATGACTTCGCTTTGTCCGGGCAGTCCCAGCATCAGATCCAGATTCAGATTCTGAAACCCCATTTCTCGGCAGAGCGCAACGGATTCTTCCACCTGCTCCCAGGAGTGAATTCGGCCCAGCATTTGAAGCAGCTTGGGCTGGGATGCCTGTGCTCCCAGAGACAGGCGGTTAATCCCCCCTCGCCGCAGCGCCGCCAAGAACGGCCTGGTGAGCGTGCCGGGATTGCATTCACAGGAGCATTCTGCATCCTGCGCAAAGGGAAAGCAGCGATGCACTGCGGCCAGCAGTTCTTCCATCAGCGGGGCGGGCAGCAGGGAGGGCGTTCCGCCGCCGATATACAGCGTCTGCAACTCGAACGCATCCTGTTGGCTTTTTACCAGCATTTCTTTCTGCATTCGGGCAATGTATGCGGGTATATCTGCTTCTCGCCCGGCATAGGAGGCAAAATCGCAATAAGCGCATTTCTGAACGCAGAAGGGAACATGCAGATACAGCCCGATGGGCTTGCGGGCGGACATTAGGGCAACGTCACGGCGTAAACATCGCTGTCGCAGGACAGAAGCGCTACGCCGCCGGAAAGCATGCCCAGGAAACCTGTCACCTGCCGGCTGGCTAAGTCGCCGGGCAGGCTAATGGCAGTGAAACGCTGTGCGTTCACATCGGCTCGATAAATGGTGTCGCCGGAGAAGGCGTAAACCCGTTTGTTATACAGTGCCGCGCCAACACAGGAGGAGGGCAGGGTAAAACGCTTATCAGTTTTCCCGGAAAGCAGACGCAGCTGGTTGATGTCCTCGGTATTTCCGCTGGCCTGGGACAGCGTAAACAGCAGCATGGCATTGCTACCGTTCACTTGGGAATCAGCCAGCTGCCAGCCGTAAACCAGCACCGTGCCGCTGGTATCCTGGGTGCCGCGATAATCATAAAGACGAAGCTGCTGCGTGCTGATTACGTGCAGCTTATTCCCGGCGTAAACAATGGCATAGGTCAACGCTTCGCCCAGTGAAATTTCGCCGGAATTGCTCAGGTTCACCCGGAAGGTATGCATAATCGTGTTGGGCACAGTTCCATATACGTCCAAAGAGGTAGTCCAGAAATATTCGCCGTTATCAAAGAAACCCAGGTCCAGGATAATCATATCCTCATAGGCCGTTGTTTCGCTGTCCACGGTAGTGCCCTGCATATCCTTGATAATCAGGGAGGGGCTGGCATCGCTGCCCAACACCACTGCCACATATTTCTTTCCAACCCGCGCGAACTGGATCGTGTCCGCCAGGTTTTCATTATAGGTGGAATAGCCGTTTTGATTGATGATGTGCAGCTGCGTACCCGTCCAGGCAGTCACTACAGAATCGCTACAGGAGAAGCTGGCGTTTTCCCCTAAGGTATAACTCCATTTTTCATACCCCCGGGCGTTCAGGCAAAAAAGGGTCATGCCATCATAATACAGAATGTTTTCCCCGAAAGGGGTCACATCCTGCGTGGACACGCAGCGAAGCTGCACTGCACCCACTTGCCGGTTGCCCCGGAATACGCCCAGCGCTACCAGCACAATCAGCACGGCCACCACGGCCAGGGCGATAAAAATCACCATCCGCCGCTTTCGATTCATGGGCTGGGATAGCTGCATGCCGTCCACCTGCTTTCAAAATTTCTTCCGCCGGCGCTTGAGCCTGCGTTGCCTTTTATTGTATCATGCTTTAGCCGCTCCGTCAAATAGCGCCAAAATATCTTTTTCCGTCAGACGGGTGGGCATTTCCTCACCGGGGGTGATTAGCTTGTCAAACAGCCGCCGTTTGCGATCACTCATTTGCAAAACCTGCTCCTCAATGGAATTATGCACCACCAGCCGCAGTACTTCCACCTTCTTGGTCTGCCCGATACGATGGGCGCGGCCAGTGGCCTGTTCTTCAGCCGTGGGGTTCCACCAGGGATCATAATGAATCACCAGATCTGCTCCGGTCAGGTTCAGGCCCGTGCCGCCTGCCTTAAGAGAAATCAGGAACACGTTGGTTTCCCCGGCGTTAAACCGGTTTGTTAAATCAACGCGCTGAGAGGCGGGAGTTTCGCCATCCAGATACAGATAGGGGATATTTTCCTCTTGGAGCCTTTTTTCGATGATATGGAGCATGGACGTGAATTGGGAAAAAACCAGCGCACGCCGGCCTGCCGCCAAAGAGGGCGGAAGCACATCCATCAGCAACTCCAGCTTGCCCGATACTCCGGCATAATCCTGCAAACAAAGGGCGGGATGGCAGCAGATTTGCCGCAATTCCGTAATGGCAGAAAGCACCTCGGCCCGTCCCCGGTTGAGCCCGCGCTCCCGAAGAATTTCGTCCACCCGCTCTCGCTTTTGCAAAAGCGCGGCGTCGTAAACCCGGCGCTGCTCCGGCGGCAACTCTGCCATGAGCACCGATTCCAGCTTCTCGGGCAATTCGCCCAGTACATCACCCTTGAGCCGGCGCATCAGGAACGGCCGAATGCGCCGACGCAGATCATCGGCGTTCTGGCCTTCGCCCCAGCGACGCAGGAAATCTGTGTATCGCGGCAAATACCCCGGCAGCACAAAGTCAAACAGGGACCATAATTCGCCTGCATGGTTTTCCATGGGTGTGCCGGTTAGCGCGATGCGGGTTTGCGCGGTTAGTTGCTTTACTGCATGCGCACCTACGGATTGAACATTTTTGATTTGCTGGGCTTCATCCAGCACCACAAAGCGGAAGGGGATTTCCGCCATCAGCCCAATATCACGCCGAATCAGCGGATAACTGGTGATCACCAGATCCGGGGCGTTGCTTCCGCGAATGGCTTCGATCTGCTCTGCCCGGGCGGCCTGACTGCCAGACAGCATCAGCACCCGGAGCTGCGGCGTAAATTTGGCGCATTCGTTGAGCCAGTTGTAGGTCAGCGAGGTGGGGGCGATAATGAGAGACGGCATCCGTTCCTGTGCGTTTTCCACGGCGGATAAAAGCGCGGAAAGGGTCTGTACTGTTTTGCCCAGTCCCATGTCGTCCGCCAGAATGCCGCCCATGCCTAAGGCATGCAGGGAAAGCAGCCATTCATAGCCCCGCTGCTGATAGGGACGCAGCGTTTTGATAGGCGGGGGCGGGGCAGTAAAGGAAAGGGATGCGGCTTTGGCGGCACCTTCGTCCAGGGAAACATCCAGACCGTTTTCCCGAATCAGCGCGGCCAGATAGGCAGCCCAGCAGGAAGCCAATTCGGGATGCCCGGTGTTTTCCTCGGCTTCCGCCACGGTTTCTGCCAGCGGCTGCCATTCTTCCGCATCGGTTAGATCCAGGAATGTTCCATCCTTGAATCGGAAATATCGCTTGCGCCGCCGCAGCGCTTCCAGCAGGGGCAGCAGTTCATCAATAGGCGTATCGCCATCGCTCATTTCCAGAATTAGCTGGCCGTTTTTAAGCCGCATGGCACCCTTGAACAGGGGCTTGCGGGGCGTGATTCGTTTAAAGTCCTTGCTGAAGAACACTTCTGCCATTTCTGTCAGTCGGGCGGCACCGCCCATGACGAAATCATAAATGCGTTCTGCGCCGCTGAGATAAACCTTTCCCCGGCGTACATGAAATCCGGCCTGTGCCAGTTCATCCAGCACAGCCCGCTCTCCCGCCGCATCCCGCAAAAGCAGCGATCCGGTGGGCTGGGATTCCGGCACGAAGGGATCGATCTCGATCTCCCCATAGCGGAAAGCTACCTGGGCGGTTACATCCTGACCATCCTTATCCAGATAGATTTTCACTTCCAGGGGCAGATGAGTAAAGCAGTTTTCCAGGGTGGGATCAATGGTGACTGTGCCAAGCCGCAGCAGGAAGGGCAAAAGCTCGCCCATCACCCGGGGCGTATCCTGCGCGGAAAAAGCAAAATTGGCTTCCCGGCCAGAGGAAAAATGCAAAAGTGTGCCCAGCAGTCGCCGCTGTTCCGGCGGCGTGATAACGCATGCGCCATCTGCCAGCACAAAGCGGAAATCCTTGGTCAGCGGCATCAGCCGATCCGGTATTTCCGACGTGATGGAAAGACGAATGGGCGTGCCGGTCAGATGAAAATTCAAAGGCAGCGCGTGGCTTTCAATGCCCTGCAGATTGTATACCTCGCCGTTAATTTGCAGGGTAAAGGGCAGATCTACCAGTGCTTCCATCACCCGCGCCGCCATGCGCGGCGACAGCAGCATTACCCGTGCATCCGCGCCGGTCAACGTACGGGCGGCGGGGTTTTCACAGTATTCGGCCAAAATGTCCAGCAGCTTCGTCTGCTTTTCATCAAATCGCATCCATTGCGGCCGATATTCAAAGCCCTTGCCAAAGGGCAGCACGGTGCCATCCTCCCGGCATTGGAGAAAATGTGGAATATGGCGAACCACATAAAGCCGATCCTCGCCAATTTTCAGCCCAATGCGCAGACCCTCGCGGGTCAAAAACAAAGCGGGACACAGCTGAATGCCGTCCGCTTCCGGAAGCGCACTGGAAACTGCTTCAAACAGCGCTGGTACCGCCATCTGCGCTCGGCGCTTTTCCATTTCCTGCATTACGCCGCTTTCAATGGCAGCCAGCGCCCCGGCAACGCAGTGGCGGCAGGCGCGTGCCGCGCAATCGCAGCGGACACTGCTGGCTGATACCCGTACCACATGGGTGGTATTTTCCTCGGAAACAATATAAGCAACCTCATCTTTGTTGCGACGGGCTTCCCGCACCAGCGCGCGATGAAACAGCGCTTTGCCCAGCGCAAATTCTTCCTCGCCCGCTTTTTCCCGAAGCATGTCCGCCGTAAGCATAAAAAAGATCCCCCTTTTTTGCGCCGTTTCAAAAATAAAGGCAAAATGACGCATCTTTTAAAAATACGCCGTTTCTCCTGGATTTCCTTCTTATAGAACAGTTTTTTTCCAATGCCTTTTGTTTCCTGAATGGCTATAAAAAACGAGGAGGAAACGAATTCCTCCTCGCGGCTTTAGAATGCTTATTCGCCCAACGCTTCCTGCAAAACGGCCAGATTGCCTCGCATCACATCCTGATAAGCAGTAATGGCTCCATCGCCGGTAACCAGCGGATCCAGGCTGTATACCAGCGCACTGGTTTCCTGGCTTACCGCTTGCAGCGCTGCATTCTCATACTGTGGCTCGGCAAACAGCGGAGGGCAGCCCGCCGCTTTCACAGCGTCTGCTACCTTTTCAAGCAGCCGTGGCGAAAGCGGTTCGTCCGGCTCCAGTGCTACCACGGCGACCACATCTAGCCCGTAAGCGTTGGCAAAGTAGGGGAAAGCTTCATGGAACGTAACGATTTGTTTGTGGGGGAGAGCGGAAATGGCAGCTGCCAGTTCCTGATCCAGATCGGCCAATAGAGCGCAGTAATCTGCGGCATTTTGACGAATCTGTTCCGCATGCTCGGGCAAAAGCTGGCACAGGGCAGTTTCCATATTGCGCACCATTTGGATGGCGTTTTGCGGATCCAGCCAGATATGCGCATTATATTCGCCGTGATCGTGGTCATGATCGTGATCGTGTTCCGTATCGTCCTCTTCTGCCAGAAGCGAGACACCTTGTGCACAATCGACAATGGCAAGTGATGGCAGCTGCTGCATGAGATTCGGAAGGAAGGTTTCCATGCCCGCGCCGTTAATCAGCAGCGCCTTGGCTCCGGACAGGGTGCGCATATCGCTGGTTAACAGCTGATAATCATGCAGGCAGCCGGTGGATGGCGCGGTCATGCAGGAAAGCGCCACGCCGTCTATATCCAGTAGCACATTCTGCGCCAGGATATAAACTGGGTAAAAGGAAGCGACGATTTGCACGTTTTCCGCCTGCGCCGAGCAGCCGCAGCAGCACAGCAACAGCGAGAAAACCAGAAAAATGGTGGTGGCTTTTTTCATGGGGCTCCTTTCTAATGGCGGTGCGTAAGATAAAACAGTGTCCTGATGAGTGTACCCCATAAAGCGGCTTTTTGTAAAGCCATTTCATGGAGAAAATGCGAAGAAAAACATTTTAACAGGAAAAACGCAAAAGCTATGGACGGTTGAGCGTTTGCAGTCAAAGCAGAAAAAGAGGGATTTCTTTTCTGAAATCCCCCTCTTGCAAAAAAGCCGGCTTATTTTACTTGATTGCCTTGGTATCGATTTCTTCCTGGAGCATGGCAATGGCGTCATCCAGCTTCATGGTGCCGATCACCTCGCCCTTGCGGGTGCGGATATTGACGGTGCCGTCCTCCACTTCCTTGTCGCCCAGCACGAAGAAGTAAGGAATCTTCATCATCACGGCCTCGCGTACCTTGAAGCCGATCTTCTCGTTGCGCAGGTCGATTTCCGTGCGAATTCCCTTCTTTTCCAGGGCGGCCTGGACGGCTTTGGCGGCCTCGTCGGCCCGGTCGGTAATGGTGAGTACCTTCACCTGCACCGGCGCCAGCCACAGCGGATATGCGCCGGCGAACTGCTCGGTAAGGATACCGATGAAGCGCTCAATGGAGCCCAGCAGCACCCGGTGGATCATCACGGGCCGATGCTTTTCGCCATCTGCGCCCACATAGGTCAGATCAAAGCGCTCGGGCAGGTTCATATCCAGCTGGATGGTTCCGCACTGCCAGGTCCGGCCCAGGCAATCCTCCAGATGGAAGTCGATCTTGGGGCCGTAGAATGCGCCGTCGCCTTCGTTGATAGTGTATTCTGCCCCCAGTTCATCCAGCGCGCCCTGCAAGCCGTTGGTGGCCAATTCCCACATTTCATCAGTGCCAATGGAATTTTCTGGACGGGTGGACAATTCTACCTTATAGGGGAAACCGAAGGTTTTGTATACGCCAACAATCAGCTTATACACGCCCTTGATTTCGTCCTTGATTTGATCGGGGGTCATGAAAATATGGGCGTCATCCTGGGTGAAGCAGCGCACGCGCATCAGCCCGTGCAACGCGCCGGAAAGCTCATGGCGGTGCACCAGACCAAGTTCACCGCTGCGGATGGGCAGATCACGATAACTCCAGGGCTTGCGCTGATAAACCAGGATGCCGCCAGGGCAGTTCATGGGCTTGATAGCGAAGTCCTGCTCGTCGATCTTGGTGGTGTACATATTTTCCTTATAATGATCCCAATGGCCAGAGCGCTCCCACAGGGCACGGTTGAGCATAATGGGCGTTTTGATTTCTTCGTAGCCCGCTTCCCGGTGAATCTGCCGCCAGTAGTCTTCCAGCAGATTGCGCAGGATCATTCCCTTGGGATAGAAGAAGGGGAAACCGGGACCCTCGTCACGAATGTCGAACAGATCCAGTTCCCGGCCCAGCTTGCGATGATCGCGTTTCTTGGCTTCTTCAATACGCTGGAGATAGGAGTCCAGTTCTTCCTTGCTTGTAAACGCCGTGCCGTAAATGCGCTTGAGCATTTTGTTCTTTTCATTGCCCCGCCAGTAAGCACCAGCAATAGAAGTCAGCTTAAACGCCTTGATCTTGCCGGTGGACGGCAGATGGGGACCGGCGCACAGATCGGTGAAATCGCCCTGCTTATAGAAGGAGAGGATGGCATCTTCGGGTAGATCGTTGATCAACTCGATTTTGTAGGGTTCGCCTTTTTCTTCCATCAGCTTCAGCGCTTCTTCCCGGGGCAACTCAAACCGTTCCAGCCGCTCGTTTTTCTGGATAATTCGCTTCATTTCTTTTTCCAGCGCAGTCAGGAATTCCGGGGTGAAGGGCTCGTCTACGTCAAAATCGTAATAGAAGCCGTTGTCGATGGCGGGGCCAATGGCCAGCTTGGCTTCGGGCTTAAGGTGCTTCACTGCCTGAGCCAGCACATGGGAAGCTGTATGCCGCAGCACGCGCTTAGCTTCGTCATCCTCGAAGGAGAGAATCTCCAGGGCGCAATCATGGTCGATAGGACGCACCAGCTCCGTCAGTTCCCCATCCACGCGGGCGGCGATGGCCTGTTTTTTTAACTCCTGGCTCAGCTTGCCGGCGATATCCAGGGCGTTCATGCCGGATTCGAATTCATGTTGGCTTCCGTCTTTCAGGGTAATAATCATAGATTTTCCTCCTGTCGTATTGGGGCAGGGCCTGCGTTTTCTTATAGAAAAAGCGCCCGTCCCATTCAATAAATGAAGGGACGAGCGCGAAAAGACTTCTTCGCCCGCGGTTCCACCCTTGTTGCCTGCCAATAGGCAGACCACTTGATGCCGCGCGATAACGAGCGCGATACGCCAGCGGTCGGGAAGCGGTATCTCCAGGAACTGCCTATGCGCTTTCACCAGCCGCGCACTCTCTGTAGACAGGAATCCGGGAAACATGTCTTCCGTCATTCCGTGGATAAAGGAATTATACCGCGAAGGCTGGCAACCTGTCAAGCCTGCGCATCAGGATTCCAGGAAAAATTCTTGCAGGAGAATCAGGATATGCTCTTTCCTTTTCATTCGCCGTCAATATCCAAAAACTCTTCCCGCAGTTGCACGCCGAACTCTTTGGCGATGGCGCGAAGATTCTCGTCTTCAATGGTTTGACGAATGCCCTGGCCGCAGGACATGGCCAGCACAAAGATTTCCGCCGCCTTTTCGATGGTGTGCATCAAACCGAAGGTAGTATCAAAGTCCGGTCCGGAAGCAAACAGACCGTGATGCGCCCAGACGGCTGCATCGAATTCCTTCATTTTCTCGCAGGTGGCCAGCGCGATGTCTGCTCCGCCGGGAACCATCCAGGGCACCACGCCTACGCCGCCGGGGAAAACCACCGGGCACTCCGTGGCACTTTGCCAAAGCGCACGGGAGAAATCCTTGTCTGTCAGCGGCAGCACATAGGTCATGGCGATGATGTGCGCGGGATGCGCATGATAAATGACGCGGCACGCGCCGTTGGTGGCCGCCACGCGGACAGAATGATTCATGAAATGGGAGGGGAATTCGCTGGTGGGCCGCCCGCCGTTTACCAGTCCCCAAACGATGCGGTAGCTATCGCCCGCTTCGTTGATTTCTACCACGCAAAGACTGTCCGCCGGGTCAAGCGCAACATTGCGGAAATACTTGCCGCTGCCGGTAGAAATAAAATATTCTCCCGCCAGGTTTTTCCCCGTCACGCCCATGGAAACCCAAGGCCGGGGCGTTTCGTCAAAGAAGGGGCGCATCTGGGTGGTTTCTTCTGCGGTCAGCCGGTAGGTCAGATTGCCGCCGTTGCGTTCATGCCAGCCCTGCAACCAGCCGTCTTCGCACATGCGGATGTAGCGCTTCATAATGGAAAGATCAGTCATTTGCATGTTTTTTATCCCCTTTTCAATAATACTTCTTTTTCGTAGGCCAGCACGTCCTGCATCCAGCCATCATCATTGGCGACCTGTTCCCGGGCACAGAATTCTTCCCAAACCGCGCCCAGAGGCAGCATCTTCAGCGCTTCCTGAAGCGCCATCAGTTCTGTAAACCGTTGCTGGGCCTGCAATTCCTTCATCTGTTCATGGGGCATCAGCAGGGCGTTGAGCAGCGCCTTTTGCATGTTCCGTGTGCCAATCACCCAGGCAGCCACCCGGTTGATGGATGCATCAAAATAATCCAGCCCGATCAGCACACGCCTGGTCGCATTGTTGCGCACGATTTCCACGGCGATTTCCCTGATTTCGTCTTCCAGCCGAACCACGTGATCGCTGTCCCAACGCATAGGCCGAGTCACATGGAGTGGAACCTTGTCAAAGAAGCAAAGCATGGAAGGGATTTTATCGCTGACCACTTCCGTGGGGTGATAATGGCCGTTATCCAGCAGATTATAAACACCGGGATGGCGGGTAGCATAGGCCGTATAGAATTCGTTACTGCCAACAGTATAGGCTTCCAGGCCGATGCCGAAAACCTTGCTTTCCACGGCATCGACTACGCCGGGAAGCTTTTCTGCGAAGATTTCGTCCAGGCTTTTTTCCAGGCGTTTGCGAGGAGACAGACGATCGGCGGGCACGTCCTTGAGCCCATCGGGAATCCAGACATTGCAAAGACAATGTGTGCCCAGTTCTTTGGCAAAATAGGCCGCGATGCGCCGACAGGCGATGCCATGGCGCACCCAGAAGGCGCGCATTTCTTCATCGGGGGAGGACAGGGTCAGCCCGCCCTTGACCATGGGATGAGAAAAGAAGGTGGGGTTAAAATCCAGGCCCAGATGATTCTTTTTGGCAAATTCCACCCAGGGCTGGAAATGCCGGGGCTCCAGCGCGTCCCGATCCACCTTTTCGCCGGGAGCGAAGATGGCATAGCTGGCGTGCAAATTCAGCCGCTTGGCACCGCCCAGCAGCGAAAGCGCCTTTTCAAAATCGGCCATCAATTCCTGGGGCGTACGGGCTTTGCCGGGATAATTACCGGTTGCCTGAATGCCGCCGGAAAGAGATTCGTCACTGTCAAAGCCATGCACATCATCGCCCTGCCAGCAATGAATGCTGATGGGAATTTCCTTGAGAGCGGTCAGTGCTGCTTCTGTATCCAGTCCCAGCTGCGCATAGCGCTTTTTGGCCAGTTCATAGGCTGTCGTCATTTTCCGTTCCTCCTTATGCGGGAAACATCCGCGTTTCTTCCTTCGCCTTTATTGTACCGCGCTTTGCAAGCAAGAGAAAAGGACGTAGCTTGCATTTATCTACGTCCTGAATTAACCTTTATGCATTTTTCGATAGGCCAGCGGTGAACAGCCGAATTCCTTTTCGAACAGCCGGTAAAAATGACTAGAATTGGAATAGCCCACTGCACTGCAAATTTCCAGCACGGTTAGGCTGGTGTTTTCCAACAGATCCCGGGCTTTCTTCAAACGGCGGGCCTGCAGCAGCTCGGTACAGGTTTTTCCAGTTGCTTCCCGCATCAGTTTGCTTACATAAGCGGGAGAAACCCCGTGGACTGCGGCAAAATTGGCCAAGGAAAGCGTAGCATAATTTTGATGGATTTCCTGGAGCAGTGAGACTGCCAGAGCGTTTCCACGATGCAGGGCGGAGAGGGTCATGCGGTTGGCGTTTTGCATTAGATGCAGAAACAACAGCGTCATTTCCGTTTTGTGAATCAGCTGGCTGCCAGCGGGATGGGCTAGCAAAGAAAGAAGCATGCTCTCCATCAGGCTTTGAATTTCTGCAACCTGAGAAACCTGGAAATAAAGATACGGAACTTCCTTTTCGCCAGCCCGGAGTGCATCGATCAGAAAGCGGCCCAGGGTGCTGCCAGAGCCGATCATTTCCAGCGCAAAATCAAAGAAAGCGGGCTGAACGATCAGATTGATCCCCACATCCTCCTGCCCGCAGCGGGCGATGGCGTGGGCAGTGTGGCAGTTCAGCATCAGAATTTCTCCTGCGCGCAAAACGATGGTTTCCCCATCCTCCATAGTATGCACGGCCTGGCCTTGCAGCATATACATGATCTCAACAAAATCATGGCGATGCGAAGGAAACGCGGCAAAACGCGTATGTGGGCGCAGGGTGATAGCCTGGCCGGGAGGAAGCATTTTCTGGCTTTGAATCAGAAAGGCGGGGCCGGAGGAATAAGCGTCCCGGTTCAGCGCAGCGCCGTTGAGCAGCGCCTGCTCTTCTGCGGTCAGGGCGGAAAGCTGGGAAAGCAGCTGCGGGTTCATAAGTGCGCCTCCTTCGGGATGAAGCAATAAAAAGATTTTAAAACGGAGGCTGGGCTTTGTCAAGCAGTCAAAAAACGTGGTATATTCCATAAGGAAGAATTTATACGGGAGGGAAACGCCTGTGGTTTTTTACAACGATGTGATTTCTGGATGTTTTATTGCCCGGCCGAATCGTTTTATTGCGCGGGTGAAGACGGAACAGGGCGAAGAAATCTGCCATGTCAAAAACACCGGCCGCTGCCGGGAACTGCTGGTTCCAGGGGCGAAGGTGGTGCTTGCAGTTTCAAATCATCCGGGGCGCAAGACCCGGTGTGATCTGGTGGCGGTTTATAAAGGGGAGCGACTAATTAACATGGACAGCCAGGCCCCCAATCAAGCAGCAGCAGAAGCCCTTCCCTGCCTGATTCCCGGGCTGACGCTGCTGCGCCCCGAAACTCGTTTCGGTGATTCGCGGTTGGATTTTTACTGGGAAGCGGGGGAACGGCGAGGCTTTGTGGAGGTAAAGGGCGTAACACTGGAAGATGGGGGCAAGGTTCAATTTCCGGATGCGCCCACGGCGCGGGGTAGCCGCCATCTGGCTGCTTTGGAGGCTTGCAAGGCTGGGGGCTATGAGGCGGCAGTACTGTTTGTTGTGCAGATGGCGGACGTTTCTTCCTTTTCCCCGAACCGTCGAACGGATCCGGCTTTTGCTGATGCGCTGCGTCATGCGGCGGAAGTGGGTGTAAATATCTGGTGCTATGATTGCCAGGTGACGCCACAGGAAATGACGCTGAACCAACCGGTTCTGATTGATTTATGAAGATGCGTCTTTGGTATTCCGGCGCTCCACGATTTCTCCTGGACGCTTGAAAATGCAGTTGGCTGGAACGTAGCCCCGCACGGAGGAAAGCGGGTAAATCTGCGCGTGGGGGGCCAACACCGTGCCAGGGTTCAGCACGGCGTGACAGCCGATTTCGCAGCTATCGCCGATCATGGCCCCCAGCTTTTTTCGGCCTGTGGGCACTGAACCACAGGGGCTATGGATTACAACGGACGTTTTGTCTCCTTTCACATTGGATGTTACCGCCCCGGCGCCCAAATGCACACGGAAGCCTAAAATGGAATCGCCGATATAATTGAAATGCGGTGCCTGCGCGCGATCCATCAGAATGCAGTTTTTCAGTTCCGTGGAATTGCCGACCACCACGCCCTTTCCCAGAAGAACAGCACCGCGCAGAAATGCGCCGGGCCGAATTTGTGTTTCAGGGCCGATGACGCAGGGGCCAATAAGCACAGCCGAGGACGCGATGGAAGCGGTTTTGGAAATCCATACATTGGGAGACGGCTGATCGAAATCTGCCGGACTCAGTGTAGCCCCCAGAGAACATAGAAAATCGCCGATCTCATCCAGTACTTCCCAGGGAAATGGATGCGAACGGAGCAGCGGAGCGGCCAGGGTGTGGGATAGATCGAATAGGGACTGGGAGGTCAGCATAAGCGGCTCCTTTCGTTTTGCGCTTCCTTTTCTAAAACAGTAGCGATTTGATCCACACATTGGCGGCACAGGGCAGGATCCGCCGCTTCAGCCATTACGCGAATGACGGGTTCGGTTCCGCTTTTTCGCAACAGCACGCGTCCGTTTCCGCTGAGTAACGCTTCGGCCTGCGCTTGCGCTGCCTGCACAGCGGGGCTTTGAAGAACGGCGTCCTGGTTTTGCACGCGGACATTTTTAAGCGCCTGGGGATACAATTGAAATGGTTCAGCCAGCTTGGATAAGGGCTGCTTCTGATCCAGCATGGCCTGCATCAGTTTCATAGCGGTGAGAATACCATCGCCGGTGGTGGCATACTTGGCAAAAATAATATGACCGCTTTCCTCCCCGCCTATCAGATGGCCGCCTTGACGCATAGCTTCATAAACAAAGCGATCGCCCACCTGGGTCTGCATCCAATGAATTCCTTCCTGTTCCAGCGCTTTAGAAAGCCCTAAATTGCTCATGACCGTGGAAACCACGGTGTTCGTAGTCAGCTTTTCCCGCTTTTTCATATGCGACCCGTAAATATAGAGAATCATATCGCCGGTAATAAGTCGTCCTGTTTCATCCACGGCCAGACAGCGATCACCGTCCCCATCAAAGGCAAAGCCTGCGTCCAGCTTTTTTTCTACAACCAGCGCTTGCAGGCTTTCGGGATGGGTGGAGCCACAATGCAGATTGATATTCGTTCCGTTGGGCTGGCAATGAATTACGTAGGTTTCCGCGCCCAGCGCATCGAATACCGCCCTGGCGATCATCCAGGTGCTGCCGTTG
Source organism: uncultured Oscillospiraceae bacterium (assembly GCA_964423675.1). Taxonomy (GTDB): domain Bacteria; phylum Bacillota; class Clostridia; order Christensenellales; family Aristaeellaceae; genus RUG563. Next base: position 22,831 of record CAYRFP010000022.1, read on the forward strand.
GCGCAATCCAGCCCCACCTTTATCCCCCGAAAGGAATGGGTGGCCAGGGAGATCAGGTATCCGATATACCGGTTACGTCCGGCGGCATAATCGATAGCCCGGCCGATGTTGTCGCCAACGGCCAAAGGCAGCGGTGGCGTTTGGCCGTCCAGATAGTGCTCGATCTGTTCTGTGATATTGTCCGGCATTTTTTCTCCCTGGCGGTTGATTAGTTTAATGCCATTATCCGTGTAAGGATTATGGCTGGCGGAGATCATAACCCCGCAGTCAAAGCTATCAATTCGGGCAGCATAGGCCACAGTGGGTGTGGTGGTCACATGCAGCAGATAGACGTCTGCTCCGGATGCAGTGATGCCGGCAGCCAGCGCATATTCAAACATATAGCTGCTTTGCCGCGTATCCTTCCCCAGCGCGATTCGTGCTTTGTGATCCTTTCCATAATAATGGCCGATAAACCGGCCAATTTTAAACGCATGCTCTGCCGTGAGCGTCTGATTGGCTTCGCCGCGGAAACCATCTGTTCCGAAATACTTTCCTTTGCTCATTGCGCGCTCATTCCCTCCCTCAGCTTTTTCTTATAGTATGCCCGATTATGGGGATGCAAGCGCGGAAAACAAGAATTTTTGTTGGCCCTTCGAACAGCATGGTTGACGGGCTGCTCGATCCATGCTATAATAATTGATACTTAACTTTGGAAGGAGTGTGGTCGCCTCGTGGAGGGCGATTATGGTGGTAGTAGCATCATAGCGGATATTTATCGATATGCAAGTGTATCGGTTTGATGGGCATGCCATGCCAGGACGGCGATGGTATGCTTTTTTGTGCTTTGAAAAGAAACGGAGGAAATGATTCTTCATGGGGAACGGATTGGTGGGGCAGCTGCTGCTGATGGCGGTGCTGCTGGCGATGTCGGCCTTTTTCTCGGCTACGGAAACGGCCTTTTCTTCTTTAAACAAAACTCGGCTCCGCAGCCTGGCAGAGCAAGGCAATAAGCGGGCGGCTCAGGCACTGGCGTTGGTGGAAAAATACGATAATCTGCTGTCAACGATTCTGGTGGGCAATAATATCGTCAATATTGCTTTAGCGTCCATTGGCACGGTGCTGTTTGTGGGGCTGATTGGGGATGCGGGTGTATCGGTTTCCACGGCAGTGATGACGGTGGCGGTGCTGATTTTCGGGGAAGTGACACCCAAAAGTCTGGCAAAGGAAGCGCCGGAAAGCTTTGCTATGCGGGTCGCTCCGATTGCGAAAGCGCTGACTACGGTGCTTTATCCGGTGAATTGGTTGTTTGCACAGTGGAAAAAACTGCTGTCCAAGCTGATTAAGGTACAGGATGATCGCCGGCTGACTCAGGACGAATTGATCACACTGGTGGAAGAAGTGGAGCAGGAAGGCGGCATGAACGCCGAGGAAAGCGAACTGCTTCGCAGCGCCATTGAGTTTCATGATCTGGACGTGGCGGATATTCTTACGCCCCGGGTGCGGGTGGAAGGCGTGGCGGCGGATGCAACCAGCCAGGAGGTGGCCGACGCTTTTGAGGCCAGCGGCTATTCCCGGCTGCCGGTGTATGAAGAAACACTGGACAAAATTGTGGGCGTGATTCACCAGAAAGATTTCTATCGTAAGCAGCGGGAAAGCAAGGAAAACTGGCAGGAAATTATTAAGAACGCTGTTTTCGTGCCGGAAAATGTGAAAATCAGCGATTTGATGCGCCTTTTGCAGCGCACAAAATCACAGATGGCAATCGTGGCGGATGAATACGGGGGCACGGTGGGCATCGTCACCATGGAAGACATTCTGGAAGAACTGGTGGGCGAAATCTGGGATGAGCACGATGAAATCGAAGTGGAAGTGCAGCAGGAGAAGGACGGGGAATGGCGTGTGCTGGGCAGCGCGCCCCTGGAAGAATTGCAGGAGCGCTTTGACATCGGCCAGGACGCAGAGGCCAGCACCGTGGCCGGATTCGTGATGCAGCTGGCTGAGCGCATCCCCAAGCCGGGGGATACCGTTCCCTGCGGGGATTGGGTGATCGAAGTTGTACGGGCAGATGAGAGGCATGTTGAAGAAATTCTTTTGCGCCCTGCTCCTCGAACGTATGAAAATGCGGCAGAGGAACGCAACTGAGAGGCTGAAATAATTACGAAACAAAAAAGCATCTATGCAGGGTGTTATGCATGGATGCTTTTCTTTTTGTATATTATCGGTCGAATCCCAGCGTTTCGCCCACCACGTAAAGCGGACGATTCCGGGTTTCGTCATAGATGCGGGCGATATATTCGCCCGTGATTCCAAGCGCCGTCAGCATGGTTCCGTTCAGTAGCACCAGAAGCGCTGCCAGCCACCAGAGCCCGCCGTTTACGCCGCAGCACAGCAAAATCAGCAGCACCAGAAGCCCCATCGCGCCCAGTCCCAGCCCTATCACGCCCAACAACGTGATCAGCTTCAGCGGCTTAAAGGAGAAGGAAAAGATGCCGTCCGCCGCCAGCTTTAGCATTTTTTTCAGGGTGTAATGGGTTTCGCCAGCAAACCGCTTATCCCGGTCATAGAGCAGCGGCTCCTGACGAAAACCGGCCCAGGCAAACATCCCGCGCAGAAACCGGGCATGCTCCGGCATGCTGCGGATCACATCGGCCACCTGCTTATCTACCAGCCGGAAATCGCCCACGTCCCGCTGGGTGGTTCCGTCGGTGAGCCAGTGGAGCAGCTTGTAATAGACGCTGGCGGTGAATTTTTTTAGGAAGGTTTCTCCGTCCCGGTGCTTGCGCTGGGCATAAACCACCTGAGCGCCTGCCTGCCATTTTTCGACCATTTGGGGAATGACCTCTGGGGGATCCTGCAAATCTGCGTCAATGATCACGATGGCGTCCCCGCAAGCGTAATCCAATCCGGCCGAAACAGCCATTTGATGCCCGGCGTTTTTTGCCAGCATAATAGCCCTGGCATGAGAATCGGCAGCGGTTAATTCCCGCAGAATGGACGCTGTTTGATCCCGGGAGCCGTCGTTTACGTAAATGATTTCGTAATCGCCGTCCATGGCGGAAAGCACCTGTGTCAGCCGCTGATGCGATTCGCGCAGTACAGCTTCTTCATTATAACAGGGCACGATAATGGAATAAATCGGATGCATGAGGTCTCCTCCATTCGTGGGTTTTAAAGGACGCAATCACTGATTTAACGGCAAAAGCAGCCATTCCCTTCCGTGAAAATGCGGAAAAATTACAGCATTTTAATAAGCATGTTTTTCTGCCCGTCCATTTCCAAGCGCAGTAGGCTATCCTTTTCCATTTGTTTAAGTACATCAGAAAAACGTTTGAAGCCGATGGCGCGCTCAGAAAAATCTGGATAAGTGGCCTGAATATCCGCTTTCAGAATGGAGGGGTTGATCCGTTCAAAGCCATCGTCCTTATAATGCTTCAATTGTTCGGTAAACGCTATGCGCCAATTCTCCGAGGTCAATTGCTTCCGGCAGGCCGTATCGGGCGCATCCGCATTAAGCGAAACCAGCACGTTGTAATTGTCGTTTTTTACGCGGATGGAGCCAAATTTGGCCGCCAACATGTTCAGCAGCTTGCCAAAGGAAGCGCAGCCGAAGGATTTCTCATTGAAATCCGGGCGCAGGCGCAGCAGCACGCCTTTCAGTTCGCTGGCATACATTTCGTCTTCATCGGTCTGCTCGGTCAAAATGCCTTCCAGCAGCTTGTTCAGGCCGGCTGCGTCCAGAGGCTCGTCCTTGCTTTGCTTCTGGCGGCTGCGTTTATCGCGGCTAACTGAAGAAACGGATTCCAGAAACTGAAATTCATTGCAAGCGTTAATAAAAATGGAACTGGCAACCTCACTGCGGCTGATGCCCAGCACGAACTTGCCCATGGATTTTAGTCGACCCACCAGGGGCGTATAATCGCTGTCGCCGGAAACGATACAGAACGAATCGATCAGTGGGTTTGTAAACGCCACTTCCAGCGCGTCAATTACGAGCAGGATGTCCGCGTTGTTTTTCTGCGCGATGCCGTAGCGCAGGGAAGGAACCACGGAAAAGGTATTGGAAAGCAGCACCTCTTTCAGGTCGCTGAATCGATCGGTATAGCCATATACCTTGCCTAAAAGAATATCGCCCCGGATCTTGACCTTTTCCAGAATATTATTCAGCGTGGCCACCTTGGCCCCGCAGTTTTCTAGATCAACAAATAATGCAAAACGCGATGTGCTCAATCAACTCTTCCTTTCAAATGCTGAATTTGCTGCATTTTGCGATAGGACGCCCGACCAAGCTTTGGCTTATTCCACTGCATGCTCGCTGGCATGCGCCCAAGCGTAGACAGCCTGAGCGGCAGTGCGGGTCATGCCGGGCACCTGAAGCAGGGCATCCACGTCTGCTTCCCGGATTGCTTTGACGGTTTTGAAATACTGCAATAAAGCCCGCCGCCTGGCAGGGCCTACGCCGGGAATATCCTCCAGGGCGCTATGGACGCTTTGCTTGCCCCGAAGTCCCCGGTGATAGGTGATGGCGAAACGATGGGCCTCATCGCGGATACGCTGGATTAAATGCAGTGCGGGGGTATGATGATCCAGGAGAATGGGCTCGTCCTGCCCTGGCAGGAAGATTTCTTCCAGCCGTTTGGCCAAGCCAAACATAGCCGTATTGGCTCCGGCAGTCTTCATGGCTTCCTGGGCGAAAGCTAATTGCTCTGGGCCGCCGTCGATCAAAACCAGATCCGGCATGGACCATTTTTCCTTGGGATCCTCGATCATGGCTCGGCGAAAACGGCGCAGCAGAACTTCATTCATGGAGGCGAAATCGTTCGCTCCTTCCACCGTCTTAATCCGATATCGTCGGTATTCCTTGGGCGCGGGCTCGCCATCGATGAACACCACCATCGATGCAACGGACAAAACGCCCTGCGTATTGCTGATGTCGTAGCCCTCGATGCGCCGTGGGGTTTGTGCCATGCCCAGAGCCTTCCCCAACGCTTCGCAGGCGCCGATGGTGCGCTCCTGCTGTACCTGCTTTTTCGCGTTTCGCTTTTCCAGCGCGTCCCGAGCATTTTTTTCAGCCAGCAGGGTGAGGGCGCGCTTGTCTCCGCGCTGTGGGATCGTCAGCGTGCAGGCACCTCCGCGCTTTTGCCGCAGCCAGGCTTCCAAATCCTCAGCGATTTCTGCAGGCAACGCGGGGCAGAGCACCTCTCGTGCCGGCTTGCGTTCATCGTAATATTGCACGATGAAATCAAAGAGTACCTCGCCCTTTTCCTCCCGGCCTTCTCCTGGCAGAGGGAAATGATCTCCCCCCACCATTTTTCCACCCCGGATATAAAGTGCCTGCGCCATAGCGTCCAGTCCATCTTGGAACAGGGCAAACACATCCTGCTCTGCCCCGCTGGTTTGGATGGCCTGCTGGCGCTGCATTAGCCCTTCAATATCCCGAATCTGATCCCGGATCTGCGCGGCACGCTCAAACTGCATTGCGGCGGAGGCGGCCAGCATTTCCTTTTTCAGGCCGTCTGTAACATCCTGATATTTTCCGCCCAGGAAAGCGATCACCCGCTGAACCGCTGCATGGTATTCTGCTTCAGTGCATTTCCCGGCGCAGGGGCCCAGACAGCGACCAATTTCATAATTCACGCAGGGTCGCCTTGGCGCTTTCAGCGGAAACGCCAGCTTGCAGCTGCGCAGCGGAAACAGTTTGCGCAGGGTGTCCAGCACATCCTTGACGGCGGTCGCCCCGATATAGGGGCCGAAGTATTTGGCTCCGTCCGGATGCTGCCGCCTGGCCAGTTCTGCTTTGGGGAAGGGCTGTCGAAGATCAATGCGGATATACGGATAATGCTTGTCATCCTTGAGCAGGATATTATAATACGGCTTATGCAGCTTAATCAGATTGCATTCCAGAATCAGCGCTTCCAGATTGGTACGGCAGAGCATAATATCAAAATCATCGATATGTGAAATCATGGCCGTTACCTTGGGTGTATGGTCACGGCCATGAAAATAACTCCGCACGCGGTTTTTTAAGTTTACAGCCTTGCCTACGTAAATAATCTTCCCCTGTTCTTTCATCAGATAGCAGCCGGGGGAATCCGGGAGCAGACTCAGCTTTCGGGATAGCTGTTCGTTCATGGGGCGGGGCTTAGTCCTCGTCTTCCTCGAAGGTAGCTTCCACCACGTCGATCAGCTGATCCATCAGATCCTCGTCCACGGGCACGAATTCTTCCATTTCTTCCCCGTTCTCATCAGGCAGCGGCTGAACCTTCATGACATACTGGGACACCTCTTCGCCCTCGGAGACGCTGCATCCATCGCTGAGCAGAACATATTCTTCGCCGTTATAGAAGAAATAACGCTCTACATACAGTTGCAGTTTTTCGCCGTCTTCGCCTTCCAGTTCGATAATATCCAGTTCTTCCTGATTGGCCATTTTTATCGCTCCTTTCCTGCAGCACTGCGGCTGCATTTCTATTATAGCCCAATTTTTGCAAAAGCACAAGTAAGGAACCCCGGCAGAAGGAAAACGGATAGTCGGGATTAGCAGCTTTTTATCGCCGGCTGCTACAGGATTTTGGCCGCAATAAAGCAAAGCACACCGGAAATAAGCGCATGCACGGTCCGCGCTCCAAGCAACTGGGGAAAGCGTAACCCGGCTTTTTGCCAGAACGCCATGTTTTGCAATTGGATCGAAAGCCCGCCAAAGGAGCAGGCGGCGCACAGGAGCGGGAGCGTATAGGGACTGTTTAATGCCACAATCTGCCGCGCGCCAGTCGTGATTTCCAGGCAGCATTGAATGGCAGCCATGGTGCCTTCGGATAAAAACGGCAGGGCAAGCGCAGCCATTTTAGCCGCAGTGCTTCCCAGCATCATGCAAACGCCAATGGTTCCAAGGGCCAACGCAGCATCGCGAAAGACGCTTCCGATCCCGGGTGTTTCCGACGAACGGGCTATAGCAGTGCAAGAGAATGCAACGCATGGAAAGCAGCGCCCTGTTAGAAACGCGCCAATCAGATGACAAACCAGCAAAAGCCAGCCGGCTGGGCCGTTTCCCAGCCATCCGCTGAGGGTGCTCAGAAAAAACATGGGGCTCATGGTGCCGGTTATTGCGGCATAATGGAGGGCATTGCGCTGGGCTTGTTCTTCTTCCTGCATCAGCCGTGCGCCGCTGGGAGATCCGCCCAGCCAGGCCAGCCCAACTCGCAACGGCATGCCGCCGCCTATGCGAGGAACAAGTAGCAACACACAGACCATAAACGGCCCCAGACTGGGAACCACTGCCTGTGCCCAGATGGCAAGCGCGTCCTGGGCTGCGTTTGCTGCCTGGAGGGGAAATACAAGCAGCGTGCCGATCAACGCGCCCAGTGCCGCAGCGGATAAATGCGTCATGGCGTTTCCTCCTTGCAATGCAAACTATGAAAAAATAAAGGAGAATATGTTTGTCTCGAGCGTCTTGGGGGATAAATCCTCCCTCTTTGCAATTTAGGGAATTGTCTTTTGGAAGAAAGTTTGGTAAAATAAAAGGCGATAAACGGATGCGCAGAAATGTGGAACCGGGGAAAAATGGATTGCACAGCTCTGCGTATCGCTCCCATAGCGAGAGCTTAAAATGGAAAAAGGCGGTGTATCTCCCATGAAGGTTGTATGCTTTGGCGAAATCATGCTGCGTTTGAATCCGGAAGGCTATCTGCGGTTTCCTCAGGCCACGAAATTTGAAGCCACCTATGGTGGCGGCGAAGCCAACGTGGCGGTTTCCCTGGCGAATTACGGCGATCCGGCTGCATTTGTGACGGCGGTGCCCGCCCACGAGATTGGCCAGAATGCGGTGAATTCTCTGCGGCAGTATGGAGTGGATACCTCCATGATTCTGCGTCAAGGGCCGCGGCTTGGCATCTATTATTGTGAAAAGGGTGCGTCTCAGCGGGGCAGCAAGGTGGTTTATGATCGGGCTGGTTCCTCTGTGGCCGTTTCCAAGCGGGAAGATTACGCTTGGAAAAAGATTCTGGACGGAGCTACCTGGTTCCATTTCACTGGGATTACGCCCGCTCTGGGCGGCGAACTGCCGGAAATCTGCCTGGACGCGCTGAAGGTCTGCAAGGAAAAGGGCATTACCGTTTCCTGCGATCTGAATTATCGCGGCAAGCTTTGGACTAGGGAAAAGGCTGGCGAAGTGATGAGCAAGCTGATGCCCTATGTGAACGTTTGCATCGCCAATGAAGAAGACGCCAAGGATGTATTTGGCATTGCGGCGGAAAACACCGATATTAATTCCGGCAAGCTGGATAAGGAAGGCTACGTGTCTGTGGCTCGGCAGCTGACCGATCGTTTCGGCTTTGATTACGTGGCGATTACCCTGCGCGGCTCTATCTCTGCATCTGATAATAATTGGAGCGGCATGCTCTATCATAATGGCGAAGCGTTCTTTGCCAAGAACTATCTGATTCATATTGTGGATCGCGTTGGCGGCGGTGACAGCTTTGGCGGCGGCCTGATCCATGCCATGAATAAGTGGCCCGGAGATTGCCAGGCGATGATTGAATATGCCGTGGCGGCCTCCTGTCTGAAGCAAACCATTGAATATGACTTTAATATGGCTTCTGAGAAAGAAGTGCTGGCTTTGGCAGGGGGCAATGCTTCCGGCCGCGTGCAGCGCTGATAGAGAAAAGACGCTTTTCCTCCCCGGCATTAGCTGGGGAGGATTTTTTTCTCTACGGAGCGTTGATTGAAAATCCCCCCAGGGGTTTGTTATAATCAAATGCAGAGAGGAGGAAGTTACATGAATCAGCAAAAAACGGGGGCCTTGATTCGCCGTCTGCGGCAGCATCGGGGAATGACGCAACGGATGCTAGCGGAGGAAATCTGCGTAAGCGATAAAACAGTTTCTAAATGGGAGCGAGGCTGCGGCGTGCCCGATGTGGGGCTGCTGCCGCCGCTGGCAGCGGCGCTGGGCATTGATACAGAAACGCTGCTGCGGGGCGAATGGAATGAAAACGACAGGAGCAATGGGGATATGAAAAGAATTCGGTTTTATGTGTGTCCATCCTGTGGCAATCTGCTTTTTTCTTCGGACGGGGCGGAACTTGCCTGTTGCGGCCGAAAGCTGTCGCCGCTTTTGCCGAAAAAGCCGGATGAAGAAAACAGCCTGACGATTCAGAAAAGTGATGGACAATGGTTCGTTACATCGGCGCATCCCATGACGCGGGCACAGTATGTTTCTTTTCTGACGTTTCTGAATGGGGATACGTTGCTGGTTCGCAAACTCTATCCGGAATGGAATCTGGAAACAAACCTGCCTTTCTTCGCGCATGGAATGCTGCTGTGGTATTGCACGCAGGATGGATTGTTTGAACAGCGTGTATAAGAAAGAGCGCTTGTCAAATGCGCAATCCCAATAAGAAAACATTGTAGGGCGAGAGAGAAACGGTATAGCTT
>CAYRFP010000023.1:0-31691 GCA_964423675.1 uncultured Oscillospiraceae bacterium
TCGCGACCTCCACCTTGGCAAGGTGGCGCTCTACCAACTGAGCTACTACCGCAGAAAAGGGGTTTGAAAGATGGTGCGGACGAAGAGACTTGAACTCTTACGCCTTTCGACACCAGATCCTAAATCTGGCGCGTCTGCCATTCCGCCACGCCCGCACATAGGCGGCAATGCAGCCTCGCTTTTAACCCCCAAGGGGATGGTGACCCATCGGGGATTCGAACCCCGGACACCTTGATTAAAAGTCAAGTGCTCTACCGCCTGAGCTAATGGGTCAAGTTGGCTGGGGTGGCAGGGATCGAACCTACGAATGAGGGAGTCAAAGTCCCTTGCCTTACCGCTTGGCTACACCCCATCGGTGCCCGCCATCCGGAAAAAAAGTGGGGTGGGTAGTGGGACTCGAACCCACGGCCTCCAGAGCCACAATCTGGCGCTCTAACCAACTGAACTATACCCACCATGAGCGGATTGGCGCGCCTGAAGGGATTCGAACCCCCGACCCACGGCTTAGAAGGCCGTTGCTCTATCCAACTGAGCTACAGGCGCATTGCCGTAAAATAGTCGTCGAGGTGGATTCATTCGAATCATCCCTGCTGACAAGGATAGATTTTAGCACAATCCCCTTATCTTGTCAACCCTTTTCCGAAAAAAACTTTTTCCCCTTTTTGCCCGGCATTTTTTCTCCCAAAACTCCCCTATTTTCCCCCCAAAATGCTCCCTTTAAAGATCCTTCCACAGCCGCGCGTTCATTTCCGCATCGACCTCTGGGCTTTCCATGATCTCTTTTTCCGAATAGGGCTGGCGGTAAATCTCCGTCAGTTCACCATCCATCGGCACACGCTCAATCAAATAATAAGTTCCCAGATTCTCCCTATCCTCTACCAACTCGACCTCCCGAATCAATTGCAGCCGTTTTTCGCCATCTCCGCGCTGTTCCCAGCGATACACCCGCCGCACGCTTTCTGCGGCGCTTACATGCCGATAATCATACACGATTTGCTTCTCCGGATACAGTTCATATATGCTCAGCCAGTGCATGATGCCATTATCAGCTGTAAACCGCTGCTGCTGGTTATCCCAGAGGAAAAAGGTATGAACGACGTTGGACGCGCCGATGTTATAGAGGATATCCAGATCTGGAAAGCCATCGAAATTGAGGTCTTTCAGCCCCACCATGCCGTTCAGATCCTGATCTTCCTCCCAGCCTCCAGGGCCATACCAGCCCAGCCGCGTAAAATACACGGTCTGCGAAAAACTGCTCTGTCCCGGAAAGGCAAACTGCATTTGATACAGCGTTTCCTGCGTGCAATCAGCGCCTGTCTTTTGCCAGCCAAGCCGAGTGATTTGCAGAGTATATCCCTGTTCCGTCTGAAAAGGTGTGCCGATTGTTTCTGCATTTACAGGCATGCACAGCGCCGCTGCCAGCAGAGTTCCGACGCAAAACGCATTTCCCACCCTCCGCAAACGGTTGAGCAAACCCCTTCTGCTTTTCGTTTTCTTCATTTTTCTCCCCCTTTTTCCAGCCTTCTTCCATAAAACGAATCAGAACTCGTTATTCATCCCAGCCCATGTTTTTTGCCCGTTGGGAGGAGCCTTGCCTTTGCCCCCGCTTCATGCTATAATAGCCGCAAAGAAAGGAAGGCGGAAAGAATGAGAAAAAACAACCGTCTGCTGACGCTGTTTGTCAATTCATTTCTCATCAGTGCCTGCACCTTCGGCGGCGGATTCGTCATTGTCACGCTGATGAAACGCAAATATGTAGACGAACTACACTGGCTGGACGAACAGGAAATGCTGGATTATACAGCGCTGGCTCAGGCTTCACCCGGAGCCATCGCGGTTAATGCCGCCGTGCTGGTGGGCTGGAAAATCGGCGGCCTGCCAGGCATGCTTCTGGCCGTTTTAGGCACGATTCTTCCTCCGATGCTGATTCTCACGTTTCTTTCTTTTTTTTATTCCGCCTTCGCTGCCAATCGCTTTGTAGCGCTGTTGCTTCGGGGCATGCAGGCCGGAGTGGCTGCGGTAATTTTTGATGTAGTATGGAGCCTTAGCAAGCAGGTTTTTCGGCAAAATAAAGGGTTCAATGCATTGTTGCTGGCCGTAGCATTTATCCTTTCCTTTTTTGTAGGTATGAATGTAATATATCTGATTCTGACCGCACTGGTTCTGGGCATATGCCGAGCGCTGGCGCTGAAAAAGCGCCGAGAGGAGAGCAAGCCATGCTGATGCAATTGTTTCTCAGCTTCCTGCAAATTGGGCTGTTTAGCATCGGCGGAGGATATGCTGCCATGCCGCTGATTCAGGCCCAGGTAGTGGAAAAGCACGGCTGGCTGACCCTTCAGGAATTCGCCAATCTGGTCACAATCGCTGAAATGACCCCTGGCCCCATTGGAGTAAACGGCGCCACGTTTGTTGGCGTTCGTGTTGCAGGAATTCCTGGTGCGGTGGCCGCCACGCTGGGCTGTATCCTGCCCTCCTGCCTGATTGTCTCTCTGCTGGCCTATGTCTATAAGCGTTGGCGAAGCATGGCGCTGTTTCAGGATGTGCTTTCTGCCCTGCGTCCCGTTATTCTGGCGCTAATTGCCGGAGCGGGGCTAAGCATTTTGCAAAACGCTGTGTTTCCGGCAAGTTTGGCTCTTTCGCAGACAGATTGGATCGCCGCGGGCATGTTCATTGCTTCCCTGATCACCCTTCGCAAATGGAAACTCAGCCCCATTCTCGTTATCTTTGCCTCCGGCTTGATCGGCATGGGGATGTATTTGCTGTTTTGATTGCCCCAACGTTTTAAAAATCGGATTGACGCAAACAGACAAAGATGATATGCTTAAGTTACCATTTAAGCATATCATTTTATAATGAATGCAAGAAAAGGAGATTACAAATGTATTATCACAACTTTCAATTGCAGCCCCTGCGCAGCAAAGCGCTGCAATTAGGCGGCGAATTAGGAAAGCTGCTGGACAATATCGTAACCCGCTGGCTATTGGACATTCGGGAAACAAACCCTGCAATTCTGGATATGTTTTCCGATGCGGATTATCTGCCCCACCGGCATGTTTTACCTTGGTCTGGCGAATTTGCTGGTAAATATCTAACCTGCAGCACTATGATTTATCAGCTAACCGGTGATGAACGCCTGAAAAAATATCTGGAAGGATTTGTTGCCGAGTTGATTTCTCTGCAAAAACCCAACGGTTACATAGGCCCCTTCTCCCATGAATATGAACTTACGGGAAAGTGCGCGCCTATGCAATATGCTTTCGATTCTTCCAGCAAACCCGAAAGCTATCCTGTCTGGGACTGCTGGGGACATTATCATATTATGCTGGGACTCCTTTTGTGGCATGATGCTACTGGCGACCAGGCAGCTTTTTCCTGTGTTGAACGGATTGCTCAGTTACATATAGAAACCTTCTTTGGCGAAGGAAAAATGCGGATAGTGGAGACTGGTTCGGAGGAGATGAACCTTTCCGTGGTTCATACCTTTGCCATGCTGTATCGCAAAACTGGAAAAACGGAATACTTACGGTTTGCAGAAGAAGTTGTGAAAGATCTGGAGGTGCCGCCGGCAGGCGACTATCTTCGCCAAGCGCTGCAGGGCGTTGAATTTTATCAGATGCCTAAACCCCGTTGGGAAAGTCTGCATCCCATTCAGGGCCTGATGGAATTATATGCAGTGACCAATGATGAAAAGTATCGCAAAGCGGTGGAGCATATCTGGTGGAGCATTACATCTACCGACGTCCATAATACTGGCGGTTTTTCCACGCAGGAACAGGCTTTGGGCAGCCCGTATCGGAGAGGCCCCATCGAAACCTGCTGCGTGATTGCCTATATGGCGCTCAGCGCGGATATGCTGCGCCTGACGGGCAACAGCGTGATTGCCGACATGCTGGAACTTTCCACGTTCAACAGCAGCATGGGCTCCTTTAACCCCAGCGGACGCTGGTCAACCTACGATACACCAATGGAAGGCTATAAACGCGCCAATTATCATCAGATTGGTTTTCAATGTCGCCCCGGCAGCCCTGATCTGAACTGTTGCTCCGTCAATGCACCGCGCGCGTTTGGATTGCTGAACGACTGGGCTTATATGACGGATGGCGAAAGCGTTATCATCAATTACTATGGATCGCAAACCATTCGAGCAGAACTGAACGGGGAAGCCTTCGTGCTGACGCAGCATACCGAGTATCCCTACACAGGAACCATATCTTTTTCTACAGAGCAGGCTCCTGCGCAGGGAATTACACTGAAGCTAAGGATTCCTTTCTGGTCTGAAACGACACATTTGAAAATAGGAGAAAAAAAGGTTCGGCTAAACTCCGGCAGTTATGCTGATGTACATGTAAAAGCTGGGGACACGTTTGTTCTTGACCTGGACATGGCCTTGCAGGCATGGGCAGGAGAAGCGCGCATGGAGGGCAAAGCAAGTCTGTTCCGTGGGCCGCTGGTGCTGTGTGCCGATGCTTTCTATGATAGAAGCCTGAACGTGTTGGATTTGCCTACGCTGGATTTAAAAACATTGCGGCTGACGAGCATAGATCAAGCTCCCCGAGCGGGGCGACTTTTCCATCTGCAAGATTGCAATCGCGCCATCACGGTTTGCAACTTGTACACTGCCGGTTCTTCGGGCAGTCCATATAGCACATGGTTTCCCACGGAAGCACTGGCTCCCAAGCCGTTTAGCAAAGAAAACCCCTTCCGTCTGCAAAAGATTGGCGAAGCTCGATAAGATGCTTTAGACGGCCGGACAACACTGGCGCAGATGCAATAATCCATGTTTAGCATTCCCGGCAATTTTGTTTCTCGCAGCCTCATAAAAAAACAAACGAAGGCCCCTCCTTTCGCAAGAAAGAAGGGGCTTTTTAGAAGATGCTTTTTATTTACTTACAAATCCATTCCAGGCAAGGCGGTAACCGTCCGCACAAACGCGCCGTTCATCCGTTTCATCAGCGCCACCTGCGCCGCATTTCGGCGGAAGATATGTGTATATACGTTCATCACGCCCTGCTGTTGCAAAAGGGTGCCCGCTGCTTCCAGCAACTGCCGGGCCAACCCCTGGCGGCGATAATCAGCGCGGGTATAAAGCGTCAGCAGCGTAGCATTTTCCCCAGTACCAGTAAACACAGCTTCACAAATCGGCTGCCCGGCCCGATAGAAGCCCAGCGCCATAAAATGCTGCTGTTGCTGCCAAAGCGTCAGATAATCCCGGGTAATGGGCGAAATGCGATAGGCGTTTGCCCGAGCCAGGAAAGCATTCTGCGCCGCTTCATCCATCAGCGGCACGGAAGCAAACTGCATCCCCATTGGCGGCCGCGCCGCGCCCTGGGGAACCAGGAAGCGGAACAAATCCTCGCCGTCATCATTTTTCATCCCGCAGCTTTCATAAAACTGCAGCATATCCACATTCTCCGGCGATACCTGCGCATACAGCCGAGCCGGCACCTGCGGATTCTGCGCCCGCAATTGCTCTGCCCGAGCCAACAGCGCCCCATACATCAGCGCACGCGCCGAGGGCTGGGCATCAATCTGCATAAACAAATGAGCGGGCCGTTCCGGATACATTTCACCCTGGAAAAAATCAATCACATAGCCGGTGCCCAGCTGAATCTGCTGATCATTGGCCACAAAAAAAACGTTCTCTGGCGCTACGCCCTGAAAGGCGGCCTGCGGATGGGTAATGCGCATATGCTGTTAATCCCTGCTTCCTTTTGCGTTTGTAGGTTCTATTATTGCCATTCAATGCCTGAATAATTCGTGCTGGGCGTTAAATCATACACCACACGGCGAACTTCTGGCCGTTCCTTCATGGCCTGATCCACCACTTCTTCCATCACGTCGTAGGGCAGCCGCGCCGCATAGGCCAGGCTGCGCTCGCTGGCGTGAACTGCCCGCAGACAGATAACCGCCCCGGTCTCATCCCCCGGCATAGGACACAGCACCGCAAAATACTGCCACAGGCGCTTGTTCGCCCCTGCGCTGGCTACCTTGCTGCGGAAAATAGCATCCACGGCGCGGAGCGTTTGCAGCCGTTCTACCGTTACTTCTCCTAAAATCCGCAGCGCCAGGCCGCTGCCCGGGAAGGGCTGGCGAGAAATGATTTCCTGAGGCAAGCCCAGATAATCCCCAATGCGGCGAATCTCATCCTTAAATAATTCCCGCACCGGCTCCACCACCGGCAGCCCCATTTCCATCGCCGGCCGATTTCTGCTGCCGCCGAACATGATATCGTTATAGCTGGTTCCCTTAATCAGCGCGTCAAACTCACCCAGGCGGCTAATCTCCTGTGCCAGGATGCGCTCCATGGTTTCGCTAATGATCCGGCGTTTTTCCTGCGCATCCTTTACTCCATGCAGCGCCGAAAGGAACTGCTCCTGAGCGGAAACGCGAACCACATCCATGCCGATCTGATCCCGATAAAAGGCCAGGAACACATCGCCCTCATGATCCCGCAAAAGGCCGGTATCCACAAATACGCATTTGAGCCGCTGGCCCAGTGCCTTAAAAGCCAACAGCGCACTGACCCCGCTGTTAAGCCCACCGGTCATGGCGCAAATGGCCCTGCCATCGCCCACCACGCGGCCGATTTCTTCCACCGCCCGTGTGGCAAACGCATCATCGTCCCACCATGTGGTGCAGCCGCAAACTGCCAGCGCGAAATTGCGCAAAAGCCGGGATGCCTCCGGATCGTTCTGCTCCATTTCAAACTGGATGCCAAATAGCGGCTGATTTTCATGCGCAAAGCCGATCACCGTTTTCCCTGCCCAGCAAATGGCCTGAACGTCATCAGGAATCCCCAGTTCCCGGGCGCTGGGCAGCATTCGTTCGCCATCCTCCATGCCGTCCAGAAGCACACATTCGTGGTATTTCAGCTGTTCCAGCACGTTATCTATGCATTTTTCGCCCACGCTTCCGCCCAGCGCCTGAAGCAGCATCGCCGCTGTATCGCCAAGAGCCAGCACAGGCATGCCGGTTTGCAGCAGCCGGGTGTCCAACCCAGTGGGCACTTCCCCGGTAATGCCTCCGGCCAATACCAACCCCATCGGATCCTGGGCCTGCACTTCTTCCAGAGCCGAATCCCCGGAAACAATTTTGCACATCACCCGTTCCGACCGAAGCTTTCTTACGATCATTCGGCTGGACACATCATCGAAATTCAGCACCAGTAGCATATCGCGCATGGTTTTTTCACTCCTTCGGAGTTTGGCTTAACATGGGAACTATGGATTATTCGCCAAGAACGCCGCGATTCCTGCATTTTTTCCGCATTTACCTTCAGTTCTGAGGCAAAGCGGCCAAATAAGCGTCCAAAGCGGTCTGGGTTTGATGATTTGCCACGCCGCTGGGCTCAATGCCCATGCGTGTCTGAAAATCCTTCACAGCCTGCGTAGTCAGGGCGGCGTATTTTCCAGTTACATACTGCGCGCCCAGTAGCCCTGCCTGCACCAGCTTTTCCTGAAAGGCCGTCACAGGCTTCCCTTCATTGCCGATTCGCATCGTGGTTTTCGCTACTTCGTGCACCGTGCCGTATCCCAGAATAGACCAATCCGTCAGCTTATAGGTGTTTCGCGCCACCGCAGAAGGATTGTTTCCCTCGATTACATGCACCATCACCTGGCCGTTTTCATCATATGCGCAGTATTCCACCATGGCCACATGGGAGGTATCGCCAGTGGAATTCGTGGAGAAGAAAACCCAATCCCCCGGCTGCGGAACATAACTGTTCGCCGCCATGACGGTGTCCTCTCCTTTGTACCATTGTGCGCCCCAGCTGGGGGCGTTTCCGTTTCTGGCCACATAGCGGCCCTGCTTCAGGAACCAGTCGCGGCCAGTATTATTGCCGGTATAGTAGGGGTAGGCGTTGGTCAGCAGCTTGGTTTTCTGCTGCTTATCCACCTGATCTACGCACCAGCATAGAAACTCGGCACACCATTCAGCCGCCGGATCGCCAGCCCAAGTTCCATATTTCGTCACGCCGCCGCTTTGCTCCTTGTAGCCCAATTCGTTTCTCGCCACATCCAGCAGCCATTCCACGTAATCAGGCACGGGATAGGCCGGGTCGATGATTTCCTCCAAAGCGGATGAAGCCGCCGGGGAGGACGAAAGCTGCAAGGTGCCTTCCTGGGTTTCCTCTGCGACTGCGCAGCCAAGGCAGGAAAGCGCCAACAGCAGGCACAGGATTTTTCGCATACGTGTTCCTCCATTGGGCAAGGGGCTGGAGGGCATTCCTCCAGCCCCGCCGGGAAATTCGGGTTGAGAAGTCACATCGGTTTAGTCTTGATTCCGATAGCGATCCGACCGGCGATGCCGTTGCGTTCCCGTTGCGTTAGCTGTTTGCTGCGTCTGCGTGAGCCGCGTTGCGGCCTGATAGGTCTGAGTCGCTTGCGTGTCCATCTGCTGGGCCGTACCCGGCTGGATCGGCCGATACTTCTGGGTCTCGCCAGAGGTCTGAGCCGCCCGATATGCATCCACCTGCCGCTGCGTCACAGGACGATAGGGGTTGGTATCCTGCGTCATCCGCGCCGCCTGGGACTGCGTCTGCTGCACAGAGGATGCAGGCTGCGTTGGCCGGGGCGAGGCAGAGGACGGCATAAAGGGCGCGGAGGACGGCTGCTGGCCATAGGCACGCTGCTGCGCTACCGCAGGATTGTTCTGCGCCGCGCGCATCTGAGGCTGCTGTGCCGCACGGGCACGCTGCGCCTGCTGGGCACGCACAGCCTGCCGCCGCCGCTCATTTTGCTTATGCATGGAATAAGCGTAATACGCTCCGCCACCGCCCACGGCAGCCAGGCCCAGCAGCACCCAGGGCAGCGCCGAGCCGCCGCCGGTTTCCGTGGTGGAAACGGGAGGCGTGATACCGCCAACCGGTGCGATTTCCGGGGTGGGAGAAGGCGTAGCCGTCACGATGGGAGTAGGCGATTGCGTAGGCAGTTGTTCCGGATTAGGGGTGGGAGTCGCATAAGGATTAAAGGGCTCATAGGAAACGTTCAGTGCCGGGTTCGTCCATTGCGTCTTGTTAAAATCCTCAACGGGCTGGATCTGGCTGGAACTGCTTCCAGTGGTGGAAGAACTGCTATTCGCATCCAGATATTCTTTGCTTTGCAGGAATTCTGTCAGTTCGCCCAGAGTGAGCACCTTAAAGTAATCGCCGCGGATATAGCCTTCCGTGCCCGCTTGGCTCACATGATACCAGGTTCCCTCGCTGTTTTGCACCGTGCCCAGCACCAGCGCAAAGGCGTTGTTTTCCAGCAGCCGCAGCCGGCTGGATTCCACCGTAGGCTCAGACCGCAGGTTCACCTTGGCATTGCTCTGCACATGGCCATAGCTGGACAGGCTATTGGACGTAACCGGTTCCGCCGTGGCCGCAGGAGTCACATCAGGGATGGGCGTAGCCTGCTGAGATTGGAGATACGCCTCCGCTTCTTCCTGGCTGAGCATGCGCATCTGATCTTCGCGCACGTAGCCCCACTGGCCATTATACTGCACCATGTGCCAGGTATCGCCGTTAACATAGGTCTGTCCCCGCACAATCGCTATCTGGCCATAGGGAATCAGCAGATAGATTTCGCCGATCGCATCCGGGAAGGCGCGCAGAGGCACGCCATCGCCCAGCGTCATGGCATAGCCCTCCTGCTGGGTAGGCACCGGGGTTGCCGTGGCCGTTTCCTGGGGCTCCTTGAGCTGATCCAGATAAGGCTGGGCTTCATCCGCAGTGATATACCGCAACGCTTCATCCGGCACAAAGCCGAAGTTCCGGCTCTTCATCGCCTGCACGGAGGACCAGGCTTCGCCATCCACATATGTCTGAGCAGACACATAAACCAGCGAATCCACGGGCAGCCATTCCAGGGTCGTGTCCTCGGTCACGCCAGTGCGCAGAGCGATCTGCCACATCGTCAACGCGTAGCCCTTATAAGCCGCAGGGGTGGCAGTGGGTTCTGCAGTAGGCGCAGGGGTATCCGGACTCTGGGTAACTTCCGGGGTTACCGTCACTTCCGGCGTGGCGGTGATTTCCGGGGTGGGAGAAGCCGTGGGCTCCTGGGTGGGCATAGGCGAAGAGAACTGGCTTTGCAGCTTTTCGCTTTCTTCCTGGCTGTAGAGTGTGATGTAATCCGCCACGATGAAGCCTTCCCGGCCGCCGACCATCACGTTATACCATTTGGTATCATCCACAGTTTCAGAGGAATACACCCACAGCTTGGTGTTTTTATCAACACGCTTGATCAGGGTATCGCCAGTCACCTTGGTTTCCTTGCGGAAGCCTACGCTACCAGCATTGGTATAGCCCCACAGATCGATAGCCACGCCATCGGGAATGGGCGTCGGAGCGGGCGTGGGCTCCTGGGTGGGCGCCAGGGTATAATGGAACAGGGCGGCAATTTCCGCTTCCGTCAGCTGACGCAGCACGGTGCCCTTGATAAAGCCCTGCTGATCCCCGAATTCTACCAGGAACCACTCTTCATTCTTGTTATTGACCACTTTGCCGCTGATATGCGCCAGATCGCTCTTATCCACCTGGCGGAGCACCTTGCTGTCGCTGGTGGACGGGCCAGTGCGGAAGTTAATGCCGTTGCTGGTGGGATAGCCGTAGCCATCCATAGGCTCCACCTCGTAGGGCAGCGGCGTGGCCGTAGCCTTGGGCAGCTCTTTGTAATAGAAGGTGATTTCGCTGGGGGTCAATTGGCCGTCCTCGCTGAGCACGGCATATTTACTGCTTTCATCATCCAGCGCATAGCCTTCCTTCAAATCCACCGGATTGGCTTCCACCAGATTGTTCCCTATCTGGCATTGGAATTCCTGACGGGAGGCAACATCCAGTCCCTCCCGTGTGCGATAATACACGGAAATGATCTGGGAAGAGACGGAAGGTGCGGGCGTTTCCGTGGGGTCGGCGGCATGGCCGAAGGTAAAGGTAATCTGAGCGGGCGATGCGATTCCTTCCGCATCCACAGTCACGTCATAGCCATCTTCACCCTGCAAATCAATGGGCGCATAGCCATAAACGGAAGCTGTGTTCCAATCCACTTCCACCCGGTTGGCCGCATTTTCAAAGCAGGTGGCCACAGTGTTGTAGAAAATCTGGCCGTCCGCACCCACGTAATTTACATTGACAAACGCCACCTTGGGGGCGGGCTTGCTGGGCGTATACGTATAGGTGAAGGTCACTTCAGCGGGATCCGCCCCGTTTTCATCCACCCAAATATCATAGCTTTCCGCGCCGGTAAGGGCATAATCCGAATTCAGACCTTGTGCGTCGGGGGTAATCAGGGTGCTGCCCGCCGGGCAGGATACCTGCTGCGAGGCCCAGATTTCCTTGCCTTCGCAGATGTATTTCACTGTCACCTGCACCGGAGCCACCTGATAATAGAACACTACATGATCCTGGCTCAGGCCATCATCGGTCAGAGTGACGATCTTCATAGGCTCATCCACCAGCTCATATACGCCCACAGGCATATCCAGCGGATTGGGAACCACCTGGTTTTCGCCGGGATAGCAGGCAAACGTGGTGGGTGATGCAATCGCTACGTTGCGATCCTTGGAATAATACCAGACCGGCAGCTGCACCGCTTCTTCCCCAGTGCTGATCAACCGATACAGGAACATAACCTCCTGGGGCGACGCATTACCCTGCGCATCCACCTGCACCGCTACCTGCGCTTCGCTAACCAACTCCAGGTTCATCATTTCCGCATCGATGGCGGGGGTAATCAGCGTAGTCTGGCCGTACTCGCAATTCACGGTCGTGGCAGGAACCACCGCCGTTCCATCGTCGGCGTTCAGATACATGACCGTCACCGCAGCATACTGCTTCTGGGGTTCCTGCGTCGGCTCAGCGGTGGGTTCCATCGTCGGTTCAGCAGTAGGAACGGGGGTAAAGATCACGATAGGCTGAGATTGATATTCATAATAGAACACCACCGGATCTTGATCCGGCACACCGTTTTTCACCGAGACCACCACAGAATAGGGTTCCAGCAGTTCAAAATTCGTTTCCAGATCCTGCGGATTCGGCGATACGATGTTCTCGCCTTCCGCCAGCTTCTGATACGTATCCTCCGCTACAATTTCCCCATCCTCGGACCAATAACGAATGCATACCTCTGCCACATATTCCTTGCCATCCGGGGAAACATTCGGATCCTGCGTCGGCTCAACAACAGGTTCCTGGGTCGGTTCCAATGTCGGCTCAGCAGTAGGCTCCTGGGTGGGCGCTTCGGTCACGGCTTCGGTCGGAACCGGTGTTTCTGCAGGAATCTCCGTGGGGGCTTCCGTGGGGATTTCAGGCTGTACCGGTGCATAATAAAATACTACTTCTGCGGGCTGCGCCACGCCGCCCTGCACATTAACCACCACGGCCTCCTCGCCGGACAACTGATAATTTTCAATGGTCAATGCCGCCACAGGATACAGACCATCGTCAAAGAACAGCACCTGGGCAGGGGCCAATTCCGCGCCGAAAAAGTCCAGATACCGCACGGTCACCTGCGCCTGAACAGGCGTTTCCGGTTCCGCCGTGGGTTCTTGCGTGGGTTCCGCCGTGGGCAGGTCAATCATGGGTTCCATGGTCGGTTCCACGGTCGGTTCCTCTGTAGGCTCCATCGTGGGTTCAGCGGTAGGCTCCTGGGTCGCCAGGGACTGATAGACAAAGACCACTTCGGTTTCCGAAGCGCCATCAGCGGTAACAATCACCAAATGCGTGCTTTCGCCCATCACCTGGTAGCCCTCAATCGCCAAGGCTTCCACAGAATGTGCACCCTCCGCCAGCATCGTATTCTGCTCCTGCGCCAGCGGATTTCCCAATTCATCCACATAGCGAACTGTCACCTGCACAGAAACCGGCGTGGGCTGCGCGGCCTGACGATAAATAAACACAACCTCAGCAGGGGATGCCACGCCACCCTGCACGCTCACCGTCTGGCTCATGGAGCCATCCAGCTCATAGCCATCCTGCAAATCCTCGGGCCAGGCAAACACCTCGTGTACCCCGTCCGTCAGCGTTTCATACGTATCGGAAGCCACAGGCAGCCCTTCCGCCGTCTGATATTTCACAGTTACCAGCGCATCCTGAGCCGGCAACTGCTGAGGCGGATCAGGCAGAGCCGTAAAGGTGGACACATACAGATATACGGCGATCGACTGCGTCAAATCCGCTGTATAGCCCGTCACCAGCACCGGCTCGGTATTGGTCAGGCTAGCTCCTGCGTCCATCATCATGGGCAGCACCTGGCCGCTTAAATCAAAGGAATAAACGCCGGTCAGGTCCAGAGCCTGCAGCGTCAGCGCATCCAAAGCAGCATCCTGAGGCACCTGCACCCAGAAGCAGTCTTCAAAGCCTTCATAAGAAATCCGGGCAGCCTGCGCCATCTGGGGCTGCCCCAGCGCATCCGTCCATGTTACGGCAAAGGAAAATGGCTCCGTCTCTTCCATCGCCTGGGCAAACGCGCCCACCGGCAGCATCACAAAAATCATCATGCACGCCGCCAGCAGCGCCACGGCCCGTTTCCATCCTTGCACCTTGTTCGTCATCTCTCCGATGCCTCCTTCGGGATCCATCTGTGGGTTCACGGATTATTTCAATTGTATTACAAAATCTTGAAGCTGTCAATTATCCTTCCGCGATATTCCTGGCTTTCCTTCTTTTATTTGCAGGATTTTCTCGGTTTGCGTGGAATAAAAAGAAGGATTGACGAAAACGCGAGGGAGGAACACAGCCATGACCGATGATTCGCTCCGGGAAAAATATCTTTCCAAAGAGGAGCTTTATCAGGGAAAAATCATCCGGGTGGAACGCTGGCAGGTTTCTCTGCCCAATGGCAAAACCGCCATGCGGGAAGTAGTGGTGCATAACGGCGCGGCAGCCATCGTTCCCATTGACAGCGAAGGTCGGGTTACGATAGTGCGCCAGCATCGCATCGCCGCCGGACGCTTTACTTGGGAAATCCCCGCCGGAAAGCTGGATTCCCCCGCCGAAGACCCATTCTCCGCCGCCAAGCGGGAGTTGGAAGAAGAAACCGGGCTCAACGCCGAGCATTGGCAGTTTTTAACCTGCATCGATACAACCCCCGGGTTCTGCACCGAAAAGATCTCCATTTATCTGGCCACAGGGCTGACCCAGCACCCCGCTCATACCGATCCAGACGAATTCCTGCGGTTGACCAAAATGCCGCTGGACGAAGCCGTGACCCTTTGCATGGCCGGCGAACTGAGAGACAGCAAAACCGTTGTCGGGCTGCTGATGGCCCAGCGCGCCCTTGCCCAATCGGCGCAGCTGCCCCTGCGCGCCCCTGCATCCATTCAACGCAGCAGCGCGACGGTTTCTTCCCAGGGCAAGGAATAAAACCGAAAAATGGGAGACACGGGAAACATGCAGCTTTTTGAAAGCGTTTTTTCGCATCTGCCCACCCTGGAAACCCAGCGGCTGCTGCTGCGGCCCATGCACATGAGCGATGCCAGAGATCTTTTCGCCTATGCCAGCGATCCGCTGGTGAGCCGCTATGTATTATGGGACACCCATAAAACCCTATGGCAATCCCGGGATTTCTTGCGCCAAGCTCGGCGGCAATATCGGAAAGGGCTTCCTGCTTCCTTTGCCATCGCCCTGCGAGACAGTGGCCGGATGATCGGCACGATTGGGTTTATGTGGGTCAATCCGGAGCATGGAAGCGCTGAGGTGGGCTATTCCTTGAACCGGGATTATTGGAACCAGGGACTGACCACGGAAGCGCTTCGGGCCGTGGTGGAGTTTGGATTTGATGTGCTGCAACTGCATCGCATCGAAGCGCAGCATGATACGGAAAACCCCGCTTCCGGCCGGGTGATGGCCCATGTAGGCATGCGCTATGAGGGCACGTTGCGCCAACGGCTACGTAATAAGGGGCGGTATGTAGACGTAGCGCTGTATGCCATTTTACGAAACGATCCCCGGCTTTGAGCCGCAACCATTTGCAGGAGGATAAAAACATGTTTGAGTACAAAACCAAAGGCACCTGTTCCACCCAAATCGATCTGGAGATTGAAAACGGCGTGATTACCCATTGCCAGTTTCATAACGGCTGCCGGGGAAACACCCAGGGCCTGGCCCGGATGGTAATCGGGCGAAAGGCAGACGAAGTAAAAGAAATTCTCCGGGGCGTGATTTGCCGCGGGAATACCTCTTGCCCCGATCAGCTTTCTCAGGCTATCGAGGCCTATGAACATCAGGCGCAGTAAGCGCGCCGGAAAGGATGGATTGGAACCATGGCTGTTCAGACCAAAAAGCAGCAGGAACGGAAAAAGCTTTGGACCCGCATTATCTGCATCGTGCTCTGCGCGCTGATGGTGTTTTCCCTCTTTGGCGCGCTGGTGGGTATTTTCTAAGCTGCTTCTTCCCCCCATCTCGCGTTCCTGAAACAAAAAGACTGTCGAAAAGCCTTTTTCGACAGTCTTTTTTATTTGCTTTTTTAAGCAGTTTTTACTTCAGCCGTTCTACAGTCCAGTTATTCCCGTCGGTAGCCAGACGCAACGGGCCGTTTTCGCAGAAAAAATACTTGATGCCCTTTTCCCGCAGCTGCTTGTAGCCCTCGGAATCCTGTCGGCCGCCCGTGATGATCACCAACTCCGGCGAGACCATTTCCAGGAATTTATCCTGCATTTTTTTGTAGCCATGATGAGGGAATTTCACGATATCCGCCTTCAGATCCAGATTCGCCGCATCGTCGATCAACAGCCGCTGGGTGTGCAATTGAATATCGCCGGTGAAGAAAATCCGCCGCTGACCATATTCAATCATCAGCATCACAGATCTGTTATTCACCCGGGGCAGTGATTCATCCGTCCGCTGATAGACGGTGATCTTCACATCGCCAAAATCGATGGTATCCCCTGCCTGTACCTGCCGGAACTCCACGTTCAGCGCATGCAAATCCTGATAGACCTTATAGCGCACTTCATCGCCCTCAGGATAGTTTTCCGGGAAACCCAGGATAAAGGTTCCAATCGGGATTTCCTTGGCCACATGATTAAATCCGCCGATATGATCGGCATCGGGATGGGAATTCACCCCGTAGGTGATTTCCTCTACACCCAGCCGATCCAGCAGCGCCTTGGTTTGCTTCCATTGGTTGCCGCCGCAATCAATGAGCATGCTGTAATCGCCATAGCGGACGAACGCCGCATCCACGCCGAAGATCTCCGGGAAGTATACTTCCAGCAGCTGCGCATCCTCCGCAAACTGAAACTGGGGAAACAGGCCGTTCACCTTATCTATAATCACCGGCTCAGCCAGCGCAAGGCCGGGCAGCAGGCAAAGGCAAAGCAGCAGCGCAAAAGCCCTTTTCATGGTTTTCTCTCTCCCTGATCGTTATTTCATTTCGCCGAAAAGGCATAGATGGTGGTGGACTGATAGGTTTCCCCGGCGCGAACCACCGTGGAGGGGAACTGGGGATGATTCGGGCTGTCCGGATAATGCTGGGTTTCCATGGCCACGCCGGCAAACGCCCCATAATGCGCGCCGCCCTTGCCATCCAGATTCAGGTCCTGGCCGGAATAGATTTGAATACCCGGCTCCGTTGTGAGCACCTGCATCTGCCGGCCGCTGGCTTCATCCCGCAAAACCGCTGCTTCTCGCAGTCCTTCGCCAGAAACTACGAAATTAACATCGTATCCGTTGGCCTCATCAATCAGCCGGCATTCCTTGCGCCGAGCTACGCCATCGCCGATTTTCATGGGCTGATGGAAATCCAAAGGCGTTCCCGCCACCGGCAAAAGTTCGCCGGTAGAAATCAGTTCGCCGTCCACGTCCGTCACATAATCCGCATGAATCTGCAACGTATGGTTCAGCACATCGCCCTGTCCCGCCAGATTGAAATAGGTATGGTTGGTCAGGTTGACGATGGTATCCTGATCCGACTGTGCCAGATAACGAATGCTCAAGCGGCACTGATCGTCAAAGGCATAGGTCACCTGGGTATGCAGCTTCCCGGGGAATCCTTCCTCTCCGTCGTGGGCCACATAGGTAAAAATCACTGCGTCTTCCCCTTCGGCTTCCAGAGTTTCGCCACGCCACCATTTCTTATCAAAGCCTTCCCGGCCGCCATGGAGATTGTTGCGTCCATCGTTTTGAAACAACGTGTATTCCTGACCATTCAGGGTAAACCTGGCCCCGCCGATACGATTGCCATAGCGGCCCACAGCAGCGCCCAGATAATTCGGCTTCTGATCGTATTCCTCCAGCGTGTCATAGCCAAGCGCCACATCGGCCAGGTTTCCATTCCGATCCGGCACACAGATGGACACAATATGCGCGCCAAAATCCAGCACGGAAACGGACGCTCCAATTCGATTGGTCATGGTATACAAAGTCATCTGCCGACCGATTTGATCTACGCCGAAAGGCTTTGCGGTAATACTCATGGGTTCATCCTCCCTCAATGCATGCGTTTTTCTTCCATAAATTATTATAGAATATTTTTCGCCAAAAGAAAAGCATAAAAACAGCCGGATTTGCCCAAAATATGCCTATTCAGTATCCAATCAAGGGAGATGATCTCCATGTGTTCCAGGCATACGGATTTCCGACAAATGAAAAAGCTCTGGCTTGGGCTGTTAGCGGCTATAGCGTTGCTCAGCTTGTTTCTTCCAATCCGCAAAGACACGCAGCCCCTGGGTCAACGGGACAGCGTGGCTGTTTTCTCCGGCGCGCCCCCTGCAAAGGGGACAGCAGTTTCGATTTCACGGCAAACACTTTTACAGGGGAAACTGATGCAAGTTAGCCCTTCTCATCCCCTTCCTGCCGATTTTCCCGCGCCCAATACCCGCAGCGTCCGCGCCCTGGTGGGCAGCTATTTGCCTGCCTGCGCTGAAACAGCACTCTGGACAGAGGCAGTTTATGCGTTGTGCGAAATCCAGTTGGATTACCCGCTGGAAACAGGCGCTGAATTGACGCTGGGTGCTTTATCCAGCGCACAGCAGGATGCATGGCAGAAGGAGGCATTTGGGCGCTATGCTGCGGTGTATCCCCTGGAAGAAGCGCTGATGCTGGCGCAGCAGGCCGTTCCCAGCGGCGGCGAAAGCGAGCATCAACTGGGCTATGCGCTGGATGTGGCGCTGACCGGCCCACTGGCTATCAGCCAAACAGATCCGCTTTTACGAAACGAAACCGGTCGCTGGCTATCGGATAATCTATGGCGCTACGGCTGGATTTATCGCTATGGCTCGGAAAGCCGCGCGCTGGGCGCATGCGAGCACATTCATTTGCGGTTTGTAGGAAAGATTCATGCGGCAGCCATGCATGCGCTGGGGCTGGGAATGGAGGATTATCTGGCCCTTTTGCACAGGGAACAGGCGTTGACGCTGACACGGAACGGTCAGCCCTGGGCGTATCTTTACGGCTTTCCCAGCGAAAATGATTTGGTTTTCCCGCTGGAAGATGGCATGGTGCTGGAAGCAAGCGCAGATAATATGGGCTGGGCGCTGGTGGCCGTATATCAAAAGGAATAAAGCGCAGCACAGCCTGTCGTTTAATGCTTCATCAAAAACGGGAGGGGCATTTCAACGCCCGCTCCCGCTCCGCTTATTCATTTGCTACTTATGATACCGTTCCCCAGCGTTGATTTTGCAGCCGCGATAAATCTGCTCCAGCAGCATCACCCGCGCCAGCTGATGCGGAAAGGTCATTTTAGAAAAGGACAGTTTTTCATCTGCCCGCCGAATCACCGCCGGGGCCAGCCCCAGCGATCCACCAATGACGAACACCTGCCGTTTCCCGGTCATCTCGGCTGCCCGCAGTTTTTCTGCAAAGGCTTCGCTGGACAACTGTGTCCCATCGATGCACAGGGCAATCACATGATCCCCCGGCCGAATCCGGCCAAGGATGCTCTCCCCTTCCTTCTCCATCACCTGCATCTGCTGCGCCGGGGAAGCGTTTACAGGCTCCGGCAGATCGGGCAGTTCGATCATTTCCAGCTTTCCATAGCGGGACAGGCGCTTTAAATATTCCTCCGCAGCCGCAGCATAGAATTTTTCCCGCAGCCGTCCCATGCAAATAACTGCCCCGTTCATGTGCCCTGTCCTCTCATTCGTCCACCACTACAAAGCTATCCAGGAAGAATTCCCACAGCGCTTCCCGATTCTTTTCGAAATCGATCTGCTGGGTGGCCATGCCTGCCACCGGCATGGGCTCATAGGTTCCATCAATGGGCATGCGGATGGATTCAATCGGTGTGCCCTTTAAATCCATGGCCAGATCCAGCGCGTCCAGCATGTCATTGGCGCTCATGTTGGTCAAAATGGTGTTTTCCACGATCACATCCAGCAGCTTCTGCGCCTCATCGTAGGTAATGTCCTTCAGGCTGTCGGCGATCGTGGTCAGCACAGTGCGGGAACGGCGGGTACGGCCCACATCCTGGGTTTCGCCCTCAATATTGGCCACCTTGCGGATACGCATGTAAATCACCGCCGCATGACCAGAGAAATGATAGGTTCCGCCGCTGGAAAGGGCAGGTGTGGTGGACGTAGAAGAAATCGAATAATTCTTCAGATACGTGGCCTCCCGGTCGGTAATAGTGATGTCCACACCGCCCACAGCATCTATAATGTTTTGCACCTGCTGGAAATCCACCACGATATAATGCTCAATTTCCAGGTTGAAATGGGTGTTCAGGGTAGTCACCAGTGCTTCAATGCCCTGCTGGCCGTCCTTGCCGCCCTTAATGGACGGGCTGAAATAATCCACGATGTTGTTCAGCCGACCAAACTTGCCATCAGGCCGCTGAATCAGCATATCCCGGATAAACGAGGTGAGCATCACCCGGCGGGCGTATTCGTCCACCGTCACCAGAATCAGCCCATCACTATGCCCCGGATTATGAATATCCGCCGCCCAGGAATCCAGGCAGATCAGCATGTAATGATGAATGCCCTTGGGCGTGGGCGTAATTTCCTCCTGGCTGAGAACCGGGATAGGATTGGGCGTGGCATCCGCCATGGCGGCAGGAACCAACCCCAGGCAAAGCGGCAGACAAAGCAGCAGGCAAGCCATCCTTTTCATCAATCGTATCCTCCGTTATTTTTCAGTCGTTGGTTCATCTGCTTGAAACTTTTCTAGCTTCACGCCGGTTTCCCGGAAGATTTCCAACGAAAAATCATCCGGATATCCCTGCTCATAAACCACTCGCCGAATCCCGGCGTTGGCAATCATCTTGGCGCACATGGAGCAGGGCTGATGGGTGCAATACAGCGTGGCGCCATCGATGTTTACGCCCAGTTTCGCCGCCTGCAAAATGGCGTTTTGCTCCGCATGCGTGGCGTAGCAAACTTCCGCCCGGGTGCCGCTTTCGATGCCCATTTTCCGGCGCAGGCATTCACCCCGCTCTTTGCAGGTTTTCATACCGGCAGGCGCGCCATTATAGCCGGTGGTCATGATTCGCTTATCCTTCACGATCACCGCGCCAATTGCGCGTCCCGGTGCATAGCAGCTGGTCCAGGTAGAGATCAGGCGGGCCATCTCCATAAACCGTACATCCCACTTATCCACGGCCGCTCTCCTTCCATCGCGCCAGAATCCCTTCCAGCAGTCGAGCTGAAGCCTCGCTGGCGTCCTGCAAATTCAGCATGAATTCCCGGCCTGTATCCGCAACCTCATCAGAAATTGTGCGATACGCGGCATAAGGAACGTCCATCTCATAGCATGTCTGGGCAATGGCTCCGCCCTCCATATCGCAGGCCCCCGCCCCAAACTGCTTTCCCAGGCTACGCTTACGCTCCGCACCGATTACGAACTGATCGCCGGTGGCGATGGCCGCAGCAACACAGGGTATCTCTGCCGCACGGGCAGAAGCCTGAATCATCTGCTGCAAGGCCTCATCGCAGGGCAGATGAATCAGATTGATCCCCGAAATCATGCCCAGAGGATCCCCAGCAGGGGTGGTATCCATATCGTGCTGCACTGCGCTGGATGCGGCCACTGCATCGCCGATGTTCAGTTCATCCAGCAGCGCCCCTGCCACGCCAATATTCAGAATCGCGGCGGGATGATACCGCAAAATCATCGCTTGAGCGCACAGAGCAGCATGCACCTTTCCAACTCCGCAGCGGCTCAGCACGCAGGGAACCCCCGCCAGCGTTCCTTCAATAAAACGGGAAAAGCCCACCTTTTCCTCCTGCTTATTCTCCATTTTTTCGAATAGCGCGTTCATTTCGCTATCCATTGCGCCAATAATTCCCAGCATTTTCTGTGCTCCTCCTCAGGTTATCGCGGGTCGATTCGATCAAAATACCGCAGCAGATTTTGGCCCGCGATACCTTCAATCAGCGCTTCGTCCAAGCCTCGGCCCCGCAGCGCCTTTATCAGCTTTGGAAAATCCTGCGGGCCATCCAGGCCAACGGGCTTGCGTTCAATCCCGTCAAAATCCGATCCAAAGCCAATATGGCCCTCTCCACCCATTTCCAGCATATGCACCACATGATCGCAAACTCGTTCCACATCCGCCTGGCCATCATCGCTCAGAAATGCGGGATAAAAATTCACCCCCACATAGCCGCCAGCAGCAAACAACGCCTTCAATTGATCATCGGTAAGATTCCGCTTATGATCGCACAGCGCACGAGCGCAGGAATGGGACGCCATGGAAACAATGCCCATCTCCAACAAATCCCAGAAGCCCCGTTCATTCAAATGCGATGTGTCTGCCGCGATGCCCAGCCGCTGCATTTCCAGGGCTGCCTCCCGTCCAAATGGCTTGAGCGGCGCATCTGCCGAAACGCAGGCGGGGGTACAAAGAACGTTTTCATAATTCCAGCAAAGCGCCGCGATGCGCACGCCTTTTTGGCGCCAGGAAGTCAGCAGCGTCTCATCCTTTTTCAGCAGATCGCAGCCCTCCACCGACAGCATGAATTTCGTTTTTCCTTCCTCCGCATCCCGGGGATCCATCGCCTGTTGCCAGCCCTGTGCTTTCAGTGTTTCCGCTTCCCGCCACATCGCATCAAACATTTGGTTAATGGAAGGAATATCCGCCTTTCCACCCACATACAGTGCTAGCGTCTGCACATTCACCTGACCCGCCTTCAGCTTTTCAATGGTTACATCAAAATCAGCCTCCGGGCGCCTGGCCCGGCCATACAACGTATCCGCATGGGTATCGCAAAGAATCATCTAGATTTCCCCTTTCCGCTGGATGCATAAAATAATCCAAGATTATTATATCACATTTCAAGTACTGCGCACAACGGCGGGAGGGGAAAGTTTTTTATTTTGTATCCAAAAGAAAGAATGCCAGGCAGCAGGTATCTCCAGCCATTAAACACCCCCAACGAGCAAATGGGAGGTTTTCCCTTGGCTTTCATATATTTTCAATGTCTGTTTTGGCTGTTTTTCTTCCTCATTTTGTGCATTTTATCAGAACTGCCATAGGATAATCCCTTGAATTTGTCAGAAAATAATGCTGGTATTTTCGGGTTTCTTATGCTATAATACATAAAGATTGGTTATTTATTTTTTCGGTTTCCTTGCTGCCGAGGAGAATAAACAAGTTCCAATACGATGGGCACAAATCGTTTTCTTTGTGCAATTCATAAATTATGAATTTGAAAGGAGGATTCTATGGCATCTCCCAAATTACGGATCATCCCCTTGGGCGGCGTGGATGAAATCGGCAAGAACATGACCGCCTTTGAATATGAAGATGACATTCTGGTGGTTGACTGCGGGTCGATTTTCCCCAAGGAGGATATGCTGGGCATTGACCTGGTGATCCCTGATGCGTCCTATCTGGTGGCCAACAAAAATCGGGTGCGCGGCTATGTGTTCACCCACGGCCATGAAGACCATATTGGCGCCACGCCTTATATTCTCCAGCAGGTGCCCGCCCCCATTTACGGCACCAGGCTGACCCTGGCCCTGATCGACATCAAACTGCGGGAGCACCGAGTGAACGGCATTCCCTTTAATGCCGTCATGCCCCGCGACGAAGTGAAGATCGGGCAATTCACAGTAAAATTCATCAAAGTTAACCACTCTATTCCCGGCGCCTGCGCCCTGGCTATTTCCTGCCCGGCAGGCACGGTGGTGCATTCCGGCGACTTTAAAATTGACTTTACCCCGGTGGACGGCGAGGTAACGGATCTGAGCACTCTGGCTGCCGTAGGCGATTCGGGGGTGCTGGCGCTGCTTTGCGAAAGCACCAATATCGAGCGCGCCGGCTATACCATGAGTGAACAGAAGATCGGCGAAACCTTCGTCAACCAGCTGCGCAATGCCCAGGGCCGCGTAATCGTGGCCATGTTTTCAAGCAATATCAACCGTCTTCAGCAGGTGGTGGACAGCGGTATCCGCTTCGGCCGCAAGGCATGCTTTATCGGGCGCAGCATGGTCAATGTCAGCCGCGTGGCCATGCAGCTGGGCGAATTGAACATACCTGAGGACTTCCTGGTAGAAGTGGATGATCTGGATAATTACCGGGATGACGAACTGCTGATTCTTACCACCGGCAGCCAGGGAGAACCCATGAGCGGCCTGACCCGGATGGCTTTCTCTGAGCATCGGAAGCTGCAAATCAAGCCCTCTGATAAGGTAATCATTTCTGCCACGCCCATTCCCGGCAACGAAAAATTCGTTTCCCGGGTTATCAACCAGCTGTATCGCTGCGGCGCGGAAGTGATCTATGAAGCCATGGCAGAGGTGCACGTATCCGGCCATGCCTGCCAGGAAGAAATCAAGCTGATGCACACGCTGGTGCGCCCCAAGTATTTCATTCCTGTTCACGGCGAATATCGTATGCTCTGGCAGCATGCCGAATTGGCCGAATCGTTGGGCATGGAGCGGCGCAATATCGTGTTGCCTGCCGCTGGTCAGGTCATCGAAATGAGCCGGGATTCCCTGTCCATTGCCGGCACGGTGCCTGTGGGTGAAGTATTGGTGGATGGTCTGGGCATCGGCGATGTGGGCAACGTGGTGCTGCGGGATCGCAAGCATCTGTCTCAGGATGGTCTGATCATCGTGGCCATGGCCTTTGACCGCACAAACGGTGTGCTGGTTTCCGGCCCTGATGTAATCAGCCGCGGCTTTGTATACGTCCGGGAAAACGAGGATATTATCGAGTCCACCCGTGAGGTGGTGCGGAACATTATTGCTTCCTATGGCCGTATTGAAGGTAGCGATTGGCCCAGCATTAAAAACCGTATTAAGGATGAACTGCATCGCTTCATCTATGAAAAGATTAAGCGTAACCCGATGATCCTGCCGATTATCGTGGATCTGGGCTAAGCGAATGCAAGCATAAAAAAAGGGGATTCTTGATGCAAAGAATCCCCTTTTCGCATACCTTCAAGGTGCTCAGCATAAAGAACAAATACCGATTCACACACGTGTCTGGCATCTTCGGGACTTTTTCAAAGATCGTCCGCATCCTGTACCGGCTCCTGATCCCATGGATCTTTGGGCGTGCCGGTATAGCTGCCCAGTACATCGCTGTTGATCTTTCGGCTCAGCAAGGCAAATACGCCCCGCCGCTGCCATTTTGTCTCTGCCTGCTTCTCCATTTTTTCTTCCTCCTTTCCTTCGGTTCTTGATAGCATGGCCCTTTTTTCGCATGGTCATTCACCGTTTTATTTCGGCTTTTGGATATATTCTTTTCCACTTCGGCAGGATTTTCAATCACTGTGTCGAATCTGGAAACCTATCGCCTGAATATCGGGCCATTTGAGAAGGAGTTGAATGAACCGTGAAGAAGACCACCATGATCATCCTATGTGCCGTTGTGCTTGTGGCCGCTGTTTCCATTGCCGTTCTGGGCGGACAAAAAGCAAACCTTCAACGGGACTATGCACAATTCCAGGAGAAGACCGCTATTGAAAAGAAGGATTTAACCGCGCAGGCCGATGCGCTTATCGCTGAAAAAGAAGAACTCAACAGCCAGTTCCAGGCCCTTTCGGAAGAAAAGGATCAACTGACCACGCAGATCGAAGAAATCCAGGCGCAGCTAAACGAAGCACAGGCAAAGCTGGAAGAAGCCCAAGCGCAGCTTGCTATGGAACAGGAAGAGAAAACATCGGCTTCCAGCGCTTTGGAAACCGCAAAAACGGAAGCAGAGGCCGCGCTGAAAGCTGCCGCTGATGCGTTGCAATCTGCCAAGGACGCCGCCGCTGAGGAATTGGCCAACGCTAAGACTGACGCAGAAAAAGTGCTGAATCAGGTCAAAGATGAAGCCGCCAAGGCGCTGGAACAGGCGAAAGCGGAATTGAACGCTCTGAAGGAGAGCAGCCAGAAGGCGCTGGACGATGCAAACGCGCAGTGGGAAAAGAAGCTGAAAAAAGCCGAGACAGAAAAGGCCGCGCTGGAAAAGCAGCTTACCGCTGAAAAGGAACAGACTCTGAAAGAATTAGAGGATGTGAAAAAACAGCTGGAAGAGGCGCTGGCGGCATTGCTTCCAACGCCTACTGTGGAGCCTTCTCCCACTCCGACTAAATAATCCTTCTTCAAACATCCAAACGTTTTGTCCGCGCAATCGTTTTCGCCCAAAATGTTGCCGACAAACGATCCATCAGAATCATCGGCTCACACGCCATTTTCATGGCTGTGAGTCGCTTTTGCGCAAAGCCTATTTTTCATCTTATTAAAGAAAAAGGAGAATTCGGATGAATTATTGCACGTATGGAGACGATCGCTGGAAGATTCTCTTGGGGGATTTCAACGGCCCCGAGGCCCGGGCAGCGGAAATGCTGTATGCCGGGGTGGCCAAGGAAGTGGCCTATATTCTGGTGGCCGAGCAAAGCTGCAAGGCGCCGCGACTGGATAAAGCAAGTCTGCTGATCGTCGGCACCCGGGAAACCAATTCCCTGCTTGCCCAGATGGTTCCGGCCGAAAGGCTGCCCAGCGATGGGTATTTGGTGGAAGTGAAGGCCAGTCCTTTCCAGGAGGGCCGCCAGGTGGCGCTTCTATGCGGCTCCGATGGCGCGCAGACGCTCTATGCTGTTTCTCATTTTCTGAATGTTTATCTGCCCATCGCCCGGCAGCGGATCGATCATATGCCCTATTTCCGCAAGTTGTTTGAAGGGAACATGCCGGAATACGTCTCCGTTCAGTCCCCCGCCTTTCAGGAGCGCGGCATCTGGACCTGGGGTCACTGCATCTATGATTATCCCCGTTTTGCCCAGAATATGGCCCGGCTTGGGCTCAACGCCGTAACGATCTGGAACGATCATGCGCCCATCAATCTGCGTCAAGCCGTGGATTGCTTCCACAGCTATGGCATCCGCGTGATTTTCGGCTATTCCTGGGGCTGGGGCGAAACGCTGGATATTTCCTCCCCCGCTGAACTGGCGCGCTGGCGTGATCGGGCAATTGCCATTTATGAGCAGGAATATGCTCCTGCCGGTGGTGATGGAATCTATTTCCAGTCCTTCACAGAAACTCACGATCAGGAAATTAACGGTGTATCCATTGCCGATGCCGTGGTGCAATGGGTTAACGTGCTGGGAGGTGCCATGCTGGAACGCTGGCCGGACCTGAATATTCAGTTTGGCCTGCATGCCACCAGCGTTCGTAGCAGGATGGACACGCTGAAGAATATTGACAGCCGCATCAGCATCATTTGGGAAGATTGCGGCGCATTCCCATATGCCTATCTCTCCCGCGAAACACGCCAGCCGAAAGAAATGCTGGCCGTTTCCGATCAAATCGCCTCATTGCGACCTGAAGCACAGTATGGTGTGGTACTCAAAGGGCAGGTGTGCCTGGATTGGGACAAATTTGAGCATCAGCAGGGGCCTTTCCTGTTAGGCTGCCGCGGAGATGAGGCTATCGAAAAACGGCTGGCCATTGTCCGTCCGCAATGGCATGATGTACAAAGCTACTGGCTGGAAAACATCGGGCTTTGCAGGCAAGCGCTTTTGCATCTTCCAGGGGCAGCGGTTTATGCGCTGGTAGAAGACGCACTGCTGGAAAAGGCATGCTGGTATCCTGTGGCGCTGTTCGCACAACTGCTTTGGACGCCTCAGATCCCGGAAGCGGAACTGCTTCGCCAGGTCGCCCAGCGTCCGGACGTAACCTTTGCTTAACGCCCTGCACCCTCATTGCGATCGAAAGGAAGAAAAACACTATGGAAAAGACGTTATCGTATTTCGGCCAGGAAATTCCCGTTCTGGGCTTTTGGGATACCGTGATCCTCGGCGGCGGCGCGGCTGGCGCAAGCGCTGGCATTACCAGTGCCCGCGGCGGCAATAAAACCCTGATCGTAGATAAATGCATTCGGCTGGGCGGCAGCGCCACCAATGCGCTGGTTGTACCTATGATGAAATCCCATACCGGGCATCATTCAAATTTCTTTGATATTGAAGCAAAGCTGCAGGAACTTGGAGACGACACAAAAGACCCCGTCCATGCCGGCAATCTCTGGTTTTCCCCGGAAAAAATGACGGAAGCGCTGGAAACGCTGTATGAACAGGCAGGCGGAGAAGTACTCTTTGACGCGGCGCTGGCGGATTGCATTGTGGAAAACGGCGCAATTCAATATGTGATCGTGGCCGTGGTGGACGGCCTATGCGCCATCGGGGGCAAGCATTTCGTGGACGCCAGCGGCGATGCAGTTCTGCTTCGCGCCGCCCACGTGCCCTTTACCCATGGCGATGAAAACGGCCAGAACCAGCTCAGCAGCCTGCGGTTTGAAATGGGTGGCATCGACTTGAAGGCTTTCCTGCAATATCTGCTTTCCCTGGATAAACGGCGTGGGTGCTATGGTGATGATTTCTTCTATGAAACGGCCATGGTCGGCGGCGCAGAATGGCCGCTGGAGCCCATTTTCCGCAAAGGCGTGGAAGCTGGCGTGCTGCATGAAGAGGATCTGCATTATTTCCAGGTCTTTGTGATGCCCAGCAAGCCCGGTTCTCTGGCCTTTAACTGCCCGCATCTGGTAGAGTTGAAGGACAATACTCATGCCCTGGATCGTTCCCGCAATATTCTCCGGGGCCGCCAGATGATGCATCGGCTGGTGCGCTTCCTGGTGGACTTTATGCCCGGATTTGAGCATGCATATTTGCAACAGGAGGCCTGCATGCTGGGTGTTCGCGAATCCTTCCGGCTGGATGGCCGTTATGTGCTCACCGAGGAGGATTACAGCCGCCGCGCCCGGTTTGATGACGGCGTGGCTCGGGGCGATTGGCTGATCGACATCCATACCGCCACCAAGGGGCTGTATCACCGCGATGTGTATCAGCGCGGCGATTACTACGATATTCCCTATCGTAGCATGATCTGCGATGCGGTGAAT
This sequence comes from uncultured Oscillospiraceae bacterium, assembly GCA_964423675.1. Classification (GTDB taxonomy): domain Bacteria; phylum Bacillota; class Clostridia; order Christensenellales; family Aristaeellaceae; genus RUG563. The sequence goes on from CAYRFP010000023.1 coordinate 28,242, forward strand.
AATCTGGTGGTAGCCGGTCGCTGCATTTCCACCACCTTCCGCATGCAGGCCAGCGTCCGCATTACCCCCACCTGTATCGACATGGGTCAGGCCGCTGGTGCTGCCTGCGTCTACGCCCAGCAGAACAACGTAGCGCTGAACTCCATTGATGGCGCGGCTCTTCGAGAACAACTTCCCTTCATGGCCCGTGAATAAAAACAACATTTCTAAGCGTTGTGCTGCGAAAAAGGAGAGAAAATGAACACAATCTGGTCTACCTATATTCAAAGCATCGACACGCTTTATAGTTCACGCACTCTGCGATTTTCGGATCTTTTCCAGCCGCTCTATCAAAACGCATTTTCTTTCCAGGACGGCAAAAAAATCCTGGAAATCGGGTGCGGCCCTGGGGCGCTTGCTCAGTCATTGTTGCGGTGGTATCCGCATTCTCAAATCTACGGTATCGATCGGGACAGCAGCTTTATTGCATTTGCCCGCCAGAATACTTCCGGCGTCGAATTTCTGGAGGGCGATGCGACCAATCTTCCCTTCGTTGCAGATTCCTTTGATGTGACGATCTCCAACACCGTGGCCGAGCATATCAAACCTTCAAAATTTTATGGCGAGCAGTATCGCGTGCTAAAGCCGGGCGGGGTATGTCTTGTCTTATCCTCGTGCAAGGGGATCCATATTCCCGCCCCCTGTATTGCACAGGAAACACCCTTCGAGCAGGAACTTTGGCAGCGAGTGGGCCCCTGTTTTCAGAAAACGCATGCAAAATACAATGTGTGCGAATACCCGCAAAATGAAGCGGAACTGCCGCTGGCTATGGAAAAGTTCGGTTTCAAAAGCGTAACCACGGATTACGTTACAATCAGCTTAACGCCGGATCATCCGCGCTTCTCCCCCAATATGGCACATGCAATCATTCAGGCCAACCGGCAAAACGACCTGGCCAATGCGGAAAACATGCTACGAATTGCCCCAGAAGCCGTCACTGGCAAGGAGGTTGACCAACTGAAACAGCTGATTAACGATAAATATGATCAGCGGCTCCGGCTCTATGGCCAGGGGCTTAAGCAGTGGGACACGCAGGTGCTGATCACAATGGTGATCCGAGGCATAAAATAAGCGGCGGATTGTCCCTGCACCGCTTCTGCTCATCATGCAATGAATGGTGCTGCATGGCATCAACAAGCAAAAGGAAACCTCCGTATGATCTGAATCATGCGGAGGTTTCTCTTTTGATTGCCCGTCCTGTCGGGACGGTCTAGATTCTATGCGATTAATAAGTTTCCTGAAGTTCGATATTCTTGTAGCGCTTCAGACCCGTACCAGCGGGGATCAGCTTGCCGATGATGACGTTTTCCTTCAGGCCCAGCAGCGGATCCACCTTGCCCTTGATGGCAGCTTCAGTAAGCACGCGGGTGGTTTCCTGGAAGGACGCAGCGGACAGGAAGGATTCCGTGGCCAGAGAGGCCTTGGTGATGCCCAGCAGCACGCGCTTGGCAATCGCAGGACGTCCGCCAGCCATAATGGTCTTTTCGTTGGCCTGCTCGAACTGGAAGATATCCACCAGCCCGCCGGGGAGCAAATCGGTATCGCCGGCATCCTCAATGCGAACCTTGCGCAGCATCTGCCGCACGATCACTTCGATATGCTTATCAGCGATCTTAACGCCCTGGCTATAATAAACCGAAAGAACTTCCTTAAGCAGGTATTCCTGCACAGCCTTTACGCCCAGAATCCGCAGCAGATCATGGGGGTTAATGGAACCTTCGATCAACTCATCGCCAGCGGAAACAATCTGGCCTTCCTGAACCTTCAGACGAGCGCCATAATGGATCAGATAAGCCTTCTTCTCGTTGGGATCCTCTTCGCTGGTGATGATGATTTCCCGCTTCTTCTTGCTTTCCACGATGGACACTCGGCCGGCGATCTCCGCCAGCGTGGCATCATGCTTGGGCTTACGGGCTTCAAACAGTTCCTCAACGCGGGGAAGACCCTGAGTAATATCCTCAGCGGAAGCAACGCCGCCGCTATGGAAGTTACGCATGGTCAGCTGCGTACCGGGTTCGCCGATGGCCTGTGCGGCGATAATACCAACGGCCTCGCCGATGTCCACATTGCCGCCATGAGCCAGGTTCATGCCATAGCAGCGAGCACAAACGCCGATCTCGCTATGACAGGTCAGCACGGAGCGAACAGACATCTTCGTCACGCCCGCCTTGCGAACCAGCAGCGCTTTGTCATAGTCAATCAGTTCATTCACATGCACCAGCAGTTCGCCGGTAATGGGATGATATACATCCTCCGCAGCATAACGGCCACGAATCCGATCGTCAATCAGTTCGATTTCGCCGATGGGCTGCACCGTGATACCCCGCACCTTTTCGCCCCGGGTTTCGAAGCAGTCGGTTTCCCGAACGATCACTTCCTGCGCAACGTCCACCAGACGACGGGTCAGATAACCCGAGTCAGCGGTACGCAGAGCGGTATCAGCCAGGGATTTACGGCTGCCGTGAGAAGACATGAAAAACTCCAGCACGTTCAGGCCCTCGCGGAAATTGGCGCGGATAGGCACTTCGATGGCACGACCCGTAGGAGAAGCCATCAAACCGCGCATACCGGCCAGCTGAGCCACCTGACCAGCGCTACCACGAGCGCCGGAGCCGGTCATCATGTTGATGGGATTATAGGGCGGCAAAACCTCCATAACCCGGTTCTTCAGCCGCGCGGTGGTTTCGTTCCAGGCGGTGGTAACCATGCGATAGCGCTCATCCTCGCTCATTTCGCCGCGATGATATTTGCGGTTGATACGAGCCACCAGATCATCGGTTTCCTTCAGCCAGGTTTCCTTTTCCTTGGGAACGATAATGTCGCTGACGGACACAGTAATTGCGCCACGGGTAGAATACTTGTAGCCCAGGCTCTTGATGGCGTCCAATACGCTGGCAGTCTTGTTTTCGCCATGCGCACGGAAGCACCGCTCCACGATAGCGCCCAAGTCCTTCTTAATCACCTTATGGTCGATTTCCAGAGCAAACATTTCGTCCATGCAGGTGCGAGGCTTGAAGCCCAGATCCTGAGGAATAACTTCGTTGAAAATCAGCAGTCCCAGCGTGGTATCGATCACCCGTCGCTCCGTCGCGCCTTCAAACGTCCGCTCCACGCGCACCTTGATGGGCGCCTGCAGACTGATCTGATGGCACTGATAGGCCATCATCGCTTCATCCGGCGAGCAGAAAACGCGGCCAGCGCCCTGCGCATCCTCCCGGTTCAAGGTCAGATAATGGCAGCCGATAACCATATCCTGGGTGGGGGAAATAACGGGGGTGCCGTCCTGCGGCTTCATGATGTTGTTGGCGCAGAGCATCAGATACCGGGCCTCGGCCTGCGCTTCCACAGACAGGGGCACGTGAACGGCCATCTGGTCGCCGTCAAAGTCGGCGTTGTAGGCGGTGCAGGCCA
>CAYRFP010000024.1:0-31352 GCA_964423675.1 uncultured Oscillospiraceae bacterium
GAAACGGAGAATTTCTCCATATACTCGGTCATATCGATGCGCACAATGTTTTTCTCATCGTCAAACAAAGCCTCTGCCAGTGCCTTGGCCAGCTCAGTTTTGCCAACGCCAGTGGGACCCAGGAACAGGAAGGAACCGATGGGACGATTCTCATCCGCCACACCGGCGCGAGAACGCAAAATTGCTTCACTGACTGCCGTTACGGCCTCGTCTTGGCCGATTACCCGCTGATGCAATCCATCTGCTAGGCGCAGCAGTTTTTCCCTTTCGCCTTCCATCAGCTTGCTTACTGGAATGCCCGTCCATCGAGCCACGATCCGGGCGATTTCTTCTTCCGTCACCTTATCCCGCAGAAGCGTCGCCTTGTTGGGCGATTCCTTTTCTGCTTCTGTCAATTCTTCTTTCAGCCTGGGCAACTGGCCATACTTCAGTTCGGCGGCTCTGCTCAGATCGTATTTGCGTTCCGCCTGCTCAATCTGCGCATTCACCTGCTCAATTTCTTCCCGCAGCTTCTGCACCCTGCCGATATCGTTTTTCTCGTTTTCCCAGCGAGATTTCATCTCGTTAAACTGATCGCGCATATCGCTCAATTCCTTACGGATGAGACTCAGCCGCTCCTGCGACAGTGCGTCCGTTTCTTTCTTCAGCGCCGCTTCCTCAATTTCATGCTGCATGATGCGGCGGCGAATATCGTCCAGTTCCGTAGGCATTGAATCCATTTCCGTGCGGATCATGGCGCAGGCCTCGTCCACTAGATCAATAGCTTTATCCGGCAGGAACCGATCGGTAATATATCGGGAGGAAAGCGTGGCAGCCGCAATCAACGCGCCATCCTGAATCTTCACCCCATGGAATACCTCATAGCGTTCCTTCAGCCCCCGCAGAATGGAAATGGTGTCTTCCACCGTAGGTTCATTGACCATCACCGGCTGGAAACGCCGTTCCAACGCCGCATCCTTTTCCACATACTTACGGTATTCATCCAGTGTAGTAGCGCCAATGCAATGCAGCTCGCCCCGCGCCAGCATAGGTTTAAGCAAATTGCCTGCATCCATGGAGCCTTCGGTTTTCCCTGCGCCTACGATGGTATGCAATTCATCAATAAACAGCAGGATTTTCCCTTCGCTCTTTTTGATTTCAGCCAGCACTGCTTTCAGGCGTTCCTCAAATTCTCCGCGAAATTTAGCGCCTGCAATCAACGCGCCCATATCCAGCGAAAACACGGAGCGATCCTTCAGCGAATCGGGCACATCTCCCCGGACGATTCGCAGAGCCAGACCCTCGGCAATGGCGGTTTTGCCCACACCAGGTTCACCGATCAACACCGGGTTATTCTTCGTCTTTCGAGACAAAATCCGGATCACATCCCGAATTTCGCTGTCTCGGCCAATGACTGGATCCAGCTTTCCCTTCCGCGCCAGCTCCACAAGATCTGAACCATATTTGGAAAGCGCGTCATAGGTTTCCTCCGGATTCTGGCTGGTCACGCGAGCAGCGCCGCGAACGGATGACAGGGCACTCAAAAAATCGCTTTCACTCACATTATTCTGCCTGAATAGCGCGGAAAGATCCTTGTCTGCATTTTTTACCAGCGCCAGAAACAGATGCTCAACAGAGATATACTCGTCCTTCATCCGGGCCGCTTCATCCGCAGCCGTGCGCAGCGCTTTATCCAAATCGGAGGAAACATAGACCTTGCCCTCCTCTCTGGCCATGCCGCGCACCTGGGGCAGCTTACTCATGATCGCCTCTGCGCCCTGATTCAGCGCTTCGGCCGAGCAGCCCATCTTCGTCAGCAGCTGAGGAATCAGCCCCTCCGGCAGCGTCAGCAACGCGGAAAGCAGATGCGCCTGTTCCAATTGCTGATGCCCCCGCTCTGCGGCAATGCGCTGAGCCTGTGCAATCGCTTCCATGGATTTCTGCGTGTATTGATTATTCGACATTGCTCATCCCTCATTTCGGGTTTCATTCATGCTAAGGAAGGAAAAGAATTGACTTTCTTTGACCTTCGAATATATTTTACCACAATTCCCGTTCCTGTCAATAGTCTGCATAAAATTTTTCCTGCCGCTTTCCCCCAGTTTCGTTCATCCCCCTGCCGTTGTTTATCTTCTCTGCGCATTTTGTCGTTCTTTCCAATTTTCTCAAAAAAAGTCGAGCGGAAAATGATTGTATTCGGAGGCGATTTATGGTATGCTATATAAAGAGGGAAGCATGCACAGGCTGAGAGCGACGCATCCCTCTGTTGATTCGTCCGCTTCCTGCGGAAATGAAGCTGCGCGAAACCTTTATCATTATTTCCATTTTTCTCGGAACATAATCCCTATCTTTTTCGTCTATATAAATAGAAGGGGCGCCATTGCCTTTGGCGCTTCCAGGGAAGGAAGGATGAACCCCATGAAACACCCCCGTACGCTAAAACTGCTTCTGGTAGCAATGCTGCTTGCGTTGCCGCTGCTGCTGAGCGGCTGCTATGTCACGCCGGACATTTCAGCCAATAACAATCCGGGCGGCACTTTGGATTTCCCCGAGTATAACCCCAGCACGGCCGTTCCCACTGCCGTGCCTACGACCGCCGCGCCTACGGATTTTCCCAGCGGTGTGGTGACGCTGCCCTCGGCCAGCGCCAATACCTGGTCCACCGTTGGGCCAGTTGTAACCATTGGCCGTGTGACCCTTGCGCCGGTTACCCAGCCACCTACGTCCTCCACACCCTCGCCTACGCCCCAGGGCGCGCTGAAAAAGGGGGCTACTGGCGACGCAGTTCGGGAAGTGCAGAAAAAGCTTAAGTCTCTGGGCTTCCTCAAGGGCAGCGCCGATGGAGATTTCGGCGATGCGACAGAAGCTGCTGTTCGCGCTTTCCAGAAGCAATACGGGCTGACGGTTGATGGCAAGGTGGGCAACGAAACCATGGCGAAACTGACAACTGCCAAGGCTACTGCTAAGCCCACAGCTTCTCCGACGCCCCGGCCTACGGCCACTCCGTCCTATTCGGAAAACACCTATCTGCGCCAGGGCGATTCCGGAAAACAGGTGACGCAGATGCAGGAGAAGCTGATCACGCTGGGCTATCTGGCCGGTTCCGCCAGCGGAAAATTTGACAAGGTAACCGAAGCGGGCGTTGTGGCGTTCCAGAAGCGCAATTGCTCTTATGCGGATGGCATTGCGGGCCCGGATACGCTCAAGGCGCTGTATTCCTCCAATGCTAAGTCCACCTCCACCGCCGTTGGTGTAATCGGCGTGACACTAAAACAGGGCAGCGAAGGCAAGGCTGTTCGTGTTATGCAGCAGAAGCTGAAGAACCTGGGCTATTATACCGGTTCTGTGGATGGTTCCTTTGGCTCCAGCACTGCAGAAGCTGTGAAGGCGTTCCAGCGGGGCAACGACCTGTCTGTGGACGGCACTGCAGGCGGCAGCACACTGAGCCTGCTCTTCTCCGGCGATGCCAAGACAGCCTCTGCTGCCTCCGCCACCAAAACGCCCAAGCCTACTGCCACACCCAGCAAAAAGACCACTCCGCGCCCCACTGCCACGCCGCTTCCGGATAATACCTATGTGCGCGTCACCCCGGATCCCGATGGCGATTACATCACGCTTCAGCGCGGTCATTACGGCACGCCGGTTGAAAAGCTGCAACGTGCACTGAAAAATGAAGGATATTTCAGCGGATCTGTGGATGGCTACTACGGCGAAGGCACTGCCAATGCCGTAAAGGCGTTCCAGCGGTCGCAGGGGTTGAAGGTGGACGGCGTGGCCGGCCCCGCCACCCAGCGCGTGCTCTTTGAGGGCGATTATCCAGAAGGCGCTTAAGCCTTGAAAAAGCTTTCTATCCGGAGCGGTTCCTGCCGCCCCGGATTTTCTTTATGCTCTTTTCCCCATAGCAAAACGCCTTGCAGCCAAAATGGATGCAAAGCGCTCCTGGAATGAACCACAATTTTCTGCTCTGTCTTTTATGCAGTCTGCTCGAACTGACTGTTATACAGTTCGACATAGAACCCGCCCTTTTCCCATCGGGCAAGGGTGTACTCGCTGATCCCTACGGCCTGTGCTGCTGCCCATTGCGTCATTTCCCGCATTTCCCGGCAGCTCCTCAGGTCTTTTTCCGTGTCTCTCGCCATGCCGTTTCCCTCCCGGCTGTGGTATCATGTTCCTGCGCTGGTGGTTGCCCATCTCCGCTGCCCTTACCGGCTTTCGCTCTCACCCGGCTGACCCGCCGGTCATAGCTTTCAGGGACGCTTAGGCGGGGAGGGAGTCACTGCTTATCGCAAGGAGGGTCTGTGAAAAACACCATCGGGCTAATTCCAAGTATTTTAGCGAGCTTTTTAGCATTTCTGGGGCGAGGGGTTCTTTCTCCACTCTCATACATGCAATAGGAGGGCTGGGAAATCCCGATCATTTCGCTGATTTCCTTTTGCGTCAGCCCTTTCGTCTTCCTTGCAATAATGAGCCACTGTCTCATTTAGTTGCCTCCTATCTTTTAGCTTTTATTTATTATTACATAGCCAATAACTATAGTCAATAGCTATAACCTATTTTTTTGTGATTGTTTTTTATATTTTTTTCCTATATAATTAATTTGAAAGGGGATCACAAAATGACTCGTTTGAAGCAGTGCCGCCTTGATGCAGGTTTTTCCCAGCAATACGTTGCAATTACGCTCGGAGTGAAAGGGCCGTCCGTTAGCAATTGGGAAAGCGGGAAGACCATGCCAACCGCAGAAAACCTCATAGCTCTCTCAAAGCTCTATGGGGTGTCAATCGATTATTTGCTTGGAAATGACCAGCCAAATGAGGGAGGAAATGACAAGGACAACTCTTCCGCACTGGAAAAACTGGAAACACTCCCGGAAGAAACCCCGCCTGGGTATGTCCGTGGGAAAATTGAAATTCCCGCAGATGGCATGGCGATCGATGCGCTGCGTGACCTCATCAGGCAAGTTATCCGGGAGGAATTAGAGAAATAAAGCGTATAATATAAGCAGGAGGTAGAAAATATGTACGTTCTGTTAGGGATTGCTTTCACTGGCTGGTCTTTGTTCCTGATTCGCGGCGGCGGATTATACATGCAGTCTATCGCAGATGCAAGCTCCGGTGTCTTCACGTTACAGTATTTCCTTCCTCTTATGGCGGCGCTCGCCGTTGCAATCGGGGCAACTTTGTGCGCGGGTGGGAATGCATTTTTCTATGCTGCATCAGACGGTGACGAATAATTTTCGAAATACCTGAAATCTCTGCTCTATTCTCTGGTTTCCCATATTGTCATGGCGTTTTTCATGATTGCGATTGAGGGGGAAGATGCCGAGGTTTATGGCGTCGCAGCGGGCATCATAGGAGTCATCCTCTTAGTCGAAGGAATCATAAACACCATTTGTCTGCGCCGTGCATACAAGGAAGAGGCTAAAAAAAGCCCCAAAATCATTAATCCTGAACTGAAACAACAATAAAAGGCGTGAAAAATGAAAAGAGCGCCTTTCGACGCTTATGAGGGAAATATGGAAGACTTTGAAAACGTTACGATAAGCCGTGAAGACTTAACCCTTCTAAAGGCGTGTCTGAAAGCAAAAGGGAAATACATCCCGGGTAGCCCGAACAGAGATTTGGAAAAGGCCTCCATCTTTTCTGCCGAGTGGGCATCTGACGATTTTGGCGGCCACAGAACAGGAAACGTGAAAGCGGGAAACAAAGCGCGCGAATATTTGCGCTGGCGCAAGAAAAGAAAGCTTAAGAAAGTTGGAGTGGAAATTAAATGGATAATTCCAACGCTTATATCGATCGCTGAGCTTGTTTATATCATTTTGGAGTGATCGCCGATTGACAGTAGTAGCGCCAATAAGGACATAATCCAAGGAATCCACCACAGCCTCAGCATCCATATTGGAGTTGCTTTACCCATTTTCACGCTTTCCATGTATTCGACAACTGCCTTTTTTGCAGAATACGGCAGACCATCAAATTCATCAATTATGTCAAATTTCATTTTCCCATTTTCTACACCTCCATTATCATTCTATCATTTTCATTCCAATTCTGCAAACGTTAATTCATCCGAAGCGGCCAGAACAAGCGCCTGAGCTGCACTTTCTAAATTAATCTCATCGCGCAGCAAGGTGGATGGAATAAGATATTCGAGCGTAACTTTTCCATTGGCGTTATTTATCGAGTACATGATTTTATCCATCGTTTTTCCCTCCGTTCCGTCATTCCTATTATATCCGTGTTCCGTGCGTCTTTCGCTGACAGGATATTGCCTGATATTGGTTATCGGTGTCAGAATCCGTAGCTGTAGCCATCGTCATCCTGCATCTCTTCCGGGCGGACGGGCTTTCCCTTGACGTATACGGTGGGCTTGGGGCGGCGGGTATGATCGGGGCGCTTCCGCATGTTTTTCAGAAGCTTGATCATCGTTTCACTCTCCTTGCTCCATTCCTGTCGCGGGAATAGGTATTTCGCAGACGGCATGCGCTCTCACTCCGTGGCGTCCGTTCCGCATATGTTCCCTTTTGTTTCAAGAATTCAATATTGAAACATTCAAAATTGTATTATAATTCCGTGTACTTTCAATCCATATTCATGAACAAGCCATGAACAGCCCACGTCAAAAAGTCGGCTCTGTCCGTTCTTCATTTTTCACTGCGTTTTCCAAATAAAAAAGCGAATGTCCATTCAACACATTCGCTTTTGTTTGTTTTCTTTTTTGATGGGAGCCTGCTTTTTCAACCCTTCAGCGCAACTTTGATTACCCCGTCTAGGCGATTTTCAAACACGCGATAGGCTTCTTCCGCGTCTTCCAGCGCAAATCGATGGGTAATCAGCGGCGTGGTATCGATTTTGCCCTGAGCAATCAGCCGCAGGATTTCCTCGCAATCGCAGCCATCCACACCGCCCGTCTTAAAGGTCAAATTCTTTCCATACATCTGTGGCAGCGGCAACATCTGCGGTTCATCGTAAAGCGCAACGATCGTCACGATCGCGTTAGCTCGGGCACACTGCCAGGCCAGACGGAAGGTATCCTTCCCGCCCCCAGCCTCAATCACCACATCTGCGCCCCCGTGATCCGAATGCGCCTTCACGTAAGCCTCGCATTCCTCCGGCCCGCAAACCAACGTTTCCGGATAATGCTCCCGTACGAAAGCAGCCCGCGACGCATCCTTTTCGCAAACGATGATTCGCTTCGGCCCTTTCAGCCGGGCACATAGCAGCGTACAAATGCCGGTTGGGCCCGCGCCGATAATCAAGACGGTATCTTCTTCCCTGATTTCCGAAATCCGCGCAGCCCAGAAACCCGTTGCCAGAATATCGCCCACGAACAGCGCCTGTTCATCGCTAACGTTTTCCGGGATCTTGTTCAATCCCTGATCTGCATACGGCACACGCACAAGCTCTGCCTGTCCCCCATCGATGCGGCAGCCCAACGCCCAGCCGCCCTGGGGATCAACGCAATTGTTTACAAAGCCCTGCTTGCAAAAAAGCACTTGCCGCAAAACGTTTCCACGTTCACCGTCACCCGGTCGCCAGGGCGCACTTATTTAACTTCTGCGCCCACATCTTCCACCACGCCGACCATCTCATGCCCCACCGTAACTCCCTTCACCGCCCGGGGAACTGACCCGTGTTTAATATGCAGGTCGCTTGTGCAAATAGAGCCAAGCGTCACCCGCACAATCGCATCCCGGCTGTCCAGAATTCTCGGTTCCGGCTTTTCCACCAGTTCAAACCGCCCCTGATCTATGTATGTCATGGCTTTCATTTTTTCTTCCTCCTTTGTCCCTTTTTATCATACCACGCCTGCTTCTGCCCTGCAATCCCTGCCAATAAGAAAGAAGAGCCGTCCGAGGACTGCTCTTCTCTTTTTTTACGTTCTGCGGCGTTTCATATCTGCCAGACTGATTCCCAGCCCAACCAGCGATATTGCTGTCATAATCAGCATCAGCCCAAGCGGCGCTTCATCGCCAGTTTGAGGAATGTTAACAGGCCGTTCCTCCACGCGGCGTACATTTTTCACCCGAATCACGAAGCTTTTCTCTCCGTCCGCCACCATTTCTTCCACTTTGCAATCAAAACCAATGACCTTTGGTTCTTCCACCACCGTGAACTGATCCACGTTGGTCGGCTTGGGCAACCCGGTCAGCGTTGCCGTCCAGTTGTTTTCCTTGTTCAGCAGGATTTCGTCCAGTTTGTATCCATCCACCACCAGCCGTAGCGTTACCGGTGTTTTAATGCCTTCGCTGGTCGCTTCGTCCCATTCCTTTTCGATGCGCAGAGAATAGATCTCGTCCTCTGTGCCAATCACGATACTGCCATTGCAGCCAATGCCGCCGCCCCGATCCGCTTTGTTCCCGGTAATAATCAGCTTTGCCATGGATTGGGCCAGCGCCTTCGCTTCATCGGACACCACTGCTTTCAGGGCCAGGTTTTCATTGGAGTTATCCAAATCCTCCACCCGCTGCCCAGGATTCATGGAATCAAACCGCGCCGCGCCTTCTACGGCCTTACCGATCTCCATCCATTCGATCGATTCAACTACCGAGCCGTTCCATTCCACTGCGCCGTCCGGATACCAATCCACCTTGCCGCCGCCCAGCATCCGCTGCGCCAGCGTCACAGCGCCGGAGCCTTTCCCGATGGAAACAAAATCGTCGCCCGCACCATTTGCTGTATTGCCGTAAACCGAAGCGCCATTGGTCACATAAATTTTACCCTTACCAGCCGGGCAGAACCACATACCGCCTCCCAGCTGTGTGGCCGTATTATTCGTAATCAGTGCATTATACATCCGCAGCACGCCAGGAGTCTTCCGATCGATCCAGCTCACATAAATGCCGCCGCCATGCTTGGCCGCCGTATTGTTTTGAATTCGTCCTTCGTTCAGCGTGATGGAATTGCTGTAGGCGTAAATACCGCCACCGCAGGCGTTTTGCGCCTCATTATTCTCAATAATGCCGCCATCCATAATGAATTCGCAGGTTTCATTATCGTTTCTTATGCCAGCCACGCAGATGCCGCCGCCCTGCTGATTGGCCTTGTTTCCGCTGATCGTGCCGCCGGTCATATGCAGCTTCGTATTGCCGATCATGTAAATACCGCCGCCATGCCAGGACTTATTCTGATGAATCTTCGCGGTTCCGGACAGGTCCATCTTCGCGGTCACTTTGTTTCCGTCATCCCAGGTATAGAGCAGCACACCGCCAGCTGCATTCGCTTCTCGCGAATTATTTTTGTTATTCTGGATCGTGCCGCCGGTCATGTTGAAATATCCATCCGGCCCTACTACTACCGGGGCAGCCAGGGTGCCGCTGGCAATCGTGAAATTCTCGATAGAGCCGCCGCTCATTTCAAAGGAAGCGCCTTTGTTTACCAGTACAGCCCCGGCCGGAACGCCCCAGGTGATTTCCCCGCCGGTCAGAGTGCCGTTCTTCAGCACCAGTTTTCCATCCACGTTAGCAATATTACCCACGCCCTGGCCCCTGCTTTTGCCGCCCTTAAGCACCAGGTTGCCATCAATCGTCAGCGACCCCTTCACTCGGAACATCTCCTGCACGCTCAAGGTAATGCTGGCGGTAAGCGTCCGCTGGTTGCCATCATCGGTCAAAATGATGACCTTTTTGCTGGGAACAACGATTGTCTGCGCCAAACCGATATTCTTCGTGATCTTGATTTCCGTTGCCACGTTGTCCGGAGCATTATTGATCTGCTGTTGCAATTCATTGGTCAGTTCTTCAGATGGATTATCATAGATGATGTTTTTAACTTCGCTTTTCAAATCGGTTACGCCGCTCAAAGCAGCGTCCATGCAGCCGGGGTCACCTTTAACGATAATTTCAAAGTTATTGGTCTTCGAAATGTCATCGAATGCATTGGATGCAATGCTTTTGCATTTATTTCCATTAAACTGAATCAGATACACATAATCGAATCCAAAATCAAATGCTCTTTCTTCTATTTTCTCAACATTTGCACCTATAATAATCTCGTTATAGGTTTTATACTGAAATGCATTCTTGCCAATCACCGTAACAGGATAGACCTGCCCACCATACGTAATTGTATTCGGAATCGTAATCACGTAATTCGTTGGTTGGCCGCTAACCACCTTAGCTGTTTTATTGACAGTATCGATGCTATATTTGATACTATTCTGCGTTGTTTCCCTGATTTCCCCCAGCGCGGCGGCAGGAAGCAACAGCGCAAAAATCAGGCAGGAAAGGAACAGCACCCGGAGTAGCATGGACTTTTTCATAGGGCAAACCTCTTTCATTCTGGCGATTGGGCTTCATCCTGATTATGGAAGATTTGCGTCGTTTTTATTCGTTTTTTCCGGAACGATTGCCGTTCCACATTGGCGCTGGCTTAAAGGCACGGTTTCATGCATTGATGAACCCTGTGCCCTTTTCTCCCACATTCATTCTTTTGAAAACGCAAACCTACCCCTGCACCGGCGCATGGCCTTGCAAAGGTACGTTATTCGCGTCCCTTTGAACGCACAGCTATTTTACATAATTACAAAACCGTGTCAATAGTATAAATGAGATTTGTCAAATTTCGAAACTAAACATTTCGATTCTTTTCGCTTTTTGTAAAATATACAAAGGCATCGCCCTGCCATTTGCCATTTTTCCTCGCACAAACAGCAGCATGGGATATTTGGACAAAAAGTGATCGGCCTATTAGGAAAAAATGTGATATACTATAGTTGTTGCATTCAGCGCAAAAGTCAACGCGCCAGCGGAACAGCAGCAGCCCTTGCATTCCTTTTAGAAAAGAGTGATTTCCCATGGAACGACCCTTGACCAGCGGCAGCGTATTGAAAAATATCATTCGCTTTTCGCTGCCTTATCTGCTTTCTTATTTTTTGCAGACGCTTTACGGCATGGCCGATCTATTTATTATCGGGCAATATGAAGGCGTGAACAGCACCACGGCTGTGTCTGTAGGTTCCCAGGTCATGCACATGATCACGGTGATGCTGGTTGGCTTAGCCATGGGTTCCACTGTGTCTATCGGCCAGGCAATTGGCGGACAAGACAGAAAGAAGGCCGCCGCCTTTACGGGCAACACGGTGTCGCTGTTTTTGGTGCTGTCCCTGCTTTTGACCGGAGCGTTGCTGCTATGCCGCCAGTGGATCGTTTCCGCTATGGCCACCCCGGCAGAGGCCGTTGCTGGCACCATGGATTATCTGACCATCTGCTTCATCGGCATTCCCTTTATCGTGGCATATAATATCATCAGCGCTATTTTTCGCGGGATGGGTGATTCGAAGCGGCCCATGTATTTCATTGCGCTGGCCTGCGTGGTGAATATCCTGCTGGATTATCTGTTCATAGGCGTGCTGGGCATGGGGCCGGCAGGCGCCGCCTTGGCCACCACGCTGGCACAGGCTATCAGTGTAGCATTTGCATTCTGGGCCATCCGCCGCAGTGAGGCCGCCGCAATGCCCATTTCCAGAGAAGATTTCCGGCCGCAGCGGCCCATCATGGGAAAAATTCTGAAGATCGGCCTGCCTGTTGCCGCGCAAGATGGCTTTATCCAGATTTCTTTCCTGCTAATCACTATTATTGCCAATCGTCGAGGACTTACGGATGCAGCAGCGGTCGGCATTGTAGAAAAAATCATCAGCTTCCTGTTCTTGGTTCCGTCCTCCATGCTGTCTGCCGTTTCCGCACTGGGCGCGCAGAACATTGGCGCTGGCAAGCCCGAGCGCGCCCAGAAAACACTGCGTTATGCCGTGATTATCACCCTGAGCTTTGGCATGGCCATGGTGGTGGTTTGCCAAGCTGCAGCGGAAATTCTGGTTTCTCTTTTTACCCCGGATCAGGCCGTGGCGCTTGCAGGCGGGCAATATCTTCGGGGATATATTTTGGACTGCTTTTTCGCCGGGGCGCATTTCTGCTTCAGCGGTTATTTCTGCGCCTGCGGAAAATCCGGGCTTTCGTTCCTGCATAATTTCCTGTCAATCCTGCTGGTTCGCATTCCCGGCGCTTATCTGGCCTCCCATTTTTTCCCAGCCACGCTGCTGCCCATGGGGCTTTCCTCCGCTGCCGGATCGCTGCTTTCCAGCCTGATCTGCATTATTGCCTATGCCCGCATGCATCGCTCCGCCAGGGAGCAGCGGGCCCCGGAATTTCTCGGATGAATCTCATTTACCTCAAAAGAACCAGGAGGATGACCCGCCATGACGCAAAACCTTCCATCCCATGCCCTTGCCCCGTTGTTCCGCTGGGTTCGCAAAAACGCTGTGCTGACCATCGCTTTCTTTGCTGCGCTGATCTCTGCCTTCCTGGTGCCGCCAGATGCTGAATACGCCGGATACCTGGACGGAAAAACGCTTTGTTGCCTGTTTGGCACACTGGCGGTAGTCTGCGCGCTGAAAAACATCCATTTCTTTGAGATTTTGGCCCGACGCATCATCCGCCTGACCGGCAACGCCCGAGCCGCTGCCATTGCGCTGGTGTATATTACGTTTATCGGCTCCATGCTCATTGCCAATGATATGGCGCTCATCACATTCCTGCCCCTGGGCTATTTCGTGTTTTCCACAGCAGGGCGAAAGCGGGATGTGGCGCTGGTGTTCATCCTGCAAAACATCGCAGCCAATCTGGGCGGCATGCTCACGCCTTTTGGCAATCCCCAGAACCTGTATCTTTACGCGCATTTCCAAATCCCCACCGGCGAATTCATGGGTGTCATGCTATGGCCCTTCCTGCTGGCTATTGCCCTGATTACCGCTTGCTGCTTTCTTCTGCCCCAACATAGCCTGCGCATACAGGAGCAGCAGGAGGAGCGGCTGCCCCCCGTGCGCACAGCGATTTATCTTCTGCTTTTCAGCCTGACAATTCTGATGGTCTTCCGAGTATTGCCTGTTTGGCTGGTGCTGGCAGCAGTCGTCGGTGCGCTGCTGGTCATGGATCGAAAAGCCCTTGGCATGGTGGATTATGGTCTGCTGCTGACCTTTGTCTGCTTTTTTGTTTTCTCCGGAAATCTTAGCCGCCTGGCCCCGGTTCGGGCATTCTTTTCCGAGCTTTTGGATTGGAACCCTCTGCTGACAGCCGTTCTCTCCTGCCAGGTGATCAGCAATGTGCCCTCCGCCATCCTGCTTTCTCAGTTCACCTCCCAATACGTGCCCCTGCTTCGCGGCGTGAATATTGGCGGAGCAGGAACGCTCATCGCATCGCTGGCTTCGTTGATTACCTTCCGGGAATTCACCGCCCATTATCGTGAGGAAACAAGGCGCTATCTTCTTCTCTTTATGCTACTGAACTTCGGTTTTCTGCTGGTGCTCACACTGTTCTGTTCCATAATTGGCTGAGAATATTCTCCCGCTTCGCAACGCTTGCTCGGTTCGAGACAAGCGTTTTTTGTTTTTCCTAACCTGCCTATGAACAAATACGAAACACTCTGTAAACACATATTCTTCTTCCTTGCGCGCAGGAAAACAAAATGTTATATAAAGGGGGGAGATTTCAAGGGGAGGTGATTTTTGTGCGCATTCTGTGTGCTGAAGGTGAGCCAGCGCTTGCCATAGCCATTCAGGAGCTATTGATTCATGCCAAATATACGGTAGACATGGTGGCATCCGGCTCGGACGCGCTGGATTATGCCCTGGCGCGACACTATGACTGCGTCATTCTGGATCAGGTGCTCCCCCGCGTGGATGGGCCTGCTGTGCTCAAGCGCATGCGAGAACATGAAATTATCGCTCCGGTTTTGCTGTTGACAGCGCAGCACCGAGGATCGGATTCAGGGGCTGAACGCCGGCGCGGATGATTGCCTGACCAAGCCCTTTTCCATGAAGGAATTGCTGGCTCGCGTTCGGGCACTTTTGCGCCGCCGGGATGCTTTTATCCCAGATCAGCTTATGCTGGGCAATATCACGCTGGAGCAAAAGCAGGCCATCTTGTGCTGCGGTGGTCAGGCCATTCCGTTGTCCCGCCTGGAATACCAGATCATGGAGCTTCTTATGCGCCATCCTGGCGTGGCTTTTCCTGCATCCTGTTTATACGAGCAAATATGGGGAACAGACACAGACGCAGAAATCGGCGTTGTGTGGGTATATATTTCCTATCTGCGCAAAAAGCTGGAGAAACTTCGCGCCAACGTTGTCATCCGTACCAAACGGGATGTTGGATATTTTCTCGAAATCATCTCTTAAGAAATAAAAAAGGCTGCCGGAAAACTTCTCAGCAGCCCGCCATGTTCCCTGATAAAGGGATTTTTTACGGCAACGTCAACGGTCAGGCTCGAATCTCCTGACGCATGAACGCAATATAACTTACCGTGAACGCCGCAATCGTCAGTGCCACCATACAGCTTAAATGTGGCCAGATCAGCAGCACGCTTTGATCAAAGCTCAGATAGCTGGCGACCGCGCCGGAATAGGAGGCCTGGGTGGTAATGCCCGGTGTGCGAACATTGGGGTTCAGCAGTGTGGTAGCCGCCTCGCAATAGAGGTAATAAGGGGAACAGCGGTTCAGCGTCAGCTGCAAGGCGTAATTGTCATACATTTCAGAATCAGGATTCGTGGTTTCCGTGGTTTCGCCAGTATGGGCGGCATCGGCCAGCCCTTCCCCGATGATATAGCCCACCACGGATGCACCAGCCATGATGATAGCAGATACCTGGGTGGCCGTTTCTTCAGCCATGCCGAAGGCCACAATCAGCAGGGAAGCGAAGGACGCAATAGCCATCCACAGCTTCCGGGAAGTTAGCTTCTTCTTCCAATCCATTACTTGATTCACCCCCTTTCTTTCCAATGAAAAAAGGCCGCAAATGCAGCCTTTACAATGCTTTTTTTAGTTGACCGTAAGTTGATTTTCTATTAGTTATAGTTTAGTTAGAGATAGTTAGCGTTTAGTTAGTAGCCCATGGGAACCACCTCTTTCATGGCATGAAAAAAGCACCTTGCATTTTGCAGGGCGCTTGATTATGATAACTGATCCAGAATAGATTCACACATTTTCCCGGTTTCCGTTGCGTTATATTCCTTATCAAAGCCGGAAATTTGCAATTTTTCGGCAACGGTATCTTCAATCTTGATATAATCATCTTCTTTCAGATGGTCAAAATCAAGATTCAGGCCAATGGCTTGCATGAATGCGATTTGCTTTTCATCAAACATCCTGCCGACTTCCTTTCGCATATTTTTTGTAATACCGTTCGCCTGTTCGCCATATCGTAACGATTTCCCCGGTATCGGGGTTTACGTTGACAGTTGCCATCTTGCCAACAAACCGTTGGCTGTTTCTCCCGAATTCATCGGTTATAATATCGCCGATATGAAGCGGAGCGCCCAGGGCATCTTCGATGGCGTAAAGATGAACGCCACGTTCTGCCGCCCTTTCCAATGAATGATAGGTAAGGTTTTTCACCTTCAAACCATTCTGCGCTTCCATCTCTATTATAACATTTTTTCCAGATTTATCAACGGTTTCAGCGGCTTTCAGATACTTGCTTTTGTAATCTTCAAAATCCTTTGTTTTATCCAAGCCGAAGAATGCCGCCCTATCTTTCATGGCTCCCAATTCATCTTCATCCAGCGCCCACCGGGCCTTGGTCAGCGCAACGCAGCGGCAATTGCAATCTTCTTCCGGCCTTCCGAATTCCCCAGGATACATGGCCTTTTTTCCGTCCACCTCAAAGTATTCATCCGTTTCCCGAATTTGGCCATCCAGCTTCCTATGGGTGGGCCTGGTTTCGCCATCCAGGGTGGAATCCCATTGCTTGATTACATCGCAGCCCCGTTTCTTGGATGCTTGCCGGGCATCTTCAGCGGATGCTTGCTGAATCCGATGCCCTTCCGTGCGCACAATGGTTCTGGCCCTTGATAGGGGCGCATTGGTATAAAGGGAAATGCTTCGGGAAATGCTTTCATAGGTATCATTTGCGGCAAGGCCCCTGGTGATTTCGCTTCGGATGCGCTTTTTCAGTTCAGCCGTATCAACGCCAATGGCCTTATACAAGCCTTCATTGATTTTGCTGTCCGTCAGAATGGCTTTCACCGCTGCATTCTGGTTAATGGGAATCGCCAGGGGAATGCCCTGCCCGGCAATATCATACATTGTGCCAATGAAGGAATCGGTATAGCATTCCTTCAAATACTCCTGAATGCTGGTGAATTCATCCCCGTGCAGCTTTTCCAGAATCCCTTCAATCTGGCCCTTTAAGGCTTGCTGGTAATTGATTTGGTATATCTTGCTTTGGGTCAAATCATCCCCTTGCAAGATGCGGATTTTCAGGTTGATTTCATGCAGCGCCCTTTTGTATTGGGCTTCAAGTTCCTTGATTACCTCCTGTTCGGCGGTAAGCTGCCGCTGCATCACTTCCTTTTCCCGCTTATTCAATTACATCACCTTCCACCTGGATTGCATCCAGGGCGGTTTTTGCGGCATAAGGATCAGCTTCTTCATGCTTTGGCAGCTTATCCTTCAAATCATAATAATCCAAATCCAGCACTTCGCAGATATTTTGCATCAGGGTTTCATTATCCAGATAGGTTGCCAGGTTCAGCAGCGTTCCAACCTGCACTTGCTGCTTCTGCGCATCCGTTAATTCAATCTGGGCATTATCGGCGGCATTGGTCATTACTTCCCGCTGGAAATCAAAATACACATCGGAAACCCTGTAATCCGTGCCTTCCATTTCATTGATTTCCTTGATAACCACCTTCAAAAGCTTTCGGAAGAATTGCTTCAGCCGGATTTCCAGCTTATTGCATTTCAAATCCAGCAGCGCATAACGGGATTTGATGATGATATTGGTGATATTCCCATCCCCAACCTGGGCCGAATTGAAGCCCATGCCGAAACGGTAAATATTCTTTTCATCCAGTTCCAATTTTGCTTGCCGGGCCTGATAGGGGATATCAATGGTTTTGATATCCACGCCGCCTTCTTCGTCCACGCCAATATGCTTCTTGGCCTTCACGTTTACCATCAGTTCATCCAGGTTATCCCCTTGGAATCCCTTCACAACGTACAGCGCTTCATTGGTATCCTGGATATTGTTCGACAGGCCGCAGGACATTAAATCATAATCATCAATCAGGGCCTTAATAGGCTTCAAATCGCTGAATTGCTTCTTGCAATTCGGCAGGGCAAAGAAAGGAATGAAGCCAAAGCCATCAAAATAGGTATGTGCATCCCCTTCCTTCTGATAAATGATATGGGGCCGGGGATTGATTGCAACGGAATCATCCAGGCTAATTGCCCCATCATCAATCTGGCAATAATAATAGGTCTGATGCTGATCCCATACCTGGATACGCTTTACCTTCTTATTATCCTTGCCGATGCGGTCAATGTAATGGTAAATGACATAATCGCAGCCATCTTCCGTTTCATCCTTCCGCACTTCCACCACGCCCAGGCTATCAGCGCATTGAAAGCTTGTCTTTTCGTTTTCGCCCTTGTAGGCGTACATGTATTCAATGCCCTTGGCAGCGGAACCCGTCAGCAATTCATGCAATGCACGATGCTGACCTCCTTGGTTCCTGCGCTGAAGGAACCGGTCCAGCCCTCAGGAATGCTTTCAGTGTGCAAGATGATTTCCTGGGAAACGCCCGATTGGTTTTCCAGGCTTAGGTCAAAATTCAAGCTGTCCCCCGCTTTAACGGTTAATGCCGGATATTCCGTACTCAGTTCGATGTACGCGTCCCTAATGCCAGTTGTTTCATCTGCATGAGCTGGTACGCTCAGTAGCATCATCGCAGCCACACATGCAAGAATTCGCTGCAGCGGAACATAGTAAGGGGATTTCATTTAAGTCAACTCCTTTATCATTTTCTTCGCCTCTGGCGATGCATCCATTATAAGGATACAGCCTTAAAATTGGCTTAGTGCTTTCATGGCCAAAGCGTAAAGAAAATACGAACAATTAAAAAAAGCCTGCTGCGCAGCAGCAAGCCCTTCAGTATTTCGCTTTCAGATATGTCCCCGCCGGATTTGCACCGTCCGCTTCACCGCCGCCGTGACCGGGATCATCAGCCCATAAAACAGCAACAAATAAACCGGAAAAATCTCCATGCCCAGCGTTTGCCCCAGCACGCCGCCCAGCATCGGAGCCAGCATAATTCCCACATACGCCGATGACATTTGCACACCGATCACCGATTGAGATACATCCGCACCGAAGTTTTCTGGCGTTAGATAATTGAAATTCGGAAACAGCGGCCCATTGCCAAGACCGATCAGAAACAGACCCACGGCGCTTATTACGGCCGAGCCAGGAATCAGCAGCAGCCCCAGGCCAATGCCCAGAACGATCTGTCCTATGCCAATAATCTTCCAGCCATGCATCCGAGAAGCAGCCAAGCCAGACCAAAGTCTTCCAAGCGCCATACCCACATAATAAAGCATGACCACCTGCGCAGCCTTGTCCGTTGGCATCTGCCGTGCTTCCACCAGAAAGGTGCTGCCCCATCCGCCACAGGTGCATTCAATGGCGCAGGAAAAAATGAACAGCCCGCACATCAGCTTAACCCCAGGTATCTGCAGCGATTCTGCGAAAGACAGCGTTTTTTCGTTGTGCTGTTCTGCCTGTTGTGTCCCGCCATGCGCCTTGTTCCATAGCGGAAGCGTGCAAAACAGTACCACCGTGATGGCAAGCTGAAGCAGAAAAGCAATGCGATATCCACCCCGCCAGCCTGCTTCGCCCTGAATGACCAGAGACAGGATATATGGGCTTACTGCCACACCCACCCCATAAAAGCAATGCAGAAAACTCATATGTGTGGCAGAATAATGCAGCGCCACATAATTGTTCAGCGCCACGTCGATGGCTCCTGCGCCAAGCCCCAGAACAATCGACAGCGCACACATTGTCCCCAAATTCGGAGCAAAAGAAAAGCCCAGCATCGACAGCGCCGTAAGTAGTGTACTGAACGCCGAAACCCGATTTGTTCCCAAGCGATTAATCAACCTGTTGCTCACCAGGCTGGAAAGAATCGTCCCGAAGGAATTGATGACGGTAACGAAGCTGCCGAAGGAAATTGGCAATTGAAACTCTGTATAGATAGCAGGCCACGCTGTGCCAAAAAGAGAATCTGGTATGCCCAGTCCAATAAACGCCATGTAAATTACGATTAAAAGTGTCGTTGCCATTCGTCGTTCCCCTGCTTCCGTCGGCTTTATCCACAAAGCCAGACACAAACATTATAGCATCTCTATTGCCGTGCCGCAAGCATTCTGCATAAAAAAAAGGGACTATCGTCGAAACGATAGTCCCCGGTGCGAACAAACGAGGAATTACTTAAAGAATTCCATCATGTCCTTGTAAGGATTGGAGCTGTCAGCCAGAGCATCGGCAAAGTCCTTGTTTTCCTGATACCACTTGGTCAGGCCTTCTTCAACTTCCAGGCCGCCCTCGGCTTCCCACTCAGCCATCATTGCGTCGTAGTTATCCAGAGAGTCAGTGCCAGCGACAACGGCCATCATGTAGTCGTTCATCTTGGTGGACAGAGAAGAGTTGTAGGTGGTGTAGGCTTCGCAGGTTGCCAGAGACAGGGGGTTGCCATTGAACTTGTAGTCAATGGTCACAACCTGAGAGGCAGCGAAGATTTCCCAGCAGCGCCAGTCCTTATTCTGACGGCACAGCTTGGTCTTCATATGCTCGCTGATGTTGATGCCGATCCAGTACTTATCGCCGTAGTTCATTTCTTCGCCGAAGATGGGCTGGATGGGTTCGGGAACGCCGCTTTCGTCATACTGCCAGTGGGTGCCTTCGATACCGCAGTTCATCAGCCAATAGGTATCGGGCTCCAGGCGGCGAGCGATCATCTGGAACACCAAGTCCGCAGTTTCGTCATCGCAGGTCGCGGGGATGCAAGCCACGTAGGTCACGCTGGGAGTAGCGTTGATGTGACGATTGCCGTCCTTGTCTTCCAAAGCAATCCAGAATTTATCCATCTTCGCTTCGGGCTCAACTTCCTGCAGAGCGGGTTCCCAGTCGATGCGGTTCCAAGCCTTCATGGTGAACATGACGCCCTGGCCGGAGGTGACCTTTTCCTGCACCATAGCAGAGGTGTTCACGGGCAGATCGGGGTCGATCAGACCTTCGCTGTACAGCTTGGTCATGAAAGCGATGTATTCCTTCATGGCAGGATCACGCCATTTGCTGGTGACAGTGTTGTCTTCGTTGACAACATAGTCATAGTCCAGACCGAAACCGGAAGCGATTTCTTCAATCCAGGTATGCTTGGTAGCGATCGGGATCAGGCCGGTCTTTTCCTTGATGTCCTTGCACAGTTCGTAGAGTTCATCGGGGGTATTCGGAGCGGTCCAGCCATACTTTTCGAACAGATCGCTACGATAGCCGATGCCGCCGTAGATCAGGCCATATTCGCCCTGGGGAATACCGTAGATGGTGCCATCTTCGGTGGTGGTCAGGTTCCACAGGGAGTCCATGGTGACTTCAGTGATGTAGGGATACTTTTCCAGCAACGCGTTCAGGGGCTTGAGGGCGCCCTGGGCGGACAGCATGTTGTACTGGTTCACGCTGGTGAACAGGATGTCGTAATCCGTGCCGGAAGCGACTTCCATCATCAGCATCTGGTCAGCGTTTTCCTGAGGCATCTGGTCATACTGCACCTGGAAACCAGTGATCTCGTACAGCTTCTTCGCAACATAGTCTTCGTTCAGGTCAGCGGTGACATAGGGGCCAAGATACTTGATCACAGTATCTTCCTTGGTGGCAGCCATAGCGCCGGGCAGCATGCTCAGCATCATCATGGCGACCAGAGCGAAAGCCAGGATACGGGTCTTCTTCATAATGGGGTTCCTCCTTTTTTATTTCTTCTCCTCCTCTTCGGAGGAGATAGAGACTTGATTAGCCCTTCACAGAGCCGACGCGCAGGCCGGTGACGAAATACTTCTGCAGGAAGGGATAGACGCACATGATCGGGATCGAGGAAACCATGATCGTGGCGGCGCGGATGGATTCGGTATTCAGCGCGGCGGTCATGGCCGCTTCGGGAGACAGGGTGCCCAGCGCAGCATCCTTATCCACCACCTGCGTTTCTGCAACCAGCTGATACAGATACTGCTGCAGGGGCTTCAGATTCGGGCGGGTGATATAAAGCACGCCGCTCATGTAGTTATTCCAGTAACCCACGGCATAGAACAGGCCGATGGTAGCCAGCGCCGGCAGGGACATGGGAAGCACAATCTTGAACAGAATCGTCATGTTCCGCGCTCCGTCCAGCTTCGCGCTTTCTTCCACGCTGGCCGGGATTTCTTCGAAGAAGTTCTTCAGCAGAATCATGTTGTAAACCGACAGCGCGCCCGGAATAATCAACACCCACAGGGTATTGAGCATGCCCAGCGTTCGCATCAGGATGTAGCTGGGAATCATACCACCGGAAAACAGCATCGTAAACACGAAGAACAGGATGAACCAGCGCCGACCAAGCAGATTGGTCTTGGACAGAGGATAAGCGGTCATGCAGGTGAGCAGCATAGCCATCGCGCTACCGACCACCGTGATGATAATCGAGTTTACCAGAGAATTCTGGAACTGAGCCTGCTTAATTACGTATTGGTAGGTACCCGTCTGGAAACCAATGGGCCAGAGAACCACTTCGCCACGAAGCACAGGCGATTCGCTGGAGACGGACTTGGCCAGCAGGTTCAGGAACGGGAACAGCATAACCACGCACAGGAGAAGGAGCACCACCAGAATGATGATTTCCAGCGCCAATTCGCCGCCGCTCTTTTTAATTTTCATTTTCGCTCACACTCCCTTACCAGATGCTACGCTCGGTAATCCGGCGGCTAAACCAGTTGGCAAACATCATCAGGACGCAGCCAATGACAGAATTGAACAGGCCCACGATGGTGCCACGGCTGAAATTCAGCTGGCCCAGACCAATACGATACACATACGTACCGATAATATCACCGGATTCGTATACCGTCGGGTTATACATAACCAGAATCTGGCCAAAGCCGGCGTTCATAATGCCGCCCAGGCGCATAACCAGCATCATAATCACTGTGCTGGCGATGCCAGGCAGGGTGATATGGATGATCTGCTGGAAGCGGTTCGCCCGGTCTACCTTCGCGGCTTCATACAGTTCCGGATCAATACCGGTAATTGCTGCCAGATACACGATGGTGCCCCAGCCGCATTCCTTCCACATGGAACTGATAATCAGCATCACGCGGAACCATCTGTTATCCATAAAGAACTTCTGCGGTTCGCCGCCCAGGCTCTGAATCACGGTGTTGACGATGCCGCTAGTGCCAAAGATCGACAGGAACAGCGCAGCAACCACAACCCAGGACATGAAGTGGGGCAAATACAAAACGGTCTGGATTACGCGCTTGGTTTTCACTGAGCGGACTTCGTTAATCATCAGCGCCAGGATAATGGGCAGCGGGAACTCGAAGATGATTTTCAGGCAGCTGATTTCCAGCGTGTTGGAAACAGCGCGTTTAAAATCCTTCAGTTTCCAAAGCTGGTTCCAATGCTTCAGGCCAACCCAGGGGCTTTTGGCGATAGCATCCAGCGGGGAACTGCCGGCAAAAATATTGTAGTTCTTAAAGCCAATGACGATACCATACATCGGCAAATAAGAAAAAATCAGGACGAAAATGACACCGGGAATCAGCAAAAGATAGAGATCCCACGTTTTTAGAAACTGACTACGTGCCAGCTTCCTCCTGTGCGCCCGCAAGTCCAGGTTTGTGCTCATAACTCCACTCCCTTTATATTGATGGACAGGCTAACCAAAACCCGTAAGGATTGTGATATTATTATAAATAGAGTTCAATTTTCTGTCAAGACAAAATGGCAAAATAATTCACACTTTTTCATTATTTCAACCGCCCGTCATGCAAAAATCTGCGTATCCTTTCACAAAAAAGATCCATAATGTGTATTTTTTGCAAGGAATGCAACATTTCTTCTATTTATTTCGTCCTTCGCATTTTTTCTGTTTTTATTTTGTATGTGCCTGTTTGTAAAGTGGTAACCAAATTTTCCATTCTTTACAGAACCATTATTAGCGTCCCAGCGCCGATCAGAATGCAGCCGATCAGAGACTTGGCCGTAAATTCTTCGTGCAGAAAAACAAACGCAAGCACCAGGGTAATCACCACGCTCAGCTTGTCAATAGGCACCACCTTCGATGCTTCGCCTATTTGCAGTGCCTTATAATAGCAAAGCCAGGATGCACCGGTGGCCAGACCGGACAGAATCAGAAACAGCCAGCTTCTCCGACTGATATCCCCCAAGCCCTTTTGCGCGTTGGTCAGAAACACCATTCCCCACGCCATTGCTACCACCACCATCGTCCGAATTGCGGTAGCCAGGTTGGAGTTCACGCCATCAATCCCGATTTTCGCTAAAATAGACGTTAGCGCCGCAAAAACTGCTGACAGTAAAGCCAGAACAAGCCACATTTTCTTCGCCTCCAAAGAGTTTCCGCTTTTGCAGACTTCTGTGATTGCGTTCCGAGGCGTCATGTCAGAAACACCCGGGAATCTATTAATAGTATACCACAAATTCCCGTGCATGGCAATCAGTTTCCCTGTTTCTGTAAGCCATATTTTCCCGTCGCTTGGCTAATGAACTCATGCCAAAATCTGTTTTTCCAGCAGTTGCTTTTGATATTGCTTGGGCGTGATAGATATACGCTTTTAAAGGCCTGAATAAAATAATTCACATCGCCAAAGCCATTGGCGATCCGTTGCTGACGCCACGAGCCTGGATTATGGATACTGCGGCAGAGCTTATCAAGCTGCACCAAAAAAAGAAACATCCCGCTGCAATTTAAGCCATAGTACAAAAATAGCGCACCCTTTTCCGCTCCGCAAAACAGGAATGCAGACGGCAGAGGGTGTGTGTGTTTATAGATTTTATTCTAGCAAAAGCAATAGGCGATTTGAAACACATTCGATGAATCAGCTATCCTGCGCGTCCAATTCGCGTTTCTGCAGGAACACGCACCGTTTGAAACTATCGCTTGGATCGAAAGTCCTTTGTCGCGTTGTCCCAGAGTTCCAGGTTCTTAAACCGTTGCAGGCATGCACCCCTACAGCTTTTGCGTTGATTCCAAAGCGGCTCATGCGTTAATCCCCGTGATCCGTGGCATCAGAAAGCTCCTGCCAGCTTTTCAGCAGTTCCGGCATATTGGCTGGATCGGAAAGATACGCCTGCATTTCCTCTGGAGTGCCCTTTGCAATGTAATGCATGCGGCACACATCTGTTCCCTGGCGAACCACACGCGTGGTCAGGCGGCGCAATGCAGGATTGACCTCGTCGGGGACAATCCACAGATAGGCTTCATTGTTCGTGCCCGGATAATCGCAATGCAGCGCAAACTGCGCATGCTCAGGAATTTTCGCGCAAAGCCCTTCCATGCATCGGGAAAGCAAGAACTGCTTCTGTCCCAGATTCGGATCCTCCATCGAAGTAGGGGCCAACGGTGCAAGTGATTTAGACTTGGGCTCTTCCCGCTTTTTGAAAAGACTCTTCAGCCTTTCCGCCACTGTCTTTTTTTGCTTCACCATGGCAGTTTCCTCCTTTTTTGCATCATGCTGCCCGGATACAGCATTGTCCCGGGCAGCAGTTGGGAGCGCCCATTAATCCTTGTTTTCCTCCAGCGGCGCTTCCAGGCCATACTCCCGACGAATAACCATCGTGCGCTCCGTCATCACGGAAAGGCTTTGCAGAATCGCAGTATAATTCTGCACCTTTTGCTCCATTTCCGCCTTCTCGCCTGCGAAGTTTACGCGCGTTTCCGCCAGCGCCTTTTGCATATCCTGAAGCGAACCGTTCATGCTGGTGTTCAATTCCTTCTTGATGGCTTCAAAGGTCTCTGCCACATAATCCTCGATCTGCCGGGCAAAATCAATCTCAGCCAGCAGCTCATCCAGCTTCTGGCATGCCATATCAGCCATATCCTTGCGGAACTGGTCGGCATTGTTTCTCCAGAAAAGCCGTTCCGTCAGCTTTTTCCCGGTAAAAACGCTGGCAGCAGCGGCAACAGCAGTGATACCCAGCGCAACCGGCCAAGACGCTGCCAGGCCAAGGGTTGTAGCCAGCGCCGTCAGTGCGGCAGAGGCAGTGATATCCACAGCTGCGCCGCTAAGCCCGCCCACGATCGCGCCCTTGGTGCCAGCCGCCGTGTAGCCATACTTCCCGGCCAGGCCAAAGGCAATAAAGGAAAGAATTTGTCCCCTGGCATTGTTGCTTCTGGAATTCTTCGGGGCAAATAGCTGCGTAAATGCCGCCAGCTTCTCAGACGCATCCTGCGCGTAGGAATCCAGCTTCTGGCATTCCTTGCCCACAGTAGCGCTGACGCTGTTTTGAATTTTTTCGCTATAAACCTGCATGGAGTGCATAATCGCAGGCGACATTTTCGTCTCCCACACATCTTCGCACATGCGCTTGCGTCCCTTGGGCGTCAAATCACTCATGCTGATTTCTAACGTACTCGCAATTTGTTGAATTTGCTCTTTTATTTCTTGCACATAGCCTTCCCATTCGTTGCGCGTCTGTTCCTTAATATCCTTGGCGGCGTCGTCCAGCCGCTTCAGTTCCTTCTCCAGCGTACCTTGAATAGCTTTGATTTGTTCATCGGCTTTTTTGCATTTTTCGGCAAACTCTGCCTCGTCCATAGTCAGCGGGCCCATGCAGGTTTGAATCACGTTGAAAATATCATTTGCCGCTTTCATGATTGCGCTTGTCTGCTTTTCCAGCATCACCAGGCCGCGCTTCTGGGTCAGCATTTCATCGATTGCCCGTTCAAAGGCCGGGAAACCGCTCCGTTCCAGCAGCACCGCATCCTTTTCCTGCCGCGCTTTCAGCGCCATCACGGAATCCACGCCAAAAATCGGAATATCCCCCAGCTTGTTTTTGAAATTTTCCAGTTCCTCTGGGTTATCAGACAATACTTCCTCTGCCTTGCCCAGCACCATTTTTTCAATACGCTTGCGAATGGACTGAATGATCCGGGCCTGTTCTTCCTCCGTATATTCGCCCATGCGCGTGACTACGAAAAGAATCCGGCCTACATTGGAGGTAAGCAGCTTTTCACCGATAAATTCGCATTCAGACAGCGAAAAATTCGTCGTTGCCGCCAGCGTAAAAATGGCGATATCCATGCGCGAAATCACGTCCATGGTGGCCTTGGTCATGTCCGTGCTGTCGTTCAGGCCAGGTGTGTCATAAATATCCACGTTGTTGGCGCAATAAACCGTGGGATACCACACCGTCACCTCGCGGACATTCTCGCTCTTGTCCCCGTCCTGCGTGGCATAATCCACCAGCTCATTGATGGGGATCTCATGAGCGTTCCCGTCAAAGTATTCCACCTTGGCATGCGCCTGAGCGTCATAGGTGATCCGGTTCACCGACGCCGTTGTCGGCACCAGATCCGAAGGAAGAATCGGTGTGCGCAAAAGGGCGTTGATCAGCGTGCTTTTTCCCCGGCGGAATTCGCCAAGAACAGCCAGATTAAAGCGATCGCTTTTGATGTGCTCGTTCAGTTCGTTCAGCGTCGTCCGGGAATTTTCCATTTCCAGATTCTTGGCGTATAACTCCAGTTCCGTCAGATCCTGTGTTAGCTGCGTAATTGTCTTCTTGTAATCTGTGATATCCATTTTTTCTTCCTCCTTATTATTCGTTTGTTTGCTCGGATTTTTCTTTAGACTTCGGTTCAGCCCCATCTTCCGCACCAAACAGGAATCTTCGGATCGATTCAATCTGCTTTTGCAGTTTTTCCCGCTCCTGGCAAAGTGCTTCCAGCTGGGGCTGCATCTCCTGAATCCACTTTGTGCCCTTGTCGCTCAGATCACATACTTTTTTCACTGCGTCGTTTTTTAACGAAGCCTCCCGTTTTCTGATTGCCATTTGCAGCGCTTTCATCAGCGATTTGGCCAACTGATTCATTAAATACTCTTCCGTCCCAACGTTCAGCGCGCCAGCATCCAGCCTGTAAAGTTCCTCCAGATCTGCATTCCGCAGCAGTTCTTCATCGTCTATCCAGTTGATCCTCATTTCCAGCGGCCGCCCTGGTTTCAATGTCAGCGCATGGAATGCAGTCTGAATATGATTTCCTATTTTTTTGCATTTTTCATCAATTTTCCCTCGATAATCTGCATATTTAGGATAAAATGCATAATTGATCTGCGGCTTCCAGACCTGTATTATCTCCTCCTTCGCCTCCGCAAAGCCTTGCTTTATTTGCTGAATGACTGGATCTGTTCTTTCCCGGTAAAGATCCATTTCTTTCGCCTTGCGACGCAGCCAGCCCGTCACGCCAAATTCCGCAGCCGGGGTAGATGCTTTCTGTACAGCAACTCCCTGCTTCTGTCTTGCTTCCATAATAATTTGAAGCAACTTTTGCTCGTTTTGTCCGTCCCCCAGCGCGTTCATTGCATGAAGCTCCAGCGTGCCAGTCGGCCGCATCGCATTACGCAAGTCGATCAACAGCCTTGCTGCTTCTGCCGAATTTCCCTGAGCAGATTGAATCCGATCGTTCAAATTGGTTAATGTGCGCTGCGCCGCTTCATCAAATTTCACTGAGTCCTTTTCCAGATAAGGTCGAATTTCCAATTCCACCCATTCATCCTGCTGTGCGGTCAAACGGCTCATCAGCGCTTTTTTATATTCTTCCATGCCAGAGGTTTCTAATTGCTCCATGCTGCCACTCACAAAAGCGTCCAGCGCCTGTTTGGCAGATACCCCCAGCACGGCGGCGCTTTGGATGATTTCCTTCCGGCGCTGCCGCTCCTGATCGGACAACGAATCATCTTCCTCCAAGTATTGATCCGTACACTTGATAATGCGCTTTTGAATGGAACTTAGCACACGCTGGCGTTCTTCCAGGGGAATTTGATCCATAAAGCCCACAGTAAACAGAACGTGGCAAATATTAGGCTGTTCCAGCAAGCGGCAAACAGCCTGTGCTTCGCTCATGCTAAGGGGAACTAAGGCATGGATCATATAAATCAGTGCGTCGGCCTGCTGAACGCATTCAAAGGTAAGCTGGTCCATTTCCGGGCTCTCGTTCAAGCCAGGAGTATCCAGAATAGAAACGTTATTGCGGCAAAACACTGTAGGATAGCCGATCACCGCCTCCTTGATCTGCGCCGCTGC
Source organism: uncultured Oscillospiraceae bacterium (assembly GCA_964423675.1). Lineage (GTDB taxonomy): Bacteria > Bacillota > Clostridia > Christensenellales > Aristaeellaceae > RUG563. Next base: position 28,092 of record CAYRFP010000024.1, read on the forward strand.
GCTTTGGGATTCCTTGGTCAGTTTGGTCACGCGGCTTTCGAGCATGCCCATCGGAATTTCTTCTACCTGCCCATCCGTCCGATACAGCTTCGCATACGGCTCAGCGCTGTAGACCACCCGGTTGATCGTGGCGGTGGTGGGCGTAATATCGGCGGGCAGCACGCTCATCCCCAGCAAAGCGTTAATCAGGCTGGATTTCCCGCGATTGAATTCGCCCACAACCGCAACAGTATATTGCCGAGATTGCAGCTTTTCCATCAGGCTGTTAATCACGGCAAGCTCATCGTCAGCCGGAGCGATGTCTGCAATTGCGCTGCGCAACATCGTCAGCTGCGCGAATGCATCCATTTTTTCCTGATTCATCGTCTCATACATCGCAATCGTCCTCTCCTGATGAAATTGCAATTTCCGTCTTTTGGGCCATGTGCTTCACATAGGTGGCTAAATCTGACTCAATAGCGGTGGAAACCGCATCCTGAAACGCATTGTCCTGCGAGAGCTTTTTTCGGAAGGAATCTACCAGTTGCTGATAGAATTTGGAAGTAAAAATCCGATCAAAGGAAATTTTCTGCCGAATTTTCTGCGGAATGGGCAGGTTTTCCGAAAAGCTTCCAAGAAAATCACGGCCCACATACGTTGCCGCTGCCGTCAGCGCAATTAACGCCACATCCACGATTTCGCCGCCGGGAATCAGCAGCATTACCGCCGCCACCAAACCGGTAATCAGCGCCTGCACCGTTTTTTGCAAAAATGCCATATCCGCATGCAGTTCCATTCCTATTGTTCCGCTGCTTTCCGGCATTTTTTCCAGCTTCAGCTGCATTTGGCTGCATGCCACCCCATGCCGAACACAAAGTTCGTCAATCTGCGGCTGCAAAACCAGACAGATTTCATTCATTTCATTTCTCAGAATTACCGATAGCGTTTCCATCGCCGATGGGTTTTTCATCCGCTTTTCCATCGCCTTGCCCATCGCCGCGTTCATGTCCTTCAAAGTGGCATAGTCGCCATCCTGCCATTTTTTTAAATGAATCTTTGCTTCCTCCTGGCCAATATCGGCCAGACAGGTCGAAGCCGCGGATAGGAAGCTTTCCATCCGCCCCTGCACCGCCTGATGAATGACATCTTGCTTCAGATAATCCGCAACGGCCTGATTGAAGGCATACACCCCATCATCCACCTGCGCGGAATAGGCCAGGCCCTTGGCAATGGAAAGCTCTGGCTCATCGCATAGCACGAAATGCGCATCTGGAAAACGCTTGCGGCAAAGCTCCTGGAAAAAGAGCATCCGAGATGCACCGCCCGTTAGCAGCACCAGTTGCGGGGGAACAGCGCAGGTCTGCTCGTAGGCATAATTCAGCGCGTTTTCCAGCATCCCATAAAAGCTCATGCCGTTCAGCGCCTGAATATTTAATTTTACTACGCTCCAGATCAGCATATCGTTCGCTTGAAGCCGAAGCGGCAGGGGTACGTCATACATCAGCGTGATAATTTGGCAGCAGTTAGGGTTTTTCTCGCCCTTAGCCTGACGGGTAAAGTATTCCTCCTTCAAGCGGCGCACGGCCAGCAGGCAATAGCTGCGCCATTCCGTCGCTTGCTCAAACACACGCAGAATCTCATTTTTCTTCGGCGATACATCCACTGCCGCCTTCAACAGCGCTTCATCAATTGCGCCGCCGCCCAAATAAACATCCCCGAAGGTGCCCACGTTCGTCTCTTTCCCCTGCACCACATAGGCAAAGTCCAGCGTGGAAGAGCCAATATCGATCACCAGCGCGCTCTCCTCCATAAGCGCAGGATTCATCTGGATGCTGTGCGCATGCTTGGCATACAAAAAAGCTGCCCGAGATTCAGAGACCAAGCGCGGATCCCGAAAGCCTACAGCGCGGAGAATCTCCGCATATTGCTTTCGAGTTTCTTTGCCCCAGCCCGCCGGGCAACCTATGATCACGCGGTGTTCCTCTTCCAGAAGACCCTCTTTTTGCAGTGTTTCATAAATTCCTGTCAGGAAAAGCTGCATATCCGCATGTGCATTTTGATCGTTGGAAAGGAAACGAGATTTAAAACGCACGGAAAACCCGTGGGCGTTCTTTGCGCCTACGGCGTCCATGCCGATTATCGGCTGGCCCTGCGCATCCTGCGCCACCGCCGAAAGAAAGCTTTTCCGTCCTGTTATAGTCAGCGGTCGGGGTTCGATCTGGCTGCCAGACGGCAATATGCAAACGCAGCTTTCCCCATCTCCGATATCAATGCCGATATAATTCATGCTTTCCGCTCCTTTGTCGCCTTTGGTTCGATGTATTGGCCTTTGCTGACCAGCGTTCCATCGCTGTTTTTTCGAAGCGCGGGATAGATCATGCGCGCGCTCTGCTGCGAAGGCAAAACGTCAAAAGCGCTGCGGGTTTGCGGTGAATACTCTGTCCAGACAAGACCGGTTTGATGTACCAACTTTTCCGCTGCATACAGCACACTTTCTGCCGGATAATCGTTCTTTGCCGCCGCCCAGGCATACTGACAAAGCAACAGCGCCGCTTCATCCGGAGTTTCCTCCGTGAGGGGCGCTATCGCATCCTGAAATAACGTCTGCAATTCCTTCATATGCTGATCCAGCAGTTTCGCCTGCCGCAGAATGAATGCATCCAGATATTCCAGACGCAACTTTGACACGGCCCGTGACGTATCCGTTTCCGCTGCCGGAGCGCAGCGTTCCCGCGCCACCTGAACCCCCAGAGCCGCAACGAAAAACACGGCGGCACGCCAAAGTTCCTTGCTGCCCAGCAAACAAACCAGCAAACCCGCACCCAGGATCACATAGCTTGTTTCTCTCCGCATCAGAATACGCAAAAGCCGCTGCTGAAAAAACGAACGCTTTTTTCCAGCATTGCCGCCATTTCCGCGCACAATCATCGGCTCGCTACGAGCCAGCAGCATTTCCGCTCCCTGCATAGCCTCATAAAACAAAAGCGCAGTCTGCTGGCGCAGCACATCGTCATGCGGAAATTGAGCCAATGCCTCCATTTTCATTTGTTCCATCAGCATATGATATTGCGTTAAAAGCGCCTGATTATCCTCCGCCTGTTCCGCGCGATCCAAAAAGCTTTCTCGATGACTTAGCCAATAACGCTCCATCGTCATGCCCGTAGCCCCCTTTCACCGTGCATTTCAGCTCTGGTTAACAGGAAAAACTGACGCTTGTGGAAGGCAAAGTAGAGGATGCATTCCGCGAAAATAATTTACAAAAAGTAAGCAAACGAACATGTC
>CAYRFP010000025.1:0-17397 GCA_964423675.1 uncultured Oscillospiraceae bacterium
CACTCTTTGAAAGGTACGTCGCGGAAGCCGCTTGAAAAATTCACAAAAATTTTTTTAGTTTTTTCTGCTTTTACTCTTGACTTTTGCGTTTTTTTGCAAAAAACAGAAACCAGGATAAAAGCCCTTGTTTCTGTCTCAAATAATTTCCGATCTTTAATTATTTTTGAGGGTGATGACTACATGTCGGTTCGGTTCTTCGCCTTCCGAATGGGTGGTCACAGCAGCATGATTTTGTAAAGCACTGTGGAGAATCCGGCGCTCGTAGGGATTCATCGGCTCCATTGAAACCTTCCGGCCCGTCTTCTGGCACCGATTCGCCATCCGATTCGCCAGACGAATCAGCGCTTCCTCACGCTTGGCTCGATAACCCTCCGTGTCCAGCGTTACACGGGTATAATTGCTCTGGCCCTTATTCACCTGCAGGCTGGTCAGATATTGCAACGCATCCAGCGTTTCTCCCCTGCGGCCAATAAGAATACCCAGCGTGTCCCCTTCCATATTCACACGAACATTGCTTTCTTCATCCGTAGCAACGGCAACGGACACATGCACGCCCATCAGTTCGGTCAACTGCTGCAGGAATTCCTGTGCCCGACCGGCCGCTGTGGCACGATCCGCCTGTTCAGCAGGGATGATTTCCCTGGGTTCTTTTACTTCGCGGGCAGGCTTGGCTTCCTGTGGTTTACGGTTTTCTTTCGGCTCGCGGGGCTGGCGATTCTCGCGCTGCTTCGGCGCAGGCTTTTCCGCGTTCTCCGCAACAGGCTGTCCTTCAGCGTTCGCTTCAGCCTTTGGTGTTTTCGATACCTTGGGAGCCTTCGGTTTTTCAGGCTTTTCCAGTTTCTCAGCCTTAGGCTGCGCAGTTTTTTCAGGCTTAGGCTGCGATGCAACCTTCTCTTCCAAAGTACCGGCAAAAATCTCCTTCGCCAGCGTATCTTCCGGTTCTTCCTCTTTCAGCGTCAGGCGAACCTTTGCAGGACGAGAGCCGAACAGACCAAACAGCCCCTTGCTGCCCTCTTCCAGAATATCAACCGTCACATCGCTGATGGAAGCACCCAGTTGCTCCAGCCCCTGCGAAATGGCTTCTTCAATTGTTCTGGCAGAAACCTCATGGCTTTTCATTATTTAACAGACCCCTCTCCAGACGCCGCATTGGCGGCCTTCTTATCCTGGTTTTCCAGTACCTTATTGATTACCGCGTTCTGGATATACATGACCACATTGGACGTGACCCAGTAAATGCCAAAGCCGGCGTTAGAAGACAAGCACCAGTAAATGGACAGAATAGGGAAAAACCACTTCATGAACCCATTCATGCCCTTCTGCTGATCGTTCTGATTGGCGGAAGGTTGCTGCTGTTTATTCGCAACAACCGTCTGAACAATCTGAGAAATACCCGCCAGCACCGGCGTTATCAGCAGACCGTTATATTTTTTATACAGGGACAGCTGCGTCAGCAGGAAATTCACATTCGACCAGCCAGGAACCGTCGCCACAGCGGCCTGATAGCCCGGAATGCTGCCAAGTGCAGTCATGATCGTATTCACGCTGGCATTCATCGTAGCCTTATCCGCAAAGCAGGCATATACGGCATCCAGCGTCGCATCCACAGACAGCGTCTGCGCCACAGCGGCAAGCTGTCCTTCGCTAAGCAAACCGCAGGCCTTTTGCCATACATCCACCGTTAGCATTTGCAGACTGGTCGCGTCCGGGGCGATCGAGGTAAAGGGCGAGTCGGTCATCCAGATGTTCTTAATCCATAGGAAACGATCCGCCGCGGTAATCACCTGCTCCTCCCCCGCCAGATAGCGGAAGGCCTGCAACGCCAGCTGTTCATTGGCAATGGCACGCATCGCGGCGAACATTGCAATCATCAACGGCCAGGTCAGCAGCAATGGCAGACAGCCGGACATGGGATTGTAATGCTCCTTGCGCATCAGTTCCGCCTGTTTTTGCTGAAGCTTTTGCTTGTCATTGGCATACTTCTTCTGCAACGCATCAAGCTTGGGCTGAATTAAAGTCATTTTACGCATGCTTTTGCGGCTGCGATAGTCAAATGGAACACAGACCATACGCATCAGCACTGTAAAAATGATGATAGCGACACCATAGTTATTGACAACGCTGGTAATTCCAGCGAGTACATCATACAAGAAGTTCGTAATGGCGTTCAAAGATTCTCGTCCCTCCTAATGACAGCGCTGAGCGGCTGAGGCACTGGATCATAGCCGCCCTTGCAAAAGGGATGGCACCGCAAAATGCGCCGAACAGCCAGCCATGCCCCCTTCGCCGCGCCAAAACGTTCAATGGCTACCAAAGCGTATTCCGAACATGTGGGGATAAAACGGCAACAGCCCGGCTTGAGCGGGCTTAATCGCCGCCTGTAAAAGCGAATGAGAGAAATAAGCAGCCGTTTCATGGGGACGGCCGTGCTTCCTTGTAGAGGTTTTGCTTGCGCAAAACATGGCGCAAAGATGCAGTCAGGCGGGCAAAATCCGCGTCGGCGGCTGCGTCTCGCGCTGTGACCACATACATCCCACGTTTGAGCAGTGGCAATTCCTGACGGAAGGCTTCCCGCAGCCGTCGCTTTACGCGATTCCGTGTTACAGCGTTGCCAATTTTTTTGCTCACTGCAAAGCCAACCAGCAACTTCGGCCCACGGACAAACCCCACCGCCATTTCGCGGCATGCCGCGCCCTTCCCCTTGCGATAGACATAGCGGAATTGACCATTTTTCCGCAGGCGATATTGCTGCTCCATGTTATCCTCCAGGACAGATGGCTAAAGCTTGCCTCAAGGAAGGGAAACCAGTGGCTGACGCCACCGCCATCCCCGTCTTGAGCCGAAAGCGCAGAAACGCCGTCTTCCAACAGATTCCTGAACCGCGAAGCATTTAGCCGAATACAGCAAAACCCGCCCCACGTTTTGATGCACAGTGGCAAGCACAGGGGCGGGCTAAGCCATGCAAGGAAAGAAGCGGACGGAGATTAGACCGTCAACTCCTTGCGGCCACGACGACGACGGGCAGCGAGCACACGGCGACCATTCTTGGTGCTCATGCGGGCGCGGAAGCCATGAACCTTGTTGCGCTGGCGTTTCTTGGGCTGATAAGTGCGTTTCATGATGACAACAACTCCTTCTAATTCCAAAATGCCATAGGCATTTGTTTCGCGCTTTGTGATAGAAAGCACCACAAGACAGCCATTATAGTATACCCATCGGGGGCGCTGGTGTCAAGCTTTTTTCGGGCTTTCTTGCAGATTTCTTTCAATTTTTCCAGCCTTCGCTTACTGCTGACCGTTGATTTCCTGGCGCAGAGCCCGCAGTGCATCCAGCTGCTGCGCAAGCCCTGCGTCTGCCTGCTCCATCATCTGCGTCACCGCGCCATGCACCCGCATCGTATAATCCTCGCATTCTCGATGCGCAGCTTCCAGAAGTTCCTGAGCTTCCGCCTGAGCGCGGGCAATAATCTCGCTGTCAGCCACCATCTGCTGCGCCCGCGTCTGCGCATCTGCCAAAACGGCATTGGCTCGATTTCGCGCATCCGCAACCATGGCATTGGCCTGATCCGTTGCCGTACGCAACGCCTCGCTGGCGCGGCTATTGGCATCGCTCAAGGTCGCCTGTGCTTGATTGTTAGCGCTTTCTACCGCGGTACGCGCCTTCTGGTTAGCTTCCTTGGTGGTATCCTCCGCCTGTCGGCGGCTTTCATCAATGATCTGCTGCTCCACGGCCAGCAATTGGCGCGCCTGCTGTAAATCATTAGGAATGCTTTGCTCAAGCCGCTGCATCAGGCTGAGAATTTCATCCCTGTCCACCATCACACGGTTGGACAGTGGAATTGTCCGAGCGCCGGAAACCAGTAGATTCAGGCGGTCGAGCAGTTCAAAGGTCATAAGCTTGGTGGATGACATATCGTTTCCCCCTCTTTATTTTTTCGAACAATGGTGCAATGCAAAAGCATCCATGATCTTGGGCAGCACTTCTTTAGGAACATAAGGTGATATATCCGCGCCAAAGTTCGCCAATTGGCGCACCATGCTGGCGCTCACATCGACCAATTCCGGCGAAGCAGGCAGAAAAATGGTTTCCTGAGCAGGATTCAGCTGGTGATTGATTCGAGCCATTGTAGCTTCGTTTTCCAGATCCGCCGCTCCGCGTACTCCGCGAACAACAACGCGAATATCCAGACTGCGGGTTAATTCAGCCAGCAAGCCAGCATGAGCAATCACCTGCACGTTGGGAAAATCCTGGCATGCTTGACGAAGCAATTCCAGCCTTTCATCCACCGGGAAGCACCCCTGCTTATCCGGGTTATGCAATACGCCTACGATTACCTCGTCAAACATCGCCGCCGCCCGCCGGATAATATCCATATGTCCACTGGTCACCGGATCAAAACTGCCCGGATACAGGCAACGTCTTATGCTCATGCCGTCCCCTCCTTCGCCCGCCGATAGAAGCTGATTCCCGCCACGCCGTATTCCCGGCGATCCATCAGCATCAGCCCTGCGCCCGGCCTTGGGGGCGTTTCGCGGGCATGCTCTACAATCAGAATCCCGTCCGGAGCCAGAAGCGTCTGCGCCAGTGTGTCGCAAACCGCGCTGGTATCCATGCGATACGGCGGATCCAAGAAGATCAAATCAAAGGCCGCGCCTTCCCTGCGCAATTGCGTTATGGCTGCCATATCAGCGCAGTGCAGCAAGCGCGCACGCTGTTGATAATCCAGCGCAGCGATGTTCTGCACAATGGCTTTGCACGCCTTGGGAGATAGATCAGCCAGCACCGCGCTACCTGCGCCGCGGCTTAGCGCTTCCAGCGCCAATGCACCGCTGCCCGCATATAAATCCAGCACGCGCGCACCGGACAGCCGGGGCATCAGAATGCTGAACAGCGCTTCTTTCGCCCGATCTGCCGTGGGGCGCGTATCCATGCCATCGGGGGCAATCAGCTTGCGCGAACGTTTTTCTCCTGCAATAATTCGCATATCTTAAATCAACTCGTTTTTCTTTTCAGCTCGCGCCTTGCGTTCCTTCATTGCCTTCTTGCGGCGGCGGTCATAGCGCTTCGTGCTGGTAGCGATGTCGCCGTGCACCAGCGCCCGGGAACGGGGGCCAGTCAGATAGCCCAGGGGGAAGCCCATCGCAGGAAGGCAAATCAGCAGGGGGCTGAGCCGATCCAGCAGCAGCATACCATCTGCATTATCTGCCGTGACGATATTAGCAAAGGGGAAGAGAATCATCCGCACTACCACCCGCAGCACATCCGCACCCTGAATCGAAACGTTGCGCGCGTAATACTGAAGCGGCAGACTGACTTCATCATGTGCCGAATACCCGCTGACCCAGGAAGGCAGGGATTGCAGTTCATAAACCTGCTTTTGTGCCATCAGAGCATGTGGAATGGTTAATACCAGCAGCAAAATAATGGCCACCAGGAAAACAAATAGCCCTTTAAAAGGATGGTAGCAATTATCCGCATCCTTTTTATCCACATTTTTGCCGCTCTGCTCCCGAGCATAGGAAATCTCGCCCAATGCCACCTCTGCCTCGCCCAGTCTCGCGCCTTCCATATACAAAAGCATGATATACGCCAGAATTAGCGCGCCATTGCAGGCAATGCGCAGGGCGGTACTGTCAAACTGCAATGCCGCACCGAGCACCAGGTTCAAAAAGATAAACATCAAATAGTACATCAGCACCCGCAGCCCCTTTTTCGCTGCAGCTGCGCTGTGCCATGTTCCTTTTTTGTAAGGCTTAAAAATCAAAGCCTGCTTATTCTTTTTCTTTTTTGTCTTGCTGTCCTGCATTTCCTAATCCCCTTTTTTTCAAGCGCTTAATCGCCTGTTTTTTGCGTCTGATATGTGATTGGCACACGGGCAGTGGCCGCCAGCAGCATTTCATAGCTGATCGTTCCTGCCCAAGCCGCCATTTCATCTGCCGTAATCTCTTCTTCTCCCTGCTGCCCTAGCAGCACGACGGGCGCCCCGATTTGCGCTTTTTCCTGCGGCAACTCTGTCACATCCACCATCATCTGATCCATGCAGACCCTGCCAACCACCGGACAGCGCTTTCCTCCAATCAGCACCTGCCCGTTCCTGGAAAGGGAACGATGATAGCCATCTCCATAGCCCACAGGAAGTGTGGCGATGCGCCGGGGAGACGAAGCGCGATAAGCACAGCCGTAGCTTACGCATGTGCCCGTTGGAATCTGTTTCACATACACAATCTCCGTATGCCACGAAAGCGCAGGGCGCACCTTCGGCCCGCCTGGAGATGGCGGACAGCCATAGAGCAGGATGCCTTCCCGAACCATATCATACCGTGCCTGCGGATACCGCGTTCCCGCAGCACTGGCAGCGGCATGAATCAGTAATCCCGCCGGCAAATGTCTGCGCATTTCTTCAAACGCGCTGATTTGGGAGAGCGTATAGTCGGTAGTTTCTCCGTCTGCATCAGCAAAATGCGTAAATGCGCCGGTCAAACGAACATGTGGCGATTGCTCAATGGCATCCAGCACTGCACGCAGTTCACTTTCATTTCGAACACCGATGCGGCACATACCCGTATCGCATTTCAAATGCACCTGTGCGATCTTCCCCTGTGCCTTCGCTGCCCGTTCCAGGAGCGCCACACGCTGTGGGTCGAATACCGTCTGCGTTAATCCGAAGCGCACGCTGGCCGCGGCGCCTTTTTCGTTTACTGCGCCCAGCACGAGAATATTCTCCCTAATGCCGCTGGCGCGCAATGCTTCCCCTTCCTCCGGGATAGCCACGCCCAGCCATTCTGCCCCATTGGCAACTGCCGTTTGCGCTACCGGAACCAATCCATGCCCGTACGCATTGGCCTTTACCACTGCCAGCATTTTCGCCGGAGCAATGGCAGAAGCCAGCATCTGGGCATTTTCAGCGATTGCGTTCAGATCCACCCGAATGTATGTTCCGCGATACTGCAAGGGACGCCTCCTCTTTCATGGCATGGCAATTCCCGGAACCTGCTTCTGCCCGGGACGCTTCTTTTATATTATATCACACTTTTCCCGTCTGACCATTGTTTTTTTAATTCCCCAGTGTCCCGTTTCCGCATCCATTTCAGTATAACAGACTCCAGTGAAAAAAGGAACCCGGGAAAACGGGCAAAATCAAGGCGCTGTGCAGTTTAAGTCTCCTCGTTTTCTTCAAGTCCGCCTGCTACCCGGATAATCGGCGTGTCCGTCCGCTCCTGGTATCCCAGCACTGTCTGCAAATTCACATGCTCGATGCTATGAAAAATATTGCCGAATACGGCAGGTGTTTCCGCCTCCAGTCTGGCCAGCATTTCCTTTACCTGTTTGCGCTTTCCCCCATCCTCGCTCTGCGTCACGCGGCATGCACAGCGAAGCGTATCCAGCCCCATAAAGTCCCGCCAAGCAATAATATCCTTTTCCCGCGTGAGATACAGCGGCCGAATCAGCTCCATGCCAGGAAAATTCCTGCTCTTCAGTCTGGGCATCATGGTTTTGTACTCGCCACCGTAAAGCAGACTGAGCAAGATAGTTTCCACAGCATCGTCCATATGATGACCCAGAGCAATTTTATTGCAGCCCATTTTCTGTGCTTCCTTGTATAAATACCCCCGTCGCATGGAAGCGCAGACATGGCAAAACCCGCGTTCCACCGAGTTCACAGCTTCAAAAATCGGGCTGTCAAATACATACAGTTCGAATCCAAGCTTTCCAGCGTTTTCTATCATTCGCTGTCGATTTTCCGGCGTGTAGCCCGGATCCATCGATAAATACTCAACCTGAAACGGCACATCGCTGTATTTCGCCAGTTCCCGCATGCAAACCGCCAGCGCCAGCGAATCCTTTCCGCCGGATATACATACAGCCACCCGATCCCCCGGCTGAATCAGATCATACGTGCGAATAGCGGAAATAAACTTTCGCCAGATCGGCTTGCGAAAATCCCGTTGCACACTGCGGGAGGCCATAATTTCCGCTGCATTCCCTTCCTTCGTCATGAGCCACTCCTTTGTTCATTCGCCGCTTTTTCTCACCGGCTTGTCCCATTATACGCTATTTAGCTTGAAAATGGTAGGCTTTTGTGGTATCATAGCCAGGAAAATTCTTTGCAAAGGAGAACGCTATGCAACCCGAAGCATTGATGGCCATCGCAAAGGAAGCGGGTGCAATGATGCGTCGTTTTCATGATGCAGCCATCCATCAAAAGGAAGGACATTATAATTATGTAACTGATGCCGACGTGGCCGTGCAGGATTATCTGAAATCTGCGCTGCTGTCGCTGGTACCTGGAGCATGCTTTTTCAGCGAGGAGCAGGAAAATGAGCCACTGACCGATGCGCCAACCTTCGTGGTCGATCCCATCGATGGCACCATCAATTTTATGCGCGAACGAAGCATGTCCGCCGTCTCTATCGGTTATCTGGAAAAAAAGCAGCCGGTAATGGGCGTTGTTTACAATCCCTATGCCAATGAATTATTCTTTGCCGTCCACGGCCAAGGGGCATGGCGAAACAGGGAACGAATCCACGTCTCCTCCTTGCCCTATGAAAAAGCGCTGGTATCCTTTGGCACATCACCCTATGATGCGGAGTTGGCTGCAAAATCCATCGCTGCCGCCGGAAAATTTTTAATCGAATGCGGTGATCTGCGGCGCACCGGTTCCGCAGCTATAGATTTATGCGATGTGGCCTGCGGACGGGCTGAATTCTTCTTCGAACTTCGGCTTCGGCCATGGGACGTGGCAGCTGGCGCACTGATCGTGGAAGAAGCGGGCGGACATTTTTTCTCGCTGGGCCACGATACGCCCTGCTTCAGCGATGCCTGCGGCATGCTGGCTAGCAACGACTGTTGCGCCCAAAAAGCACTAAACGTTTTAAATGAGGCGATTTGATGAGTGTTCTTTCTTCTGCCCATGTACATACGGAATTCTGTCATGGAGAGCCTGCGGCAAAAATATGCGAAACCGCCTATTCCAAAGGTTTCGTCAGCATCGGCTTTACTTCGCACGCGCCCATGCCCTATACTTCCATTTATAATCACCGTAACCCAGTGCCAGATCCTTGGGAGGACTCCTATAAAAAGGAACTGAACCGCCTCAAGGCTCTGTGGGAAGGAAAGCTGAAGATCTATATCGGTGTGGAACGGGATTACTATTCCAAGCTGGATCCCAGCGGATTTGACTATTTTATCGGCTCCGTTCATGATCTGGAAACTGCCGATGGCGATCACATCCCTGTGGACAGCGAAGCAGACGCATTGAAGAAATATCTGGAGCAGGAATGCGGCGGAGATGGAATGGAACTGGCGCGGCGTTATTATTCACTGATTACGGCTTACCAGCAGGAATGGCATCCGCCGATTACCGGGCATTTTGACTTGATCCGCAAGAACAATCCTATCCTGCACTTTGTGGATGAAGAAAGCGCGGCTTATCAAAAGCTAGCGCTGGATACGCTGGATACACTTCGTGGCAGCAGTACGCTGCTGGAAATCAACACAGGGGGCATCGCGCGTCGTTTTCTGCCCACGCCCTATCCCGCGCCCTTTCTGCTGAAGGCCTGGAAAGAATTCGGCGGAGAAGTAATCATCAATTCCGATTGCCATAAGGCGCAATATCTAGACTGCTATTTTTCCGAGTCCGAAGATTTGCTCCGTTCTCTGGGCTTCGATCATGCTGTGCGCCTTGGCGCTGGGCAGGAGATGTGGGAACGATATAAGCTGTAAGCAAGCAGGGAGATCCGGCCTCGCCGGCTCTCCCTTTACTTTTTCCTTGGCTGTGCCCTTTTCTCGGGAAATTCAATCCGTAATCTGCGGCTTGACTTTTTCGCGCAGATGAAGGATAATAAATTGTTAGCGATTACAGAAGTAAGGAGACGGCGCAGCAATGCCGCATTTAATTGTAGAGGCGGATCCTCGCGCAGCGGGATACCGCCGCGGACTCCGGGCAGGCGATACCCTGATTTCCATTAACGGCGAGCCTATTATCGACGAAATTGACTATCAGGCGCTTTCCAGCCGAAGCCGTCTGGATGTGTTGGTACAGCGCGCCGATGGACACCAGGAAAACATCCGCATTATCAAGGCAAAGGAATCGCCTCTGGGCCTGCAATTGGCAGACACTGCGGCCTGTAAGCCACGGGTTTGCCGAAACAAATGCGTTTTCTGTTTTATCGATCAAATGCCGCCTGGCATGCGCAAATCGCTGTATGTCAAGGACGATGATTGGCGCTTATCCCTGATGATGGGCAATTATGTGACGTTGACCAACGTGGATGAAACAGAATTTCAGCGCATTCTCCGCCGCAAAGCGAGCCCACTTTACATTTCTGTTCACACTACCAATCCAGATCTGCGGGTTCGCATGATGCACAATCGCAACGCCCGCTTTATTATGGATCGGCTTCATCGGCTGGCAGATGCGGGACTTCATTTTCATTGCCAGATCGTACTCTGTCCCGGCTATAACGATGGAAATGAACTGCGAAAAACACTGACCGATCTGTCGGCGCTATATCCCGCCGCTCAATCTGCGGCGCTGGTGCCGGTAGGATTGACAAAATTCCGGGACGGGTTGGATTTTGTCGAACCCTTCCATCGGGAAAACGCCAAGGCGGTTATGGATATCGCCCACGAATTTCAGGAGCGTCTCCTGCTGGAAATCGGCACACGCTTCGTTTTCCCATCAGATGAAATGGTGCTGATTGCCGGGGAAGAAATGCCGCCGCCCGAAGCATATGAGGGCTTTCCGCAGATCGAAAATGGCGTGGGGCTTTTATGCAAATTCGAAGAATCGCTGCGTATCGCTGCCCAGGAAAGCGCAAGTCTCCCTGTTGTCCCCCGTGCAGTGCGCATCCCCTGCGGCGCTTCCATCGCGCCAGTGATGTGCCGGTGGATGGATGCTTATGCCCCCAAATGGGTGCAGGTAACGGTGCAGCCCATTCGTAATTTCTTTTTCGGCGAAACCGTAACCGTGACCGGACTTCTTACCGGCGGAGATTTGAAGGAACAGCTTCAGAACGCGCCTGAGCAGGAAATTCTGCTGTGCAGCAATACGCTGCGCAGCGAAGGCGATTTATTCCTGGATGATATGTCCCTGGGTGCGCTTCAGGACGCGCTCGCTCCCCGAAAGCTGACCATTGTGCCCAATACCGGCGCTGCGCTACTTGCCGCCCTGCGCGGCAATTCATCATCTGCGCACCAGTTGAATCAATAAAGGAGAAAGAATATCATGCCTTCCGCTAAGCCCCTGGTTGCCATCGTAGGCCGCCCCAACGTGGGCAAGTCCACCTTCTTTAACAAAATCTCCGGCCATCGCATTGCCATCGTAGAGGATATTCCCGGCGTAACCCGCGATCGCATTTATGCGGACACGGAGTGGAATGGCCGCAAGTTCACGCTCATCGACACCGGTGGTATTGATCCTCGGAGTGAAGACGTGTTGCTTTCCCAGATGCGACGTCAGGCTGAAATTGCCATGGATATGGCAGACGTTATCTGCTTTTTCACCGATGCGCGGGCTGGCATGACGCCTGATGACGAGGAAGTGGCCAATCTGCTTCGCCGTACCCGGAAGCCGGTGATCCTGGTGGTCAATAAGCTGGATCACAGCGGTCTTACGGACGTGCTCTACGAATTCTATGCTCTGGGTCTTGGCGAACCGATCGGCATTTCTTCTGCCAATATGCTGGGACTGGGAGATCTGCTGGATGAAATCGTAGGTCAACTCCCCCCGAAACAGCCTGATGAGGACGAGGACAGCAGTCACGTCATTCAGTTAGCCGTAGTCGGACGGCCCAATGTTGGTAAATCCTCGCTGGTCAATCGGCTGCTGAGCCAGGAACGTACCATGGTCAGCAATATTCCCGGAACAACCCGAGACGCCATCGACACCCAGTTTTCCGGCCCAGACGGCACACTCTATAATATAATCGACACAGCCGGCATTCGCCGCAAGCGTGCCATTGAGGACGAATCCCTGGAGCGTTACAGTGTGTTGCGTTCCATTGCTGCCATTCGTCGGTGCGACGTGGCTCTTTTGCTGGTGGATGCGCAGGAGGGCGTAACCGAACAGGATGCTCGCATTGCAGGGATGATTCACGAGGAAGGAAAAGCTGCTATTGTGGTGGTCAATAAATGGGATGCACTGGAAAAAGAAACGGGCACCCTGGAAAAATATCAGAAGCAAGTGATAGCTGATCTGAAATTTATGGACTATGCGCCCGTGCTTTTCATTTCCGCCCTGACCGGCCAGCGCGCGCAGAATATACTGCCGCAGGTCAATGCTGTCTGGGAGCAAGCCAGCCGCCGAATCGGTACCGGCGCGCTCAATGATATTTTGGGCGATGCACAGATGGCCTTGCAGCCGCCAACGATTGCTGGCCGCAAACTCAAAATTTATTACGCCACTCAGGCTGCTACCTGCCCTCCCACCTTCGCGCTGTTTATCAATGCCGAGGAACTGATGCATTTTTCCTATGAGCGTTATCTCGAAAACTGCATTCGCAAGGCCTTCGGCTTCGATGGCACTCCCATCCGCTTCTCCCTGCGGGAAAAAAATAAGGAGGACGTACGGCATGATTAAGCTGCTTCTGTGCCTGGTAGTTGGTTATCTGCTGGGCAGCTTTTCCACAGGAATTCTGGTTGCCAGCAAAAAGGGCCATGATATCCGCGCCGAAGGCAGCCATAACACAGGGGCCAGCAATGCCCTGCGCATTCTGGGGCTGAAAGGCGGTGCGCTGACCTTCGCCGGCGACTTTCTGAAAGCCGCGCTGGCTGTTTGCGCCGGGCTGCTCATTGGCGGACAGCTTTGCGGCATGATGGGCGGCCTGGGAGCTGTGCTTGGCCATAATTGGCCGCTGTTCTTTGGCTTCAAGGGTGGCAAAGGCATCGCCTGCTCTACGGCAGTTTTGCTGATTCTGTTTCCCTGGCAGGGTCTGGTTTCAGCAGCGCTTTGTCTGCTGGTAATCTATTTCACCCGCTACATCTCTATCGGCAGTTTGACTATGCTTTCTGTTTTCTTTCTCCTGATGCTCTTCACCATGGGCATTTGGCCTTACGCCGTGTGGTCGCTGATTTTGTTAGTGTTGGGCTTTTATCGCCATCGGGGCAATCTGCAGCGGTTGCGGGACGGCACAGAAAACAAACTGGGGAAAAAGAAGACAAACACGTAAGCAAAAAAACATGATATTAAAGCCTCTTGTGTAGTCGTTTTCTGCTGCGCAGGGGGCTTTTAACATGTTCTCTCAGCATGCGTATGTCGGTAGAAAATACTTTTCAGAAATAAACCGCCTATTTTTCCTAAATAGCTGCCTACACAGAGAAAGCACGGCTTTGATAATGCGTGCCGTTCTGCTCATCGGCTGTTTCCTGCCCGCGCTCGCGTGGATCAGAATGACCAATACCGAACACCCTATATACACACGAAATCATCGGCGATATGAATCACGGCCCGAGTTGAAATCTGCTGCTGGACGAGCTGAGCGATCCCAATCACGTACCAATAATCTATCCTATGATTATAGCGGCCGCTTCAGCCGGTATATCAAGGCTGGCGCAGTCCGAAGTGGCAGCTATGAAAATCTCCGACAGTAGCCTTTGGTCTGTTATGATGAACGAGGGAAAGAAAGATGTGTCCTTTTTCCTCCGTGTTGGCGGTCACTTGTGGCCAGTAACGCAGCCAGGCCAGAGCACTGGCACCTGTTTGATCTCTGCGAATGAATTCGCCAAATAAGAATAATAGGAAACCTTACAAAAAGAATACATTCAAAGAGCGGTGTGCTGTTTAGCCACCGCTCTTTTTGAAGAACTCCGCTATATAAAACTTGCTGTTGATTATCGATACATTCTTTTTCTGTCATTTTCCGGCGATTAATATTTATACTTTTTTCTTTTTCCCAGCAGAAAGCCCAACGACACGATCACGCCTAGCAGTTCACTGGCCACCAACGAATACCATACGCCATCCAGCTGCCAGATCATCGGCAGAACAATGATGCAGATTACTGGCAGAACCAGCGCACGCATAAAGGAAATTGCCGCCGAAACCGCACCGTCGTTCAGCGCAGTAAAGAAGGAAGAAATGTAAATATTAAACCACATAAACAGGAATGGAACAGAGCAGATCAAAAAGGCGTGAACCGTCATTTCCAGCAGATTCGCATCGTATCCCACAAAGATCGAAGAAAGCGTTCTGGAAAAAAACATAGCCAGCGCGGTCAAAACAGCAGCAGCTCCGCCCATCAGAATCATGCTCCGCTTCAGCACATTCTTTACTTCTTTATGGTTTTGTGCCCCATAATGATAGCCAACAATCGGCGAACTGCCATTGGAATAACCGACGAATACACCCAGGAAAATAAATGCCGAGTACATGACCACGCCGTATGCCGCCACGCCATCCTCTCCGGCGTATTTCATCAGCTGTAAATTGTACAGGATTCCCGTAATGGAGCCGGAAACACTGGAAAGCATTTCTGAGGAACCGTTGGCACACGCTTTGAGCATGGGGCCAATTTCAATCCTAGTCTTGCTGAAACGCAAATCTGAAGTGTTTCTTTTGCTGAGAAACCAGAGAAATGGCGTAACAGCGCCCACGCACTGGCTGAGCCCCGTAGCCAGCGCCGCGCCTACAATGCCCATATGAAACACCGCTGTAAGCAAAAAATCCAGCACCATGTTCGTGACCCCGGCCAGCACGGTAACAGCCAGACCCAGCTTTGGCTGACCCGCCACAATCAAATAACTCTGAAATCCATATTGCATCAGCAGCGCTGCGTTAAAAATTAGGCAAGTGGTACCATAAGCCATGCAATCATCTATCATATTGTCCGTTGCGCCAAACACATAGGCCATTGGGCGAAGAAACACAATACCCACGATAGAGAAAAACACGCCAACGCCCAGCATCAGATAGGTCATCATGGTAAAGTATTTTCTCGCCCTAGGAATGTCGCCCTCACCCAGCGTTTTCGCCGTAAGCGCGCTGCCGCCAACGCCCAGCATCGCCCCAACGCCGCCTAAAATCTGCAAATACGGAATGATGAGATTCACCGATGCAAAAGCTGTTTTACCCACATAATTGGAAATAAAGAATCCGTCCACCATGCCGTAAATGGATGTAAAGATCATCATCACCACAGACGGAAGGGTAAAACGAATCAGCTTGCCATAGCCAAAATGATCCGAAAGCTGAATTTTCATTTGGTTCCTCCTCGATTTTACATTTGTTTAATTTGCATACGCAAGGATTCCAGTTATTTTTCCAAGTGCCTGATATGCGTTTCGATTTCCTCCTCAGACCAGTCGTCAAAGGCATGCGCCTCTGCGGCTGCCAATCGCGCCGCTGTGCGCTGGATCAGGTCTCTTCCCTCTTGTGTCAGCCATATTCTTTTTGCCCGTCCCTTGTCAGGTGTCAGGGATAGAACATTTTCCCTTTCCAAGCGATGCATGGCCGAATTGACCGTCTGCTTGCTGATGCCAGAATCCCTATAAACATCGCTGAGCAGGCATCCGTCTCCCCGGTCGTAGATTATATAAAGAACAAGGGAAACACTGTCCGAAAGCCCTAGCTTTAATGATGCCTGATGATACAGCATCTGCATTTCGGAAGACAAATAGTTAATGCGGCGAACTTCATCCATTCGCCTGATGTTGCGCATAGCACCCCTCCTCTTGGGCAAACTTTATGAGTATAGTACGATTTCGTACTTTTGTCAATCCAGCTATACAGTTTTATAAAAAAATGCTAAACCGCAAAGAACTATTTCACTCCATCGTTTTTCCTTTTCTTGTCTATCCCGAATTTGTTTTTTTCCCAAACCGTCCTTTCCATCGTTCCAAAAAAACCTTCAAAAATATGTAAGTTTCAACAAAAAAACCACGTGAGGATTTCCAAAGTTTTTGCGACAAATGGCTTGTAATTTTCCGTATTATCTGGTAAAATACTGTTTGCATGTGATTGAACCTGTTTTGATCATTTAAAATTTTTTATTATAGGGGGAACTAACATGGCTGACTACACGACCGAAAACCTTCGTAATATTGCCTTGATCGGGCATGGCTCCGAGGGAAAGACCACGCTGACTGAAGCGATGCTCTTTGCCGCGGGGCATATCGATCGTCAGGGCCGCACGGAAGACGGTACCGCTACAACGGACTTCGACACAGAAGAAACAAAGCGTAAAATTTCCATCAGCGCTGCAGTTGCGCCTATTGAATGGAAGGGCGTTAAGATCAATGTGATCGACGTTCCCGGTTATTTTGATTTTATCGGTGAAATGGTCGGCGCGCTGCGGGTTGTGGAAACGGCCGGTATCGTGGTCGGAGCGGTCAGCGGCTTGAGCGTTGGCGCTGAAAAGGCCTGGGATTATGCAAAGAAAAACGATGTCTGCCGGATGTTTATCGTCAACCGGATGGACACGGAAAATGCCAATTATCAGAAGGTTGTAGATCAGCTGCGGGATAAATTTGGTTCCAGCGTGGTTCCCATGCTGCTGCCCATCGGCGCGGGTTCCTCTTTCAAGGGCGTTGTGAACGTGCTGGAAAACAAGGCATATGAAGGTACTGGCAAGGGCCTTAAGGAAATCCCCGTGCCTGCCGATATGTCGTCTGCCATTTCTTCCGCAATGGAAGAAATCACCGAAGCTGCCGCCGGCGCAGACGATGAACTGATGATGAAATATCTGGACGGCGAAGCGCTGACCCATGAGGAAATTCTCTCGGGCTTCCGTGCCGGTATGCAGTCCGGTTCCATCGTTCCTGTTGTCGCGTGCTCCGCCACCACGGGTGTTGGCGTTGCGAAGATGCTGGATATGATGAGCGTTTATCTCCATTCTCCCAAGGGCACGAAGCTGCAGGGCGAAAATCCCAAGAACGGCGAAAACGTGGAACGCATTTGCGAAAACAACGCGCCCTTCTCCGCGTTTGTTTACAAGACCATTGCCGACCCCTTCGTTGGCAAGCTGTCTCTGTTCCGGGTTTGCTCCGGTTCCATCTCTGCTTCCACTTCCCTTTATAATGCCACGGCCGATAAAGCTGAAAAATCTGGCGGCCTGTTTATGATGCGCGGTAAGAAGCAAAGCGGCGTGAATCAGCTTAATGCCGGTGACTTGGGTGCTCTGTCCAAGCTGCAGTTCACGAATTCCGGCGATACACTCTGTGATGCAGCTAATCCCATCCGCTATGCTCCCATCGCTTTCCCCGCTCCCTGCATTTCCAAGGCTATTTCCGCCGCCAAGCAGGGCGAGGAAGACAAGGTCTTCTCCGGGTTGAGCCGTCTGCAGGAAGAAGATCCTTCCATCAAGGTTGAAAAGAACGTGGAAACCACCGAAACGCTGCTTTCCGGTCAGGGCGAGTTGCATCTGGATGTGATCCGCAACAAGCTGGCTTCCAAGTTCGGCG
>CAYRFP010000025.1:17407-29791 GCA_964423675.1 uncultured Oscillospiraceae bacterium
TAACGCCAACCTAAATGATCCCAAGATCCCCTATCGCGAAACCATCCGCAAGACCGTTTCCTGCCAGGGGCGCCACAAGAAGCAGTCCGGTGGTCATGGTCAGTTCGGCGATGTGTGGATTGAATTTTCTCCCATCGGGGATACCAATGTGGACTTCGAATTTGTTGACGCCGTTGTGGGCGGTGCCGTGCCGCGGAACTTTATTCCTTCCGTAGAAAAAGGGCTGCGGGAAAATATCCGCAAGGGCGTTCTGGCGGGCTATCCCATGGTTGGTCTGCGCGCCAAGCTGTATGACGGCTCCTATCACCCCGTTGACTCCTCTGAAATGGCTTTCAAAACCGCTGCCCGTATTGCCTATAAAAAGGGTTGCATGGATGCCAGCCCCGTGCTACTGGAGCCCATCATGCACGTGGAAGTGTTTGTTCCCGACGAATACATGGGCGACATCATGGGTGATATGAACAAGCGGCGCGGCCGGATCATGGGTATGGATCAGGTGGACGGATTGCAGCGCGTCACGGCTGAAGCGCCGATGGGCGAAATGTTCAAGTATGCAACCGATCTTCGGTCTATGACCCAGGCTCGCGGTTCCTTTACCATGAGTTTCGAACGGTATGAGGAAATGCCTGCTGACGCTGCCAAGAAGATCATCGAAAACGCCCAGAAGGACGAGGACGAAGAAGAATAATCGTTTTATTGCCGCCCGGTTTATGCCGGGCGGTTTTTCTAT
Source organism: uncultured Oscillospiraceae bacterium (assembly GCA_964423675.1). Taxonomy (GTDB): domain Bacteria; phylum Bacillota; class Clostridia; order Christensenellales; family Aristaeellaceae; genus RUG563. The sequence goes on from CAYRFP010000025.1 coordinate 18,138, forward strand.
CGTTTGGTCTAGAATAGCTGTTTTTGTTTCTACTTTTGCATATGCTTTCAGTGACTTGTTTACCCCCCGTCTGTTCAGGCGAAGGCTTCGCCTCGAAATAGAAAAAAATAAAGGAGAAAAGTCGCATGAAAAAATCGTTTTGGCTTGTCGCCGCAATTGTCCTGGTCGCCATTGTGCTGGTCGTCGTATCGGCGGAACAAAGAAATTCCCTGTCCGTCCAAATGGATCAAAAAGCTCAGGAAGTGGCCGCACTGACTACACAACTGCGCGATGCAGAAGCAATCGCTGAAGCCGAGAAAAAGGCAGCCTCAGATGCTCAGAATGAATCTGCCCGATTGACAGAAGAACTGTCAGCCGCGCAGGCGGAAATTGAAAACGCCAAAGCGCTTGCTCTGGAAAAGGAAGACCTGGAAGCAAAAATTGCTCAGCAGGAAGAAGAATGTCGGAAGCAGGAAGAACAGATTACTCAGATCGAAACAGAGCTTTCCGCCGTCAATGAGCAAATCGCCACGTTGACCACCCAACTGGAAGCCGCGCACCAAAGCACTGCAACGCTGGAAAATGAAAATGTAGATCTGACGGATCAGATTGCTGCGCTGAGCCAAAGCAATGAGGGGCTGACCTCCTCGCAAGAACTTGCCGCGCAAGAAAAGGCCACTTTAGAGGCTGAAATAAAAGAAAAGGAAGCTGAAATCGCCAAACTGGAAAGCGAAGTATCGCAAGTTAAAGCTGCAACAGCAGAAAAAGAAGAACAAATTTCTCAGTTAATTTCGCAGACAAACTCTCTTGAGCAGGAAAATGCCGCGATCAATGCGCAAATTGCCGCGCTGACTGAAAAATCTGAGGAAACCACTGCTGCTTTAACCGCCAAGGATGAAGAAATCGCCAAAGCCAAGCAGGAAAAAGAAGAAGGTTCTCTGGCTTTGCAGGCACAAATCGATGAACTGCACAAGCAAATCGAAACGCTTCAGGAGCAGCTGGATGCAGCCAATGCCATGGCGATGAAGGATCTCCAGATCGTCATTGCCAACGAAGATGGCGTCATTGTCTTTAAAGCGAAATACGGCGATGAAGAAAAAACACCCGAATTACAGCCTGGTAACTATACCCTCTCCATCGTTGGCTTAAATGCCGAAGATCAGACTCTGGTCAATTTCGCCTATTCCTTTACAATTCCCGCCGCGGCAACCATCTCTGAATGATCCAATCTCGCCCCTCCGGGATAAATCTCAGAAAAAACCGAAAAATGCTTGCTAAAGAGATGCAGACTATGATAAAATAAAACTTGGATGCGGAAATAATCCTTGCAAAGACATTCCGCAAATCGTGCGTACAGGAAGGATGAAAGACCATGCAGTATCTCACCTTGAGCGGTTTTTCCGATGAAATTGACCAGAATTTTGATAAGCAACTGGAAGTGGCCAGCGCCTGTGGCGTAAAAGCCATTGAGATTCGCGGCGTGAACGGACGCGGCATCCAGACATATTCCCCTGAAGAAGCGCTGGTGCTGAAGGCCAAACTGGACGCCAAGGGCATGCATGTATCCTCGATCGGTTCCCCTATCGGAAAAATCAAGATTACTGATGACTTCGAGCCCCACTTCGAAGTGTTCAAAAACGTCGTTGCCCTGTGTAAGGTTTTCGGCGCGCGCTATATTCGTATGTTCAGCTTCTTTGTGGAACCCGGCACGGCCGAGCAGCATGAGGACGAAGTGATGGCTCGGCTGCAGCGTCTAATCGACTATGCCAAGGAGCAGGATGTTGTGCTGCTACACGAAAATGAGAAAGGCATTTTCGGCGATATTGCCCCCCGCTGCCGCAAGATCATGGAAAAACTAAGTTGCGATCATTTCAAAGCGGTGTTTGACTTCGCCAATTTCGTTCAGTGCGGCCAGGATACGCTGGAAGCTTACGAAATGATGAAGCCCTATATCGCCTACGTGCATATTAAGGATGCTCTGAAACAAAACGGGCAGGTTGTTCCCGCCGGCTGGGGCGATGGAAACGTGAAAGCGATTCTGGAAAGTTTGAAGGCCAGCGGCTATCAGAGCTACCTCTCTCTGGAGCCTCATCTGACCGATTTCAATGGTTTTCGTAATTTGGAAGACGGGAAGGCTGCCGAAGAAAAATGGAAAATGGACGGTGTGATGGCCTATCGCGTGGCATTGGACGCTTTGAAAGGTCTGCTTTGGGAAATCGACTGGCATTAATTTGACATTTTCCCAGCCCATGATGAAGGCTTTATTCTTTTTTCGTAACTTCTGCCCAGCAAATTTGATTCGGCTGACGTATATTTTAAAGGCAGAAATTGAGAACAGAAAGCATGCATTGACTTAGTTCATTACTTAAACCGCTCGAGCAAATATGTTCGGGCGGTTTTTGATGTAAGTAGCAGAAATCATCGTTTTTCTCCCCTGACCTTATCGGATAACGGGATTTAGTTCACGCACTGAAATGCTGGAACAACACACGGAAAGAGTACGAATACCAAAAGCCCCCGAATCTACTAACTAATAGATACGGAGGCCATGTTTTTCGCACAAATGAACGTTTTTTACATTTCCCATTCCGCTAGGGCACGGCGTTCCTTATCGGTAAGCTGCGCCTTTTGCAACAATTCCGGCCGCCGTTGGCGCGTCGTTTTAATGGCCTGTTCCCGTCTCCAGGCGGCGATTTTTGCATGGTCGCCCCCTAATAAAACAGCCGGTACTTCCATGCCCTCAAACACGCGCGGTCGGGTATACTGCGGATATTCAAGCAATCCAGCATCCGAAAAGCTTTCATCCTGAGAGCTTTCCTCGCAGCCGAGTACCCCCGGAACCAACCGTGCCACGCAATCCGTTACAGCCATGGCCGCCACCTCGCCACCAGTCAGCACATAATCCCCCACTGATATTTCCAGATCAATATATTTATCCAATACGCGCTGATCCACGCCTTCATAATGGCCGCAAAGAAGAATCAGGTTCTCCTCCTGTGCCAATTCCTGCGCCAACTGCTGGGAAAACGGAATGCCGCGGGGCGAAAGAAAAATCCGCTTGGCAGGGCGCGAAGAACCAGCTTCTGTTCCCTGCGTTTCTTTTTCTGTCCGATGATCCGGGCAGGGAATGCCTCGCCGCTGGCAAACGGCCTTCATTGCATCCGCAATAGGCTGCGGCGTCATCAGCATACCTGCGCCGCCGCCAAAAGGGTAATCATCGGTGTTTTTATGCTTCATTGCGGAAAATGGACGGATATCCGTTGCCTCGATCGTCAAAAGCCCTTTTTCCCGTGCACGCCCCAAAATGCTAGTATTCAGCACGCTTTCAAACATCTCAGGAAAAATCGTGAGAATATCAATGATCATGAGCCTGTCTCCTTTGGAGCGTCTTAATCGGCCAGTTGCTCAAACGCCTTCATCCAGGCTCGGGCAATGGCCTCATGGCCCATTGCCGTAGGATGCACCCCATCTGCCAGCCAGTGACTGGCCGGCGCCTTCTGGGCCAGTTCGTCAAACATTTCCTGCAACGGAACGAATGTTGCCCCATGTTTTTCTGCCATACGCTTGGTTGCCGCCGCGCGGAGAGGAACCTCCGTTGAGAATGCATGCCAACGTTCCGGTTCTTCTTCATGTACTGTCGCCGTTCCGGGCAAAACAAACGGTTCCAGCAACATAATCTTCACATTTGGCAGGCTCTCCTTTACTTCTGAAAGAAGTAAATCATAGATCATTTCAAATTTCTTTGCATCCACGCCGTTCTTTTTTCCACCCAGTTCATGCCAAACATCATTCACGCCGATCAACAAGCTCAGATAATCCGGCTCCAGATTAATCAAATCACGCTTAATCCGAGCATATACATCCACGATTCTGTTGCCGCTAATGCCCCGATTCTGGAATTCGTATTTTCCCGGGAAATCCATTCCAAGCTGTGCCTTGAGAAGATGGGGATACCCCGCTCCCATGGCGGTCAAAGATTCCGTATATTCACGGTTACGGTCTGCATCAGTGATTGAGTCTCCCTGAAAAAGGATCCGCTTCATTCGTATCGCTCCTTTTACGGCTCCCAGCTGCACACGGCAACCTCAGCCAGCCGTTTTTCATCGATCACAATTTTTTCGTTCTTTGTATCAACCTGCGGAACCACATGCATCAGCGCGGGCAACAGCATCTCGCCCCGGGGGGTTTTGATTACGTAAACGTCATTCCCGCCAGGCTGCAGCACATCCGTAACTGTCCCCAGTTCATTTCCCTGGGTATCCACTGCCTTGCAGCCGATCAGGTCGCAGATGAACGTCTCGTTTTCAGCCAGTTCACGGGCATGGGCCCGGTCCACATACAGCATCCAATTTCGCTGTGCTTCGGCTGCTTCACGGGTAGTCGCGCCGTTCAGCCGCAGATACACAGCATCTTCCCGCACGCTGACCTCGTCCACAGAAATCCGCTTATACGCCCCGTTCTTTTCCTGAATGTACACATATTCCAATTCGTCAAAACGACCCGGGTCATCGGTATCCGGGCGAACCCGCACCTGGCCCCGAACCCCCTGCGGGCGCAGAACTTGACCAATCAAAAGGTATGCAGACAGCATGCTGCCACGCTCCTCGCTTGTTTTATTGAGAAAAAGCGGGCAGCTGCTGCCGCCCGCTTGGATTTCACTGGATTTCCACAAACACCGGCTTGGAGGTTTTATCAGTAGCGGCCTTAACCACCGTGCGGATGGCCTTCGCAATCCGGCCCTGCTTGCCGATCACCTTACCCATGTCGTCCGGAGCAACAGTAAGTTCCAGAATAATAGCTTCTGGCCCTTCCGTTTCTATCACCTGCACGGCATCGGGCTGATCCACCAGCGATTTCGCCAGAAAAAGGACGAGTTCCCGCATGGATTTCCCTTTCTGCGCTTGCATCATTCAGGCTCTTAGCCTTCGATAGCGCCGGACTTTTTGAGCAGGGTGCGCACGGTGTCGGTGGGCTGCGCGCCGTTCTTCATCCACTGCGCGGCCTTTTCATTGTCCACCTTGATTTCGGCGGGCTGCTTCATGGGATCATAGTAGCCGATTTCTTCGATGAAACGGCCATCGCGGGGGCTGCGCACATCGGCAACCACAATGCGATAGAAAGGATGCTTCTTCATACCCATTCTCTTGAGACGAATCTTGACGGCCATGGTAATTTTTCCTCCCTGATTTTGAAGTAATCTATGGTAATCATACTGAAATATGAAAACCGCTGCGTATTGTTCGGGCTAAAAGGATTATTTAATGTTCATGCTGCGCATTGCCCGGAATGCGGCCCGCTTGTTGCCCATCATCTGTTTCATCATTTTCTGCATTTGCTCAAACTGACGGATGAGAGCATTTACATCCTGCACCGTCACGCCTGCACCAGTGGCGATACGCTTCCGACGGGAAGCATTGAGAATGCCAGGATTATGGCGTTCCTTAGGCGTCATGGAGCAGATAATTGCCTCCGGCTTTTTGAAAGCATTGTCATCCACTTCCACGTCCTTAAGCTTGCTGCCGATACCCGGAAGCATTCCAAGGACATTTTGAAGCGGCCCCATTTTCTTGATCTGCTTCATCTGATCCAAGAAATCTGCCAGATCAAACTCAGCCGGGTTCTTCTTAGCCTGGATCTTCTCAGCTGCTTCTGCATCCGCGGTGGCGGCTGCTTTTTCAATCAGCGTGAGAATATCGCCCATGCCCAGAATACGGGACGCCATGCGTTCTGGGTGGAAAGGCTCGATATCCCCCAGCTTTTCGCCGGTACCCACGAACTTAATCGGCTTCCCTGTCACGGCGCGAACAGACAAAGCCGCACCGCCGCGCGTATCGCTATCCAGCTTCGTGATAATCACGCCATCAATGGACAGCTTTTCATCAAAAGTCTTGGCCACGTTTACCGCGTCCTGACCGGTCATCGCATCCACCACCAGGAGGATTTCCTGAGGATGGATGGCGGCTTTTACTTCCTGCAATTCCTGCATTAGGCCTTCATCAATATGCAGCCGGCCGGCAGTATCCACAATCAGCACGTCTCGTCCATAATAACGGGCGTATTCGATCGCTTCCTTCGCGGTTTTTACCGGGCTCTGGGTCCCTTTTTCGAACACCGGCACCCCAACCTGCTCGCCCACCACCTGTAGCTGTTTAATCGCAGCAGGGCGATAGATATCGCAGGCGGCCAGCATGGGCTTTTTGCCCTGCTTAATCAGATAACCTGCCAGCTTGGCAGCCATCGTGGTTTTGCCAGCACCCTGCAGGCCGCAAAGCATATAAACCGTTGGCACGGCGGGCGACCAGGTCAGCTTAGCGTTTGAGCCGCCCATCAGCGCAGTCAACTCATCATTGACAATTTTGATTACCTGCTGCCCAGCATTCAGGTTGGCCAAGATTTCAGCGCCAATGCACCGTTCCGTAACCTTCTTAATAAAGTCTTTTACAACCAGATAATTGACGTCTGCTTCCAGCAGCGCCATGCGTACCTCGCGCATCGCGTCTTTGATGTTCTGCTCCGTCAATTTGCCTTTGCCAGTTAGCTTCTTAAAGGCATTTTGAAGTTTTTCAGAAAGCCCTTCAAAGGCCATAATTACTGCTCCTCCTGATCGAGTAAAGCTTTCACCCAGCGGCGTGCTTCCACCAAATGCGGCTCAGTTTCCTGCGTTGCTTGAATTTGAGAAAGTTCCCGGGCGCAAGCCTGAAGCCCTTCCTCCATGACCTGAAACCGGCGCATCAGCCCCAGCTTTTCCTCCAGACCCTCAAGCTGCTTTTCTGTCCGGCTTACAGTATCATGCACGCTCTGCCGACTGACGGAAAACTGCTGCGCAATTTCTGCCAGTGTCAAATCTTCTTCCCAATAGAGCCGAGCCATTTCCCGCTGGTTTTCCGTCAGCATGTCCCCATAGAATGCCAGCATCCATGAAAGAGACACCTTCTTTTCCATTGCGGCAAACACTTCACGGGCCATAGCATCCTCCTGTCAAGGCATTTTCCTTGACGATCCTATTATACACATTTTTCGTTACATGTCAAGCATTTTTCCTTGACAAAGTTTCGAAAAAATATAAACAACTCACCTGTCGCTAAAATACAAAGGAAATAGTTGTTTTTTTCCTAAAAATGCTGTATAATAGAGTCAGGAAAGAAAAATCCAGATCAAAGCATAGAAAGGAGAACGCGCCATGAAACTTATTATTGCGATCGTACAGGATGAGGACGCGTCCCGCTTGATCAGTAATCTGATGAACGAGGGCTATGGCGTAACCAAGCTGGCCACTACCGGCGGTTTCCTCAAATCCGGAAATACCACCCTGCTTGTTGGTGTGGAAGATAATCGCTTCGAAGGTTGCATGACGATCATCGAAAAAGTCTGCAAAAGCCGCAAACAGATTGCTTCCTCCCCTGTTACCATGGGCGGAACAGCCGGCATGTACACCCCCTATCCCATCGAAGTAACGGTAGGCGGCGCAACGGTGTTCGTAATGACGGTGGATCAGTTTGTCAAGTATTAAGGACAGCGCCCAAGCGCTAACGATCCGAGAATGCACGGCGGGGAGCGATTTGCTCCTCGCCCTTTGGCGTGACTTTCTTGACGGTCGTTTAGCCCATGCCACCCTCCTATCCGGCGAAAGCGGAATTGGTAAAAAGACACTGGCACAGCTACTGGCACAAGGACTTTTGTGTTCCGGAGAATCCGAAAAGCCCTGCGGCCAATGCCGGGGCTGCAAAAAGTTCTTGGCCCGTTCACACCCGGATGCGCATTTTCCCGTTCCAGCACCTCGGGAAAAAACGATTAAAATTGATGCCCTGCGCGGTGTAATAGATACGCTTTCCCGGCATTCATTGGAAGGTGGAAATCGCGTGATCCTTATTGAAAATGCCGAACGAATGACGGCGCAGGCACAAAACTGTCTGCTGAAAACCCTGGAAGAAGCGGAGGAACACACTTTTTTTCTGTTAACAGCCGATGTGGAATCCGCAATTCTGCCAACCATCCGGTCCCGCTGCCGGGTCATCCGAATGCAGCCCTGGGAACCAGCACGAATTGAAAAAACGCTGCTGCAAAAAGGCTTTTCCCCGGATCGCGCCCATGCTCTTTCGCTTTACTGCGAAGGCAGCCTGGGACGGGCTTTGCAAATGCAAGAGGATGAATCATATTGGACAGCACGGGCTCTGGTGCAACGTAGCTTTTTTTCCATTCGCAGAAGTGCAGATCTGGCCACGGCAGCTGCGCTTTTGAAGGATCAGAAGGATAACGGCGATCAACTGCTGAACATTTTAGAGCAGGAAATTCGCGCCCTGCTTCATGCCCGGGTGACCGGAAGCCAGGATACTGTGGATGATCTGCCACTGTTGTGGCAAAAGGCAGCGCCTCAGGGACTGGAAAACATTCTCAGCGCCCTTCTTCTTGCCCGGCGACAGCGGGCAGCCAATGTCAGCTGGGCCGCCGTTGCGGAGGGGCTGATGCAATCAATACTGGAGGAAGCAAGCACATGGCAAGTGTAATTGGCGTTCGTTTTCGGAACGCAGGAAAACTTTATTATTTTGATCCCGATGAATTTTGGCCCACTGCTGGGGACGCTGTGATCGTGGAAACGGCACGGGGGCTGGAATACGGCGAAGTGGTGACTGGTGTCAAGGAAGTGAGCGATGAGCAAATCACTCCTCCCCTGAAAAAGGTGATTCGTATCGCCACAGCAGAGGATGCCCTGCATCAAGCAGAAAACCAGAGCAAGGAAAAAGATGCTCTGGCCATCTGCCAGAAAAAAATTGCCGAGCATAAGCTGCAAATGAAGCTTGTCGGCTGCGAGTATACCTTCGATAATTCCAAGATTCTGTTTTATTTCACATCCGATAAGCGAGTAGATTTTCGGGTGCTGGTAAAAGATTTGGCCTCAATTTTCCGCACGCGGATTGAGTTGCGTCAAATCGGTGTGCGCGACGAGGCGAAAATGATCGGCGGGCTGGGGCTGTGTGGTCGGCCTGTTTGCTGTGCGGCATTCCTCGGGGATTTTCAGCCCGTTTCTATTAAAATGGCCAAGGAGCAAAGCCTTTCTCTGAATCCCACAAAGATTTCCGGCGTTTGCGGTCGGCTCATGTGCTGCCTCAAATATGAGGAAGATCATTATGAAGCCACGCGCAAGCGTATGCCCAAGGTGGGCAAAGAGGTTATTACCCCTGACGGAAATGGCACCGTGGTAGAACTGAATATCCTGAAAGAGACCGTCCGGGTTCGCATTCCCAAGGGCGATACAACTGAACAGAAGGATTACCCGCTGGAAGATGTCCAGCGTATTCAGCCTGCTGCCAGGCCGCCGCGGGCAGAGCGAGACAGAGCCTGGGCCGCCCCTGAGAATGAAGACAATGCTGTCGCCCAAACAGAAGATTTGTCAGTTGATGAAACTGCTGATTTGGCCGCCGAAACCGCCGATGTCAGTGCAGAAGAAAGCGATATCGTCTTGACCGCCGAGTCAGAAGACGTGGTCGAATTCGCACTGGACGAAGGCTTGAGTCTGGATGAAGCACAGGCAGAAATCGAAGAAATTGCTCAGGCCGATGCAGAAGAATTGGCCGAAGAAGCGATTACGGAAAAAGAAAACGCCGAACTTGATGTAGAACAGGAAACCGAATTTGGCAAAGAAAACCAATAAAAAACGGAAGTTTTCACCTTCCGTCTGACGGCAAATTTCTTTTCTTGCCAAACCGCAGACGGTTCTTCGTCTGCGGTTTCTTCAAAGTTCTGTTGGTATTGTACAATCTGATGTCGGCGGGAAAATGTAGCGGCAGATACGTGTCTTCCTTCCCTGATACTGGCCAATTCCGGCATATTCCAATTGGAATCCGCACTTTTCCAACACACGGACGGAAGCCACGTTTTCTTCCAGACAAACACCCAGCATACGTTTCAGACACCGACGGGACATAATCGCCGGAAGAAACGCACAAACCGCCTCCGTGGCATAGCCCTTTCCCGTATAAGGTCGGGCGATATGATAGCCGATCTCCCAATTCTCCGTATCCAATGGAATCGCTTGAACATAGCCGATGTTTCTCCCAGATTTCAGAAGCGTTGCATAAATCTGCGGTCCCTGCCCGCTGACCAGAAAGCCTTCCAACGCCACAAGCGTCGCCCGCGCTTCTTCAACCGTTTCGAACACTTCATCGGGGACAAAGCGCCGCACATATGCGTCCAAGGAATTCCTGTGCACGTCTTCTGCCATGTCTGGAGAGATAGGCTGAATCATCAGACGATCTGTTTCAAGCTGCATAACGTGCCTCCCTGTGCCCTTTCATTTTCTCCATTATAATTTTCTTTTCTCGTCCTGTCAATCCACACGCGCAGTGAGAAAACGCTGTGCTTCAGCGAGGAAACATTTCACATTCGATTGATAATACAAAGGAGGACTTCCCGCATGGACATTAAAGCCGAAGCGTTGAAAAAGCATTATGAATGGCAAGGAAAGATCGAGGTAGTTTCCCGCACCCCTGTAACAAACGCTCAGGAATTATCCTTGACTTATACTCCCGGTGTCGCCGAGCCCTGCCTGGCCATCCGCGATGATTATAAAAAATCCTGGGAATTAACCCGGCGCAGCAATATGGTTGCCGTGATTACGGATGGAACGGCAGTGCTGGGCTTGGGCGATATTGGCCCTGAGGCCGGTATGCCGGTTATGGAAGGAAAATGCTGCCTGTTTAAGGAGTTTGCCGATGTGGATGCCTTTCCCATCTGTATTCGCAGCAAGGATGTGGACGAACTTGTGCGCACCATTTACCTCATTTCCGGTTCCTTCGGCGGTATTAATCTGGAGGATATCGGCGCGCCTCGCTGCTTCGAAGTGGAACGGCGGCTTAAGGAAATCTGCGATATTCCCGTGTTCCATGACGATCAGCACGGAACGGCCATCGTAGTGGCAGCAGCAATGCTCAACGCCCTGCGGGTGGTGGGTAAAAAGCTGGATCAGGTCAAGGTGGTCATCAATGGCGCGGGCGCAGCCGGCATTTCCATTGGCAGGCATTTATTGAAGCTAGGCGTACAGCATCTGACGATGGTTGATCGCTTCGGCATTATCTGCGAGGGCATGGAAGGGCTTAACAGCGCTCATGAGGAAATCAGCAAGGTCACCAACCAGGAGCACCAGATGGGCACATTGGCCGATGCACTGAAAGGCGCAGATGTATTCATCGGCGTGTCCGCCCCCGGCATTGTAAGCAAAGAAATGGTGGCTTCCATGGCGGCGGGTGCCTGCGTGTTCCCCATGGCGAATCCCGTTCCGGAAATTTTCCCGGAACTTGCCAAAGAAGCCGGCGCCGTCGTGGTGGGCACCGGTCGCAGCGATTACCCCAACCAAATCAACAACGTGCTGGCTTTCCCGGGCATTTTCCGTGGTGCTTTGGATGTGCAAGCCAGCGACATTAACGATGAAATGAAAATGGCTGCATCTTATGCGATTGCCAGTCTGGTCAGCGATGAGGAACTCAGCGCAGATTACATCATGCCCAAGGCATTTGATAAGCGCGTAGGCAAGGCCGTAGCCGCCGCCGTGGCGCAAGCCGCCCGGGATACTGGCGTGGCAAGAATCTAACAAGTCCATCATTCATGGAAACCGCTCTTCGCATTCAAGAGCGTTGACATAAGAAAACAAGCAAGAACCCAGTAATATCAACGTTTTTAAG
>CAYRFP010000026.1:0-20454 GCA_964423675.1 uncultured Oscillospiraceae bacterium
AAGGAACGAAAAACGGGGTGCTGGTGGAGGTGGCGCTGCAATATAACGACAGCTATACTGAAAATATTTATGCTTTCGCCAACAATATCCATACCCCTGAAGGCGGCACCCATTTGATGGGCTTCCAAAGCGCGCTGACTCGGGCGATTAACGATTACGGCCGCAAGTATAAAATCCTCAAGGACGCGGATTCCAATCTCAAGGGTGAGGATACCCGGGAATCCCTGGCGGCGGTGATTTCGGTGAAGATGCCCGAGCCACAATTTGAGGGACAGACCAAATCCAAGCTGGGCAACAGCGAGGTACGGCCGATTGTGGACGGGCTGGTTAGCGAAGGCCTGGAAACCTTCCTGGAAGAAAACCCGGCCGTGGCCAAGACGATTCTGGAACGCTGCCTGGGTGCGGCCCGGGCACGGGAAGCAGCCCGCAAGGCCCGGGATTTGACGCGGCGCAAGACGGTGCTGGAATCCGCCTCTCTGCCGGGCAAGCTGGCGGACTGCAGCGAGCGAGATCCGGCAAAATGCGAGATTTTCCTGGTAGAGGGCGATAGCGCCGGCGGCAGCGCCAAGACGGGGCGTGACCGGATGTTCCAGGCTATTTTGCCCCTGCGTGGCAAGATTCTGAACGTGGAAAAGGCGCGCCTGGATAAGATTCTGGTTAGCGAGCAGATCAAAAACATGATCACGGCCTTTGGCTGCGGCGTTGGCGATGAATTCAATCTGGATAAGCTGCGGTATCACCGCATTGTGTGCATGACGGATGCCGACGTAGACGGCGCTCATATCCGGATTCTGATGCTCACATTCTTCTATCGCTATATGAAGCCGCTGATTGAAAAGGGCTATGTGTATATCGCCATGCCCCCGCTGTACAAGGTGACGAAGAACAAGCAGGAGTATTACGTTTACGACGATAAGGAATTGCAGCAGCTGCTGGACAAGCTGGGCCGAGAGACCAAGGCGGAGATTCAGCGTTATAAAGGCCTGGGCGAAATGAGCAGCGAGCAATTGTGGCAGACCACGATGAATCCTGAAACCCGGACGATGATGCGCGTGACCATGGAAGACGCTATGGCTGCCGATGAAATCATCACGCTGCTGATGGGCGACAAGGTGGAGCCCCGGCGGGAGTTTATAGAGCAAAACAGCGAATTGGCCATTTTGGACGTGTAAGCAAAGGAGAAGCGCATGAAACGATGGATGTGCCTGCTGGCCTGTCTGCTGCTGGCGCTGCCCGCCGTAGGCTGCGGCGAGGAAATGGACGATTCGGCGCAATGGCTCTATACGCAAAGCCTGACCTTGGCAGATTGGATCGGCCAGGCGGCGGAAAATGAAGCGTATGTGTCCATGTATACAGTGGGCGAGACGATTCAGGAGAAAATTGCGGCGGTAGGGGAGACGGATTTTTCCGCGCCCGTTGCCATGACGATTTGTGGAGAAACGGAGTTTGCCACGCTGCTGGAACAAATGCATGCGGAAATGATCAGTCCATTGTCCGCGCAGTTGCGCCAGCAAATGGAACGCCGGATGCTTTGCGCAATTCCCAGTGTTCTGGCGGGGTATCAGGGTGCGGAGACTCTGGCAGCGCTGAACATACTGGCTATGGAAACAGCTTGCGCCGCGCCGGAATGGCTGCAGGACGGAGTGCTGACGGTGCTGGAATATGGCGGGGATTACGCCGTGATGGTTTGCTTTTTCAGCCTGGATAACGGTACGGTGCTCATCAGCGCCATGCCGACGCCTCAATCGGCTTGGGAAGAAATATTGCCCGAGACGGCAACACGATACAGCCTCTAATCCGTGGCTTAATTGCCATCTCAGGAAAGGATGAAACGCAATGAGCGATATTAAAGACCGTTTGATACCAACCGACCTGGAACATGAGATGCGGCAGTCTTTTATTAGCTATGCCATGTCTGTAATCGTGGACCGGGCGCTGCCCGACGTGCGGGACGGCTTAAAGCCCGTTCATCGGCGCATTCTCTATGATATGAACGAACTGGGGATGACCCCGGATAAGCCTTTCCGCAAGTCTGCCCGTATTGTGGGCGACGTGCTGGGTAAATTCCATCCTCACGGTGACGCTTCGGTGTATGATGCAATGGTGCGCCTGGCGCAGGATTTTAATATGCGCTATATGCTGGTAGAGGGTCAGGGCAACTTTGGCTCCGTGGATGGCGATGGAGCCGCTGCCATGCGTTATACCGAAGCGCGTATGAGCAAAATTGCCACCTTTATGCTTCAGGACATCGAAAAGGACACTGTGGATTTCATGCCCAACTTCGATGAAACCCTGCTGCAGCCCAAGGTTTTGCCTGCGCGTTTTCCCAATCTGCTGGTAAACGGCGCATCGGGTATTGCCGTAGGCATGGCCACCAATATTCCGCCGCATAATCTGGGCGAGGTTATTGACGGCGCGATCTGCCTGATCGATCATCCGGATGCAACGCTGGACGATCTGATGGAGCATATCAAGGGTCCGGACTTCCCAACGGGCGGCGTGATTCTGGGCCGTAGCGGGATCCGCGAGGCGTATCATACCGGCCGGGGGCGGATTATCACCCGGGCCAAGACCGATGTGGAGCCTCTGGCTAATAACCGCAGCCGCATTGTGGTGACGGAAATCCCCTATATGGTCAATAAGGCACGGCTGGTAGAGAAAATTGCAGAGCTGGTGCATGAAAAGCGGTTGGATGGTATCAGCGATATTCGTGATGAATCCGACCGTAACGGCATGCGTATAGTTATTGATCTGAAGCGGGATGTGCAGCCTCAGGTGGTGCTCAATTATCTGTATAAGCACACGCAGCTTCAGGAAACCTTCGGCGTGATTATGCTGGCGCTGGTGGATGGCCAGCCCCGGGTTTTGTCGCTGAAGGAAATGCTGAGTTACTATGTACTCCATCAGGAGGACGTGGTGACCCGGCGTACCCGGTATGACCTGGAAAAATCTCTGGCGCGTGCGCACATTTTGGAGGGGCTGCTCAAGGCGCTGGATCATATCGATGAGATCGTTCATGTGATCCGAAACAGCAAGGATACAGGTGCGGCCAAGATTGAACTGATGGAGCGCTTCCAGTTTTCCGATAAACAGGCACAGGCCATTTTGGATATGCGTCTGGCCCGGCTGACCGGTTTGGAACGGGATAAGCTGATGGGCGAATATACCGAGCTGGAGAAAACTATTGCGTATCTGCAATCGCTGCTGGCGGATCGGGACAAGCTGATGAGCGTGGTCAAGAGCGAACTGCTGGAAATCAAGGGCAAGTTTAATGATCCGCGGCGCACGGAATTGTCCGCTGTGGAAGGCGAAATTGATATCGCCGATCTGATTGCCGTGGATGACATGGTGGTAACGCTGACGCATTTTGGCTATGTGAAGCGGCTGTCCAAGTCCACATACAAATCTCAGAACCGGGGCGGAAAGGGCGTAGCCGCAATGACAACCCGGGAAGATGACTATGCTGAAAACATTCGGGTGGTCAATTCCCACGAGCCGATCCTGTTCTTTACCAATCAGGGCCGCGTGTATACCCTGACCTGTTATCAGATCCCCGAAGCGGGGCGGACGGCTAAGGGCACGGCGATTGTGAATCTTTTGCAGCTGGCAGCGGGGGAAAAAGTGACCAACATGATCCCCATGCCGGAAATTGCCCAGGGGCACTATCTGATTATGGCAACCCGGGAGGGCGTGATCAAGAAGACGGCACTGGACGAATTCAAGAATCTGCGCAAGACGGGCTTGATTTCCATCGTGCTTTCCGAGGGAGACGAACTGATTGGTGTGGAGCTTTGCCGGGATGGCGAGGAACTGCTGCTGGGCACCAAGAAGGGCAAGGCGATTCGCTTTGCGGAACGGCATGTGCGGCCTATGGGACGGATTAGCCACGGGGTGCGCAGCATGCGGCTGGATGAAGATGATCAGGTAACGGATTTGTGCGTGGTGGAAGAAGGCGCGCATGTGCTTTCGATTACGGAAAACGGATATGGCAAGCGCACTGCGCCAGAAGCTTACCGGGAGACCGGCCGCGGCGGCAAGGGCATTATCGCCATGGCGCTGACGGAAAAAACCGGCGATCTGGTGGCGCAGCTGATGGTGCATCCGCAGGAGGATATCCTGCTGATTACCGACGATGGAACGATTATTCGCACACCTGTTAGCGAAATTCGCGTTTGCGGTCGTGCCACGCAGGGCGTCCGGTTGATGAAGGTGGCCGAGGGCAGCCGTATTGTAGGCGTAGCCCGGGCAGAAGCCGAGGAAGAAGAGGAACTGGACGAACCAAAGGCGCAAAAGGACGAAGAGTAAAATAGGACGGGGAACTGCTTATGACGCAAAGGCGGTTCCCCTGTGCGTCCTTTTAAAGTGAACTCGAACATTCGGCGGCTCTTGGAATGATTGTGGACGAACCGTGCCACAGCGGGTGAAACGTTCGGAAACGAGAATAATAAGGATGGAAGCCATGCATCCTGCTTCCTCAGTGGAAGCGCGAGGGAACCGTTCCGGAATGAAAAAGGAAGGGTTCCCTCATCCAATACATTCGTGTTCAAAGGAGCTTTTATGACGCAAAAACAAAAATCGCTGGTGGGCGGCGTATCGGTACTGGGCTTGGCCGGGCTGATCTGCAAGGTCGTGGGCGTTTTGTATCGCATTCCTCTGGCCTATTTGATTGAGCCAATGGGTATGGCGCTTTACCACAAGGTATTTCCTGCCTATAATCTGCTGCTGACGATTTCTTCGGCGGGCATTCCCGTGGCGATTTCCCGGATGGTCAGCCATTATGTGACGCGGGATGATCCCCGAAACGCCAAGCGGATTTTTCAAACAGCGCTGGAATTACTCTGTGTGCTGGGATTAATTACTACCGTGATTCTGCTGGCCTGTTCCGGGCAGATCGCCAAATGGCAAGGGGCGGAGGATGCCAGGGTCGGCTATCTTTGCATCGGCCCCAGCCTGTTTTTTGTCTGCGTCATGAGCGCTTATCGAGGCTTTATGCAGGGCCGCCGCCAGATGATGCCAACTGCGGTTTCCCAGCTGATCGAGCAGGTAGGGAAGGTGGCTATTGCGCTGCCACTGGCTTATCTGGGAATGAAGCGGGGCGGCGTGGCCTGGGGCGCGGCGGGCGCGCTGATGGGCTCCACCATCGGCGAAGCGGCGGCGCTGCTTTATATGATCTGGCAGCAGCATCGGCAGCAGGCCGGCTTTGACGCGTTGCCTCAGGCTGAATCCCAGTCTCTGAGCAAAAAAAATATGGCCAAACAGCTGACCCTGATTGCTGTGCCCATTACGCTGGGCGCATGTATCGTGCCCTTGGCTGGGTTTATTGACAGCGTAATGCTGACCAACCTGATGGAACGGGCGGGCATGGCTTATGAGGAGGCCATGGTGCGCTACGGGGCATATTCCGGCCCAGTGCTGACGCTGATTAACGTGCCCACGGCGCTGGCTATGGCTATGAGCACAAATTTGGTGCCGGATATTTCTGCGGGCATGGCGCGGGGGGATACGGACTATGTGCGCAGGGAGGCGGGAACTGGCCTGCGCATTGCGGCGCTGGTGGGCTTTCCTTGCTCCATTGGCATGAGCCTGCTGGCCGAGCCGATTTTGTTCCTTTGCTATCAGGGGGCGTATTCATCGGCGCAATTGCAGGTGGCGGCGGAACTGCTGCGCATCAGCAGCCTGACCATTGCGCTGTTTACCATGGTGCAGGCCACCAGCGGGATTTTGCAGGGCATGGGCAAGCAGCGGATTCCGATGTATACGCTGGTTCTGGGCGTAGCGCTGAAGATTATGCTGAATTACACGCTGGTTGGCATTCCCGGTGTGGATATCCATGGCGCGCCTTGGGCATCGCTGCTGTGCTATACGGCAAGTATGATTCCCAATCTGTATTACGTTTGCAAACACACGGGCTATAAAATGGACTGGATAGGCGTGGTGATAAAGCCGCTGGGCTGCTCGCTGGCAATGGGCGCGGTAGTATACGCGCTATGGCATTTCCTGTTTGGCAGTGCGGCGTGCTTAAGCCGGAAAATGTTGCTGCTGGGCGTGGTGTTTTGCGTGGTGGCGGGCGTGGCGCTGTATGCGCTGCTGGCATGGAAGCTGGGGGCGATTCGGCAAGAGGATCTGCCTGCGCGGCTGAGGAGGAAAAAGAAATGAAGGAAATCACGATTGTTTCGCTGGGCCCGGGCAACCGATCGCTGCTGACTCTGGGTGCAATCGAAACGATGAAAAAAGCCGAAAAGCTGGTGCTGCGCACAGAAAAATGCGATGCGGCTGCATATCTTCGGGAAAAAGGGATATCCTTTGATACGCTGGATGATTTGCATGAAGCCAGCGAGGATTTTGAAGAACTGGCTGAAGCGGCGGCAGAGCGGCTGATGGCGCTGGCGCAGGAACGCCAGGTTTGCTATGCAGTGCTGGATGCAGGCGCCGATGCGACGGTTTCGCTTTTGCGGAAGCGGACACAGATTACGTGCCAGCCCGGAGTGCCGTTGAGCGCCCCGTTTATGGCGGCGGCACCGCAGGAAAAATGGGAGATTCAAACGGCAGATGGCCTGAACGTGACAGGCCTGCAAAATCCGCTGCTGATTCTGGAACTGGATTCGAAAATGTTGGCGGGAGATTGCAAGCTGGAATTGCTGCGCTGGTATGACGAGGAACAGCCGGTGCTGTTTTTCCCGCCAAGTCGGGATGCATCGCGGGCCGGGCGGATGATTCCGCTGTGCGATTTGGATCGCCAGAAGCAGTACGATCATACTTGTGCCGCCCTGCTCCCGGCAGTGGAACTGACGGCGCGCAAACGATTCGACTTTTTTGATCTGGTGCGGGTACTGGATATTTTGCGCGGAGAAAATGGCTGCCCCTGGGATCGGGAGCAAACGCATGAAACTCTGCGCAAATATCTGATCGAGGAAGCCTATGAAACCGCCGCTGCCATTGACGAAGAGGACTGGGAACATGTGGCGGATGAATTGGGCGATGTGCTGCTGCAGGTGGTGTTTCAGGCCAATATCGGTCAGCAATACGGCACGTTTGAACTGTGCGAAATCACAACGGACATTTGCCGCAAGATGATCTCCCGGCATCGCCATATTTTCGGAGGCGATGAATGCAAAACCGCTCAGGACGTGGTGGAAAACTGGGAGAAAATTAAGAAGGAAGAGCGGGGATACCAAACTCAGGCGCAGGTGCTGCAGGGGGTATCTCAGGGGTTGCCGCCGCTGATGCGGGCGGAGAAGGTGCAAAAAAAGGCCCGTGATGTGGGCTTTGACTGGGATGATCCTCGGGATGCGCTTTCCAAGGTGCATGAGGAGGCCCAGGAGGTTGCCCAGGCGCTGGATGAAAAGGACGGGCGGCATTTGCAGGAGGAAGTGGGCGATTTGTTCTTCGCCTGCGTGAATGCGGCGCGCCTGGCAGGGGTGGATGCGGAAACTGCCTTGCAGCGGGCTACGGAGAAGTTTGTGAAGCGGTTTACAGCTATGGAAAATGCGATTTTACGGGATGGAAAGCGTATGGAGGACTTGACATTATCGGAAATGGATGTATACTGGGAAGGTAGCAAACAACGCCCGAAGCCATAAGGCTTTTGTGGTCTGCGATTCTCAATTCTCAATGGAAAATTGGAGGGTAAATTCTCATGAACAAATCTGAACTGATCGTGGCTCTGGCTCAGAAGGCCGATCTTTCGAAGAAGGATGCCGAAAAGGCGCTGGCCGCGTTTGTGGACGTGGTAACTGAATCTCTTCAGGCGGGCGATAAGGTACAGCTGGTTGGCTTCGGTACCTTTGAAAGCAAGGAACGCCCTGCCCGCACGGCCCGCAATCCCCGCACCGGCGAGGAAATCGAAATTGCTGCCAGCAAGACCGCGTCTTTCAAGGTCGGCAAGGCTCTCAAGGACGCCATCAACGGCTAAAAGCAAATTGCAAAGGGCGTGCCGGCTATCGGCGCGCCCTTTTTTCAAAGGAGAATAGCCATGCGACTGGATAAATATCTGAAGGTATCCCGGATTATTAAGCGCCGCACCGTGGCCAAGGAAGCCTGCGATGGCGGGCGTGTGTCCATTAACGGCCGCGTGGCCAAAGCAGGGGCCGAGGTCAGGGAAAATGACGTGATGGAAATCCGCTTTGGCAATCGCGTGGGCAGGTATCAGATTATCGATGTACGCGAGGTGGTGCGGAAGGAAAACGCCGCCGAGATGTACAAGGTTCTGGAAGAGGATGATGCGATCCGCGCCCAGCGTGGGGACTGAGTGCAAACAAAAAGCGAGAGAAGCTTGCTTTCAGACAGGCTTCTCTCGCCGGGAGACGGGACGCTTATTTTGCCTGAAGAACCTTCATGACAGGCTTGGCCAGCAGGAAGGCGAGCAGCAGGCAGATGCATGTGTCGGGGATCAGATAGATGCCGTTATAAACCATGGAATACAGCAGGGGTGAGTTAAAATGCCAAGCGCCGATCACGAGATTCTCAACCGGCGTATCCGCCACCCACATCATCCCCGCCAGAATGGCGCATACGGCACGGCCGATAGCCGCCAGGGGAATGGAAAAGTAAAGCCATTTTCCCTTCCGATTATGGGCCAGACCAGCTAAGCCAATCGCGGCAAAGGCCAGCAGATAGTCCAGCAGGAATTGCCACACGTTTAAAAACCATCCGCCTTGCAGATATTGCAAAACGCCGTAGACAAAGCCTGCAAGCACGCCGGGGCCAACGCCGAAGGCAGCGGAAAACAGCATCAGCGGCAGCATGCTGCCTGGAGTGATGCTGCCGCCGGTTGGCATGCGATAAAGCCGGAAACAGGAAAGCACGAAGGACAGGGCGATGGACAGAGCGGCGAAGGCGATGGTCTTGGCTGTCCATTGCTTGCGGGTTTTCCCAAAGAGCAGCAGCATGGCGCCCAGCGCTACGATAACCAGCAGGATGATCCAGGTGGTGGCCGGGGTTTCAACGAACTTTTCTACCAGTTCGCTGCCCCAGGCGGTCGTGGTCTCCTCCGCCCGTGCGGTGGAAAGGAACAGGTTCAGCATTTTGAGTCAGCCTCCTTTTTTTCTTTGGCATCCGATCCATAGAAAAAGCCCACACGCCTTTTGAGCATGTGGGAAACGGAGATTGCGCAGACCAAGCATGGCCCACGCGCCGCTTCCCTTCGGTAGGATGATCTACAGCAGGTTCCAAGGGTTCAATCTCAGCCGCGCCTTTAGCGCGACGCCCCCAGCGGATGCGCAAGCCTATTATACCGCAAAAAATACATATGTCAAGGAGAGCATAGCATGGAACATCATTTTTTTGCCTACGTCAGCCGCATGAAATTCATTCAGCGTTGGGGCCTGATGCGCAACACAATGCCGGAAAATGATATGGAGCACGCCTTCCAGACCGCCATGGTGGCCCATGCCATGGCTGTGATCGGCAATCAGCGCTATGGCCGGCATTATAATGCCGAATATGTGATGGCGCTGGCGCTGTATCATGATGGTTGCGAGGTGATCACTGGCGATTTGCCGACTCCGATCAAGCATCATAATCCTGCTATCAAGCAGGAATATAATAAGCTGGAAGACGTAGCGGCACAGCGACTGCTGAATATGCTGCCGTCTGATTTACGGGATTATTATACGCCCCTGATCGCGCATGACGAAACAACTGAGGAATGGCGGCTGGTGAAGGCCGCGGATCGTATTTGCGCGTATATCAAATGCCTGGAAGAAAAGAAAGCCGGCAATCAGGAATTTGAGCAGGCGCGGAAAAGCACGAAAAAATCGATCGATCAGATGGAAGATCTCCCCGAGGTGCAGGATTTTATGAACACCTTCGTTCCCGGCTTTTCTCTGACGCTGGATGAACTTTCGGAGGAATAAGGCATGGGTCAGGAGGAACTGAAGATCCAGATCCGTTACCATGCGGATATTCTGCCTATCGAAAAGCTGCCGAACGGCGATTGGATCGATCTGCGGGCGGCAGAAACCGTGGCAATGAAGGCTGGGGAATACAGACCCATCTCTCTGGGCGTGTCCATGCGTTTGCCGGAAGGCTATGAAGCGCACGTGGCCCCTCGTAGTTCCACGTTCAAGCGCTATGGCATTCTGATGGTGAACGGCGTAGGCGTGGTGGACGAAAGCTACAGTGGCGACAACGATGTGTGGCATTGCCTGGCGCTGGCAATGCGGGATACGGTGATTGAAAAGAACGACCGTATTTGTCAGTTCCGAATTGTGCGGAAAATGGAACCAGTTATGCTGGAAAAGGTGGAGCATCTGGCGGGATCGGATCGCGGCGGCATAGGCTCCACTGGCGTGAAATAACACTTTGGGATCGGAAAAGGAGGAATCAACATGGCAACCTTGCATAATACGGCGGCAAAGGGCGATTTTGCCAAGACGGTGCTGATGCCTGGCGATCCGCTGCGCGCGAAATTCATTGCGGAAACATATCTGGAAAACGCACGGTTGGTCAACAACGTTCGTGGCATCCAGGGCTATACGGGAGAATATAAGGGCAAGGAAGTATCCGTGATGGCATCGGGTATGGGCATGCCTTCTATTGGTATTTATTCCAAGGAACTGTATAATGAATACGGTGTGGAAAACATCATCCGCGTTGGTTCGGCCGGCCTTTTGCAGCCCTTCCTCAAGGTTCGCTCCATTGTGGTGGGCATGAGTGCTTATTCCAATTCCAACTATGGCTCTCAATTTGGCTTCAAGGGGAATTTGGCTCCCTGCGCATCCTTTGAACTGCTGGAAAAGGCTGTGGCAGCGGCACGGCGCATGGGCGTGGAAATGCCTGTTGGCCCCATTTATTCTTCCGATATTTTCTATGATGAAACCAAGCCGTCCCCGGCAGAAACGCTCAAGAATCTGGGCGTGCTGGCCGTTGAAATGGAAGCCTATGCGCTGTATCTGAATGCGGCCCGGGCAGGAAAAAATGCTCTGGCGCTGCTGACCATTTCCGATAATCCCTTTACCGGTGAATGCCTGACGCCGCAGGAGGTGCGCGAAACCTTCACGCAGATGATGGAAATCGCGCTGGAAATCGCATGAGAATCCTGGTCAGCGCATGTCTGCTGGGGGTAAGCTGCCGTTATGACGGGGCAGGCAAGGGCTGCCCAGCGGTGATGGCGCTGGGAGAACGGCATGAATTGATTCCTGTTTGCCCAGAACAACTGGGTGGATTATCCACCCCACGCCTCCCGGCGGAAATTCAGGATGGGAAGGTGATTCGCCGGGACGGAGTCAGCGTGGATGAGGAATATCGTCGAGGGGCGGCGGAGACTGCCCGGCTCGCCCGGCTGTTTTCCTGCGAGCTGGCTGTGCTCAAGGCACGAAGCCCCTCCTGCGGTTGCGGAAAGGTTTATGATGGCTCGTTCTCTGGCAAGTTGACCACAGGCGATGGCGTGACCGCTTCGCTGCTCAAGGCCAATGGTGTGCGAGTGATTACTGAGGAAGAACTTGAAATGGAAAACCTATAAACGAGAGCCTAAAAGCGCCGGCTCCCAGCGGGGGAGACCGGCGTTTTTGTGTTCCAAGGCGGTATAGCGCATGTCCCTGCGCAGAGTTTGGTTCAGATGCGCTAAGGTTATGCCGTTTCCAGACCGGCTGCCGTTTCAATCACCTTCAGCAGTTCCTGCTGCCGGCCGGTTTCGGCGTTGATATAGCACAGGTAGGTGGCGCCGTTATAGGTGCCCTGGAATTCATAGCAAAGCACCTCATCGTTTCCATCCGGGATTAAGCAAAGCTGGGCTGTATGCACTGCTAGCCGTTCGCTGACAGCGCCCTGCGCTTCTTCCAGCGTCAGCACAGGCTGCAAAATGCCCCGGGCGGTATGGTTTTGCAGAAAGTTTCTCGCTTCCCAGCCCACCACCTGCGCCGTATCCATCCGTAGCTGCACCTTGATCAGATCTGGATACAGCAGCGTGTCTCCCTGGGTGGCGGCGAAAGAGATCACGGCCAGGCCATCATAAACCTGAAAATAGGTGGCGCGCATGTTTTCGTAACCCCGTGTTTGCAAAAACGTCTGTGCGTTTTCCCGGCATTCTTCGATGCTTCGATCTTCTGAAAAATCGCCACTGTTGGGGGAAAGCCAGAGGATTTTTCCGCCCTGCCGGGTGACAGCGGCTTCTAGCGTCACATCCTGCAATTGCAGCGTGACACCATAACACGGAATGCTGCCGCCGGTATCCGCGCCGATGCTAGCGCTGATTACACGCTCTGATCCTACAAATTCTCGGGCCAGCCGCATGGCGTCATCTCGGCTGATTTCCTGAGGCCCCAGCCCCTTGGCCGGCCCTTCTGTTCGCGCATCGGAAAAGGGTCCATCGTAAATGAGCGTGGGGTAAGTAACGGCACTATCGAAGTGGATTTCGCTATCATCTGGGGCGGCATAGAATGCACTTTCCTGCGAAGCAGCTTGAGCTGACAGATGATCCCGAGCCTCATAAAGCGCCTGAGCGGAAGCTTCACAGGCAGCAATCAGATGATCCAGCTGCTCCACATCATGAGCGGAAATTTCCTGGGAAGCAATGAGGGAAGCGGTGTAATCCGAAAGCTGATTGGCGAATTTAACAGCGCTCTGCGTGGCCGTATGGGATAAGGGCAGCAGCGCCAGGCTTCGCTGCACCTGAGCGGCTCCGCTTCCGGCCTGATTCAGATATTGCATGGCCTCGCCCGAATCGGCCGAAAGCAGTGCCTTGCTGAGCATCAGCTGCATATCTTCCATTTGCCGCAGAGCGGAAAGCAGCGAGCCGTCATAGAGCTCCTGAAGCCTGGTTTCCAATTGTCGGGCGCGGCGGCTTTCGACCAGCCCCACGCCGGCAGATACTGCTGCTCCCAGTACCAGCAGCGCCAGGAGCATCCAATACTTTTTTTTCATTGCCCCTCCTTATACGGCGAAAGCATGATTGCCGATGCTCAGCCGTACCTCGCGGCTCCAGATCCAGGCGCTGGTGGCTGTGGCAGGATTGTAATAATAAATACAGCCGCCGGTTGGATCCCAGCCGTTTATGGCATCCCGGGCGGCGCGGATGGAATCGGTGTCTGGGGTCAGATTAATCTGCCCATCTGCCACGCAGTCAAAGGCGCCAGCCTGGTAAATTACGCCGCTGATGGTATTTGGGAAGGAAGCACTTTTGACTCGGTTCAAAACTACAGCCGCCACGGCTACCTTGCCCACATAAGGCTCGCCTCGAGCTTCGCCATGCACCAGCCTCGCCAGCGTGTAAATCTCGCTTTCATTATAGCTGCCCGCAGCCGCAGCGCCTTCTAGGCTTAGGCCCAGCGCGGCTGCGGTAGCTGGGCCGACCACACCGTCTGCCGTCAAGCCATTTTTGCGTTGAAACCAAATGACTGCGTTGTAGGTTTCCTGGCCATAGATGCCGTCTGCCGCGCCGTCCAGATATCCGTATTGCTTAAGACGCTGCTGGATTTTCGTCACATCTGTGCCCCGGTCGCCCCAGCCTACAGCGCCTCGGGCGCTGACGGCCCAGATCCAGCATAAAGCCAGCGCCAGCAAAAAAATGCCTGCTTTTTTCTTCATTCCTTCTGTCCTCCTCGTTTCCTGAGATAGTGTGCGCAGGAAAATATCAATTGGGTCAGGAAAATGTTACAAGAATATGAAAGAATCGCCTTGACAATGTTATAAAAATGCAATAGAATAAATTGCTAAGGTCTATGATTTTGGAAAGTGTTTTGTGTACGGAGGGTTAAGCGTATGCAGCTTAGAAAGAAGAAGCGGATCGGCGCATTTTTCCTGGCGGTGGTGCTGGCGATGCCGGCAATGAAGGGATGGGCGGAAGCCTTTCCTTATGTGGGATTTGCTACGGTCAGCGTGAATCTGCGCCAGCGGCCTTCGGGCGCAGCCCCGGTCGCCACGGTGATTCCCGCTACGGATGCGATGACCGTGACAGGCGAAAGCGGAGATTATTACATCGTGCAGTATGAGGGAAAGGAAGGCTACGTGCTCAAAAAGTACGTCAGCTTTACTGGCGGAGCAGAAGCCTCAGAGATTGCTACCGTGCCGCCGTCGGATTCCACGGCGGGCTTTCAGTTGCTTTATTCCGGCAGCACGGGCACGGCGGTAAAAATTTTGCAGCAGGCGC
This sequence comes from uncultured Oscillospiraceae bacterium, assembly GCA_964423675.1. Taxonomy (GTDB): domain Bacteria; phylum Bacillota; class Clostridia; order Christensenellales; family Aristaeellaceae; genus RUG563. The sequence goes on from CAYRFP010000026.1 coordinate 14,087, forward strand.
TGAAGGAATTGGGCTTTCTGTCCGGGGAAGCGGACGGTTCTTTTGGCACGGCAACGAAAAAAGCTGTAACCGCATTTCAGAAAATGAACGGTCTTTCCCAGAATGGCACCGCTGATGCGGACACCCAGGATCTGATGTTTCTGGGCAAGCCCAAGAACAGCAAGGGCAAGACCGTGACGATTAAGACCGTATCGCCCCTGGAAGGCGCGGTGATTTCATCCGGCGGCCAGGGCGAAGCAGTGCGGCTGTTGCAGGTACGCCTGAAGGAACTGGGATACTATTCCGGCTCGGCAGACGGCGTCTGCGGAAGCGCTACGGTGAAAGCCATTAAAGCGTTCCAGAAGAAGATGGGGCTGTCTCAGACCGGCAAGGCGGACGGCGCGACCCAAACTGCACTTTATGGCGATGGCGCGCTGAGCGCGAAGGCTACCGCTACTCCCAAGCCCACGCCGACCCCCACGCCGATTCCCACCAATGCGCCAGCTGCTACGGCGGAGCCTACCTATCCCTTGACCACGTATGCGCTGGCTGCGGTGAATCTGCGTAAGAGCGCGTCTTTGTCCAGTACACGAATTATGACCATTTCCAAGGGCGAAGAAATTTCTGTGCTCTCTCTGGATGGAGATTTTGCCAAGGTAACGTATAAAAATAAGACGGGCTATGTGGCGGTGGAATTTGTGAATATTCCAGCACAGTATCTGCCCGGAAAAACGCTGGATGAAGACAGCGATGCGCAGGCTCGTTATGGTGTGCTGCAATCCGGCTCCAAGAGCAAGGCGGTGGCTGCCCTGCAGGAGGCCCTGAAGGAGTTGGGCTATTACAACGGCACGGCAGATGGCAGCTTTGGCATGACCACGGTGACTGCGTTCAAGAGTTTTCAGAAGAATAACGGCTTGAAGCAGGATGGCATTGCATCTCCTGAAATCCAGCAGTTGATTTTTGAAGGCCGTCCTCTGAATTCCCGGGGGAAGAAGACAACCTTGAAAACCCTGCCCGCTGTGGAGAATTTTCCGATGCAGGCGGGCGACCGGGGCGAAATCGTGACGGTGTTGCAGGAGCGGCTGCGCACTTTGGGATATTACACAGCCGAAGCAACTACGACCTATGACAGCGCCACGGAAAAAGCCGTAAAGAAGTTCCAATCCGATCATCATTTGACGGTGGACGGCAAGGCAGGGGAGAAGACGCTGCGGCTGCTGTATTTGCTGGCCGTTACGGAATCTCCCGCCGCTACACCTACGCTTCAGCCCTACATTTCTCCCACCCCCACTCCGATTACGGCGCAGAATGTGGTGGTTATGCGCAAGGGCACCCAGGGTGTGGCCGTGCAGCGGCTCCAGGAACGGCTGATAGAACTGGGATATTATAATGCCAGCGCGGATGGCCTGTATGACGCAGATGACATGGCGGCCGTCCAGGCGTTCCAGCGCAAAAACGGACTGAAAATCGATGGAATCGCCGGCCTGGAAACCCAGACGCTGCTGTTCAGCAATCAGGCGCTGCCGGCAACCTCGGCTTCTCTGGCCACGCCCACCCCTGTTCCCACGGCGGTTCCCACGCAGAACCCGGCATTGAACGGATGGGTGACGCTGCCTGGTACGGCCACAGCCACGCCTTATCCCTATTACACCCCGGATCTGACCCAGACCTTCCGCTCCGGCAGCACCGGCGAAGGCGTGCGTTCCTTGCAGGAACGGCTAACCGTGCTGGGCTATTACAACACGGGGGTGGACGGCGTGTTTGGCAATGCAACGCTGAACGCCGTGGTGGCGTTCCAGCGGCGAAACGGTCTGTCTGTCAGTGGCGAAGCCAATCCCGCCACGCTGGAAAAGCTGTATGGCGAGAGCGCGATTTCCGCTACAGGCTCCACCGTTACCGCCACGGCTGCGCCGTCTGCCACGCAGACTCCTGCGCAGCTGAAGGTGGGCAGCAAGGGTGATGCAGTTAAAACCATGCAGCAGCGGCTTGTATCGTTGGGATACCTGAGCGTGGCAGACGGGATTTATGGCCCCAAGACCTACAACGCCGTGGTTTCGTTCCAGCGCAAGAATGGCCTGACTGCTGATGGTGTGGCAGGCGTGATGACGCTGAACCGGCTGAATTCTTCTGCAGCGGTCAGCGCCAATGGCAGCCTGAATTCGGTGCCCACGGTCACGCCCTCGGTTGGCGGAACGGGCAGCAGTTCTGGTAGCAGTTCCAGCGGATTCACGGCTCCGCAGGCCAGCGAAGTGCGTTTTGCCAACTATTATACCGAGATTCGCGCCCGGGCCAAGCTGATGCCCGATGTTGTGATCTATGATCCGGACACGGGGCTGCATTATAATCTGCACATGTTCTCCTTTGGCAAGCATGTGGACTGCGAACCGCCCACAGCGGAAGATACGGCCATTATGAACCAGGTGCATGGGGAAGATAACTGGACAGCCAAATACGTTTGGGTCATCTTCAGCGATGGTCGGGTTTATCTGGGCTCCACCCACAGCCACGGCCACGAAGTGGATCATACCAGCGGAAACAATCTGGAAGGGCATGTGTGCCTCCATTTTCCCCGGGTGATGTCCGAGGCGGAGGCGACCGGCCCCTATGCGGTCAGTCATCAGAAGGAAATTCTTTGGGGCTGGGAAATCACCCAGGCCATGATTAAGTAACAGGCAAATAACCAAGAAAAACCCTTCCCTGGATGAACGCTTGCAAGGCTCAGACAGAGGCTATCGTGAAGTTTGAACTGATTTATGATTGATACCAAGACCGCCCGGACGAAAATGTTCGGGCGGTTATTGTATAACTGGTAGATTTAAATATACGATACATACTTGCCATATGAGTGGCATCCATCTTTGAAGGAGAAATATCCGGGCTGTGTACTTTAGTATTAAATCCCAAAGAAGGTCCCTGGTCAGGTAGGGGTTATCCTGAAATAGTTGATTTGACAGTGTTTTTTCATGTTCATAACAAAGGAATAGGAAATAAACTTCTTGATGTTGCAGAACAGGAAGCAGCAAAAGTATCTGATACCATATATTTGGCGATTAGCGTTCATTCAGGGTATGGTGCGGCACAAAGAATACTGGGTTGCTTCATTCTTTGTCAGCAGAAGAAAACTGCTTGACTGCGAATGCCCAGTCACCTCGTGGTCTCAAGGTGGCTCCCCCTTGCTTAACTTATGTGGCTATCCCTGCGGACTTGCCGTTCAAAAACGGTTTTGATAAACCGTTCGCCGCCAACAGTTTTACACATGGATATAAAAATCCGACCTATGATCGTAACCATAGGTCGGATTAACTGTTTTATGCCCCCTGCTAACCCGGGGAGTTTTTTTCATCAGTCAGGAAATGAAAAGCTTCCAAAGGACAATAGGTTATTTCGCCGTGCTGATTTCGCCGGCTTTGCTTAGCGCCATCTTGGTTATGATGGGGCCGATCAATTCAAATACAAGCACGCCGGCCAGCACAATGGTATTAATTTGGCTGGCCAGAGCGGGGAATTTGATACTTACCAGCTGCGACATGCCAATCGCCACGCCGGCCTGGGGCAGCAACGTCAGGCCCAAATACTTGCGGATGTTTTCATCCGCATGCACGCACAGTGCGCCCAGCATCGTACCTGACCATTTGCCAATGGAGCGCAACAACAGGTAGAAAAGCCCTGTCAGGCCAACTACAGGGAGAACTGTCAGATCCAGCTGCGCGCCGGAAAGCACGAAGAACAGCAGAAACAGGGGCGGGGTGAACCGGTCACATTGCTCCATCAGCACTTCATGCTGCTGAGAGATATTGACCATTACTGCGCCGATCATCATGCACACCAGCAGGGAAGACAGCCCCCACATGTCGCACAGCCCAACGCCCGCCAGCACAAGTGCGATGGACAGAGCCAGCTTGTTACCCCGGGAGGCAAAGAAGCGGCTGCAATAACCCAGCACGAAGCCCAGCGCAGAGCCAAGCGCCAGGCTGCCAACAATTTCTACCAGCGGAGAAATAATCATGCTCTGCACAGTCATTTCTCCACCCAGCAGTGCGGCGGCCACAGAGGAGGAAACGCTGAAAACCATCAGACCCAGCGCATCATCCATGGCCACAACGGGCAGCAGCATCTGCGTTACCGGGCCTTTGGCCTTGTATTGCCGAACCACCATCAGCGTGGCAGCTGGCGCTGTGGCCAGCGCGATGGCGCCCAACAGCAGCGCCTGGGGAACCGGCGTGCCCAGCAAGATCAGCCCCACGTCAACGCACAGCGCAGTGGCTATGCCCTGGAAGAAGGTGATGGTCAGCGGCGCTTTTCCAATTTTTTTTAGGTAACTTAGCTTGAATTCTCCGCCGATGGCGTAAGCGATGAAACCCAGCGCCGCTTCGGAAATCACATTCATGGAAGCAACCTGCTCCTTGGAAATGACCCGCCCGACGCAGGGGCCAATAATCAGCCCGGCTACCAGAAACGCCGTCACGTTGGGCAACTTTGCTATCCGGGCCAGACGGCTCATCAGCAGACCTGCGCCCATGGCAATGCCGATAATCAGCAGAATGTTCATGCTTTCTTTTCCAGTCCTTCCGCGAAAGTAATAGGCATGGCGAACATGATGCCTGAATCCGGGGCATCCAGCCCGCCGGTCACCTGATTGACGATCTTTCGTGCCAGAGCTACCTTTTCATCAGACAGCACGGCGATGATCGTTTTGCTGCTGCGGCGTTCCGGTGCAACGATGGAACGAAGCCCATAGAAGATGGGCATCTCCTCCTCACTATGTAGAATGCGGGCCATGCCCTTACTGTCCAGCACGGTTGCGCAAATGCTATGAGCAGCGAATTCCTGCAATAGATGCTCCAGATGCTCGGTTCGATTGAGCACAAAGAAGAATGCCTGCATAATGCTTCCACCTTTCCTTTTCCTTTCGTTTTCTCGCACAAGTTCTCATTTTATGCCGTTTTTTGCTGAGAAGCAAGCCTTATTTCTGACAAAATTCGAAGCAATTATTTGGCGGATTTTCTTCAGACAAACGTTTTGCGTTTGTCTGCATAGGTTGAAAGAGAACCGGGAAAGGAGGAAAAACGGATGAATATTTTTCTGTGGATTGTTCTGGGGGCTTTGGCAGGCTGGTTGGCCAGCCTGATTGTGGGTCGCTGCGGAAACAATTGGGCGATCAATTTGTTGGTGGGTGTGCTAGGCGCGGCACTGGGCGGGTTTACTGCTTCGGCGTTGGGCTTGGGTGGCATAACAGGTCTGGATCTTTCCAGCCTGCTGATCGCTATCGCTGGAGCCTGTTTGCTGTTGGGCGCATATGGCTTGCTGCGCAAATACGTTTAACAGAACACGAAAAAAAGGCGGAATGTGCGATGCAATTCCGCCTTGCATATTTGGGGGCCTGTAAATCTGGCAGGATTTATTCCGGCAGCAAATCCCCGAGCCCGACCTCGCGCGGCAACCGGCGATGGGGTAGTGAAAAGAAAAAAGGAACAATGCGCGTGTGCATGATGCTGGGACGAAAAGGAAGCGCCGGGATCGAACCGGCATTCCGCGTCCCCGCGCGGAAACCATGATGCGGACTCATTCTCAGCCGCAGAGATCACGCCCGCTTCGCCGCGCTACCAGCTGCCGGATGAACCGTCGCGCAGATCAGAGTACCTCGTTCAGTTCCTCTGTCCAATTGGCCGCTTGAATTTTTGCGTCCAATTCCCGCAGCGCTTTGGATTTTTGATCCAACGTTTTTTGCAACGCTTCTACGTTGACCGTGCTCTGAATTTTGATCTCGCTTCGACTGGCACGGTCGGCAAGAGAAGAAGCGGCATCCAGAAATTCTCGCAGCGTGGATACTTCAAGCCGCCAGGCATCCCGTCGGGCCAGCAGCGCGGTCAGGCTTTCACCGTCTATGCAAACGCAGGTGTTGCTCCGGTTGATCCGGGTGGCCAGCCATTCCAGCCGCTGGATGCCCACCGTTAATTCGTGCAGCAGCGCTTCAGGATTTTCGGCAGGCTGCTCGCCTTCCTGCACCCTTGCATTGCTGCGCAGCCGGTAGCGCAGCTGTTCTAATCGTTTTTGCAGATCGGCTCGTTCCATTAAAGCTTCGGCTAATTTCATGCTGTTTTTTCCTCAATATTCTCCGTTGACGAATTCCTTCAGAATCGCCAGAGCGCTTTCCATATCCCGCATATCAATGGTTTCGCAGGCGGAATGAACATACCGGCAGGGGATGGACACCGTGCCGGCCGGCACGCCGCCGCGGCTATGCTGAATGGCTGCACCGTCCGTTCCACCATAGGGAAGTACCTCGCGCTGATATGCTGCTCCAGCCTTTTCCGCTGCAGCAATCAGCGCATCCCGCACCACGGGCGTGGCAATCATGCTGCGATCCATGAATTTAATGGCTGCCCCCG
>CAYRFP010000026.1:20464-29706 GCA_964423675.1 uncultured Oscillospiraceae bacterium
TTCACGTCCGGCAGCTTCACTTCAGGGGTGTCGCCCCAACCGGTTACGTCCAAGGCTACGCCCAGATCGGGGGCAACCTGGAAAGCGGCGGTGGTGGCGCCGCGCAGGCCCACCTCTTCTTGCGTGGAGAACACGGCGACTACGTTATTCTTGGGCTGATCCAGGGCCAGCACCAGTTCGCACAGCAGCGCGCAGGCGCAGCGATCATCCATGGCCGGGGCGGCCAAACGATGCTTGCCCAGCTGCACCAGATCCGGGGCGTAAACACAGACGTCCCCGGGGGAAACCATGGTTTCAGCCTCGGCCCGATCAGCCGCGCCGATATCCACAAACAGATGATTCAGGCCGGGGGTTTCGCCCTTAGTGGGCTGCAAAACGGCCACGCCTTCCACACCGTTTCCAAAGACCACATGGCGGGTCTTGCTCATATCCACGGATACGCCGCCAACGCTAGTCACGCGCAGGAAGCCTGTTTCTTCAATCGCAGTAACCACCAGGCCGATATGATCCATATGCGCGGAAAACATGATGGTTTTTCCGCCGGACTGGCCTTTCTTTTCCACCAGAAGATTGCCCATGGCATCCGTGCGCATGCTGTCAGCATGACCGGCAAGCAGAGTCTGAATGGCCTGCGCCACGGCGCTTTCTTGGCCCGAGGGGCCATATACGCTTAACAGCGTTTTTAATGTATCCATCATCATGCGATGTTTCCTCCTTTTGACGATTCATTGCGCAAATGCAGGCCGGGATGGCTTTCTGCATCGGCGAATAAAGATGCGTTTAGCGCTTATCGCTTGATTGTTCAGCAGTTTTCCGCGTAAGCTTTAGCCAAGTTCAGCTGAGCGTCTACATCACTCAGGCAAAGCACGGAACTGGGGCCATGGATATATCGACAGGGAACGGACAACACACACACGCGTTTTCCTTCGCCCATCCGCTGGAAGGCCCATGCATCGTTGCCGCCGGTCACGCCCTGCTTGGGCTGTGCCGGAATGTTCTTTTCCTTAGTCAGGGAAAGCAACTCCTGATAAAGCGCCCGGTCGCCGATGGACGTGCGATCCATAAAGGAAACCGCCACGCCCTTGCCCGCCTCGCAGACGCGATGAACAGCTTCCACATCGCCCATATCTCCGGCGGCTGTGCCTTCGAAAACGATGACGGTATCCGCATCGCTGGCGAAAGCAGCGCCCATAGCACCGCGATTGCCGATTTCTTCCATAACAGTGAAAGCGCAGGTGACGTCTGCACTATACGTGCCTTCCAGCAGTCGCAGCAGATTATAGCAGCCCACCCGGTCGTCCAGCGCCTTGGATACCACAAAGCCTTCGCCCAGAGGCTCATAGCCATTGTCAAAATACGCAAAGCTGCCGGCAGGGCATTCGCCCAGGGCTTCTTCCTTGGATTTTGCGCCGATGTCAATATACAGTCCATCCCAGGGCAGCACCCGCTTGCGGTCTTCCCGAGACTGGAGATGGATGGCCAGCGCGCCGATCACGCCCTTGATCTTTTTTTCGCCTATGACCACATATTTGCTGACCGCCACGCGGGGATCGATCCCGCCGATAGGCCGGAACATGAGCAGCCCGTCCTCAGTTGCGTCCATAATGATGAAAGCGACTTCGTCCATATGCGCGGCGAAAAGCAAACGACGCTGGCTGTTGCCCGTGCCTTTTTTGAACGCAATCACGTTGCCTGCCCGATCGATTTTCACGCTGGTGCAAAGCGGCCTGGCCGCTTCCAGAATTGTCAGACGCACCTGCTTTTCATCCCCGGAGGCTCCATTTAATTCGCAGAGGGTTTTCAGAACCATAATTCATCCTCCCAGCTTGCATCCATCGCAGCCAGATAATGCGCCAGCAGACGGCCGCCCTCCGTGAGGGCGTGCATATCAAAGGTTTCCACGTTGGTGTGCATATATTTGAGGGGCAGCGAAAGTAAAACCGTCGGCACGCCGGCGCGGGTAGTGGCCAGATCGTCTGCATCGGTGGACGTATAGGACGGAGCGATTTCAACCTGTAACGCAACGCCGTTTTCTTTGGCCGTTTCTTCCAGCTTTTTTTCCAGATAGGGGTGGATGAAGGGCCCCTTGGACGCTACCAGCGAATCAATTTTGCTGGTGGAGAGCCGGGGCGCGCCTGGAGTATCCGCGTGGCAAACATCAAAGGCCACGCCGAAATCCGGCTCCAGCGCAAAGCCGCTGGTCAGTGCGCCGTAGCTGCCGATTTCTTCCTGACAAGTGGCCACAAAGTAAAGATCGGCCAGAGGGCTCATTTTGCTCAGCCGTTCCGCTGCACCCAGCATGATAGCCACACAGGCGCGATCATCCGCTGTTTTTGTGGCTACGCGACCGTTTTTCAATTCCACATATCGGCTTTCAAAGCATACCGTATCCCCGAGATGCACCCGCCGCTGGACTTCCTCTGCCGGCAGACCCATATCCACGAAAAGGGAATCGAAGGTATAATTGCTTTCTCGCTCGCTGCTGCTGAGCAGATGCGGAGCCGTGGCACCCACCACGCCGGGCAGCACGCCTTCCCTGCTGTAAACCCGTACCCGCATGCCGGGCAGCACACGAGGATCCACCCCACCCACGCTTTGCAGCCGTAGGGAGCCATCCTTTTCAATCTTGGAAACCATCATGCCGATTTCGTCCAGGTGTGCACAAACCATCACCTTGGGGCCCGGCCCCTTTTTATGGGCAACCACGCAGTTCAGTGGCGTGATTTCCACCGTGTCCGCATAAGGCCGGAAAGCGTCCGCGATGTATTCCGCAACCTGACGCTCGTTACCCGTCACGCCGGGCAGAGCCGTGGCCTGACGCAGAAATTCGTCTAATTTCACAGGCATCTCCTCCTTTGGAAATGATACATTCATTATACAGGAAAACGAAAAAAAAGAAAAGGAAAAGCGCAACGAAAAAACAAAAAGCGGCGCCTGCTGGGGAAAGCTGCCGCTTTGTAACCAATTATTCCTTCTTTTGCAGATCCAGGCTTTCCATGCCTTTTTCGGCATGGCGCTTCATGGCCTCATAGGTTTGTTCGCTTAAATCATGCTCTACCTTGCATGCATCTTCCCGGGCGGTTTCAGGATCCACCCCCAGGTAGGTGAAAAAGGCGGTTAATGTCTTATGTCGCTCATAAACACGGCTGGCAATGGCCTTACCGGTTTCCGTCAGGGTAATCAGCCCTTCTTTGTCCATGGTGATATAGCCGTTTTCCCGCAGCCGCTTGGTGGCATAGCTGACGCTGGGCTTGGTCACACCCAGTTCCATTGCGATATCAATGGAGCGGATATAGCCGCGGCGCTCCTGCATCATCAGCATGGCTTCTAAATAATCCTCGGAGGATTCTAAAATTCGCATAACAAAAAACACCTTCCTTTCTCTTAAAGTATCATATTGTGGAACAAAAAGCAAGCGCAAATAGGAAAGAAACGCGGGAAAAAAGCAGCCTTTTTGGAGCGTCATGCAGATCACCATGACGCTTAAACCTGCGTTATTTCAGTTCGCTATGAGCCTGGGCCACCAGCGCGGCGATTTGTTCATCTGCAATCATTGGCCCTTCGCCGGGACGGATATCAGCGAGAAATTCGATGTTTCCCGCCGGTCCTTTGATAGGCGAAAAGGTCAGATTGGCTGCATGCCAACCAAAGGAGGGGGCAAAGGCACAGATTTCCCGGAGCACGCGTTCGTGAATGGCTTTTTCCCGCACCACGCCGTTTTTGCCAACCTGTCCTTTTCCTGCTTCAAACTGGGGCTTGACCAGTGTCAAAAATCGCCCATCAGGCCCCATGATCTCCGCTGCAACCGGCAAAATCAGCTTAATGGAAATGAACGATACGTCCATGACCGTCAGCGTGGGCTGCACAGGGAAATGATCCTTTGTCAGGGCGCGGGCATTGGTGCGCTCCATGACCGTAACACGCGGATCATTGCGTAGCTTCCAATCCAATTGGCCGTAGCCCACATCGATCGCGTAAACGTGGGCTGCGCCGTGGCGCAGAAGCACGTCAGTAAATCCACCGCTGGCCGCGCCAATATCCATGGCAACCTGGCCGGTTACATCCGCTTCAAACGCCATGATAGCCTTTTCCAGCTTATGGCCGCCCCGGCTGGCAAAATGGGAGGGATCTCCCCGCAGGGTCACGGGTGCATCTTCTGCCGCCTGTTCCGAGGCTTTTAAAACCTTCTTTTCTCCAATATATACCTGGCCTGCCATAATCAACGCCTGAGCCTTTTCCCGGCTTTCTGCCAAGCCGTGAGCCGTCAGCCATACGTCAATGCGCTGCTTCATTAAACTGCCGCCTTTCGAATGGATTGATAAACGCCTTCGCCGTCCAGGTGATAGCGCTGGAGCAGCAGGGAACGGTCACCGTGGGGGATAAACGCGTCTGGAAGCCCCAGCAGCGCAGCGGGCGCTTTTTTTCGATGCTGTATGCACCAGGCTGCCACGGCACCGCCCAGCCCAGTTTCCGGGGCTGCTTCTTCCAGCGTGAAAAAAGGAGTATCTTTTTGTGCGAGATCGGAAAGCAGATCCGTATCCAGGGGCTTGTAGGAGGACGCATGGATGATCCGCAGCTGCGTTCCTTCCTTTTCCAGCAGCCGTGCTGCCGCCAAGGCAGAGGGGAGCAGCGTGGCATCGGAAATCACGGCCAGGTCTTTTCCCTGACGTAGTGTTTCCCATTGACCGGGCTGATAGGGACCGTTAAAGGTTGGAAGCCCTTCTATAGCGCTTTTTCCATAGCGGATGGCCACCGGTCCATTTTGCGCCATAAAGAAATCCATCATGGCGCTTAACTGCTCGGCATCTCGGGGCGCAAGCAGCGTCAGTCCAGGCATCGGCCGCAGAAAGGCCGGGCCAAGCAGGCCGTGATGTGTGGCTCCATCTTCGCCGCCCAGTCCTGCCCGATCCATCAGGAAGCAGACCGGAAGTTGTTGCAGGCAGGCGTCCAGCAGCAGTTGATCCAGTGCTCGCTGCAAAAAGGTTTCATAAATCGCCACGAAGGGCCGTTGCCCGGCAGCGGCCATGCCGCAGGCCATGGTGACGGCGTGCTCCTCTGCAATGCCCACATCAAAGAGCCGATCCGGCAGCGCCTTGGCAAAGGGGCCAAACCCGGTGCTGACGGTCATGGCGGCAGTAATGGCGCAAACCCGCGGATCTTTCTGCCCCAGCGCCAGCGCCTTTTCGCCAGCGGCCATGCCCAGACTTTTTTGCCCGGATGGGGCATGCAGCGGCGAAACGCCGTGATACTTATCCGGCCGCTCCTCTGCCTGCTGATAACCCGCTCCTTTTCTGGTGACCACATGAATCACTACCGGTTCATCGAGCGCCTGCACACGATGGAAAATCTTCTCCAACGCCTGCATATCATGGCCGTCAATCGGCCCCAAATAACGAAAGCCCAGGGAGGTAAAAAACTTATCCCGCACGAGGATGTTTCTCAGGCCGTTCTTAAACCGCTGGAAGAAGCGATATACCCGCTCGCCGCCCACCGGCGCATGGCGCAAAGCATCGGATACTGCATGCTTCATCCGCAGCCAGCCCCGGCTCAGCCGCAGCCGTGTTAACTGGGCAGACAACGCGCCCACGTTTCGGGAGATGGACATGCCGTTATCATTCAGCACAAGAATCAACGGCGTTTTTCGGCTGCCTGCATCATTCAGCGCTTCGTAGCACATGCCCCCTGTCAGCGCCCCGTCGCCCACCACAGCTACCACCTGATACTTTTCCCCCTGCAAATCCCGGGCACGGGCTATGCCAAGAGCGGCGGACAGCGCTGTGGAAGCATGGCCTGCGCCGAAAGCGTCATAGGGGCTTTCCTCCCGCCTGGGGAAACCGCTCAGGCCGTCCAATTGCCGGAGAGAGGAGAAGCGATCCAACCGCCCGGTCAACAGTTTATGCGCATAGCATTGATGCCCTACATCGAAAATCAGGCGATCCTGCGGAAAGTCAAAGGCCCGATGCAACGCCAGCGTCAGTTCTACTACACCCAGATTGGAGGCCAAATGGCCGCCGTTTCGTTCCACGGTTTTGATTACCGTGCGGCGAATCTCTGCTGCCAGCATCCGCATTTCCTCTGCGGAACAGGCGCGCAGCTGGCGGGGAGACGAAAGATCCGATAGCTTCATATCACAAAACCCTCGCAGGCTGTTTTTATTGCATGGGGACGCCTTTCAAAATGAAAAACGTCTAAAGAATAGTATACCAAAAAAGCCTGGGATTGTAAATCATTCATGAAAAACTGCGGAGACAGGCAGGATTTTATGCAGGGTTTGGGGAATTGTTCTAGTGTATATTTATCGCTCCAGGAGGAATTTGAATTCATGAAATGCCCGCAATGCGGCCATTGGAACCGGGCTTCCTTCCCGCGCTGCTTCCAATGCGGCGCGCCGCTGGAGCCGGAAAACGCTCCGGTTCAGGAAAGCCCCGATGTTCCGCCGCCATCAAAGGTTTATATTCAGATTAACGAAGAAGGCAGAGCCACCTCGTCTGTGGATGAGCGAGATAAGCTGGCTGCCGAAATGAAGGATCTGCTGGCCCGCAAGGAAAGGGGCGAGCAGGAGCAGCGCCGTCTGCGCCGGGACAGCGCCAGCCAGGGCATCGCGCCATCGGGCCGCACCGTGCAAACTCTGACCGGCCGCACCTATTTCCCAACGGCGCAATCTACCTCCTATACCACCGATGAAGAACCGGAAATCGGCGGCGATGTGCGGCCTGACGCTATTCCGGTGGTCTCCCCGCGCACCATTGATTATGATGAATACGGTGCGCCAGGGCCGGCTACGTCCCGCACTGCTGCCCAGCACACGGCAAACATTCCTATGCGTCCCCTGAAAAAAAGGCGGCATTACGGCTTGCTTCGCTTCGTGCGGATTGCGGCGGGCGTTTTGGTTCTCTGCGCCATTGGCCTGGCGGGCTACCAGTTTGCGTATAAGCCACTGGTATTGGATAAACAGGAAGCGCCTTTGCAGGAGCGGGCTCTGATTACTCCCTCCATTTTGGATGATATGCCTGCCCATACGATCCGCCTGCCTGCGCCAGAAGGGGCGAATATCTATATCAAGGAATTGCGCAAATCCTATACTGTGGCGGGTGGCTATGCCACCATTGAGGTGGCGGACTATATCTGGTATGAAAACTCTGAATCCGTGACCCAGGAAACCGTAACCGCGACCCTTACGCCCTTTATCAAAACCAGCGCGGGGGAGCAAAAGCCGATGGATACCGTTTCCTATGAGGTGGAGATTCCGCTGTCGCCGCTGACGCTGGTTAGCCCGGATGTGAATTACGTGAACGTATCCACGGCGCTGTATAATATCCAGTTTACCGTGGCCAAGAACAGCACCGTTTATATTAACGGCGAGGATTATTCCGACTTGGTGAACACCCAAGATGGTTTGATCTCCTACAACGCTTCGGTTTCTCCTATCGGCGAGAATGTGTTTGAGATCGTCACCCGTTCTCAGTACTATCGGGAAAACCGCATGACTATTACCCTCTATCGCGCACCGCAAGAAATTCGGCTGGACCTGGCGGCGGATATTGCCTCCCGCTGGTCACCAAATCTGGAGGATGATACCTCTCAGGAACCGGATGCAAAGGGAAAGTACCCTCAGATTGAGCCGAACATGACCGTTCGAGGCACGACCGTTTCCTGGGCAACCATTACGGTGAAATCCAAGTACAAAAATCTGGATCTGTCGCAGCTGTCACTGAATGGCACCTTCTCCTTCGAGGCTGTGTTTGATCGGATTGGCACCAATACGATTATTATCGAAGCCTCGGCTCCGGGCTATGAAACCAGTGTTGTGGAGCATGAGGTGTATTACGTTCCCATCGCTGCAGTGTATACCCGAAAAGCTTGGGACATGAACGATAACTATGTCGATTTCCTGAATAACGCTACCACGCGTATCAGCAATACCACCATTTATTTGTGCGAAGGAACCGTCACGCAGATTCTTTCCGAAAAGCCTCAGCTGGCGCTGGTGCAATTGGATAAGAATGCTGAGCGTTCGGTGCTGATTGAAAACATGAGCACGGATACCTGGGAGGTGGGGCGGCGGTATCGCATCTTTGCTGATGCTTACGGCGTGTATAACGGCATGCCCCGGCTGGTAGGACGATATACGTATCAACCGCTGAACTGAAAAAAAGCGAACCCATTCTAAAATAAAAAATGGCGTCTTCCTGTAAAAAGGAAGACGCCGTTTTCTATGGCATTGACTTGAAAAAACAAACGGAAAGACCGCGAAAGCGGTCTTTCCGGAGGCGCTTTAAGGTAGTTTTAATGGCAGCCCTTGCAATGGGCGCAATCGCCGCCGCAATCTCCTTTGCCCTTTTTGCCTTTGCAAAGATAATATACGATTGCTCCTACAGCCAGCAGCAGTACGCCGCCCACAATTGCCGTGCCCATTTGCTTACATCCTCACTTTCTGCTCAAGCCGCGCATTGGAATCATAGGGGTTTTTGCGAACCAGCAGATAGATCATGCCAGCCAGCAGCGCAAGGGCAATGACCGTGCCCAGGCCAAACGCACCGTTAAACATCATGCCGATCTGGTAAATCATCAGCGCAACGATATACGCAAAGCCACACTGATAGCCGATGGCCGCCCAGGTCCATTTGGTGTTGTTCATTTCCCGCTTAATCGCGCCGATAGCCGCAAAACAGGGGGCGCAGAGCAGGTTAAAGGCCAGGAAGGAATAGCCAGCCAGGCTGGTGAAAGCCGCCGCCAGATTGGCATAGAGGGAAGCATCGCCGCCGCTGTAAAGAATGCCCAGAGTGCCCACGATGTTTTCCTTGGCTACCAGGCCGGTGATGGACGCAACGGCTGCTTGCCAGTTGCCCCAGCCCAGAGGCTTAAAGATCCAGGCAATTGCGCTGCCGATCGCGGCTAGGATAGAGGAATCGATTTCGTCTTCCGCCAGCATCCGGAACGTGCCGTCCGCCACACCGAAGAACGTGGCAAACCAGACGAAGATAGTGCTCAGCAGGATGATCGTACCAGCCTTGCGGATGAAGCTCCAGCCACGCTCCCACATGCTGCGCAGAACGTTGCCCACAGTGGGCCAATGATAAGCGGGCAATTCCATCACGAAGGGAGCCGGATCGCCGGAGAACAGTTTGGACTTCTTCAGCATAATTCCGCTGATGATAATGGCCGCCATGCCGATGAAGTAAGCCGAGGTGGATATCCAAGGAGAACCGCCAAACAGTGCGCCAGCGATCATGGAAATAAAG
>CAYRFP010000027.1:0-27702 GCA_964423675.1 uncultured Oscillospiraceae bacterium
CAGTCGAGACGGTATGTCTTTTGTCCAAACTTCAAAATCGGCAGCATGATTGAGATCGAGTTGAACTGGACGAGCTGGATGTGACCGCTGCGGAGAAAAAAGCGGCTATTATGGAAGCTCTGCAACATTTGGGGATGATTTAAGAGAGATAGATGATGGCGAGCTGGATCACACACCTGATGATTGCTGATGGCGTTTTGGAATGTTAACCGTGTATGGCTTATTCCACCTCCTGACCATTACCTAAAACGTGCAGTAAAATAGCTATTCCACGCATATTCGCCTGATAAGGGGTGTAATTTTGCAAGTAAAAATGCTATTCTAATCACGAAGAAACGAAGGAGGTATCCGAAATGGATCAAATTGCAATAGGCAAATTCATCGCTAAAAAACGAAAAGAGCAAAATTTAACGCAAGAACAACTTGCTGAACGCTTGGGAGTTTCAAACAAAACCATTTCAAAATGGGAAACAGCAAAATGTACGCCCGACTATGCCGTGGTAAAGAAACTGTGCGAGGAATTGAAAGTAACAGTTTCTGAACTGATGGACGGCGAAAAAAATGATGAAAAAAGTATTCGTGCGTATGATGATGAACAAATCCTCGATTTATTAAGACGCACACAAGAGTTAGAAAAACAAAAAGTGATGCTAACCGACGTTATTCTCATTGTAATGGGGATTGCTTTACAGGCATTATCACATACCTTGGGCGGTTCAAATGTCAAAGACTTTTTGGCAGGACTTCTGTCGGGATTATCAATCGTTGAAATGCTGGCAGGCATTTATGTCGTTGCTAAAGGGTCAAAAAGAAAATAATAGGGGGAACGCATTATGAAAAAAGATATGATTGTCTTGATTGCTAGGATTTTCATTTCGTTAGTCGGACTTATTTGTTTAGCAGTATGTATTGCTCAGCCGGATAAGAATCAAGTACTGTTATCGGCAGGCTTTACCCTAAATACGATTTCACTTTTGTTATCTTGTATATCCAGAAAGAAAGATAAATAATTATTTCAGCAGTTAGAACGGAGTTTACAAAAATGCAGAAAGCAGGAAGAAAGTATGGAAAAAGCAATCAGGAAAACGCTCTGCATGGCGCTGATCATGGTATTTTTCTGCGCAGTTTATGCCACAGCGGACGGCATTGACGAAAATGCGCTGGCCGAAGCAAAAATGGCAGAAAAGGGTGCAATCACAAGCGACATAATCGCCGGCATTGATCGAAGCAGCATCGTGACTGAAAACAGCTCCACATTCTTCAACTCCGTGATGAGCGACGGAAGCGTAGTGCGCTTTGAAGGCACGGATATTTCTATTGGTGCGGACGGCATTACGATGAATCCAGGAAGCATCCTCGTATCTCTGGACGCAGTTGGCAAAATTTATCTTTATCAGATAGCGGTGAAGGACGCCAATCAGGCTCCTGTCAGTGAGCAGGGGCTGGATATCGGCTATGGCTACACCAACGCTGCCGACAAGATCAGCGTGGAGCGCATACAGAGCCTTTACGCCGCTCCGCTATACGGCTATCCCGCTGCGATCTGGAACGGTGACGTCAGTCTGTCCATTGCGTTGCTTGAGCCCAATTATGTGTTTGTTCAGGGCACAAACGGCAATAGTACGGCTATAACGATTACCAGCCTGGCGATCGGCTATAATCCCCAAAACAAGTATACGGATATCGCATTTCTCAGGGCTGCTTTGCCAATCTATTTCGAAAATTTTGAACTCTTTTTCGAAAATCTTGAGCTCTCTGAAACCACGGATGAAGAAACCCATAAAACGCCAATAGATGACAGTCCATGGGAAGAGGAACAGCCCGCCGTGGTTGATCCGATTCTTCAGAAAATGGAGGAGAATGGCGCAATCTGCAGTGATATTGTCGCGGGAATCGATCTGGGCAGTGTGACTGTGGATGGCGATTCCACATTCTTCCGTTCTGTTTTAAGCGATGGAAGCGAGATACTCTTTGAGGGCACAGGCATTTCTGTCAGTGCGGAGGGCATCACCATGAACCCCGGCAGCAGCGTAACATCGCTGGACGCCGTGGGAAAAATCTATGCATTCTCTGCCGAAATAAAGGATAAGGATGACGAATCCATCCGCTCCCAGATGCTGAACATCGGCTACGGCTACACCTTCCGTGCCGATAAAACGGCTGTTGAGCGCGCAAATGAGGTATATACCTATTGCCTCAACGGGCTTTTTGCCCCCGAATGGCAGCGCGACACCCAGATGTCTGTTGCTCACTACGAACCCAACTTTGTGTATTTCGCAGCACAGGATTATAATACAGGCGCGTTCACGCTGACCAGCCTGCTGATCGACTACAATCCCGAGGAAAAGGTGACGGCACTGACCGATGCCGTGCTATCCAGCAGCAGATATGGCTATTACACGGAAGGCGCGCCTTACAACGTTGCCAAGGAGGAAAAGGCGAACGCTTCAAAGCACGAATATGACTTCTATCTGTGCATGAAGACGGAAGCAATGGATGAAGCTGGAATCGAAGATCAGAATCTGTGGCTGAGTTTTCTGCCCCGTGCGTTTTATGAAACGGGTGATCTGAAGGATGCAGAAGGAAACGTGCTCTCCAAGGACACGGCGCGCGTCCATGAAGGGTATACGCTGGATGTGTTTATTGGCGATTACGCCTTTGCCCTGGAGCTGCCCATGGCCGATCTCTATGAGGGCGCGCAGACACTCACCGAAGCCCGGCCCTACAGCACACTGGAAGCCGTGGGAAGCCAGCATGTGCTGGCAGTTCCCGTGGTCTGGGCAGATCAGAAAGCGTTGGCGACCGATACGGTGTATGCGCTGTATCAAAAGGCGCTGGGCGCCCTGATTGACGGGAAGGGGCAGCCAATGGGAGATTATTCCGATGCGGAGGACAAGGTATTCTCTTTGACAGAGTACTTCGCTACGGCGTCCTACGGTCAGCTTGAGATTGCTTCCTTTATGACCGACTGGTACTATACGGACAAAATCTTTGCCAATGACTATGAATACATTTTCCCGGAGGTCGAGTTTGCGGACGAGGTTCTTGCCTGGGTTAAGGCAACCTATCCCGATATGGACTGGACGCAATTCGATCAGGATGAAGACGGCGTTGTCGACGCTATTGTGTTCTTCAGCGTGGGCATTACGCAAAACGAAGGCTATATGCCTGCCAGCTTCGGCGGCGCTGTGCATTCCACCGGAAACAATTACGGAAAGCGCGCAGGTACGCAGCAGAACCCGCAAGTCAACTGTTTTCTGACAGTCAACCACGACTTCTTGAAGGATGGCGACACTCATACCCTGATTCATGAGTTCTCCCACAATTTCGGCCTGAACGACTACTATGACGGCAGCGGATACGGCATTGATGCGGTGGACGGCTACGATATGGAGGGCAGCAGTGTCGGTGACTGGAACGCCTATTCCAAGCTGGCTGTAGGCTGGATGAACGAGCAGGTCGTTTCCAATCTGGCAATCGGCGAATCTGTAGAACTGAACATCACATCTTCAGCACTGGCGGGCGATGTAATCATACTGCCGGCTGCGGGCACACAGTATAACGGTCCCTTTGGAGAGTATGTGTTGATCGATCTGCTAACGCCCGATGGCGTAAACGCCTATGACGCTGCGAAATACGGCCTTGAAAATACGGCAGGTGTGCGCATCAGCCATGTCAATGCGAGCTTGAAAAGCACGCGCGAAAGCGATGGCGTGATCGGCTATGTGGAGGACAACGGCAACGTCATCGGCATGGAGCTGTATGGAAACAGCTATGTAGGCGATGGGCTGGGCTTCTACAACATCGAAGTGATTCAATCCGGCTCAGAAAACACGTTCACGAATCCTGTAAAGCTGTATCCTTATCTGCGCGCAGAGGATCTCTTCTATGCAGGCGATACATTCTCTGCGGAGGATTACGGCGAGTTTTTCTATCAGGGATTGATGGACAACGGTCTGCCGCTGGGATATACGGTGACTGTTCTTGAAATCACTGAGGATGCGGAGGGCCGTCCAACGGCAAACATCCGTATCACAGCCAACTGATGACGCCTGATTTCTATCTTAGGCGGCATGAAGTACAAACCAGCGATGCGCACATTGTGGAATCCCGCGTGCGCATCCCTTTCCTTTGCTGCGGGATGTTTCCTCCCGCAGCACACACTTTCTGAAGGGAGAAAACGACAAATGGCAAGAACAGAAGAAGTAGAACTCACCAATATGTGCATGATCTGCGATGGCAAGGGAAACGTGGTTGTGCAAAACAAAGTCAATAATCCCAACTGGCACGGATGGAATTTTCCCGGCGGCCATGTGGAAAATGGCGAATATGTAACGCCCTCTGTTATCCGCGAAATGCAGGAAGAAACCGGACTGACCATCTCAAACCCCAAACTTTGCGGTATCAAGGAATTCCATCGTTCGGATAATGGAAAGCGCTATATCGTGTTTCTCTATATCGCAGATCAATTTTCCGGAAGCCTGAAATCCTCCGAGGAGGGCGAAATCTTCTGGTATCCCCTGGATCAGCTTTCCGCTTCTGCCCAGTTGATTGA
This sequence comes from uncultured Oscillospiraceae bacterium, assembly GCA_964423675.1. Taxonomy (GTDB): domain Bacteria; phylum Bacillota; class Clostridia; order Christensenellales; family Aristaeellaceae; genus RUG563. The sequence goes on from CAYRFP010000027.1 coordinate 4,556, forward strand.
CGGCTTCGAAGAAATGCTGCCCCTGTTTATGAAAGAAAGCATCAGCGAAATCTATTATGAGGAAACCGCTGATGCTTATCGGACTGTTTATTGTTGATCGTCAGATCGTTGAAACGCTCTCCTGGCGGCAAACTCGGCTATTCCATGGAGCACCCGCGGCTGATGGATGTGCTGAATGATTACAATCGTCAGGGCTTCGGCACAGGGCAGCTTTTGCAGCTAAACGTGCTTCGCATGCGGGACGATGCAGCGTTGGATGCCTGGATGCAGAAAGTTGCTTTGCATGGCGTAAAGAAAATCGACTGCACCTTTTATGGTCTGGAAAAAACCCATAATCGTTTTGCCGGAAGGACAGAAGATTTTGACTATCTGCTACGCATTCTCCGCTCCGCCCACAGCCATGGGATCGAATCCGAAGCAGGCGTGATACTGACCCGGGAAAACGCCGACCAAATTGATTCGCTTCTTGCGCAGCTGGAAAACCTGGGCGTGAAGAATTGCTTTCTGGTTGTCCCGCATATTGAAGGACGGGGACTGGGATTAAACGCGGTGTGCTTTTCAACCCTGGATTACGAAAAGCTGGGAGAAAAAGCCTGTTCTTGCTTTAACCCACGCATCTACAAAACCGAAGCGCAATGGGTAGCGGAGCAAAGTTTTACGTTTTATTCCCGTCGCAGCGTGGTTCTTGTCCTTGCGGCAACGGACGGCCCTTTCTGGGCACAGGCAGATTGCGAGGAAGCCATCCGTGCAATCGAAGAAAAGGACGATGTCTACTACGCCGCCCTTCCTTCTCTGCCAGAGCTTATTGCGTTATATGGCGATCCCGCCGGAAATGGTTTCTTCAGTCAGCGGGATCTGGAGATGAATTATCTGCGCCGTTTCATTCTGGAGCAAGGCCTGCACCTTTACGATATCCACGATGAACGCCACAGCTTCGTCCGGCGCTTCTGAAGGCAACATAATCTTCAATTGCAAAAACGCCGTTTCTCTGACAACAGCGAGACGGCGTTTTTTATTTATTTGGCGCTCTGCTCCCGGCCGGCCTTGTTCCAGAGGCGAACGGCGTTCGTGGAATAATAAGCCAGGGCTGCCAGCGTCAAACCCACGGCGCACCAGAGCAAAATCCGATGCAGCGGGAAGCCGAGACCATCAAACCAATCGCCAAAGAAACTCAGCAGCAGGGATGCCACCACCGTGGCCTGGGCAGCCTTCCCAATGGGCACGGAGGCCACCACAATCTTCCGCTTCAGCAGCAGCGCGCCCCCGCACAGCATCACGAATTCCTTTCCCAGCAAAACCAGCAGCACGGCCAGGGGAACCACCCCCGCCTGGGTCAGGCTCAACATCACGCTGAGCACCATCAGTTTATCCGCCAGCGGATCCATCAGCTTGCCAAAGTTGGTTATCAGGTTTCTTTTTCTGGCAATGTGCCCATCCAGCAGATCCGTCAGGCTGGCTATCACAAATACCGCCAGCGCCCAATATCGCCGCTTATGCAAAAACAGCAGCCAATAAACCGGCAGCAGCGCCATGCGCAGCATTGTCAGCCCATTGGGCACGTTCCAAATGGTTTCTTTTTTCTCTCCCATAGGCCAAAGCCCCTTTCTCCGCGGATGTTTCCTTTGTTTTCTCTGCCCTTTCGGCTGTTTCAGCAGCGGTCTATTTTCCGCGCCTTCCTTTGTTATCCAAAAAAGGCTTGATATTATTATAGCATTTCACAGGATATTTTTCAACTGAAATGCATCCCGATGATAAATATGTTCCAGAGATTCCCAAAGCTGCACCAGATATTGTCGGGCAAAAAAGTATTCCCCTTCTTCCAGTGCCACAATCAGTTGCAGCAGCTGGATGTTCACAGCGTCCACATCCTCATGGTTCACCCACATTGCCAGCATCCCGCTGCGTTTTTCCCAATCGCCCAGCAGTTTCCTGGCCATTCCGAGCGCTTCGCTCCAATCGCCCACATCCAACAGGGATTCGATCTCCCCTGTCCGATGCCGCATTTCTTCACTGGTTCGGCTGCTGTTGATTCCGCAAAAGAAACCAATGCCCAGAATCAAGGCCAGCGCGCAGGCCGTAACGGATATCATCCTCTGCATGCCGTCACCACCCTGCCGTCCTGGGCTCCATCGCCTGCAGCAGATGCATCTGCCCCTTTTCGCCTTTGCCCTGAACAAACAGCATGCCCTTCGTGTCCAGGCTGCAAAGCAGCACCTGCTCCGGCTGCGAATAGCCGATAGGCCGCAAATGCTTCCAAAGCCAGCCTTCCGTCAGGCCACATTTTTGCAAATGCTCCTGCTGCAGCCGCCCATCTACTACCAGCGTCATGGGAATATCTTCATAATCCACCTGCTGCTGCATGTCTTCCGGAGTCAACGGCCGCTTGTTGGCAAAGGGAAACACGCTGAGTTTGCCGCTGGTTTCCAGCACTGCTGTGCATACATCTGCAATGTTCAGAAAACCCTGCGCCCGCAGTTCTTCCAGCAGATCCGACATGGTGTAGCACATCCGCCGCATTTCGTCATACTGAATCGCACCCTTGCGAATAATCACGCTGGGGCCGCCCGAAATTGCCCGGCGAACCGGCATAAATTTCACGGACAGCATAGTACCCACGCCATGAAGCAGCAGCAGGCCCAGAATGGGCACGATGCCGTAAAGCAGCGGCGTTCCCACATTTTCCATAGGCGATGCGGCCAATTCCGCAATCATCAGCGCCAGCACGAATTCATAGGGCTGCAATTGCCCCACCTGCCGCTTCCCCATCAGCCGAATTGCTGCCACAGAAACCACATACAGAATTATTGTCCGCACGAATATGGTCAGCATATGCTCCCTCCTCCCTGCCATTATGCACGGATCGGAAGCGCCGTATTCCCTTTTTGACGCCTTTATTGCTGAGCCGGCTTCAGCATTTCGCCCCGCAAATAAGCGCAGAGCCGTTCCTTTTCCTCGTTCGTGGGAAGATCGGGATTATAGCGCGTGGGCACACCAATCGAAATCACCCTTTTTTTCTTATTGGCATACAGGGGCACAAACAGTGGCGCACGGCCAGTTTTATTATAATAAAGTTGTCCGGCCATGGTGAAGCCCGTAAAGAATTCGGATACGCCTTCCTTCTGATACCGACCGTTGGCGGAGGTGGCGGCATTTTCCGGGAAAATCAGGATATTATCCCCCGCTTCCATTGCCGCGGTGGTTTCACGGAAGGTCTGCATCAGCTGGCGGGGATTATCATGATAGACCGGGATGGAATCCACCGACCGCATGATCCATGCCAGCAACGGCGCAGCCAGCTTATCCGCCACGAACCAAACCAGCTTTGAAGGCAGGAAACGAATATCCTTCCAAATACCATTGCACATCCGATCCGCCACGATCCGCCGATCCACCATTTCATACGTCACCCAAGGACGAAACGGATAAGGCAAAAACAGCTTGGTAATTATGGGGCCATAGATTTCTCCATGGTTGCAGACAAAAATGCAGGGCACATCCTGATCCAGCGTCAGCGCCTCCTGGCCTCGAATCCGATGGATACAAAACGGCCGAAGCACCAGCATGATCAGCCGCACGCCATAGGGCTTGATCTGCTTTTCCAGTATTGCCTTTTCCAGCAAAGCGCGCAGTGCCTTGTTTTCCTGACCCTCTGCCTGCAAAAGCGCATACTTTTCCAGCTTCATCAGCTGCGAATTCGTCAGCGGGAATAGAAACGCCAGCACCCCTGCCGCCAGCACCAGCGCCAGCGCAGGCACGGCCATCCAGGCCGAAAAGGAAACCGGCCATGCCCATAAAAACATCAGACCTCCAGCGGCAATCACCTGGCTCCCTGCCAGAGCCAGCTTGAGCCGGCGACCATTCTGGGCATGCGTTTCTTCGGCATCACTTTGTGTCCAGGCGAATCCCAGCATCCGGCCAAGATCGCCCTTCATCTTCCGGGCTGCTCCCAGGCTCAGTTCTGCCCCCATCAGGCACAAGGCCAGGCAAAGCCCTAGCCCCAGCAGGCCACAGCCCGCCAACAGGCCCAAAAGACCGGCCAGCCATGAAAGCACCCCCGCCCCCAGAAAGCCCTGAAGATTCTTTCCTTTTTTGAACGCCCGGCGCAGAAGCTTTCCCATAATAAGGCCGGACACGCTCGCCCCAAGCAGCCATTGCCACAGCTTTTTCCGATATGCGACGCTCAAATACGCCGCAAAGCTTAACTCCGTCAGCGGCAAAGCCGTAATCAGCAGCAGCGTCATGGACAAGAAAACACGATATCCATAAGGCGCAGCCTTTTTCTGCTGCGCGGTGGTCATCTGGGTCAAACAGGACTCCCTCCTCCTTCTCCTCTCGATTCTCTATTCTATCCTTTTTTGACAAAATTCGCAACCCCGCAATTACGACAAAACAGGAATTGTTTTTACAATTCTGTTACCTTCTCTTCCGGGAACTATGTTATAATTGAAACGGGGAGGGAAGGCTATGGCATATACCATTTTAGTGGTGGAAGATGAAGAAGCTATTCGCGCGCTGATCGGAATGGCCATGAAATCCGAAGGGCATCTTTGCAATTTTGCCAAGGACGGGCTGGAAGCCAAGGCGCTGCTGGAAGCGCATACATATAACGCCATGATCCTGGATGTGATGCTTCCGGGGCTGGATGGCTTTGAATTATTTGAAGGGCTCGCATCTGCGCCGCCAACAATTTTTGTAACCGCCCGGGTGGATGTAGAGGATCGGGTACGGGGGCTACGCATGGGCGCGGAGGATTATTTGCTTAAGCCCTTTGACGTAATGGAACTGATTGCGCGGGTAAACAATATTCTCCATCGCCATACATTTTCCGCTCCCAGCCTGCATCTGGGAGATTTATGTGTGGATCGTTCTGCCCGCCGGGTTTTCAGGCAGAATCAGGAGATCGAATTAACGCCGCAGGAATATGCCCTGCTGGACGCGCTGATTTCCCATGCCGGCCAGCCCGTCAGCCGGGATCAGCTGCTCAACGAAGCCTGGGGTTATGATTTCTTCGGCGGCACACGCACTGTGGACGCCCATATTCAGCGGCTGCGGAAAAAGCTGGGGCTGGAAAGCCGTATCGTCACGGTGCATAAAATCGGCTATCGGCTGGAAACGGAGGAGCCGAAAAAATGAAGCTATGGCAAAAAAATCTGCTGGCAACGCTGCTTTTGTTTCTTGTTGTAATGGCGCTGGTTTGTGCCTTGCTGATCCACAGCGAAAACCAAACCCGCTACGCAGCAGAGAAGACCGCCGTTCTTCGGGAATTTTCCTCCGCCGTTTCCATTTTGCGCACCACTGCCGCGCTCTATCCCGGCGACAGCGCCGAGCAGCGTCAATCTGTTGTCCGTGCCGTACAGGTGACGGCCAATTTAGGGCGAGGGCAATGGCTGCTAATCCGGGATGGTGTACGGCTGATGGGCAGTATGCCCCTGGATTATTTGCCCGCGTCCACCCAAGAGGTGCAAAGCTTTTTTTATGAAACTCCGCATGGCCCCCTGTTTCTCTGCGCCCAGCAGGCGGAAGGATATATCCTCTATGGCGCGTGGGATGCATCTATTCTTTTGCAGGATGGCCGTGCGTTAGCCTGGCGCATGGGCGTTATCCTGCTGGGCGCATCCGTGCTGCTTGCTGCGGGAATATATTTGCTGGGACGAAAAATGTTCGGCCCATTGGGGGCACTGGAAAAAGGCGCCAAGGCTGTAGCGGGCGGAGATTATTCCCTGCGTCTTGCCCCTTGCCGCACGGAGGATCTCAATGCCCTGTCCCAAAGCTTTAATCACATGGCCCAAGCCGTGGAAAACCATATCGGCAATCTGGAAAAGGAAAACCAGGCGCAGCGCCGCTTCGTGCAAAACCTGTCCCATGAAATGAAAACGCCGCTGACTGCCATGCTGGGCTATAGCGAATTGCTGCTGGCCGGACGTATTGAGGAAGCGGAAAAAGCATCGGCTTATCAATATATCGCCCAGCAATCCCGGCGGCTTAACGAACTGGCGCTGAAGCTACTCTCTCTTTCCCGGCTGGAAAATGGCGATGGCATTGCTTTTGCGCCCCTGTCCATGCAAAAAGTCGCAAGCCAAGCGATACAGGCCGCTGGCCCGATGGCTGAAAAGAAAGAGCTTGCGCTCATCGGCCCTGTTCAGGACGCGGAGGTTTCGGGAGATCCAGATCTACTGCTGACGTTGACGCTGAACCTGCTGACAAATGCCTGCAAAGCCTCTCCCGCCGATGGAACTGTTTCCTGCGCGATTGAAAAAGAGGGTTCATCCGTTCGCCTTTCCATTTCTGATGCAGGAGACGGCGTTCCGGAAGCATCCCTGCCACTGCTGACCGAAGCGTTTTATATGGTGGATAAGTCCCGGGCACGAAAGGAAAATGGCGCCGGCGTTGGGCTGACGCTGTGCCAGGAAATCGCCCGGCTTCACGGCGGCAGCCTGACCTTTGAAAATCTGCATCCCGGCTTCCGCGCCTCCGTGCTTCTTCCTGCGCTTTCTGCCAATGCATCCTGCAATTTACAAAACGGTGACATTTCCGCGACACATCCATGACATTCGTTTGGTACAATCCAGATGTAAAGGGACAAGGTTCCCCGTTGCAGAAAGGAGAAAGAAAACCATGAAACGCTGGAAAAGTTGTCTATTTATTGGGCTGATGGCCCTCAGCACCCTCAGCCTCTGCCTGGGGCTCACTGTCTGGTCCGACGCGGTATTTGCCCGACATTTTGATCCGCTCCCCGTTGCTCTTGCCCAGGAGGAGCAAACCGCGTCTCTCCCCCCGTTTGCCACACTCATGCCCAGGGCCACCTCGACTGCCTCGGCCACAACCGCATCAGAGCTTTCCGCTACCCCGATTGCATCGAATGCACCCATACTTTCCCCTACGCCCATTCCCAGCATAGACCCGGAAAGCACACTTATTCCTGTTAAAAGTCTGGAAAACGATTCGGCCTTGCAATCCATGGCGGGATACTATCAGTTTGAATGGCTGCCCTTCACATCAAACGGCAAATTCCAGACAACAAGCTCACAGGAATTGATCACCCTGCGCGTAGCCGCCGGGGAGACCGTTCCCGTATTTATTGCCATAAGCGGCGAGGATGCGCCTGTGTTCCGTCTCTTTAATCCTGAATCCGACGAAGCGCCCAGCGCGCAGCAGGCTTCCCTGCAAACGCAGCAGGCGGAATACGCCGCTCTCTTTCTCGAATTCACGGGCTATCAGCCCGATCAGCCCGGCTTTCTCTGCTTCATACAGAATATGTTGAATGCAGAAGGCACGACGCAGAAGGTGGATGTTTTCTGGCAGTCTCTGGATTCCCCGAATGGGGAAAATGAAAAAAGTTCCCTGGTCTATCGGATGCAATTGGATTTGCAAACGATGGAATTTGACTGCGCGGTGCTGAACCGATTCCTGGCTCAAATTCCCTATGGGCAGGATATGACGGCGTTTGACGTGACAATCTATGACAATGAAGCCGTGCTATGGCACGGGGACGAACTCAGCGACTGGGTAATCCCGGAACTGGACGGCTATTATGTCTGGCAAAAGGGCTGGCACGGCCAGTATTCTCAGGTTCTCAGCGCGGGAGCTGTGCTGCTCCCCCAGGATTCAACACAGATGGCCGTCTATGCCAGCTGGGATCAAAGCAGCTTTGGCCATTGCACTGCTGCGTATCCCGATGACCCGCTGCCCGGCATTCAAGCCTCTATCAGTCTGGAAAATTTTGAAGAAAGCCTGAGCATCCCGCTTCCCACCCCCACGCCATTGCCCGTTACGCTTTCGGTCAGCGTGCTTTCCACGCCTGAGCCTATGGTTTCTTCCCTTGGGCAGCAAATTCTGTCCGCCGTGGCAACGGATGAAAACCGTGCCGCGTATTTTATCGCAGACAGCCTTTCGATGCAAAATGTCAAGCTGCAAGCCCAAAGTCTGTATCATAGCGAAAACGATGCCGCAAACGCCATCACCGCTGGGCAATTTCAAGCGCTTAAGCAGCGGATGGCCGAAGTGTTCACCCAGACGCTGGGCATTGCGCCCCCAGAAAACTATGCATGTCAGATCCAGGCAGATTTCTCCGCCAATTTCATTGAAATTTTCTGGAGAGATCGCACGGAAACCCTGGGCGAAATGAACGGCGAAGCCAGCCCGGTTTATCACCTTCTCTTTGATGGAGAGACAGGCTCGATTCAGGCTGAAATCACTGGTGAAAGCCTGGATGTGGACGAGCAATGCCGACAGCTTCTTCATCTGAACGACTTCCCCAATATGCAGCTTCGTTCCATCGCTTCCACAGGCAATGGCAAAATGATTTTTTCTATCGCATTACCAGAAGCCGATAACGAGGAGAAACTTTCCATCGTCAGCCTGGACATCGTCAGCTTCTCCACTGACAATCTGCGCAGCGCGGCTCAGCAAGCCCTTGCCTATCTAAGCCAATGCCTCCCTGCAGAGGAAAGAAGCGCACTGGATTCCTTCCTGGGTTCGTCCAATTCTCTGCTTGAGCAAAGCGTACTGGATGCGCTGGGGCAGCTGGAAGCTTTTTCTTCCCCCACGTATAATTTGGAAGGAGATCTGCTTTATCGGGGCAGCGATTGCCTGTATGCTCAGGGTGGAAACGAAAATACCATTAGCGCCGCAGAAATGGCCGCCATCCAGGATGCGGCCGCCTCGCTGTTCCAATCCATTCTGGGAATGGATCCAAGGATGAACGGGCTTAGCTGCCAGATTCTTTATTCGACAGATACCAGTTATTTGGAAGCCTATTGGCTAGATCCCTCGGACAATGGTGCCTGCGTTTATTCAATGATCCTGAACAACAATCAATCCGTTCAGGCACAAGCGCAGGGACTTGCGCTTCCGATTCAGCGGATGAATGCATCCCTGCAAAGCGCCATTTCGCAGCAGATGCAACGTTCTCTTGATGAAGTGCTGGATTATCAGCTGGTGGAAATGCGCGGCATTGTTCAGAATGATGAATGCAACCTGGTTTTGCTGATTGATCCCGCAAACGGCGGCGAGGTGATTTATACCTGCTCCTTTGATCGGCCGCAGTTCTCCGTCATGGGCTTCACCCAGGCCCTGAACGCGCTGAACAATCAATTACCGTAACTTCATCGCTTGGCAAAGGCGTTTTCTGCAGAAGAAAACGCCTTTTTGCTTTCTGCAAAATTTACAGGAAATTCGTTTTCGTACCATGGACGGGCACCGTAAAAATATGCTATACTTATTCCATGCAGAAACGCAAAGGGGGCGAAAGACGCAATGGATAGCGAAACCTATGAGCTGCTGGCGCTGCTGATGCGATACGTATTCGTAGCTATAGGAGCCATCATTTTATGGCGTGCTTACCGCTGGATGCGGCGAGATGCCCGACAATATAAAAAGGAAATGCGCAGCCTGCCCGATGCAGGGCTGGTAGGCGAAATCGTGAATCTTCGCACCGGCAAAAGCCAGCCGCTGCCACGGGAGGGCGTGATCGGATCCTCACGGGCCTGTGATATCCGGGTAAAGGAAAACGGCGTGGCTCGTCGTCATGCGCTTTTTGCCTTTGAAGATGGCAAAGGGCTGCGAATCACACCCCATTTAGGCAATCATCTGTTTATGGAAGGCGTAGAGTTAAAGGGGCCTGCACATGCGCTGCATGGAACGCAGCTGCAGCTGGGCGATGCGGTATTGCGTGTTCGGCTGTTTGCCGGGCTGAAAATGCCCCATCCCATGCAGTTCCAGGCAGATGTCCTGAACGGCGCAGAGCCGGAAGCCGCTGAATCCTGGGACAACGACACAGTGCCCTCGCCTTTCGAAGCGATTCCACAGTTTGCGCAGACAGATTACGCAGAAAAGGGTACTTCCTTTTATCGGGGCGATTATACCCAAGACGGCCAGATGACCTGGGATTACGCCTATTCCCTGGAAGAACTGGAGCAGGCGCAGCAGAGCCAGGAAAAAGAAGAAAATGACGAAGGGCTGCCCTATGCCAGCCCGATTCCCCGACGCGGAAGGAGGAGGCGGCCGTGAAAAAAGAGCCTAAAAGCAGCGAAAAAAAACGGCCCCGCCGCCCGGACGCATCCCGGGCGCTGCTCAGCGCCGTAATGACCTTTTTCTTCATGGCGTTTCTTCTGTTGGCGCTGAAGGACGGGTCCTGGGAATGTGTGCTGCTGGCATTGGCAGTTCCCGCACTAATCTTCGTTGGCACGGCTGGCATTCCCAAGCTGTTTCCGGCAGACAAGCTGCTGCTTTCCCTTACCAACTTCCTCTGTGCCCTGGGCGTGCTGGTGCTTTATCGGCTAAGCCCGGAGCGCGGGCTGACCCAGGCTATGAATTATGGCGTAGGCGTGGCGGCGATGCTGCTGTGCATTCTGTTAGTGCGGTACATCCAGGATTGGAAATGGCTCTCGCTTTTGATGATGGCAGCCAGCTTCGGGCTGCTGCTGCTGCCGCTGCTGATTGGCGAAAAGCGCAATGGCGCGAGAAACTGGATTACCGTCGGCGGCTTTTCCATGCAGCCCAGCGAAATTGTGAAGCTGGCACTGCTGATTTGCATTTCTTATTGGTTGGCTCGAAGAAAAGTTGTTTTTTCGATTCTGTTCGTGGGCGGCTGCCTGCTTTTGCTGATGTTTCAGGAAGACCTGGGTACAGCGCTGCTCTATTACGGCGTGACACTAGTGCTTCTGTATGCCGCCACGGGCAGCCTGCCGCTGATCGGCGCAGGGCTGGCGGGTGGCGGCGGCGCGGCACTGATGGGCTATGAAATGTTTTCCCATGTTAAGCGACGGGTGGCTATTTGGCTTAATCCCTGGACGGACGTGGATGGCGCGGGATATCAGATCGTCCAAAGTCTCATCGCCATCGTCAATGGTGGGGCCTGGGGCGTTGGGCTGGGCCTGGGTAATGCTTCAGTCATCCCCGAATATTACAACGACTTTATTTTTTCTGTGATCCTGCATGAATTTGGCATGGTGTTCGGCGTGATCGTGGTATGTACATATCTATTCATCATTATTCGCGGCGTGATGATCGCCCGGCGCTCTCGCACGGCGTTCCACGCGCTGCTGGCCGTTGGCTGTTCGGCACTAATTGCCTTGCAAGCCTTCGTCATCATCGGCGGAAACATCAAGCTGATCCCGCTCACCGGCGTAACGCTGACCTTTATCAGTTATGGCGGCACCTCCATGGTATCCAGCCTTTGCGTAATTGGGCTGCTGCAGGGCGTAGCCAGTTGCAATGAGGCCGGCGTACATGCAGACCGGGCACTGGCCATGCAAGGGGGCGATCTGAAATGAAACAGTTGCGGAAAAACATCCTGCGCATCGCGCTGCTGCTTTGCGGCCTGTTTGCGCTGCTGATTGGTTATGGCGCTTACAGCATTTCCACCTACGGCAATCGCTGGTTTTCCTCTACGGCAAATACCTTCGTTCGTACCCGGAAGAAAAATGTGATTGCCGGAGATATTCTGGATCGAAATGGCATGGTTCTGGCCACCACCCTGGACGGCGAACGGGTTTACGCCCAATCGCTGGATGTGCGAAAAGCAACGGTTCACGTGGTTGGCGATAGCAAATCCAATGTCAATAACGGAGCAGAATCCTTTTTTTCCTCTTACCTCTATGGCTTTAATATGAGTTTTCTGGAACGGCTTGGCTGCTCCGTAAAGAGCCAGGCGCGCCAGGGCGACAATGTGCAACTAACCATTGACAGCACCCTAGCCGCCTATATTGACTCCATTTTCCCCAGCGGGAAAAGCGGAGCGATTGTGGTGATGAATTACAAAACCGGCGAGGTATTGACCGAGCAATCCTTCCCCAATTTTGATCCTCAGAACATCACCGACAGCGTGAAGGCGGATGCGCAAAAGCCCTTTTACAACCGGGCTATTCAGGGGCTTTACGCCCCCGGCTCCACCTTCAAGGTTGTTACCGCCGAATCCGCCCTGGAAAATTTTCAGGATGCGACCACCATGGCATTCTTTTGCGATGGGCTTTTTCAGGTCGACACGCAGGTGATCACCGATGCAGGCACAGACCTTGCCGCCGGAAAAACCACCCAGCATGGCCAGCTCAATTTGCTGCGGGCGTTCCAGGTCAGTTGCAACAACACCTTCGCGCAGCTGGCGCTGACGCTGGGAGACGCGAAGCTGCGCAAAACAGCAGAGAATTTCGGTTTCAACGATAACTTTTTGTTCAAGGATCTTGTAGTAGAAAATTCCTCATATCCCACAGCTAACCGTACCGATCGAGAAATCGCCTGGACCGGTGCCGGGCAGAGTGCTCTGGTGGCAACGCCCATGCATATGTGCATGATTTCCGCTGCCGTGGCCAATGATGGCGTGATGATGGAGCCGCGGCTACTGAAAAAAGCCATTGCCCAGAATGGTACTGTGCGGGCAGAATTCTCAGAAAAGGTCTACCGGCGGGTAATGTCCTCTGAAAACGCCGCGTTAATGAAGGAGTATATGCGTTCCGTTATCACAGGCGGCACTGGCACTCGCGCCGCAATTTCCGGCGTTAAGGTCTGCGGAAAAACCGGCTCGGCAGAATTGGATACCCAAGAAAACACCAACGCCTGGTTCATCGGCTTCCTGGACGAAGAAGACGCGCCCTATGCTCTATCCATTGTGGTGGAAAACGCAGGGGGCGGCGGCTCCGTAGCCGCACCGATTGCCAAACAAATTTTTGAATGGCTTCTAAAAAACAATTAAGCCTGCGGGAAGCGGTGCAGATATTCTGCTGCCGATTCCCCCTTTATTCTTTTGGGCATGCCGCCGATGGCCCGGGGCCTCTGTTTTTTTCCTGCGAATCAAAGAATTTCTTGCCGTTTTGGTTGCGGGATGGGGCAGATACGTGTTATAATAAAAGCTGGTGGCGTGGATGATTTCTCAGCAAATCCATGCCCAATGCATGAACAAGGAGAAAGTAAATGCTGGAATTTCTAAAAAAAATGATGGGCTTTGGCAATGATGCACAGCTAAAGCCTTTAATGAAAATCGCCGATCAGATTGATGCGCTGGAGCCGCAGATTCAGTCCCTGAGCGATGAGGCTCTTTGCGCGAAAACGGCAGAATTTAAACAGCGCTATCAAAACGGAGAAACCCTGGATCATATGCTGCCCGAGGCCTTTGCCGTGGTTCGGGAAGCCAGCCGACGCACCCTGGGCATGCGCCCCTTCCGGGTGCAGATGATCGGCGGTATCGTGCTGCATCAGGGCCGCATCGCCGAAATGAAAACCGGCGAAGGCAAAACCCTGACGGCAACGCTCCCCGCCTATCTGAACGCCATTGCTGGAAACGGTGTGCATATCGTCACAGTAAACGATTATCTTGCCTCCTTCCAGGGCGAAGAAATGGGCAAACTGTATCGTTTTCTGGGCATGAGCGTGGGGGTTATCACCCATGATCTGAACAGCGCACAGCGCAAGGCCGCCTATGCCTGTGATATTACCTATGGCACCAACAACGAAATGGGCTTTGACTACCTGCGCGATAATATGGTGCTTTATGAAAAGGACATGGTGCAGCGGGGTCACGCCTTTGCCATCGTGGACGAAGTGGACTCCATTTTAATCGATGAAGCCCGCACGCCGCTGATCATTTCCGGTCAGGGCGAAAAGTCCACCGATATGTATGAACGGGCGGATCGGTTTGTTTCCCGTCTGCGTCAGGACGAAGATTATACTATAGAAGAAAAGGATAAGGCCGTGGTGTTCACCGAAGAGGGCACACGCAAGGCAGAAGCCGCCTTTAATGTGGATAATCTTTCTGATCCTGAAAACAACGACCTGAACCATTACCTGATTCAGGCGCTGAAGGCCAATGCCCTGATGAAGCGGGACGTAGACTACGTGGTGCAAAATGATCAGGTGGTGATCGTGGATGAATTCACGGGCCGGTTGATGATCGGTCGCCGGTATTCCGATGGACTCCATCAGGCCATTGAAGCCAAAGAGCATGTGAAGGTAGAGCGGGAAAGCAAAACGCTGGCTACCATCACCTTTCAGAATTATTACCGCATGTATAAAAAGCTCTCCGGTATGACGGGTACGGCCAAGACCGAAGAGGGCGAATTCCAGGGCATTTACAGCCTGGACGTTGTGCAGATTCCCACCAACCGGCCCATGATCCGCCAAGATCTGAACGACATGATCTACCGCACCAAAAAAGGAAAATACGATGCGGTGGTGGAAGAAATCATTAAGCGCCATCAGACCGGCCAGCCCATTTTGGTGGGCACGGTCAACGTGGAAGTCAGCGAATTGCTCAGCCGTATGCTGGAGCTACGCGGTATCCCCCACGAAGTGCTGAACGCCAAGCATCATGCCCGGGAAGCTTCCATCGTGGCGCAGGCGGGGCATTTCGGAGCCGTTACAATCGCCACCAATATGGCCGGCCGCGGCACCGATATTCTCCTGGGCGGCAATCCGGATTTCCTGGCCCGGCGTACCATGCGCCAGGATGAAATTCCCGAGGACGTTATCGAAGCCGCAACGGGCTTTAATGAAAACGTCAGCGAAGAAGTCCTGACTGCTCGAAAACGGTATCAGGAGTTAAAGGCTGAATATAAGAAAACCACCGATGTGGAGCACGATAAGGTGGTAGCCGTGGGCGGCCTGCATATTATCGGCACCGAACGCCATGAATCCCGCCGCATTGATAACCAGCTGCGGGGGCGCGCTGGACGTCAGGGCGATCCGGGCTCTTCCCAGTTCTTTATCGCGCTGGAAGACGATCTGATGCGCCTCTTTGGCGGCGAACGGATTCAGCCCCTTATCGCCAAGCTGGGCATGGACGAAAACACGCCGCTGGAAGCCGGGATGCTGACCAAGCAAATTGAAAACGCGCAAAGGCGGGTGGAAAGCCGCAATTTCGAGGTGCGCAAGCACGTGCTGCAATACGATGATGTTATGAATCAGCAGCGCGGCGTTATCTATGGCCAGCGGCTTCAGGTGCTACGGGGCGAAAACATGCGGGATGTGGTCATAGGCATGGTTAACAGCCTCCTTGAAGAAGCCTGCACCCGCTTCCTGGCCGGCGATTCTTCCGCCGAATGGGATTTGGACGGCCTGCGGGACTATACGGAACGCCTGTGCATCCCTGGCGGAACCATCAACGCTAACCGGGACGTCCTGCTTTCCTATCAAAAGGATGATGCCCTGGACTTCCTGAAGAAGGCCGCTACCCGCTTCTATGAGGAACGGGAAAATCATTTTGCTGAAATGTGCATTGATATGCGCGAATTGGAGCGAGCCATTCTGCTGCGAGCCGTTGATATGCGCTGGATGGACCATATCGACGCGATGGATCAGTTGCGGGACGGCATCGGGCTGCGGGCATATGCTCAGCGGGATCCTGTAAACGAGTACAAGCTGGAATCCTATGACATGTTCGAGGAAATGGTGCGCCTGATTCGGGAAGACACGGTACGTCGGCTGTATTTGCTGAAGATTGAACGGACGCCCGAGCGACAGACGGCAGCCAAGGCCGTGCAGGAGATTCGCCATGCCGGTCCTGTCCCCGCCAAGGAAGCTCCGCGCTCACCGGTAAAGGCGGGCGAAAAAATTGGGCGAAACAGCCCCTGCCCCTGCGGAAGCGGCAAAAAGTATAAGAATTGCTGCGGCCGAAACGCCGGAGAAGGCTGAATGTCATCGCGCATCGGCCGGGATGAGCCGCCGTAAAGACTTCCTTTCCCCATTTTTTCATTGATCCACGCAAAAGGAGAGAGCGCATTTTATGATCGTAGAATTAGAACAATTTTCCGCCCGAATCGCCGCCCTGCGCAGCAAGCTGAAGGAAGTGGGCGAAGGGCTGCATATGGACGATATGCATCGTGAGCTGCAGGAACTGCATGAAGAAATGAACGCAGACGGTTTCTGGGATAACCTGGATCGGTCTACCCACGTAAATCGCCGCATTGCTTCCCTGGAAGGAAAAATTAAGCATTACAATTCCCTGGTTTCTGGCTGTGATGATGCGGATACCATGATTGAATTGGCGCAGGAAGAAAACGATGACAGCATGATCGAGGAGATCGCCGCAGAAATCCAGCGTCTGGAAGCGGACACAGAAACCCTGGCTCTGGAAACGCTGATGCGGGGAAAATATGATGATTGCGACGCCGTTTTGTCTCTCCATGCTGGCGCGGGCGGAACCGAGGCGCAGGACTGGACCAGCATGCTGTATCGCATGTATACCCGCTATTGCGAACAGATGGGATTCACGGTGAAGCTGCTGGATCTGCTGGACGGCGATGAAGCGGGCATTAAATCCGTCACCTTTGAGGTCAGCGGCGATCATGTGTATGGTTATCTGCGAGGCGAAAAGGGTGTGCATCGTCTGGTTCGCATCAGTCCCTTTGATGCAAACGCCCGTCGCCATACCTCCTTCGCTTCCTTGGATGTGGCCCCCATGCTGGAAGAAGACGATTCGGAGATTGAAATCGATATGAAGGAAGTGCGGGTGGACACCTACCATTCCAGCGGTGCTGGCGGACAAAACGTTAACAAAACCTCCTCTGCTGTCCGTATGACCCATTTTCCCACCGGTATCGTTGTCTCCTGCCAGACCGAACGCGACCAGGTGCAGAACCGTGCCACCTGTATCAAAATGCTGAAGGCCAAGCTGCTGGAGCTTCGTGAGCGTGAGCGGGAGCAGGAAATGGCGGATATCAAGGGTGAAATGAAGAAAATCGAATGGGGCAGTCAAATCCGCTCCTACGTGTTCCAGCCCTACACCATGGTAAAGGATCACCGTACCGGCTTTGAATCCGGAAATATCGCGGATGTTATGAACGGCAACCTGGAGGGCTTCACTACAGCGTATCTGAAAATGCAGTAAGCCCGGGGAAAGAGTGAATGGCGATGAAAAAAATCTGTAAACACGTGCTGTTTTCCCTTTTAGGACTTATGGGGCTGCTTGCGCTTCTTTGCTCCATTGCTGCCGCCTGCGTTACCAATACCGATCTGATCACCCGCGGTTTCAATTCCTTCGCCCAGGGGAAATCCTTCGGTGTGCTAGCCTCAGAATATCCCACTTACGCCGAGGCCATCTCCAAATATCTGGATGGAAAAACTGATACGGTTCAGTTGCCGTCTCCCTCCGATAGCACACAGCTGGTGAACGCTTTTTCTGAAAAGGAAAACCTGCATCTGGCAGATGTTCGCGGCATTGTAACGGCGCTGAAGCTGGTTCGCTGGATTGCAGGCGGTTTAACGGTCTGCATTCTGGCGGCGCTTTATTGCTTCTCCAAGGAGCGGGAACGGATGCTTCAGGAAGCTTTTCGCGGCTTTGCCTATGCGTCCATCGTACTGCTGGGGCTTGGCGTTGGACTGGCTGTCTGGGGGTTGGTTAATTTTCAGGGGTTGTTTTGGACGTTTCATCAGGTCGCGTTTTCCAATGATCTGTGGCTCCTCAACCCGGAAACAGATCTGCTGGTCGCGCTGATGCCGCTCTCATTCTTTGAATGGTACGGCTCGGCGCTGCTGAAGAATCTGCTGCCGATTCTGGGTATTATGCTCGCCGTGATCGTTGCCTGGTTCAAGGTAGGCCGGAAAGAAGACGCGCAAATATAACCGCCTTTCAAGGGGCTTCGCTGACGAAGCCCCCTGCTCATTTCGATATAAAGGAACTGCAATCCAATGAACAAACAAGAACTCAGCCGCACCCCTTTGACGCAGCTGCAGGAAAAGGAACATATCCGTATTCTGGCCATTGAATCCAGCTGCGATGAAACAGCAGCAGCCGTAATTGAGGACGGGCGCACCATTCTTTCTAACGCCGTATTTACCCAGATTGATCTGCATGCTTTGTATGGCGGGGTCGTTCCGGAGATCGCCAGTCGTGCGCACGTGGAAAAGGTGGATCGAATGGTAGACGCTGCGCTGCAGGATGCGGGGATGACCCTGCGCGATGTGGATGCTCTGGCCGTCACCTATGGCCCCGGACTGGTGGGCGCACTGCTGATCGGCGTTTCCTGCGCCAAGGCGCTGGCCTATGCCGCGGGGAAGCCGCTGGTTCCCGTCAATCATATTGAGGGGCATATCTGCGCAAATTTCCTTTCCTCCCCTGATTTGGAGCCGCCCTTTGCCGCGCTGGTGGTCAGCGGTGGACATAGCCATCTGTTCTCGGTTGAGGATTATGGCGTTTACCGCATCATCGGGCAAACCCAGGATGACGCTGCAGGGGAAGCCTTTGATAAGGCCGCTCGCGTGCTAAACATTTCCTATCCTGGCGGCCCGCTGCTGGATAAGCTGGCGGAAAAGGGAGATCCCAAAGCATTGCGGCTCCCCCGGCCCCATGTGGAAGGGCGATACGACTATTCCTTTTCCGGCCTGAAAACTGCCTTTATCAACGCCGTCCATAATGCCCGGCAAAAAGGAGAAAGTCTCTGCGATGCAGATTTGGCTGCGTCCTTCCGCTATGCAGTGGTTTCCCAACTGGTAGACAAAGCCATGCTGGCGGCAGATGAACTGCATCTGAACAAGATGGTGCTGGCCGGCGGTGTTTCCGCGAATCAGCTTCTGCGCCGCGAAATGGAACGTGCCTGCTGCCAGCGTGGAATTCCTCTGTACATGCCGCAGCTTAATCTGTGCGGCGACAACGCAGCCATGATTGGCTCTGCCGCGTATTATCGGCTTCGTCGGGATGAACTGGCTGATCTAAGCCTAAATGCCCGCCCCGCTTTGCGCCTTTGATTCCCAAAACGAGAAAGGAGAAAACCATGCCAAAGAAGAAAGATGCTGTGCACAGCATGCCCCTGTCCGCGCTGCTTAAGCGCTTTCTCCCCTACTACAGAAAATACCGCACAGAAATGATTCTGGATCTGTGCTGCGCATTGCTGACCACCCTGTGCGAAGTAGTCTTTCCCCTGATCGTTCGCGCTATTACCAATCAGGCTGTCACAGACTATACCGCCATTACCACGCCCTGGGTTCTGAAACTTGGCGGTGTGTATATTCTGCTTCGAATCATTGACGCCGCCGTCAACTATTTCATGCAGTACTGGGGCCACGTGATCGGTTCCAAGCTGGAAACGGATATGCGAACGGATCTGTTCGATCATCTCCAGCAGCTTTCCTTTTCTTACTTTAACAACACAAAGGTCGGCCAAATCATGGCTCGAATCACTTCCGACCTGTTTGACGTTACAGAATTTGCGCACCATGGTCCGGAAGAAGTGCTGATTGCCGGCGTAAAAATCATCGTCTCCTTCTGCATTCTTTGCAATATGAACGTCTGGTTGACACTGCTGGTGTTTGTGCTTCTGCCCTTTATGCTGATCGGAACGCGTTATTTTCGAAAAAAAATGCGAGTCGCCTTTAAAGAATCCCGCCATCAGGTTGGTGAAATCAATGCACAGGTGGAGGATAGCCTGCTGGGCGTTCGCGTGGTGAAATCCTTTGCCAACGAGGAAATTGAAAAAGAAAAATTCGGCAAGGGTAATCTGGCGTTCCTGAAACTCAAGGATATGCGCTACCGCTACATGGCGGGCTTTGGCACGGTAACACGGCTGTTCGACGGACTGATGTATATCGTTGTGGTCATGGCCGGCGCATTGTTCCTTGCAGCGGGAAAGA
Source organism: uncultured Oscillospiraceae bacterium (assembly GCA_964423675.1). Lineage (GTDB taxonomy): Bacteria > Bacillota > Clostridia > Christensenellales > Aristaeellaceae > RUG563. Next base: position 24,110 of record CAYRFP010000027.1, read on the forward strand.
TCAGCGTGGGCGATTACACGGCCTATCTTCTCTATATTTCCACCTTGCTCACCTCCATTCGACGCATCGTGGAATTCACTGAGCAGTTCCAAAACGGCATGACGGGCATTGAGCGATTCTGTGAAATCATGGATGCCCCTGTAGAAATCAAAGACAATCCTGGCGCGAAGGAACTGGGGACGGTAAAGGGTGATGTCTCCTTCGATCATGTAAGTTTCCATTATGCAGATGATCAAAGTCATGAGGTGCTGTCCGATCTAAATATGCATGTGTCCCCCGGTCAGAACGTCGCTATTGTCGGGCCAAGCGGATCCGGCAAGACCACGCTTTGCAATTTGATTCCTCGGTTTTATGACGTAACTGAAGGCCATATTTCCATAGACGGCCAGGATATCCAGGGAATTACCCTGAAATCCCTGCGTAATTCAATCGGCATGGTGCAGCAGGAGGTATATCTTTTCTCCGGAACTGTCCGGGATAACATCCTCTATGGCAAGCCTGGTGCATCCGATGAGGAAATGCTGCTGGCCGCCAAGCGCGCTGGAGCACACGAATTCATTACGCAACTCCCCAATGGCTACGATACGTACATCGGCGAACGGGGCGTAAAACTGTCCGGCGGACAGAAACAGCGTCTGTCTATTGCTCGGGTGTTCTTGAAGAACCCGCCCATTCTGATTCTGGACGAGGCCACAAGCGCCCTGGACAACGAAAGCGAGCTGCTTGTTCAGAAATCTCTGGAAGAACTGGCCAAGGGGCGTACCACCTTTACAATCGCTCATCGGCTTACAACCATTCGTAATGCGGATGTCATTTGGGTGTTAACGGACAAGGGCGTAGAAGAACAGGGAACCCATCAAGAACTGATGGACAAGCATGGCATATATCATTCCCTGTACAGCATGTATGCCATCTCCCAGTCTGCCTAAAAGTTTATACCTGCGAGCAAACCCCTTTGCGGTGCCAATTCGGCCTGCAAAGGGGTTTTCACATGTGTATGCATTAGCGTTTGATAGGGTTTTCACAGATTAGATGTCTAAGCAATAAAAATTGCCCTCCTAACGCGAACGTCAGCAGGGCAACTCTCATGTCTGATAAAATCAGAACTTCAGGCTGTTGATCTTGATGGAGGGACCCATGGTGCTGCTCATGTAGAGGGACTTAATATAAGTACCCTTGGCAGTCGCGGGCTTCGCCTTGATAACGGCGTCCATCAGGGTCTGCATGTTTTCCACCAGCTTGTCGTTATCGAAGGAAATCTTGCCGATGGGGCAATGCGCGATAGCGGTCTTATCGATACGATACTCAACCTTACCGGCTTTGATTTCCTGGATAGCCTTGGTTACATCCATGGTCACGGTGCCAGACTTGGGGTTCGGCATCAAGCCCTTGGGGCCCAGCAAACGAGCGATGCGGCCGATGGTACCCATCATGTCAGGGGTAGCAACGCACACATCAAACCCGAACCAGTTTTCGCTCTGGATCTTGGCCACCAGATCGGCATCGCCTACGAAATCAGCGCCGGCAGCTTCCGCTTCCTTCGCCTTATCGCCCTTCGCGAACACCAGCACGCGAACCTTCTTGCCCGTACCATGGGGCAGCACCACGGTGCCGCGAACCTGCTGGTCCGCATGACGGGGGTCAACGCCCAGACGGATGGAGAGTTCGATGGTTTCGTCGAACTTAGCCTTGGCTGTCTGCTTGACCAGCTCAATGGCTTCAGCGGGATCATACAGCTTAGCGGTATCGACCAGCTTCTTGCTGTCGGTATATTTCTTGCCGTGTTTCATCTTAAATTCCTCCCTGTGGTAATAGCGGCGCTATGTCCTCCCACAAATCAATCCTTGACGCTTCTTATTCGTCGGCAACAGTGATGCCCATGCTGCGGGCAGTGCCCTTGACCATGCTCATAGCGGCTTCGATAGAAGCAGCGTTGAGGTCAGGCATCTTGGTGGTGGCGATTTCACGCACCTGCGCCTGGGTCAGCTGGCCAACCTTATCCTTGTTGGGCCGACCGGAAGCGCTTTCCAGGCCCAGCGCCTTTTTGATCAGCACGGGAGCCGGAGGCGTCTTGGTGATGAAGCTGAAGGAACGATCGGAAAACACCGTGATAACAACGGGGATGATCAGGCCTTCCTGCTTAGCAGTGCGAGCATTGAATTCCTTGCAGAAGCCGGGAATATTCACGCCGTGCTGACCGAGAGCAGGGCCGATGGGCGGCGCGGGCGTCGCCTTAGCGGCGGGAACCTGCAGCTTGATGAACGCGGTAATTTTCTTTGCCATTTTTGATGGCACCTCCTTAAAGCATGTGGTAATGGCGGCTGCGCCCAAAAAAGCGCTGCCTCCCACTGAAAACGGAAAGCGTGGAATGGAGCATCAGCAGTCCTGCCGGACTGCCTTGCCTTTCAGGCGCTCCGCTTCCTCATTTGTCGAGTTTCTCGACTTGATCGAGGTCTACCTCGATCTGCATTTCACGGCCCAGGAACATCTTCACCTTTACACGCAGCTTCTGCCGCATGGCGTCGATTTCCTCAACCACACCAGTGAAATTCTCCAGCGGGCCGGACAAGATGCGAACTTCTTCGCCCACAGCGATTCGGAATTCGACCTGGTTAGAAGCGCTGTTCAGCATCCGGTCCAGCTCGTCGGCGGTCAAGGGGATAGGCTTGCTTTCAGGGCCAACAAAGCCCGTCACGCCGCGCGTATTCCGAACCACATACCAGCTTTCATTGGTAATGATCATATGAACCAGCACATAGCCAGGAAAGGTTTTGTGCTGCGTGGTTACGCGCTTGCCATTCCGGATTTCAACAACCTCTTCGGTGGGCACCATCACCTCAGTGATGAGGTTCTGCATGCCATTATTTTCAACCGCTTTTTCCAGGTTGTCCTTGACCTTATTTTCGTAGCCAGAGTAGGTATGCACAACATACCATTCCAGGGTGCCAGGTCTGTCTTCGGACATTTTGGTCTCTCCTATCGGCTGTTAGATCGCCTTGATAGCTTTGATCAGAGCAATGGAGCCCACGTCCAGCAGGCCAATCACCACGCCCATGAACACAAGAAATACCAGCACAATCAAGGAATACTTGATCAGATCCTGGCGGCTCGGCCACGTGACCTTACGCAGCTCATGCCACATATTCTTGAAGGGACGAGCGATGGTGGCAGGCAGCTTCTTAAAGAAGTTCACAAACTTCGTGCCGAAGGATACTTTTTCTTTCCCCTTCACGACGGTCTTTTCGTCTGCCATGATTGTCACATCCTTGTGTTTATCGGGTCTCGCGGTGAACAGTGTGCTTTTTGCAGAAACGGCAATATTTGCTCAGTTCCAGGCGGTCGGGAGTGTTCTTCTTGTTCTTTTTCTTATTGTAATTGCGCTGTTTGCACTCGGTGCAGGCCAGCACGATACTTTGCCGCGCTTCCTTGGCTGCCATGTGAAAACACCTCTTTCTTAGGGGTTGGGGGCCGCCGCATGGGACGCCCCATCAATGGCGGCCGGGCCGGCGAAACGCCGACCACGGGCCGACACGCAATTTTATTCGGCGATACGCACCACAGCGCCAGCGCCAACAGTATGGCCGCCTTCACGG
>CAYRFP010000028.1:0-15172 GCA_964423675.1 uncultured Oscillospiraceae bacterium
GGGGAACTTCTGCTCCATCTCGGTGATGGGCATGGGAGTACGCACGCCGGCGACCACGTCCTCGCCCTGCGCGTTGGTCAGGAACTCGCCGAACAGACCCTTGCTGCCGGTCGCGGGAGAACGGGTAAAGGCCACGCCGGTGCCGCAGTCATCGCCCATGTTACCAAAGGCCATCATCTGCACGTTCACAGCCGTACCCCAGGAATAGGGGATATCGTGGTCCATACGATAGATGTTAGCGCGGGGATTATCCCAGGAACGGAACACGGCTTCGATCGCGGCGAAGAGCTGCTCCTTGGGATCATCGGGGAAGTCCTTGCCCAGCTGGTTCTTATACTCGGCCTTGAACTGGTTGGCCAGCTCATGCAGGTCATCGGCGGTCAGCTCGGTGTCAAAGGTTACGCCCTTGGCTTCCTTCATCGCGTCGATCAGCTTTTCAAAGTACTTCTTGCCCACTTCCATAACCACGTCGGAGAACATCTGGATGAAGCGGCGATAGCAGTCCCACGCCCAGCGGGAATTGCCGGACTTAGCAGCAATTACGTTCACCACGTTCTCATTCAGGCCCAGGTTCAGAATGGTATCCATCATGCCAGGCATGGAAGCGCGCGCGCCGGAACGGACGGAAACCAGCAGGGGGGTTTCCATATCGCCGAACTTCTTGCCGGTGATTTCTTCCATCTTGCCGATGTATTCCATGATCTGCGCCTTGATTTCATCATTGATGCGGCGACCATCTTCATAATACTGGGTGCAGGCTTCAGTGGAAATCGTGAAGCCCTGAGGAACGGGCAGACCAATGTTGGTCATTTCGGCCAGATTCGCGCCCTTGCCGCCCAGCAGTTCGCGCATGTTCGCGTTGCCTTCGGTGAAGAGGTACACATACTTTTTCGCCATTGAATATTTGCTCCTTTCGGAATTGGATTAACAGGTTTGTGGGTAGGTCTCCGGGCCACAGGCAAAAAAGCCCGTACCCGTGTCATTGGTTGATTATACTATATTTTCCCCCGCTTGGCAAGGGCTGGGCTGGCAAAATTCCTGCGCATTTTCCGCTCTTTGGTCAAAAAAAGCGCAAGCGGGAGAAATTTGTCCCGGCAGATGCGTCCCTTTTCTCCACAGCCGTTGTCCTTCTTCCCGAAAAAACGACCCTCCCGTCCGTATTTTTTGCAGCTTTTCACCCCCTTTTTCCCGGAAAAATTACGGCAGAATCCCGGCTTTATGAATTCAATGCTTGCATCGTGGGCCAAAATACCTTATACTATAAAGTGACCTTCGGGTCAGGAACGGCGTAAGGAGGTTCCGAAGAAAATGGAATGCAAGATTAAGAACGATATCGGCACGATCTATATTTCAGAGGACGTGATGCTGAAGGTTGTCGGCTACGCCGCGCTGGAATGCTATGGAATCGTGGCCATGTCCTCCAAGCGCGCCAAGGACGGTCTGGTGGAATGGCTGGGCCGGGAAAACCTGAGCAAGGGCGTGCAGGTAAAAATGGTGGACGATCAATTGGATGTGGATTTGTTCATCGTGGTGGAATACGGCATTTCTGTAGCCGAGGTATGCAAGACGATCGTCGAGGTCGTCCGTTACAAGCTGGAAAGCATGACGGGGGTTAAGGTTCGCTCCGTCAACATTTCTGTGGAAGGGATCCGGGTGTGATCCTTTCTCCGATAATGAACGGAGGGAAAATCCTTTGATTCAGGTACAAGCAATTGACGGGCTTCTGCTGCGGGAAATGGTGCTTTCCGGAGCGACGCTTTTGGAGAAAAACCGGGAGGCCGTGGACGCGCTGAACGTGTTCCCCGTGCCGGATGGCGATACAGGCACAAACATGTCGCTGACCATGGCCAGCGCCACCCGGGAAATCAACCAGAAGGAATTCGCCCGGGCGGATGAAGCCGCCGCCGCGCTGGCCAAGGGCGCGCTTCGCGGTGCTCGGGGTAACAGCGGCGTGATCACCAGCCAGCTCTACCGGGGCTTTGCTCAGGCAGTGGAAGGGCTGGAAACCCTCACGCCCATGGATTTTGCCAAGGCGCTTAAATCCGGGGCGGATATGGCGTATAAAGCCGTCATGAAGCCTAAGGAGGGCACGATCCTGACCGTGGCGCGGGTCATCGCCGAGGAAGCGCTGCGCCAGGCACAGGCCGCGCCGAATGATTTCGACGCTCTGTTTACCACCATCCTCTCCAGCGGCGAAACCATCCTCAAGCGCACCCCCGAAATGCTGCCGGTACTCAAGCAGGCAGGGGTAGTGGACGCAGGCGGCAAGGGGCTGCTGACCATCTATACCGGCTATGCTGCCGCCCTGCGGGGCGAAGTGATCGAGGCGCTTCCCGATATGGATGAAGCAGCCAAGCCCATAGAATTTGAAGACGATCATGATTCCATTGAGGAGATCAAATTCGCCTATTGCACGGAATTCCTCATTCAAAACCTGAAGGAAACCGCCAAGGAAGCAGATATTGACACCTTCCGCCGCCAGCTCAACCGCATCGGCGATTGCGTATTGGTGGTGGGCGATCTGTCGCTGGTGAAGGTGCATGTGCATACCAACGATCCGGGCAAGGCGCTGCAGCATGGCCTGGCGCTGGGCGAACTGGTGAATCTGAAGATCGAAAATATGGTGGAACAGCGCCGGGAAAACATCCGCCGCAAAGAAGAAAAGGCACGCAAGGAGCCGCCCAAGCCCTTTGGCATGGTCAGCGTTTCCCTGGGCGAAGGCTTCTCCCGGATCCTCAAGGATCTGCAGGTGGATTGCGTAGTGGAGGGTGGCCAGACCATGAACCCCTCCATTGAAGATCTGCAAAAAGCCATTGATTCGGTGAACGCAGAAACTGTGTTTGTTTTCCCCAACAACGGCAATATTATCTTGGCCGCGCAGCAGGCGGCGGAATTGTCGCAAAAGCAGGTCATCGTTGTGCCCACCAAAAACGTGGCCATGGGCATTGCTGCCGCCGTGGCCTTCCAGCCGGATCTGTCTGCTCAGGAAAATGCGGATCGGATGGAAGAAGCAGCGCAGCGCGTCCGCACTGGTATGATCACTTACGCCGTGCGGGACAGCGAATTTGAAGATATGCATATCTCCGAAGGCGATATTATCGGCCTGCATAACGGCAAGGTGGAATTCAAGGCAACTTCGCCCCGGGACGTGGCCGTGGAGATGATGCGCCAGATCGTCACAGAAGACGATGGCCTGATTACCATCTATTACGGCGAGGAAACCAGCGAAGAGGATGCGCAGGCGCTGTGCGACGAATTCCAGGATATGTTTCCGGATTGCGATGTAGAGGTGCATTCCGGTGGCCAGCCGCTGTATTATTATCTGATCTCCGTGGAATAATCTGCTGCTGCCTCTCATATGGAAAGGTTCATAGACCCGCATTTGAGAAGCTATCGTGAAGCTTGAATTGATCCACAATCGATATCAAAACCGCCCGGACGAAATGTTCGGGCGGTTTCATTGTAGGCAAAAAATTTCTGTAGAGAAACGTACGGGACTACGCGCCCCGCGCCAGAGGTTTCACCCCTGGACTCGGTTCACAATTCTGCCTGGACGAATCGAATCGGCTGTTCTCTGCGTGGAACAAGAGGAACGAAGTTATCGCAGCATCCCGTTGCAGCGCCTGAGCGGCGTTCAGGCCCCTGTCAATAAACTCGCGGACTCTGTTCATTTTACAACGCTTGACTTTTCTCAATATGGGGGGGCAGAAGAATCATTCCCCTGTACATCGGAGACCGTAGTCCCTGATAAACTCGCGGTAATTGCTAACATGCTTGCGAAACGCCGGGCATATGATAGAGCGAGGTGAACGCCATGCCGCAAACTGAAAAGAGCAAGGCCCGCTGCCCCATGAGCCGATGGAAAAAAATCCTGCGCGCAGTGCTCTGCCTTGCCCTGCTTCTGGCAGCCCTGTTTCTTGTGCTTGAAAAGAACCTGGAAGAAGTTATTCTGAATATGGCTCGCGCCCGAGCAGAAGCCATGGCCGTGGAATACATTAATGAAGCCGTGGAAGATAGCGCGGGCGGCCAAATCAGTTATTCGGAAATGATTACCGTGCGCACAGATAGCCAGGGCCGTGTGACTATGCTGGAAGCAAACGCCGCACGCATGAACCAGCTGGCCGCTCAGACCGCTCTGCGTGCCCAGGCACGGCTGGAAAGCGCCGAAGCCCAAAGCGTCTCCATCCCGCTGGGCGCTGCGTTGGGCGTCCCGTTCCTCTCGGCGTTGGGGCCGTATGTGCATGTGCGGATTGTGCCGGTGAGCGCCGTGTCCGCTGCGTTCTCCACAGAGTTTGAATCCGCCGGCATTAACCAAACCCGTCATAAAATCTATCTTTCCCTGAAAACCACCGTGCGCCTGGTCATTCCCAGCGGTGCCAAGCAAGTGTCGCTGGAAAGCCAGGTTCTGGTGGCAGAATCCATTATCGTGGGCGACGTGCCCTCCTCCTATGTGAATGTTCCGGAAACAGACGCCGCGCTGAACTTCGCTTTGCCTTGATTTTATAAAAAAGTATGGTAGAATAAAAGCAGAAAAACACATTATAAGGAGGCGAACGCAATGCTGTTTCGAAATTGCGCGGGGGGAATCGTTTTCTGTGGAGATCAGGTGCTGCTGCAAAAGAATGAGAAAAACGAATGGGTTATGCCCAAGGGCATCATTCGCGAGGGCATGGAGATGCGTCAGGTGGCTCTGGATCGGGTGAAGGCCGAGGCCGGGGTGGATGCAAAGATCCTGGCCAGCGCCGGAGAAACCTGCTATGAATTCTATTCCATGACCCGGGGCCGCCCGGTCTGCAATCGCATCCAATGGTTCATCATGACCGCTGAACAAACTAAAACTGCCCCCGTTCCGCCCTATACCGAAGCGGCGTTTTTCGGCTTTGACGAAGCGCTGGAGAAAATCACCTATACCCAGGATCGCTCGCTTCTGGCGGTCTCCTGGGAAAAATATCGAAAAATCGGCAAATAAATGTAAAATATCGCCTTCCAATGGAAGGAATATGCGCCGTTTGCTTGACAGCGGCGCATTCTTGCACTAAAATGCAGGAGAGTGGATATTTTCTCCCGGCGGCGTATGGCCCGCTTGGAAGAAGGGAGGGGCAAAGAAATGATTGCCCGAAACAAGATAAGCCGCGCAGGGATCGTTCTCCTGCTTATGGCGCTCTTTTTCTGCCTGACGCTCACGGCGCAGGCGGAAACCGACCCGGTGGATTTTACGCTGGAAGTCTCCCCCGCCAGCCTGACGGAGCCAGGCGAGGTTTCCGTTTCGCTGCGGGTGGCAAACACCGGCTCCACCGATATGTTGGATCCGGTTTCGCTCTATGATCCGGACGGAAACCTGGTCGCCTCCTTTGGAGACGGCGGCTCTCTGCTTTTGTCTGACGGCGCATTCCGCACCTGGAAGGGCGAATGGAAGGTAACGCAGGCGCAGCTGGATGCAGGCGAATTCGCTTATACGCTGAAGTATCATCTGACGGACGCTTCGGGGCAGCTGGTGGAAACCACGCGGCAGGCCGTAGCCCGGGTGGAATTCGCCGGCGAGCGGGTGAAGCTTTCCGTCACCCGTACCATTTCTCCGGAAGTTGTGCGCAGCGGAAACAGTGCGTCGGTGATTTATGAGTTGTATAACAGTGGCAACGTGGATCTGAAAGACATCCGCGTGAAGGAGAATATCTCCAAGACCGCTCAGACCGTCAGCGCCCTGAAGGCCGGGGAAAAGAAAACCCTGACCTTTACCTCCAAGATCGGCAATGCGGATCTGACCAGCAACGCCACGATCACCTATAAGGCCAGCGGAAGCACTGCCACCTTAAAGGAAACCATCGAGGACGCAACAATCCCGCTGGCCAAACCCAACCTGAAGCTTTCACTGTCTTCCCCCACCCAGGGCGTGAATATCGGTGAGGCCGCCACCCTGGTGGTAACGTTCCAGAACGATGGCAACGTGGCCTATTCCAATGTGACGGTAAAGGACGAGAAAAAAGGCGAGATCCTGACGAACCTGTCCATCCCCGCCGGCGCCACGGTGACGGAGCAGAAGGAGTTCATTCTCATGGAGCCGGCCACTTTTAAGGTGACGGCAACGCTGCCGGATAACACCGGCGAAACCAAGACCATGACCTCCGAGGAACTGACCATCGGCGTGTTTGACCCGGAAAAAACGCTGCTGCTGACGCTGAACCTGACCAGCGACCAGGAATCCATCCATGAAACTCCGTCCGACGTGCGGTTCCATTTGGTGGTGACCAACAACAGCAACATCAAAGCGGAAAAGATCGCAATCACCCATGGATCCACCTCGATTTTCACCATTGATTCCCTGGAGCCCGGCGCTTCCACCACCCTGACCCGGGATTTCACGCTTTCCCAGGCGGGCAAATTCCGCTTCACCGCCACGGTGAAGGATTCCATGCAAAACACCGTTTCCTTTGAATCCAACACGCTGCAAATCACCTATTCCGCTCCCACGGCTGCGCCCACGCAGGTGCCAGTGGAAACGGTGGCTCCGCCGGTTCTGGTCACAGCCGCCCCGGCTGATATCGTGCTTTATCAAGCCCGGAACGGGCTGATGACCGCAGCAGTGGCTGTGGGCGCGATCTTTGGTCTGGGTCTGCTACTGTTCCTGGTGAGCACGGCAGTGCGGCTGCGGAACAAGAGCAAATCCAATGCTGCGTATGACCATCTGGATCTGGCTGAGCGCCGGGATTATACCGAACCCGCAGAGGAAGACGGCGATACAGACAGCGCCTTTGACGAGGAATACCGCGCCGAAGATACGGAAGAAATGGAGCCTGTGGCAGAAGCGCTTCCCCATGAAAAACTGGTAAAGCCTCTGGAAAAGATGCCGGAAGCGGATACGCCTGTAGCCGAGGATATGCCCGCTGCGGATGGAGAAGGCGGCTATCGCGTGTCCCGGGCGACAGATGAAGCCGAAGCGACGGATATCTCCACTGAGGATGCAGCTGCTCCCGTTGAGGAAGAGCCCGTGCAAAAGCCTGCTCGCCGCCATAATCGCCGGGCAAAGCGGACCGAAGACGAAGAATAATCCCAAACAAAATCAAGCAAGCGGGCGTTTCTCCTAACAGAAACACCCGCTTTTTGATTTCTCCTTTCTTTGCACAATAAATAAGGCTGCCGAATATGTGAATTCGACAGCCCGTTTTTTATTCTAACCGCAGGTCTTCCAGGATCGTGTCTCGGCGCAGCTTATGCGTGGAGTAGGCCATCGTGGCGGCCACCAGTGCGAAGATGCCGGCCACGCCAATACCCATCTGCGGCAGCGGCAATTGAAACGCCAAGGAAAAGGACGTTTGATTGGCGCGCCAGATGAGATAGATTACGCCGATGCTGACCACCAGCCCCAGCACAATGGCCTTCAGGCCGTAGAAAATGCTTTCGTAGCGAATCATTCGCTTAAAGGCTCGCTGCCCCATTCCCACCGATTTGAGCATGGCAAATTCCCGCTTGCGCAGCATCAGGGAGGTGGAAATCGTGCCCACGATATTCGCCGCCGCCACCATTGACAGCAGCGTGATAAAGCCATACGCGAAGATGTTTATGATCGTAAGCATATCCTTGTTGCTTTGCACCACTTTGTCGTAATTGTAGACACTGCCGTAAATCAGCGTATCCTCCGCCATCTTCTGATTGTATTCCTCCTCGTCCAGTACAGTTAGGATGGATGCATGCGATGCCAGCACCCCTTCCAGCACTTGTGTCAGCTGATTTGCCTGAGACGTTGTATAGAAAATACTCAGGGAGGGCGACAGGTCGGGATAAAGCGCGCGCATCACCCGCTGGGATACGATCAGTGTCACGCATGGGCGGCTCAGCATGCTTTCCTGGCTGGGCGGATAATCTGCCGTCACCGCTGCCAGACAGAACGTCTGCTCTTCCGCATCATTTCGCAGAACATGCAGCATGTCCCCCTGGGCAATCGTCAAAAGCGGCACGGTTTGAATCTTCTGGTTTTTCAGCATCCGCAGGCTGTTAATCAAAATCGCGCCGGGATGCTCAGGATCCAGCAGTGCATCCAGATCCGCGCCCACTTCCTGCGCGTAAACTACCAGCGCTTCGTCATCCATGGCCTTGAGATTCACGCCAATCCAGTATTCCTCCCCCGCCATCAGCGCTTCCAGCGCTTCCGCTGGCTGAACCGAATCCGGAGCAACGCGAAAATCCTGCCCGGAAAAGATGGTATAGGCCGTGGCCTGATCCGCATATGGCACGGCCAGCGCCTCATTTTGCAGCGCATCCAGCGCGGTATAGTCAACGGGCTCCCCCTGTCCATCGCGGATGAGATGCGCGCCCAGCGACACGTTATAATCCACTTCCGTTTGTGCCAGATCGAATGAGCCGGTCAGATACTGGGTAAAGGAATACGCGGAGAGAAACAGCACCAGAGACATGGCCAGAGACAGCGTGGTAATCCGATAGCGCTTTTTATTGCGCTTGAGATTTTTTATAGCCAGCTCGCCCTCAAAGCCGAAAAGCAGCCGGATCAGCCGGGAAGTTTTTACCTTTCTGCCGCTAAGCTTAATATCCTTCGTTTTGCGGATGGCTTCCATAGGCGAAATTCTCGCGGCACGCCGGGAGGGAATCCAGGCTGAAAGAAACACCATAATCAGCGCCAGCCCCACCGCCAGCGCCAACGCACTGGGCTCCACCACCAGCTTCAGATCAATAGGCGCCGTACCCGCTGTCATGGTTCGGTTCAGCAGCCCGCTGACAATGGAAAACGTAATGCCAATCCCCAGATAGCCAAACGCCAGCCCCAGCGGAATGGCAATGGCGGCAATCACCAACGCTTCAAACAGCACCGCCTTGCGCCGCTGGCGCATGGTCGCTCCAACAGAGGAGAGCAGGCCAAACTGCGCCGTGCGATCCGTAATCGAAATAGCAAAGGCATTGTAAATCAGCGTCACAGCGGCAGCCATGATGATCAGCAGCACGATCCCGGCCATCAGCCAAATAGCAATCATAATCGACTTGTTGCTGACCCCCATATACATCAGCAACTCCGAATTAGTGGCATAATTCTGATCGCCGGGAATCTCTTCGCACAGCGCCTGAAGCCAGCTTTCGATAGAACGATCCGGCTGGCGCAGCCGAACCCATGCTTCTGTTTCCGCATCCCGGGTCGTGTCGGATTGGCGCAGCAAAACAGGCGTTTCGCCCGCTCCATAAGCGTTATTCTCCAGCGGACCCATGCTGGCAATGCCGCAAACGCGATAATTACCCTGCTCCGTTTCCAGAATGTCCCCCGACTGCATACCTGCAGCAGACGCAAGGCTCTCCGTAATCAAAGCATCGTTTTCCGCCTTAGGCATTTCGCCCTGAAGCAATTGAATCTGCATAGCATCCATGCCAGCCTCATCCAGGGAATAGATCTCTGCGTTAGAATAAAAGCCCTGTCGTTCCAGCAGCGGAGCATTGCCCAGCCGCCCCACCACAAACACCGCCTGCACCTCCGGCTGCGCAGCAATCAGCGCCCGATCCTCGGCAGAGGTATTATAAATCTTCGCATGCCATTCCCCGTCATTGGCAATGCTTATCCGCTGAAACAGCGCCATAAAGGACGCGCCGAAGGAGGAAACCGCCGCGATCATGGCCACTGCCACAACCACACCCAGAATGGTAATCACCGTGCGCCGCTTCTGGCTGAGCATTTGGCGCAGAGCCACTCGATGCATCACGTTCATCAGCCCATCACCTCGTCTGCGGAAATTCGGCCGTCCTCAATGGTGATAATCCGTTTCGCCTGATGTGCGATGCGCTCGTCATGGGTAATCACCAGCAGTGTCTGGCCATATTGCTGGTTCGCCAGGCGCAAAAGATCCATAATCTCCGCGCTGTTTTTGCTGTCCAGGTTTCCAGTAGGCTCATCGGCCAGCATAAGTGCGGGCGTGTTAATCAGCGCCCGGCCGATGGACACCCGCTGCTGCTGGCCGCCGGAAAGCTGATTGGGCAAATGCTTGCGCCGGGCACTTAGGCCCAGCGTGTTCACCAGCGTGTCCAGATACAGCTTATCCACCTTCCGCGCATCCAGCAGCAGCGGCAGCGTGATGTTTTCCTCCACGTTCAGCACGGGAATCAGATTATAAAACTGATAGATCAGCCCCACCTGCCGACGGCGGAAAATAGCTAACTGTTCTTCGTTCTGGGCGTAAACGTCCGTTCCATCCACAAAGACATGGCCCGCCGTGGGCCGATCCACGCCGCCCAGTAAATGCAGCAGCGTAGATTTTCCGCTGCCAGAGGGGCCGATAATAGCAATAAATTCTCCCTTTTCCACGGAAAAACTCACATCGTCCAGGGCCTTCACTTGATTTTCGCCCTTCCCATAAACCTTGCTTAGATGCTCCACCTTCAAAATATTCATGGCTTTCGCCTCCTTCTTACGGGAGTATTCTATCATACACCGGTGACGGCTACGTGACTTTTCTGTGAGAAATTCGTCACTTTGCCGCAATGTATAACTTTTTTTCAGAAATTCATGGCTTCCTTTCGCCATATCGATTATAATAATCTCAGCTATTGAACGCAACAAAGCAAGCGCAGCAAAAGGAGGAAGCGCCATGAGCAGCTATGTTATCCGCAAATCCCCCGGCAACACCGATTGGTTCCGGGCAGACCGCTTCGGCATGTTTATCCATTGGGGGCTATACGCTCTGCCCGCCCGCCATGAATGGATCAAAAACCGGGAATGCATCCCGGAGGAAAAATATCAGAAATATTTTAACCATTTCGATCCCGATCTTTACGACGCCCGGGAATGGGCCAAGGCAGCCAAGACAGCTGGCATGAAATACGCCGTGCTGACCACCAAGCACCATGAGGGCTTCTGCATGTTCGATTCTCAGTATACCGATTACAAATGCACCAACACCCCCGCCGGACGGGATCTGGTGCAGGAATATGTGGATGCATTCCGGGCCGAGGGGCTGAAGGTGGGCTTTTATTATTCGCTGATTGACTGGCATCACCCCCATTTCCCCATTGACATGCTTCATCCCCGGCGCAACGATCCCGATGCGCTGGAACAGAATCAGGGCCGGGACATGCGCATTTATGCCCAGTATATGCGCGACCAGGTGACCGAACTGTTGACCAATTACGGCAAGATCGACATCCTCTGGTTTGATTTTTCCTATCCCGATAATCAGCCACTTCCGGGCAGGGAATGGATGAAGGGCAAGGGAAAGGACGACTGGGAAGCCGAAAAGCTGATTGCTACTGCCCGGGCCCTACAGCCGGAAATCATTATTGATAACCGCACCGGCCTGGAACAGGATCTGTGGACACCGGAGCAGTATCAGGTCACCGATTGGGTGCGGCATCCGAAAACCGGCGAACTTGTCACCTGGGAAGCCTGCCAGACCTTCTCCGGTTCCTGGGGGTATCACCGGGATGAGGCCACCTGGAAATCCCCAGAAATGCTGATCCGCATGCTGGTGAACACCGTTTCCTGCGGCGGCAACCTGCTGATGAACGTGGGGCCAACGGCCCGGGGTGAATTTGACGACCGGGCTAAAAACGCATTGGCCGTTTATGAGCGCTGGATGCATTTCAATAGCCGCTCCATCTATAATTGCACCATGGCCGAGCCGGAGCTTCTGAAAACCTGCCCGCCAGATTGCCGCTATACGCAGAGCGAGGACGGAAAGCGGCTGTATCTGCATCTATTTGCCTACCCCTTTGAAACGCTGCCGATTTATGGCCTGGCGGGCAAGGTGGAATACGCGCAGTTCCTCCATGATGGCAGTGAGATCAAAATGAGTGAAGGGCGGGTGCATCATTTTTCTGAGGGTACCGCTCAGCGCGATGATCTGCTGGTGCTGTATCTGCCGCCCGTTAAGCCGAACATGGAAGTGCCGGTTATTGAATTGTTCCTCCAATGAAGCTTTTTTCAGGGGCAGCGTCCTTGTAGGCGTTCTTCTGTCAGAGTGTCGAAAAGTTTTTTCGACACTCTTTTTGATGAAGAATTGAAGTATCCCCCTTCATTGCATCCCCCTTCTTCCTGTTTTTTCGTCTATTTTGTGCTTTCCCTCTTTCTTCCCGCAGGGTTTCGTGATAAAATATAAGAGATAAAAAATAATCCGGGAGGCTATTACGATGGCACAGGAATTAAAAAAGCGCGAGGAAATGGACCCTCGCTGGCAATGGCATTTGAACGATATTTTCGAATCCACCGAAGCGTTTGAAGCGGCGTTTAGTCAGGCCAAGCAGGCTACGGAAAACATGAAGCGCTGGCAGGGCCACGCAGCAGAGGATCCCAAGCAGGCCATCCGGGACGTTTATGCCCTTTATCTGCTGCTGGATCGGCTGGGAGCCTACGCCTTTATGTATCAGGATGAAGACAGCAGCGATCCCGTCCGTCAGGCGCTGGCCGCGCGGATGAGTTCCCTGTATGTTTCCGCCAATAGCGCCTGCTCCTTCCTCGATCCCGAGTTGCAAGCTCTGCCCACGGAAACCCTGGAAGCGCTGATGACCGCGCCGGACTTTGCGGAGTATTCCGAAGTGATCCGTCTGCAAATCCTGCAAAAGCCCCACACCCTGTCTGCCGATCAGGAGGCGCTGCTGGCTGCTGCCGGAGAAGTGTGCGGCGTGGCCAGCCAGGTGTTCAATATGTTCAACGATGTGGATCTGCCCCTGCCGATGGTGACCATGGAGGACGGAGAAAAGCACCAGCTGACCCATGGCAATTACGGCACCCTGATTAGAAGCCAGAACCGGGACATCCGCAAGGAAGCCTTTGAAGGCTTGCACGGCTCCTTTGAAAAATTCTCCGCCACCCTGACCGCTGCTTACGCCGGCTCGGTGAAGGGCGATGTGTTCCGTGCCCGGGCCCGGCATTACGCCTCTGCCCGCCAGGCTTCTCTGCAGCCTCTGGAAATCCCCGAATCGGTTTATGATAATCTGCTGGAGCAGGTAGAAGCGGCGCTGCCGACCATGGCGGAATATCTGAAGCTGCGCAAGGAAACACTGGGCGTGGATGAGCTGCATCTCTACGATCTGTATGTTCCCATGATCCGCGATTTCGATATGAAAATGACCTATCCCGAAGCCTTTGATCTAGTCTGCGAAGGCCTTGCGCCTCTGGGTGAGGAATACATTGCCAAGCTGCGGGAAGCCTACGAAAGCGGCTGGGTGGACGTATACGAAAACAAGGCCAAGTGCTCCGGCGCGTATTCCAATTCCTGCTACGGCGTGCATCCCTATGTACTCCTGAACCATACCGATGATCTGGGAGGTGCGATGACCCTGGCGCATGAACTGGGCCATGCCATGCATTCCTATTACAGCAACAGCACTCAGCCCTTCGCCAAAGCGAATTATTCCCTGTTTGTGGCCGAGGTGGCGTCCACCTGCAACGAAGTGCTGCTGATGCGGCATCTGATGAAAAAATATCAGGATAATCCGCAGGCCTCCGCTTTCCTGTGCAATCAGCTGCTGGAAGAATTCCGCACCACCGTCTTCCGCCAGACGATGTTCGCCGCCTTCGAAAAGGAATCCCATGCCATGCATGAACGGGGCGAAGCGCTGACAGCCGAAGCGCTCAACGCGGTGTACTACGGCCTGAACCAGAAGTATTATGGCGCAGTATGCCATGTGGACGATGTGGTGAAGGTGGAATGGATGCGCATTCCGCATTTCTATCGCGGGTTCTATGTGTATCAGTACGCCACCGGCTTCTCCGCCGCTGTGGCCATTGCCAGCCGTATCCTGCGGGAAGGCGACAAGGCTGTGGCCGATTACAAGCGGTTCCTGTCCGCCGGTTGCTCGGTTCCTCCCCTGGAAGCGCTGCGTTATGCGGGCGTGGATATGGAAAAGCCCGATGTGGTGCACGATGCTCTGCAGGTGTTTGCCGAAACGGTGAAAGATCTGAAAAAGCTGCTGCATTAACAGCTTGATGAGCAGGAAACGATAGAAAGGATGGGATACCCTATGCAGATTCGCCAGACCGCTTTCCTTGCGCCCGGACGTTTTCTCAAGGGAAACCTTCATTGCCATACCACCCGCTCAGACGGCAAAGGCGCCACGGAAATGGTCATCCGGCTTTTCGAGCAGGCAGGGTTTGATTTTCTGGCGCTCACGGATCATCGGCTCTATAATTACAAAAACTTTGTTCCCGGCTCGAATTTGCTGATTCTGCCTGGCATGGAGCTGGACGCTACCGTTCCCTGCGCCGGAGTGCATTGCGTCCATGTAGTCTCGGTGGGGGCCGAAGCGGATAACGGCTTTTCGCAGGACCAGTCCTTTCCGTCCCTATATGTTTCCCACGTGGGCGAGGCGCAGCCCCTGATCGACCAGGTGAAAGCGGCAGGAAATTTGCCCATCCTGTGCCATCCTCAATGGAGCGGTATCGGTGAAAGCGAAATCGAAGAACTGAATGACTTTTCCCTGATGGAAATCTGGAACAGCGCCTGTGCCACGGAGGACGGCCTGGATGCTCACGCCGCCTATTGGGATGAACTGCTCTGTCATGGCCGGAGGATTTACGGCGTGGCCAGCGACGATGCCCATCAGGTTTATCAGCATGGGCTGGGGTTTGTGCGGGTGAAGGCTGAAAAGAAGGCCTCTTCGATTCTCCAGGCTCTAAAAGCTGGCGCTTTCTATGCCTCCTGCGGCCCGGAAATCTATGATTTCTATGTGGAAGACGGCGTGGCGCATGTGCTCTGTTCCCCCGTCAGCCAGATTCGCTTCCGGAATTTCCGGGTGCCCTATGCGCAAATCAACGGCACGAATATGCGAGCCGGGCAGATCAAGGTGCAGGAGGGCAGCGATTATATCCGCGCTGAGGTAGTGGATGCGCAGGGCCGCCAGGCCTGGACCAACCCCATCTTCCTGGATGAATCCGCATGCATGAAAGGAGAAAAATAATGAACGATTGCTTGTTCTGCAAAATTATCGCAGGCGAAATCCCCTCAACCAAGGTCTATGAGGATGCATTCTGCTATGCCTTCCGGGATATTCAGCCTCAGGCTCCCGTCCATATCCTCGTGGTTTCCAAGGCGCATGTTGCCAATATTACCGAGGCCGCGGTGCTGAACGACGAAGCGCTGGCCGCCATCCTCCGCGCCATTGGCAAGATTGCCACCCAGGAAAAGCTGGAAAATGGCTATCGCGTGGTTTCCAACTGCGGCTCGGATGCCTGTCAAAGCGTTCCCCA